>DBRH01000072.1:35177-43626 GCA_002305955.1 Kosmotogaceae bacterium UBA1373
AGTACGCTACACAGCATGAATCTTCACTATCTCGCCAGACTTTTCTCGCTGGTGCACGGGAAAACTGACCATCTCTATTCGCCGAGGCTTCTCGAGAGATTCATGAGCGAGGGTGAGTACAGGAGCTTCTCCGAATGCTTCGCGGGGCTGGATTTCGACTCACTGAGATACGCTCTGGAAAAGATGGCACTGCTCTCGGCAGAACTCTCCCGAAAGAATGGAGACACCGACACAGTCAAAGCCAGGAGAGCGATCCTTGAAAGAGTCGTGGAGAGATCTTACAGGGTGGAAGGTGTAATCACGGACGGAGAGAAGGTGCTTTTTATAAAGCACAGCGGGAACGACGGACGACCCGACGAGTGGCTGCTCCCCGGCGGTGGAAAGGTTGCCGGGGAATCCGACGAGATGGCGGTGAAGAGAGAGGTTCTCGAAGAGACCTGCCTGGCTATCGAGCCTGCGGGCATGATTGCCGAAGTCGAGCTGCCGGATGATGGCTTGTACTACTCGGCGAAGATGTTCCACTTCATATATGACGGTTCGGAACCATCTCCCGGCTCGGAACCGGAAGACGTGAATGGAAACTACTACACCATCTCCGAGGTTAAGTGGATCGACCTCAGCGATTTATCTTCGATTGCTGACGAATACAGAACCTTCCCCCACATGTCCGAAAGGCTCGAGGCGATAAGAGATCATCTGCTAAAGATGAATCACTGATACAGGAAAGGGGTGGTGTGAAAACTATGCTGGGAGCGATCGTTGGCGATATTGTGGGATCTAGATTCGAGTTCAACAACCACCGCGACAAAGATTTCGAACTGTTTGCAAATGGCTGCTTTGCCACAGACGACAGCGTGATGACTCTAGCGGTCGCAAAGGCGTTAATGGAAACGGAAAAGAACGTCGATACATCGATAAACGACTACAGGCTGGACGGCAATTACCACCGGCTGCTGGGCGAATTGGCGGTCAGATACATGAGGGAAATCGGGCGTAAATACCCCGATTGCGGTTACGGCGGGATGTTCGCCCGCTGGATTTTCAGCGACGACCCGAAGCCGTACAGGAGTTTTGGCAACGGGGCGGCCATGCGTATCGGCCCGGCCGGATTTATCGCTAGAACGGAAACCGAAGCGGTGAAGCTTTCCGAAACGATAACCTCCGTCACGCACAACCACAGAGAAGGCATCAAAGGGGCGGAGGCGACATCGGTCGCCGTCTATCTGGCGCGTCGAGGCTTTTCGAAAGGCGAAATCCGCGACAGGATCTCGAAAAGCTACTACTCCCTCGATTTCACGATCGACGCGATCCGACCGTCGTACAGGTTCAACGAGATCTGCCAGGAGACCGTGCCTCAGGCCATCGAATGTTTTCTTGAATCTGATTCGTTCGAGGATGCAATCCGCACGGCGATATCGCTCGGCGGCGACAGCGATACGATCGCCGCAATAACCGGCGCGATCGCCCAGGCGCACTACGGCGTGCCCGATTATATAGGCGCGAGAGCGCTGACTTACCTGGATGAAGAACTTAGGGCCATATACGATGAATGGGAAGCTTTTTCCCAGGGATGGCGGCCGCGAATAACGTGACGGCCTTCCTCGCTAGACCGTTCTCTTCGTCCAGTCCGTTAGCGGCTGCCGAACAGCAGGCTCAGGCACTCTTGTCCATCGTCTGAACAAACAGACCGGCGAGTTCCGGATCGAATTGCTTTCCGGCGCTATCCTTTATGGCCTTTAGGGCCGCTCTCTTTCTTTCTTCGAAGGGGCCGTCTCCTCTGTTGAGTACGCGATCGTAGGTCTCCGCTATCGATATAATTCTCGCTATCAGCGGAATCTGTTCGCCTTCGAGCCCTCTTGGATAGCCTTTGCCGTCCCACCTTTCGTGGTGGCTGTAGGCATATTCGGCAAGATCCAGCGTTTCATCGAAGAGATTCAAGATGCGGTATCCGACAACTGAATGCTGTTTCACTTTTTCTCGCTCCTCCTCCGTAAAAGCTTTCAGATGATCTTTCGACAGGAGGCTTTCTTTAAGCACGATTTTGCCGATATCGTGCAAATAACCGGCCCGCTTAAGCACGTTGATCTCCGGCTTGGAAAGATTAAGGGCAATTCCGAACTCTCCGCACAACCGGCTTACGGCTAAGGAATGCTGCTTTTCTCTCGGATACTTCGAATGCAAAGTCTCGATGATCGTATCGATGATGTCCCTGTTCGCCGATTTGCGATTGATGGTCTTGTCTCTGTACATCATATTTTCAGCGTTGGCCATCGTCTCTTCCAGAGACTGATAGCTGTTCGTTTTCGTATCTATGCCGAGCGAAACGCTGCATTTTATAGCTTCAATACGGGCGTTCGAGAACCCGGTCTTGATTTGCGAGAGAATTTTTTCGGCGTCCCCCATGTCTGTCTTCGGCAGAAGTATCACGAATTCATCGCCGCCGACACGCGCTATCACGTCGCCCTTTCTGCAGGATTGCCTAAGAATCTCGGCCGACTTCTTTATAAGCTCGTCTCCCGCGGTGTGACCGAACACGTCGTTTGTCATCTTCAGGCCGTTGATATCTGCGAAGACCACCGAGAGCGGCAGATTATCGGGAATATCTATTTTATCGCGGCTGTTCTCGAAACAGCTTCTGTTGTGAAGACCCGTCAGTACGTCGTGGCAGCTCAGATATTCGATTTCCGCCTCTCTTTTTTTGCGGTCGGTGATATCCATAAAAGTGATGACTCCACCGACGACCTCGCCGTTTCTTATTTGAGGATAAGAATGGTACTCCACATCGAAACAAGTGCCGTCGGCTCTCCAGAAGACTTCGTCGTCTGCTTCGAATCCTTTGCCCTGTCTGATCGACATGAAAATCCTGCACTCGTCGATAGGAAAAGGCCTTCCGTCACGATAGCTGTGATGGATCTGCAGATGCATATTCTTCCCCAGCAATTCCGCGGGACTGCTGTATCCAAGCATTCTGACGCTGCTGATATTGCAGAAGGTGCATCTTCCGTCCATATCGATTCCGTAGATCCCTTCGGCAGTGGAATCCAGAATGAGTTGAAGCTGATTTTTATTTTCTTCCAGCGCCACATTTGCGCCGTACAGCTGCTCCGTTCGCTCTTCGACACTCTCTTCCAGATTGTTTATGAGAAACTGCATCTTGTCCGCGACCCTGTTCAGGCTTTCCGATATGCTTCCTATTTCGTCGTTTCTAACAACTTCGGCGCGCCTGGACAAGTCCCCCGAGGACAACGCGGCGGAGACATCGAGAAGATCGTCTATAGGCCTTATGAGTCTGCCGATTACGATGTGATAGGCGATAAGCGATACCACCAGTGCAAACGCCACGAGAAGGGCCGTCAGATAAACGCTTTCAACCACACTGCTCATGTAAAGCCCTTCGGGGATCGCGGATATCAAGATCCAGTCAATGCCCGGCATCTGAATCTCGCGAACATTGACAAACAGCTTCTCCCTCCCGCTGCCGTAGATAAAGATTGAGTCCCCGCTCGTTGCGTATTGAGCGTACTCTTGCTGTATATCACGATCTTCCATTTCACTTATGGTATTTCTTTTCAACGTGCCGTCGGAGAGAACGGAGAAGTTGTCGACCCCCGTCGAGTTGGCGATCAGCGCGCCCGTGTCTTTCTCGAAAAGAATCGCGTAACCGTCATAATTGTTCACGGTATCTCTGAGAAAGGCTCCGACGCTTGAAAGAAGCACGTGCGTTCCCATCACGCCCCGCAGGTTGCCATCGCTATCGTAAATGGGCCACGCTGCAGAAATGGTTAGGTCGCTCATCACAAAATGTTTATAGATGGGTGAGAAGGCTGGGCCTGCNNTCTTCGTTCACCGAATAGTACCAGGAGTTGCCCCCGGTAGAGACATCGTTCCTCATTATTTCGATAACGCCCTTCTCGTTCCTGCGGGCTCCGTAGTATTCGCCGTTTTCCGTGCCGTAGCTGAAACTGTATATCTCCTCTTGTTGAGAGCTCAAAACCCCGACGAAGAACTTGTCCCTGGACTCTTCATCGTACAGGTCGAGAATGCCGTTCTCTATGATCTTCCGGTTGGCGTCGTTGATATGGTCAGGCTCGTGCATGAAAGAGACGACTCGATTGTAGATGCCTTCGCCAATAGTCTCCACGATGCTCCCGGCCGTCTTTTCGGCCGAGGACAACCATCCGCTGAAAATCAGGTATCCGATGCCGCCGATAGACAACAGCATCGCCAGTATGAACACGATTCTAATTGCATTTTTAATCGAAAAATCCTTTCTACTATTCATCCCCATCTTCTCTCTTAAACACGGCCCGCGCCCTGTCTCTTGACTGAAAAGAGCGTTGGCGGCCCTTTTTTTGTCTCTTCGCCAGTCAAGCAAAACTATGCCAACGTTGACTACCAGATCTATCTCGACAGACCTTTGAAGGGGTGCGTTATATGATTTTAACCGCGTTCCGGGTTCGAAACGTGGGCAAAGTGTTTGACTGCGATTTTCATAAGGCTCTTAGCGGTCATCGTTGACGATTATACGTCTTGAGGAATTCGATCGCAGCCTCTTCATCCAGAGGTCTGCTGATCAGATACCCCTGTATATTGTCGCACCCGTATTCCGATAAATACTCTCTCTGCTTTTCGTGCTCCACCCCTTCAGCCACGACCAGGTGTCCCAGCTTATGCGCTATCGAGACGATATCGCCGGTGATGGCGTCCTCGGGTTTGAGGTACATCAATCTGGAAATAAAAGATCTGTCGATTTTCAGGCAGTTCACATTCAAGTCCCTCTCCCTGGAAAGAGAGGAGTAGCCCGTACCGAAGTCGTCTATGGCTATATGGATTCCTGCCTTCATAAGCTCACCGAGAACGCGGTTGACTTCTTCGTAATTTGAAGTGAATACCGACTCCGTGATTTCCAGGCTGATACTCTCCGGATTCACTTGCATTTCATCTATCATCTCAAAAAGACTACTGGCGAAATCGTTTCTCAACAGCTGAATTGCCGATACGTTTATCGAAACGGAAATTGTTTCATACCCCCTCTTCTTCAATTTGTCCAGGAAACGAAAGGCCTGGAGCATAATCTTCCGACCGATCGGGATTATGAGCTTTGTTTTCTCGGCGATCGGAATGAACTCCAGAGGCGGTACCGGACCGAGCCCCTCGATATTGAGCCTGGCCAGAGCTTCGTAGCAGCAAATCCTGTTCGATTTTAGATCCAGGATCGGCTGATACTGCAGGAACAGTCCGCCATTACTCTCATCGGCCGCAATTGCGGTAAGTTCGCGGGTAACTTCCTCCTCGCGGGCCGTCTGCATCTCGATCTCCGTGTCGTAGAAGCATATGCCGACGTCCTTGTTGTTGGTATCGATCGCTTTTTCCGATGTGATCAGAAGTCTCCTCATAAGCAGATCCACATCGCATTCATTGTCTCGTTCGATTTCAATGACTCCTATACCGCCGCCGGTCCTCTCCACGGCAAGCAGAGACTCCAGCGCTTTTGAAAGGGTTTCGGAGAATTCCACCAGTTCGTTCCTGTCTTCGTAGCCCCTTATGTAGAAAGTGAATCGATTTTCATGTGTGCTGAAAAGTACGCGCCTCTCTGTGCAATACTGGTTTAGAGTATCTGCGACTTTCTTTATGAGTTCCTGCGTGTAATGAAACCCATAAGTCATAGTTAACGACTGCACGGCGCTCAAATTTACGCTCACGAGCGCTCTTTTCTCGGCCGCAGGCTTCTTCGTGTCGCTCTCGAGAAGGCTTTCCAGATAATTCCGGTTGTACAGGCCCGTCAAGTTATCGTGTTCATTGCTGTATCTGAGATTATTCTCGATTTCCTTCCGGTCGGAGATGTCGAGTATTATTCCCTCGAGAGCCTCCACTCCGCCCAGCTCGTTGTAGATACCCTGCCCAATCTCCAGAATCCATTTCCGCTCCCCTTTCGCCGTCACTATCTGGTATTCATAATTTAAAGTAATTCGCCTTTCGACTGCTCTTCGCCACTCTTCCCAGAGCGATTCGCGAAATTCCGGCGCGACCAGGTCTTTGAAGGCCAGGTCCCTGTTATTGACGAGGTTTTCAGGGCGATAACCGGTCAATTCAAAACAGCCGTCGGAAACGTATTGCATAGTCCATTCTCTGTCATAGTTGCACCTGTACGCCATACCGGGAAGGTGGGAAAGAAGAACGGATTTGCTGCGTTCGCTCTCGAGCAGATCGGCTTCTATCGCTTTACGCTCTGTAATATCCTGAACCAGACATATATGGTTGTATTGATCGTCGTTCAACAAAACGAGCGGAGCCACCGTCATATATACCCATACAACCGAACCATCCGGCTTGATATATCTCTTCTCCATCGAATAACTCTTGACTTCGCCCGACTTCAGTTTCCTGTATTTCTTCAAATCCTCTTCAAGATCATCGGAATGTGTAATCTTCCCCCAGCCCAGCTCTATGAGTTCTTCCTTCGTTCTACCGGTTATTTGCTCGAACATCGGATTGAACCTGGTAACCGCTTTACTCACGGAATCTAGCGGTTGATCGCTGTGCGAAATAGCTATGCCTATTGGTGCCTGTTGGAAAACCGTATCAAACGTTATCACCTGTTCATTCAGTTTCTGCTCGAGCAGTCGCTGGACATGAAGCAACTCGATGTGGATTTCGATTCTGGCCTTTAGGGAATGCATGTTGATAGGCTTTCTTATATAGTCCACAGCACCGAGTTTCAGGCCTTTTATTTCGTTGTCCAGTTCATCGTAGTTAGTCAGAATGATCGCACGCAGCCTCTTGTACCTATCGTCTGACTTCAGTTCGTTCAGAACCTCGAACCCATCCATGCCGGGCATGTTCAAATCGAGTATGATCAGGTCGATATCCTCATTTTCGTTAATCTGCCTCATGGCTTCAACACCGTCGCAGGCGGTGAGGACGCTGTACTCACGCAGCATCTTTTCGATGATGAATCGGTCTGAAGCAGAATCGTCGACAACCAGTATTTTCGCAGACATCGTTCATTCCCCCTCGCTATAAGAAACAAATGCCGAAACATATCTCAATTTTGAAACCGGCCGATCTCTTCCAGAAGCTTTCCGAGCAAGGAGACGAATCTCTCCTTAAGAGGCGGTATCTCCTCTTCCGAACTGTCGCTCAAAGCCTTTTGCAGTTCTACCGAAACTTCGTACAGAGCCCTCGCGCCGATACTGCCGGAGCTGCTCTTGACCTTATGGACGATCTGTACGGCATCCGGATATCTCCTCTCTTCGATAGCCTTACAGAGCGTATCCGGCGTGTCCCGGTTCTCCCGGTGATACGCGTCCAATACCTGGCGGTACACTTCCAGATCGCCGCCCATGTTTTTCAGTCCGGCCGATCGATCCAGAACGGTCGGCTCCTGAACACTCTTTTCCTCGCTCTTCTGGATGATTTCCCTGACGGTCTGGATAAAGCGATCCGGATCGAAGGGCTTGCTTATATAGTGGTAAATTCCACTCTGCTCGCATTTTTCCCGAACTCCAAGAATGACATCCGCGGTCATCGCCACTATGGGTACATCGGCCGATATCTTTCTGATTTCCCGCGCCGCTTCATAGCCGTTCATAACGGGCATATGCAAATCCATCAAAATCAAGTCGATGCTATTCCTGTGTTGCCTGTAAAGCTCAACAGCGGCCCTGCCGTCGCCCACCAGGATAGATTCGATGCCCACCTGTTCGAGGATGGATTTCGCAATCAACTGATTGGTCTTGTTATCTTCGGCCAGAAGCACTCGGTGGGATCCGTCGAGTCTTGCGGGGCCGGCTTTCTTCTCCAACGGTTGAGAGGCCGACACCGCCTTCAAATTGAAAATGTCGAGAATCCCGTTCAACAGAATCGAAGGGATTATTGGCTTGCCGATGCCCATGTCGATTCCATAGTCGTCGAGCCTGTCGAAGAGATCCTCCCTCATCATCGGCAAAAGCACGATGAGCTTCGGCATTCTGGCGATCCTCGGGTTTTTGCGTATCGACTCTATGAATTCGAAGCCGCCTCCGGCAGGTGTGTCGTAGTCGATGATGAACAGATCGAAGGGCTTGGCGAATTTGCCATCGGCTGCTTCAAGCATGCTCAACGCGCTCGCCTGGGAACTGGTGAGCTCGCAATGCATTCCGAAGGCGCCGAGATAGCTCTCCAGAAGGTTCATGCTCGCCCCCGTCCTTTCCAGGACAAGCGTCCTGACGTTCTTGAAATGAGTCGCCGAGAAGGTCTTTGCGTAAAGCTCCTCTTTCTCTTTGTCGATACTCAGAGAAAGCTGGATTATGAACGTGGAGCCTTCCCCGGGGGTGCTGAAGAGCTGTATATTTCCCCCCATCATATCCAGGAGGTTCTTGACGATAGACAGCCCCAATCCGGAACCTCCGAAGCGCCGGTTGATACTGCTGTCTCCCTGCGTAAAAGGTACGAAGAGCTTTTTCACCTG
>DBRH01000072.1:43770-44106 GCA_002305955.1 Kosmotogaceae bacterium UBA1373
ATGTTCACGACGTCCTGAATGACCTGGTCCATGCTGAAAGAAGCGATCTCCAGCTCCACCTTGCCGGCTTCGATCTTAGAGTAATCCAGGATATCGTTGATTATGCTCAGCATATTGTTCGATGCCTGAGTGATTCGATCGACATACATGGTCTGCGTCAGGGAGATATTGGTCTTTTTCAGCAGGTAAGCCATTCCCGTAATGGCGTTGAGCGGTGTCCGGATTTCGTGGGACATTCTCGCCATGAAGCTGGACTTGAATTCGTTCGCATCTTCGGCTTCTCGTTTTGCCTTTTCCAGATCTATCTGAATGAGTTCGCGCTTCTTAATTTCATTT
>DBRH01000072.1:44140-45686 GCA_002305955.1 Kosmotogaceae bacterium UBA1373
TGTTGTTGATGGCGATCTTCTCTTCTTCCGTGATCGTATTCAACGCTTTGTTGAAGATGCTCACAAGAAGGGGCCAGTCTTTGCGAACGGCAAAGTTCAAAGTCAGCTGTCTATCGGCTTCGAATGCGGTGAACCGTAAGTTCGTCAATCCGTTGGCCCGTATAAGATAATTAGTGGTGGCGAGGTTCCCGACGAAAGCCCTTTCCGTGCCGTTGGCGACTGCCGTGATCGCCGCTTCCACAGAGTCGTAGAGACTCAGATTGATTTTTGGATAATACAGCAGGTAACTGTGATGGGAGCTGTTCCTCTGCACGGCCACCGTCAACCCTTCAAGATCTTCAATTCCCGAGATTGCCGTATCGGTGTCCCTGGTCACGATTACCCTCTTGAAGTAGTAATACGGTTCGGAGAAAAGAAAATGCAGTTCTCTTTCGTCGGTTCTGGATATCGCCGGCAGAGCGTCCACCTCTCCCGCCAGAGCCATATCGTAGGCTTCCGGCCAGGTCAACCCCTGAACAACCTCGAACCGCAAGCCGGTTTTCTCGCCGATCAGCTGCAACAAATCGGCAGCGATTCCCTTGTACTTTCCNNNTGTTCGTTGATGAAGGCAATTTCATCCTCCGTCCAGGTGATGCTCTTGTCTATCGCATAACAGGAGCCTGTAATCATTAGAGCCGTACCGACAAAAACGATCAAAAAGGCCAAGAGCTTTCTCATGAGCGCTCACCTTCATAATATCGACTTTCAGTCTCGACTCCTAGCTATCTATTTCCGGGTGTGCCCCGGAAAGGGACACCAAAAAGCCGAAAGGAAGCCTAAAAAGATGTTACCATAAAAAATGGAGAAAAAGGAAATTATTAAGGGGAATTTAATATAGAGAACTGTTAAAAAACAGTGTGAACGTTACGAGAAAAGCGGAACAGAGATCCAATCGAATGAGTACCTGAGGAGACTAACAAAAGTGAATCACCGTAAACGTATCATAATAACCTTATACATGAAATATGCTTATACAATGAGGTTAGCTTAAAGTGCAACTCAGATCAAGAAATTGCCTCTCTTTTACTGTATATTTTTCCCGGGAGGGATCGCTGTGTATGAATGGCATGAGAACGTTCAGCAGATCATAGAACTCATCGAGCGGAATCTCGATGATAGTCCTTCTCTTTCCGAAGTGGGCGAGAGCCTTTTCTATTCGCCTTTTTACTGCACAAAGAAGTTTCACGCCCTGACCGGGATGCGACTGAGGGATTACATCAGGCTTCGAAAGATCTGCAAGGCAGCGCTGGAGTTGCGCGATACCGAGAAATCAATCGCCGAGATAGCTCTTGATAGAGGCTTCTCCTCGCAAGCAGCTTTCAGTAGATCGTTCAAGAAGGCTTACTCGGTTTCGCCGAAGGAGTACAGATCCTCTCCAAGACCGATCCCCCTTCTGCTGAAAAGGATTGTCTATGATCCCTGTGTTCTAGGTATCAAAAGGAGGTGCAACTTGAGCGAGAAAGAACTCGAAAAGATCGAAGTGAAGTTCGAGAAACTGCACGCACAC
>DBRH01000037.1:0-2530 GCA_002305955.1 Kosmotogaceae bacterium UBA1373
TCTCTCCTCTTCTCGCCCTTTCGAAGAACGGCTCTGACGAATCCCCTGATTTTCGTAATTGTTTTTCTTGACTTGTGCTAAAATATAACGATAATTCTTGTGTTGTAATCATTTTTCCGGAGGAAGCTATGGCTGAAATCGATCGGGATAGATCGGCTGACAGACTCGCGGGGTATGCGGCGCTTATCGAGCGATATGACTTGGATGTCATTCCGAACTGGCACAGATCCCTGGTGACTACCGGTGGAATCCACAGGATCGACTCGAGCGAGGGCATAGTCGAGGAGGTATATCCTCCCAGGTACTGGCCTGGGGATACACCGGGCGATCACCTTGAATTTGCGCTCAAATATGACGGGACTAATCTCGCGATACTCGCCAGCCTCTTTCAGGAAGTTGCAGAGGAAGATTTCCTCGAATATGTCCGCTCCAGGCCAACCGGCAAATACGCCAGGCGGCTGTGGTATCTGTACGAGTTTCTGACCGGGAAAACGCTTCCTCTCGATGACGTGAGGCGGGGTAACTACATCGATCTGCTTGAGCCGGATGAGTACTACACGATCGGTGCGGCCCGCCAGATTCGTCGTCAGAGAGTCAACGACAATCTACTGGGTGACCCACGCTTTTGCCCAACCGTTCGCCGTACAGAAACCCTTCGAAGCTTTGAAACAGCCGATCTTCCCGGGCGATGCCGCAGGGCTGTGGCTGGCTATTCGCCAGAGTTGCTGAGGAGGGCGCTAGGCTATCTGTACACCAAGGAGACAAAATCCTCTTTTGAGATCGAACATATTAAGCCAACATCGACCAGAACCGGGCGATTTGTAGCGCTGCTCCAGCTGGCCGAGCAGGAAGACTTTTGCGAAAAACCGCGCTTGATCGAACTTCAGAATCGAATTGTCGATCAACGGTTTCGAGACTCCGATTACCGGACGGGCCAGAACTATGTCGGAGAGACAATCGCCTGGCAGAGGGAAAGAATACATTTCGCATGTCCGAAGCCTGAGGATCTGGCCGACCTGATGGAGGGCCTGGTAACCGCCCATAAGCGTATGGACGCCAGCGATGTGTCCCCCGTGGTTCACGCCGCCGTTATCGCCTACGGGTTCGTTTTTCTGCACCCGTTTGAAGACGGCAACGGTCGAATTCACCGTTTTCTGATCCACAACATTCTTGCCCGCCGGGGCTTTACGCCCAAAGGCGTCATGTTTCCCATATCGGCGTCGATGCTGAAGAACCCTGAAGACTATGACGCCTCTCTGGAAGCCTTCTCACGTCATATTATGCCTCTGGTGGACTACTCGCTCGATAAAGAAGGCAGCATGACCGTTCACAACGATACCGCCAGGTGGTACCGCTATATCGACATGACGCCCCAGGTGGAGGCGCTCTTCAAATTCATCGATCAGACCATAGAGGAGGAACTCCCCCGGGAATTGGCGTTTTTGGCCAGCTACGATGAGACAAAGAAAGCCATCCAGGAAATCGTTGATATGCCCGACCGGTTGATAGACCTCTTCATCCGCTTTTGCCTGCAGAACAACGGCAGGCTTTCTGCACAGAAACGCAAGAGCCACTTCGACTTTCTGTCGGACGAGGAAATCGCACATATTGAACAGGCCGTTCTTGCAGTTTACGGAAAGAGAACCTTGAACGATGATTGATGGCGCCCCGCGAAACTCATGACGATCGGCGACACTCATCTCCGGGCCGGAAGATAAGTTTATGCGTGCCAGACTAGACGACTGATAGAAAGCGATGAACAGGGCTTATCCACCGATAAACGAATCGCAGAAATTGAAATTCACACGAGTGAATATTCCTTTGTGCAGTATGTAATAACTGCTATATTAGTCTTATGAGTGCATTGCACCCCTTGCAGTGTATTGTCTGAGTCTTCAAGTGTTTACTTCGAGTGCGAGGCCTCGCTTATGGAGGTGGGGTAATGAAGAAGTCGTTTATTTCGGTTTTTTTGTTTTTACTGCTAGCGGTTGTAATACTTCTTATAACAGGATGTCCCTGGTTTTGGAAGGAAGGATATGTTAAGAACGAACCTCCAGAAGTTAATAAAGTGAGCGGTCCAGACGGAGAGATCTCAGAAAACAGCAGCACCTTCACCTGGACTGGAAAGGAATATGACGGAACGATAACTAAGTACGAATACAGAAAAGATGAAGGGAGCTGGGAGAGTAACGCCACGAATACGAGTTACACCTGGAACGGTTACTCGGAAGGGCCTCACAAGTTTGAGGTCAGGGCGAAGGATGATAATGGGAAGTATTCGACCGCAGTGAGCTGGATCTTTACATATAACAAAGCAAACCAGCCACCTGTCGTGGCGAAGGTCAGCGGTCCAAACGGAGAGACCTCAGAAAACGGCAGCACCTTCACCTGGACTGGAAGTGACCCCGATGGAATTATAGAAAATTACTTATTCAGGAAGGACGACTGGAGCTGGGAGAGTAACGGTACGGGTACGAGTTACACGTGGAACGGTTACTCGGAAGGGCCTCACAAGTTTGAGGTCAGGGCG
>DBRH01000037.1:2667-12585 GCA_002305955.1 Kosmotogaceae bacterium UBA1373
TGGGGAAGGGGAAGCAGACCTGTAATCTACGTGAGCTGGCGGGACGCGATAGCATACTGCAACTGGTTGAGTGAGAAAGAAGGACTTCCCAAAGCGTACGACACCATCGGAAATCTATTGGACAAAGACGGAAAAGTAACGACAGACATAACAAAGGTACCCGGATACAGATTGCCTACTGAAGCGGAATGGGAATACGCAGCCCGTGGCGGTAACGATAGCAATGGATACATGTATTCCGGTAGCGATGATGTAGATGAGGTGGCCTGGTACTATTCGAATTCCGAGGATAAAACTCACGAAGTCGGGAAGAAGGCTCCCAACGAGCTGGGTATCTACGATATGTCCGGAAATGTGTGGGAGTGGTGTTCCGACTGGTGGTACGATTACACAGAGACAACAAAGATAAATCCATACAACGGTACTGCTGGTTCCTACCGGGTAGAGCGTGGCGGCAGCTGGTACAAAGTCGCGACGTGCGCACGTGTGGCGAATCGCGGCAACTACTCGCCCACTGAAACATACAGCGGCCTGGGTTTTCGTATTTGCAGGACGGTGCCCTGATTACACTTTAGCCTTTTTACTACGGGATGACAGTGCAAGAGTACCATGGAAATTACACCATCTTACATTCCTGCAGTGCTTTTTTTGCGAGTTTATCGGCCATTTCGTTGTAAGAATTCCCACTGTGTGCCTTTACTTTCACCCACTTTATCGAGAGACTTTCTGAGATCTCTCTCATGCGCTTTCTGTACTCGATTGTGCGCGGTGTCTTCGCCTGCCAGTATTCCTCTGCCCATCCATAAAGCCCTTCGTAATCGTAGTGGATCTTCACTGCCGTGATGGACTTTTTCAAACAGAACTCCACGGCTTTTTCGACCGCCACTATCTCTCCCGCGACGTTCCGCATACCGGCGCCATCCCTGAAACAGCCCGAGATCATCCCAATCACTAATCCGTTTTCAATAATGACTGCGGCGTAAGAGGATACCTGGCCACGGCAACTCCCGTCCACGAAGATATTAACCCCTTTGAAGCTGTGGCCGTTGAACTCCTCCCAAAGGGAGATCAACCGGGCTTTTTCCGCCGGTCCGGGTCGGCCTTCGACCACGATCCTTCTGTCTCCCTTTGAGTTACTGTATATTTTAGTGGGATATATCGTTCTGATCTGTACGAAATACTCACCGCCACCCTCTACGACACACTTCATTCCTCTCTCTGTGAGAAAAGTACAGAATTCATCCGCTGCTTCGTTCAGAAGAGTTCTCCAGTCTTTTGTACTCAAAATGCGTACAGTCCTTCTATGAGGTCAAGTACCAGTACCGTCAGATACCCGGCCGATGCGATGAACGGACCGAAGGGAAGTTGGGCCAACCTGTCGAACTTTCGCCTTTTGACGGCCGATGCGATCGCGTAAGAGGCCAGTGCTACGAAGGCTGCTATCATGATAGTGTACAGAGAGCCTAGTATCCCCGTGGCCAGTGAGAGCACCGCCAGAAGCTCGACATCGCCGAAACCGAAACTATCCTTCCGGAACTGGTTAGCGATAAGAAAGAAAGCCACCATGGCACCGGTTACGATAAGCGCTCCTATAAGATTCTCCGGGAAACGGCCCCGGAAGAAGGCCCAGAAGAAACTGCCCAGCCCCACCAGTATCACTCCCGAATCGGGTATCATGTAATGCTCCAGATCTATGAAGGCAGAAACAACTAGCCCGGTTACCATAAGAGAAAGCGAAATCGCCTCAGACAGTGGAAAGAGCGCGGCGTTGAGCGCATAAAGCGAGGCCGTCATAAGCTCTACGAGAGGGTATCGGGGCGATATTTTCGAGCCGCAGTACCTGCATCTTCCTTTAAGGGTGAGATAACTGAAAAGCGGGATGTTATCCTTCCAGGCCAGCTCGTGCTTGCACGAAGGACATATGCTTCTTCTGGGCTTGAATATCGTGTACTCCTTCGATGGTATTCTATAGATAAGAGCGTTAGAAAAACTACCGAAAACCAGCCCAAAAATAAAAAAAATCGGTACGATCAGCGCTAGAGGATACCACACTGTCTTCTCTCTTCTTCTGTGAGAAATTCGTTGAAAAGCTCCTTCTTTCCGTAGAAGTACCAGAGCTGGCCCTTCTCAAAGGATTTCATGAGCCTTCTGGCTTCCTCGCAGTTCTTGAGTTTCATGAAGGTTACCACCAAAAGCATCTTCAGCTCGGGCTTTTCCGGTTCTTTCTTTAGAAACTCCAGAACCTGTTCCTGAACAGTGTCAAAGCGGCCATATCTGAACTGCGTCTTGGCCCAAACTTCGACGTCGTTTATATAGACAGGTCGGGAATTGAGTATCTCCTCTTCGATCTTGCCTGCCTGTTCGAAATCGCCGGCCTTCTGACACAGCTCAACCATTTCGGCCTTGGTGAGGATACTTGAGGGGTCACGCTGGGAGAGCGTCCTGAGAACGTTCATCGCCTCGTCTATTCTACCGGCTTGTATATAGGCATCGGTCAGCATGAAATACGTTACTAGATGGTCGGGGGCTATCGAGATCTCACGATTCCAGTATTGTGCGGCCTTGTCATATTCCCCCCGGTTGTAATAGGTCTGACCGAGGAAGGAGTGTGCACTCAAAAGCGAGGGATCGATCATAAGGGCCTGCTGAAGCCATCTTATACCCTCCTCTTCGTTTCCTTCTTCAAGATAGATGTTGCCCTTGAGTTCGCACAGAGTGGCTTTGTCAACGTTCGCATCCATTAAAAGATCGAGGAACTTCTGTGCGCTTTCGTAATCGCCTCGATCGGCGATGGAAAGTATCTTGTCCTGGAAACCGCCGAAAGTACCTCTCGCGAAGTTCTTCACCGTGAGTCCGCACTCGTTCATGTACTCGTTGAACTCCAGGTACTCTATGGGGGCGTAAATCTCCGGCTCGACAATATCCTCGAAAGCTGCTATTAAAGACTTGAGAGTTTCGAGGTCCGGTTCGATCTTCGTCCCGCCGAGATCCTCAAGGCAGAGATTGAGGTCTCCGTCGTAAATCTGATCGAGAATCGCTACCGAGAAAGGCAAAGTATCCGTTATAGAGTAGATGTTACCATCATACTTGAGGCGAATCAACTCCATTTCCCCACCTCTTTTCCGTGTTTCTTAGAATATACCATGTTTGCGACCGGATAACACTAACGTTGCCTTATATGGTACAAAAGAAGTGTCCGTGTCTCGCTCGCGACCACGGAAGAGCCGAAGAACCAACCGTTCTTAGAAAGTAGACTGTCCAGTGGCGGCTACTGGCTATTTGTTTAATCCTCCCTCTTTTCTTTAACTAGAAATGGATAAGTCGAGAGTCTTTGCTCCAGAAGACTTCTCCGTTTATGTAAGTCGCCAGCACTTCGATCTCGGATATCTTTTCGGGATCTACCTCTCTGGGGTTTTCGCTCAGGATGATCAGGTCGGCGAGCTTCCCAACCTCTATACTGCCTATTTCTTTATCCATGAACAACTGATAAGCGGCGTTTATCGTGTAGCCGCGTATAGCTTCATCGATCGAAATGCATTCCTCCGGTCCGAGTATCCGACCGTTCACGGTTTCCCTGGTTACGGCCGTCTGCAAACTTTCCAGGGGCTTGTTGGGCGAAGTCGGTCCGTCGAAATGGAACGAGTAACTGACGTCATACTTCACCGCAGAAGCCACAGGACACCAGCGCTGTCCTCTTTCTTCACCCACGAGCGTGGGAATAACATCTCCCCAGTACCGTACGTGCGCCATAAGGAAGCTCACGGCCACTCCCAGCCTCTTCGCCCTTTCGAGCTGATCGTCGCGGATCATGGGAACGTGTTCGAGACGGATGCGGTGATCGGCGGTCGGATACTTCTGCAACCCGGCCTCGATCGCATCCATAGCCCAGTCGATGGCAAGGTCTCCTTCTGCATGTATCGCCGCGGAGATTCCCCTTATTAGTATGTCGTCTATGAAATCCTGCAACTCTTGCCGGGTTACGTAGGGCTCCTGCATATAACCGGCCGGAGTATCCATGATTCCCGTGGTCGTATCGTTCACCAGATAAGGCTCTCTCATCGATATCGTCCCGGTCCAGGGGCTTCCGTCGATGAAAAGCTTTCCGCCGACCATTTTTATCATTTCGCTATCATCGGGTATGACTATGTTTTTGTAATCCACCGCGTAGCCGCGCAGACGAAGAGTCTTTTGCAGCCGCTCCGTTAACTGATACAGGGTCAGTATATCTTTCTCGAGAACGTTGTCGCTTATAGTGGTGACTCCGTCGCTCGCGTTGACCAGCCACCCATGGTAAACGGCCTCTGCCAGCTGCTGGGGACCTCCGAAATATTCGAGCAGGTAATTCTTTATCAACATGGAAATCGGACCGCCCTGATCGAGCCTTCCATCGAGTTCGCCGTTCTCATCCCTTCCGAAGGTTCCCGCCATAGCGCCGACGGGATCTGGTGTGTCTTTGGTTATACCCGCCAGCTCGAAAGCCATCGAATTTGCGAAACCTATGTGGACGCTGTTTCCCCAGATGAAAAGAGGGTTGTTGGGCGCTATCGCA
The DNA here is from genome assembly GCA_002305955.1 of Kosmotogaceae bacterium UBA1373. GTDB lineage: Bacteria > Thermotogota > Thermotogae > Petrotogales > Kosmotogaceae > Mesotoga. The sequence goes on from DBRH01000037.1 coordinate 7,217, forward strand.
TCCAGTTCTTTCTTTGTGGGGTTTTTTAAACCCTTTTGCAGGAGAGGATCCCAGCCGAAGAAGACCAAATACTCACCTGGTTCGGCCTTCGCGACGGCTTCTTCGATCATGTCCATGATCTTCTCGCCGTCGGTATAACCCACGGCGGGCCTTATATCGACCATGGCGCTTTCAACGACCATTTTGACGAAAGGATGAGAATGAACCTCGACAAATCCCGGCATAAGGGTTTTGCCCTTCAAATTGATGACCTCGGAATCTTCGGTGATGAATTTGACGATTTCTTCGTTCGTACCGACGGCGATGATTCTGTCGCCCTTAACGGCCACGGCCTGCGCCTCGGTCATCTGTTCATCCACAGTCACCACTGTTCCATTGATGAACAGAGTTATCTTTTCTTGAGCGGTGGCGGAATTGATTTCGGGTCCGCCACAGAAAACCAATGAATACGACAGCAGTGCAAGCAGAAAAACGGCTATTTTCCTCACTGGGTTCACCTCCCTTTTCAGGTCCCTTAGATCTCTGTTTTTGAAGTATCTTTCGCACAAACATGCCACACGAGTGAACTAGACAAAGAACATGGATTAGCAACCGGAAAGCCTTGCGTTTAAAGTCCGCAGAAAGAACTGATTCTTTTTTCAAAGAGCGGGTATGAATCTCGAAAAGAGGCAAACTCATATGAATCGTAAGTTTGAAAGCAATTATAGCACGAGAGATCGCCATTACAGCCTTGCCAGCAGGCTTCTTCACTTGAAATCATAAGTTGAGATAACTGAAGAGTTTGAGATGTGTCTGGATTGCCGAAGTCTTGTAGTAGAATATTTCTTAACGGAATAATCTATTTCGGCACCAACCACGGCAAGATCGTCGCCGTCAATTGCAGCAGTAACGGCCTGGACGGCGGCCCCTGGTTGAAGTACAAAAGAGACAACTTCAATTCCGGAAGACAGTAATTGGGAAGAGGAGAGAGTAAGAGAGAGAAAGAGAGAGAGAGAAGGAGAGAGAAAGAGAGAGGAAAAANNAAAAATGGGGACAGACCTCAGGAAACAGTCAGTCCCCATTTTCGCGAGAGAACAGAGGTGAGAGGTGTGAAGAGCGTGAAGATCTTGATCTTCTTACCTCTTACCTCTCGGTTCTTGCGCACCCATTACTCATTGTGCCTGACTCGCTTCCAGCAGTTTTGCCGATATGTGGTTCTGTCTTTTTATGAGCTCGGGCAGGTCGCTGTCTATGATTCTTCCATTCTGTACGCGCACTTTGCCGTTGACCATCACAAAATCGCTTCCATGAGGGTCGCAGAGAACGAGCGAGGCAACCGGGTCGGAGAGCCCGCCGGCCATGGACAGGGTGTCCAGTCTGAAAGCGGCGATATCGGCGGCCTTTCCCTTTTCGATCGAGCCGGTGAAGTCGTCCATTCTCAGGACTTTCGCTCCGCCGAGCGTGGCGAATTCGAGGACATCTCTGGGAGAGAGCGCGTCGGCCCCCTTCAAAACCCTCTGGAGCATAAGCGCGTTTCTGATTTCGAGCAGCATGTTTCCTGAGTCGTTCGAAGAGCTGCCATCCACGGCCAGACCTATTCTCATGCCGGCCGCCTTCATCTCCTTTACCGGCGCTATTCCCGAACCGAGACGCATGTTAGAGGTCGGGCAGTGGGCCATTCCACAGTCGTTTTCAACCAGCTTCGATATATCTTTTTCGTTGAGCCACACCAGGTGGGCAAACCAGACCCGTCGGTTCAGCCAGCCGACCTTCTCCATGTAATCTACCGGCCGCAGGCCCTTCTTTTGTATGCAGAAATCGTCTTCGTCTTTCGTCTCGGCCAGGTGAGTGTGCAAGAGCACGTCGTACTTTTCGGCCAGTTCGGCCGTCGCGATCATCGATTCCCCGGTGACCGAGAAGGGCGAACAGGGGGCCAGCGCAATTCTGGTCATCGCGTTCCTCCGCCTGTCGTGGTACTTTTCGATCAGGCGCACCGAGTCTTCGATTATCTTTCTTTCGCTCTGGACCACCGAATCGGGGGGGAGGCCGCCGTCCTTCCTGGAGAGAGACATCGAGCCGCGGGTTGGATGGAATCTGACGCCGGTCTCTTTTGCCGCTTCGATTTCACTGTCGATGAAGCCCTCCCTGCCGGCCGGGTGGAGGTAGAGCATATCGGTGGTGGTCGTGACGCCGGAGGCCATCATCTCGTATATGGCGATCTTCGAGCTGACGAAGATGGCTTCTCCGTCGAGCTTCTTCCATTTTTCATAGAGAAAAACGAGCCAGTCGAACAGCTTGGCCGAAGCGACTTCTTTGACGCTGCGAAAGAGAGACTGGTAGAAATGGTGGTGGGTATTTATGAAGCCGGGAGTCACTATGCGCCCCTTGAGGTCGATTTCCACCTCGCCCGCCGGACCGGCCCCCTCGCCGATCTCCTCGATCACTCCGTCCACTATTGATATATAAGCCTCTCTAAGCTCTTCCCTTTTCGCGTTCATGGTAACGAGATACTCTATGTTTTTCAGTACCGTTTTCAAAGCTCACACCTCCGTTCGGTGGTTATACGATTTCAATCTACGGCCTAATCGCCCAGCCGGATAACTTTTTGTGCCATCTCGGAAAAGACGTCGTCGTGCGTGACTATTATCGCCTGGTCGAGCTCGCCGAAAAGCTCCCTCATCGATTGCGCCAGCAGTTCCTTTCTCTCCCTGTCGAGATTGGAAGTGGGCTCGTCGAAGATGGCGAGTCTCGCACCGCTCAAAACATTGGTCATGGCCGCCCTCAGGCAGAGAGAGACCAGCACCTGTTCGCCGCCGGATAAGTTCGAAAAGCTTCTCAGACTCGCGCCCGCCTCGCCGGGAGATTTCAGGAAAACTTCGTAATCTTCGTTCCAGATGATCGACTCCTCAATTCCGGAGATCTTCCTGTAATCTGCCGTGGCCTTCTTCTCTATACTGTCCCTGAAGCCGGCGGTTATCTTCTCGCCCGTGAGGTTCAGGTTCTCTCTCATCTTTTCCGCGAGCGAAACCTTTCTCTCGATCAAGGCCTTTCTCTCTTTCAATTCTTTCAAGCGTTTCTCGTGTTCGCGTATCCTGTCGAGCTCCGTTTCTATGTAATCTAGGTCTTTCTTTATAGAGGTCACTTCGTCCCGTCCGGACCTTTGGGCCTCCTGTATCCCTTCGAACTCCTCTGCGACTTCCTTCAATTTCGACCGGTCGAAGCCCCTGCGCAGTTCGCCGAATTCGTGTCTCGACAGCCCTATCCTCTTCGATTTCTCCCTGCAGAGCTCCAGAGACTGGCGGAAGTTCCCGGTGTATTCTTCGAGATAGCCGGCCAGGACGGAGTTTCTGTTGTATTGGTCGTAATCGCTTTTATGAGAGTTCATCTCTCTTCTCGTCTCTTCGAGGGCGAGGGTTAAGTCCGGAAGGACGCACAGCAAGCTCTCGAAACCGTCGCTCTCTCTTTGCATCTCTTGAAGCTCCAGGACAAGTTCTCCCCCGGCTGAGGCCAGTTTCTTCAACTCTCTATCCGATTCCACTTCCAGAGCCAGTTTGTTCTCGAGTTCCCCGTCGATGTCGGCCAGGCCCTTTTCGGACAGGCGGACTTCGCTTCTGGCCTTCTCGACGGCCGTGATGGCCTCTCTCGTCCCGTCTTCCAGAGCTTCAAACATCTCTTCGGGAGTTCCGCTTCCCTTCAGGACCGTTTCTATCTGCCTTCTGGATTTTTCGAGTCGCTCCAGCGATCTCTCCAGCTTCTCTCGAAGGGCCTGCAGTTCTCCGGCAGCCTGTGCTTTCAGCTCACAGTCTCGCTCCAGCCTGGCCCTGTCTTTCTTCAGTTCTTCGAGCGATTGACGGCTCCCTTCAAGCTCTTCGATCCCTCGATCGATCTTGTCGGCTCTGTCTTCCAGTTCTTGAACCATTCTCTCCAGACTCTCCGCGTAATTTTCTCTCTCCAATATGTTCTTGCAACTTTCGTTGAGCAAGGGGCAGAGGCCCCTTGACAGAGAAGCGATAGATTCTTCCAGAGCCTTCAGCCTGGCCGAGACGCCGGCCTTTGCTGCTAGCAGCGATTCGAGCCGGGCGATGTTTTCCTGGAGCGACTTCTCCTGCGCATCCAGTGCTTCGAGCCGCTCCTGTGGATCGGGTTGGGCCGTCAGACCATCGCTCTGGCGTTTTATCATCGCTTCGAGTTCGATGCGCCCGCGCCCGGCCTTTTCGTATTCCTCCCTGAGCACTTTCGCAGCGCTCTTTCTGTCGTTCCAGGCCTGCAGGAACAACTCCCTTTCTCTGAGCAGTCGCCGCTTTTCCTCGAGATCGCCGTACTGTTCCATTCTCCTCTCTCTCAGAGTTTTCAGCGACTCTGAGATCTCGCCTTTGCGCCTCTCCGTCGCGGCGGTTCTCTCCTGCAATCTGGCCTGTTCGGTGGTTTTCTTCGCGAGCTTTCTGCCGATTTCGACCACTTTCCTCGAGATGACTTCCAGTTCATTCTTTCGCCCATCCAGTTCCTTCTCCCTGGCCAGGAGTTCGTTGTATTTCTCGTGGCCCTTGAAGGATCTGGCGGTTATCTCGCGGGCCCGCAAGGATGTATTGAGCTGTCTGTGGCTTTCTTTAAGCCTTCTGGCCTCTTCGACGAGGTCTTTCAGCAGTATCGAGAGTTTCTCTCCAAGCGAATTTATCTCCCTTTCTTTCGATCTAAGGGTTTCAAGCTCGGTTTTTTTGCCCGTAAGTTTACTTTCTACCTCTTCCAGTTTTTTCAGGCCGTTCGCCAGCTCCGCGAGTTTGGCTTCCTGTCTTTTCTCGAGTTCGGATTTCTTTTCCACGACCTTTCCCGTGAGCGAAATCTCTCCGTCCATGAGAGCTATCTCCGACTTCAGGCCGGAGAGATACTCTTTCATGTAATCGGTCGCGATACGTCTGTACAGATCAACCTGAAAGACGCGGTTGAAATACTCTCTTCGCGGGGCTGGGCTTCCGAGGAACTGCTCCGCGATTCTATTTTGAAAGGCGACGATGACGTTTTCGAAGGTTTTCGCGATATCGCCCTGGAGGTTGCAGATGGTCTTCACTTTTTCTATCACGGAATCTCTACCCCTGGCCACGAGCAGTTCGCCCTGCCGCAGCTCGTGGTTCGAGGTGCTGCCGAATACCTTTTCGGCCCGGTACTGGTTCCCGTCGTCGGCGAGAAAGGTCACCACGACCCTGGCCCTGTTTCTTTCCCACATTACCGCGTCTTCCTGCCGGTCTCTGAGACCTCCGCCGAAAAGCGCAAGCCCGATCGCCTCTATGATCGAGGATTTGCCAGAGCCGTTTTTACCGAGTATAAGGTTGACGCCCCTGTCGAATTCGTAAAGGGAGTTTTCGTGGTTTCTGAAGTTCTCCAGTTCCACGCTG
>DBRH01000037.1:12658-13124 GCA_002305955.1 Kosmotogaceae bacterium UBA1373
TCAGCACCTCGCGTTCGATCTCCCTTGCGCCCATCGAGCGGAACCCTTCGAGCGAGACGGGAACATCCCTTCTCTTGACGCGAAGGAAGGATTTGAGGGCCCCCATCTCCTCCAGTCTTCTTTCGATCTTCTCGGGGTACAGCGCACAATCGCCCGGTACGCTTACCGTGAGCAGGACGAGCGAACCTGCATGTATGTCCAGCCCTTCGACGAAACCGTTCAGTCGATCCACGGCCGGCCCTTCGTCAACGTCGCAGGCGAACTCCTGTCTCTCCCTCCGCGAGGAGGCGTGAAACTCCACCTCTCCCGTAAGCGTGTCGAATACGTTGAAGCCCTTCTCGCCGCTCTCCCAGACATCCCAGTATTCGGGCGAACCGGGCACGTGGAAGAAGGGCTCACCTGAAGGGAAGCTGGCCCTCGCGTGGAGATGGCCTCCGGCAACGTACAGCGTCTTTTCCCCGAGCGC
>DBRH01000037.1:13164-19133 GCA_002305955.1 Kosmotogaceae bacterium UBA1373
CCGGGATAACCCAGGCCGAAGAGCCTGACCCCTCCGGTTTCAACGCATGGAAAGGAGTAGCGCCTTCCGTCGTGAAAGGGTGCTAGAAGCTTCAAATAGCCTGTCTTCTCCAGAAAGAGCAGCCAGGATTCGCCGGCGTTGAAACATTTATCGTGGTTGCCCTCGATCGCGATCACATCTATCGAAGCTTCTTTGAGCCTGCCCAGCATCTGCTGGGTTCTGGCCAGCGTATCGGGGTTGATATCCTTCCTGTCGAAGAGATCCCCGCTCACCAGAAAGAGATCGACCGCTCCCGACAGAGCGTAATTGACGATGTTTTCGAAGGCTTTGAAATAATCCTCGTACCGGGCCACCGAGTAAGGGCTGCCCGGAGAGCCTATCGGTCTCCTGCCGAGATGGATATCCGAACAGTGTAGTATTCTCAACCAATCACCACCTTCAAGACAATATTACTATAACTCTTCGCGCGAATAGAGAGATTTCACACGATCGTCGGTCGATGGTATCGTTCATGGGACTGATGATAGAATCTTCATATGTTATGGATTCCAGGAGGTGGCGATGTCCGGTCAGACCTTTTTCTTCTCGGTCCTCTCGGTATGGGTAGGGTTCGATATATATCTCTTTCTCTTCCACAACAGAAAGGTCAGCGAAAAACTTCAGGAAAAGCGCTCCAAGTTCGTCATGCTGGCTTTCGTTCTCGTCGGGATGTTCGGCGCCGTAATCGTCGATGGAAAATCCAAGGAAGTCTTTCTTCAACCCTTCCTCTGGTACAGGTTTATGGGCGTCGGAATGATGATCTTCGCCGTTGTGGTCAGGACCATGGTCGTTCGCGAGCTCGGCGGGGCCTTCGCTATCGATGTCGGCGCACTTCCCGGACAGCGGCTGCATACGACGGGCCTTTTCAAAGTGATAAGGCATCCGGCCTACGCCGCCGAGATAGTGGGCTTTCTGGGCCTTGCGCTCGTTTTCAACTATCCCCTCAGCTCGGTACTGGCTTTCGCGCTACCGACTGCGGGCATAATATATAGAATATTCGTCGAGGAGAAAAACCTGCGACAGATCTTCGGGAAGGAGTATCTGCTCTACTCGCGAAGAACCTGGAGATTGATACCCTTCGTGTTCTGAACGAATTTTGGAGTGCGGGTTTTGAATGGAGGTGAGTGCAACGAAGTCATACAGGAAGGAACTGTATTTCAACACGGAAACCAGGAGAAAGATCGTCAACATCACCCCTCAGGTAGAACTGGCTGTGAGAGAGAGCGGTGTGAAAGAGGGCCTCGTGCTGGTGAACGCCATGCACATAACGGCGAGCGTCTTCATAAACGATGACGAACCGGGACTGCACCAGGATTTCGAAAAATGGCTCGAAGGGCTCGCGCCAGAAAAGCCATATTCGCAGTACGCCCACAACGGGTTCGAAGACAACGCCGACGCCCACCTGAAAAGAACCGTCATGGGCAGAGAGGTCGTGGTGGCCATAACCGAAGGGGAGCTGGATTTCGGTCCCTGGGAGAGGATATTCTACTACGAGCTGGATGGCAAGAGAAAGAAAAGGGTGCTTATAAAAATAATAGGAGAATGACTCACCCGGGGGAGTTTCCCGGAGACTATTGCAGATAAAGTCACCTAAACGACCCTGAACATACCTGTGGTTCGTTGTCGGCTTTTGACTCGAGACAGTATGAATGTTATGTTTAAAGTGACAACTAACTGGAGGTGCTGTATGAGCAGCAGAGAGGTGCCAGATCGCTCTCAGCTTTTCACCCGACTGGATATGGGTATGGTCGATGCTTCACCTATCGCCAGGGACAACGGTATAAAGCTTCCCGTAATCCTCACCGAGAAGCTCTGGGATGAAGTGGTTCAGACCGACGAAGACTCGAGGCTATACGGCCAGAAAGAAGAGAAGAGGCTCGCCAGTCTTTTGAGGACTCTGAAAATGGAGCTTATAAAGTGCAGGGCGAAAGATCTCTCGTTCACGTTTATCGCCTGTAAAGGGCCCGGTTCAACCAGTTGCAGACTTTTGAAGGCCAGCTACAGGGAAGACAAATCCGGAAAACTGTATCTCGTTTTGAGTGTTGAAGGCGAGAAATTGAGCTGAATCTTAAGAGTTTCATAAAGAGGGAGGCCCTTCAGGGAGCTCCCTTTTTTGTTAGAATAATAGAAAGGTTTTTTTCCGGGAGGTTTACAATGGAGTTTATCGCGAGAGAAGAGACCGGTAAAGAGCTGCTGTTGGAGTCGCTCGAGAACAAAACCTTACCCCGCGCGCCCTGGGTACCCTTCGCGGGCGTTCATGCCGGCAAACTCAAAGGTTACACCGCCAGAGAGGTACTTACCGACGGCGAGAAGCTGGTTCAATCTCTGCTTGAAGTCAACAGACTCTACAGACCTGACGGCCAGCCGGTCGTTTTCGACCTCCAGCTGGAAGCCGAAGCTCTGGGTTGCGATCTGGTCTGGAGCGACGTCAATCCCCCCTCGGTCAGCGGCCACCCTTTGAAGAAGGACCGGGAAATACACGGCCTTCTCCCGGATGAAAGTTCGGGGAGGATTCCTCTGGTACTGGAGGCCATGAGAGAGATGAAGAGGAAGGTGGGCCGTCACACCGCGCTGTTCGGGCTCGTCTGTGGTCCTTTGACTCTAGCCTCGCATCTACGCGGAACCGACTTCTTCATGGACATCATAGAAGAGCCGCAGTACGCTCAGGACCTGCTCTCATACACCAGCGACGTTTGCAACCGCATGGCCGGGATGTACATCGAGGCCGGGATGGACGTAATCGCCTTCGTCGATCCCATGGTTTCGCAGATCTCTCCGCGCCATTTCAAGAGATACCTGAGCGGACCATTTTCCGGGCTTTTCGCCTCGGTGAGGCAAAACGGGGCGAAGAGTTCCTTCTTCGTCTGCGGAGACGCCACCAAGAACATCGAAGCGATGTGCCAGACCGGCCCGGATTCCTTATTCGTCGATGAGAACATCGACCTGGTGAGCGCGAAGGAAATCACCGACAGCTACGGAGTGGTTATCGGCGGCAACATACCCCTCACGACCACGATGCTGTACGGAAACCAGAAGGATAACATGAAGTACGTGATAGAGCTTCTGGAGAGACTGGGAACGAGAAACTACATAGTGGCTCCCGGATGCGACATGCCCTACGATGTGCCTGTCGAAAACGGCATCGCCATACAGCAGGCCGTAAGGGACGTCGAAAGGGTGAAAGCGATTCTCGAAAACTACGAAACCACGGAGGAAGGGATCGAGATCGACCTTCCCGATTACGAACATCTCGAAAAGCCGCTGATCGAGGTTTTTACACTGGATTCGGCCACCTGCGCGGCCTGCACCTACATGATGAGCGTGGCGAGACTCGCCCTCGAGGAGTTCAAAGACAGAGTCGATGTTGTGGAATACAAATTCACGGTTCGCGAAAATATCCATAGAATAAAAAAGATGGGAGTGAAGAACCTCCCTTCCATTTATATCAACGGGCGGTTGAAGTACTCATCGATTATTCCTGACAGGAGGGAATTCTTCAGTGAAATCGAAAAACTCCTCAGTTCCTGAGCTGGTTCTTGTAACGGGTTTTCTTGGATCGGGAAAGACGACTTTTCTTAAGGTCCTGATGTCGCAGTACCGTGATGTCCATAAGGGCGTCATAGTAAACGACTTCGGGAAGGTGGCCATCGATGGATCGCTCCTGGAAGAGGGAATCTTCAAGGAAGAGATCTCGGGAGGCTCGATCTTCTGCAGCTGCAGGGAGAACGAATTCGTGGAAGCTCTGAAGTCCATGATCAAAAAGGGACCGGAGATCATCTTCGTTGAGACTTCGGGCATGTCCGACCCGTCCGGTATCGAGAGGCTCCTTCCGATCGCCGGAAAGGTGGAGTATATATCTGCTTACTGTGTGGTCGATGCCCCGAGGTTCCTGGCCCTCAGCGACATCTTCTCGGTCGTCGAAAAACAGGTCGCCTCGTCCGACGTAGTGATAATCAACAAAGTAGATAAGGCAACGGGTGCGGAACTGGAGAGAATAAAACAGGAAATATCCATGATAGGAAACATGCCTCAATACCAAGCCAGGTACGGAATGACCGGCAAGGCTATTCCCCTTTTCAAAAGGAAAAAGACCGGGACGGAATCGGAGAACCACCCGGATAACCGTCCGAAATCCCTCCTTATAGAATGGGAAGGTGAGGTGACCATCGAGCAATTGAAGAACTTCGTGGGAGAGATCCTCGGCTTGGTCTTGAGAGTGAAGGGTTTTTGCAGAACCGAGTCCGGTCTCGTCCTCGTGAGCGGTGCGGGGTCGTCGGTGGAGATAACGCTGGCCGACAAAGCCAGTGAAACTGGGCTTTCGGTCATATCCGAGCGGAACAAACCGGTTTTGAAGAGCTTAAAAGAGACATGGGAGAGGATCTTCAATATCGAAATGAAAATCACTTGAGGGATTGTTTACAGTACGTTTGCATTGTTGAAAGCAGCCGTGAGTTATAATTTCTCAAACGAACTGTTGGGGGAAACCTATGGATTTTAGAGCAGTCGGCGGGAAGAAGAGAATATCTATGATGATGTACGGCAACGCCCTTGTTTCTTCGGGTGCTTAGCTGTACCTGGAAAAATAGAAGCGGGGCGTCTCAAAGGAGACGCCCTTTTTTTTATATCAGGAGGGATTTGTATGAAGAAACTGCTACTGGTGTGGGTTCTGCTGGGTTTAGTTTTGGCCTTCGGGGCGGAAAAGATCAAAGTCGGGGCGACTCCCGTTCCACACGCGGAGATACTGGAGATAGTGAAAGAGGATCTGGCGGCTCTCGGGTACGAACTCGAGATAGTCGTATTCAACGACTACGTGCTTCCGAACATAGCGCTCTCCACGGGCGAGCTGAGCGCCAACTACTTCCAGCACGTGCCGTACCTGGTCTCCTTCACTACCCAGAGGGGAATAAAGGGACTGATATCCATCAAAGCGATTCACGTTGAACCGATGGGCTTCTTCCTGAAGAAACCTCTGGAGAGCCTGGAGGCGGGCGACAAGATCGCCATTCCGAACGACCCCACCAACGAGGGGCGCGCGCTGATACTTCTCCACAACAACGGCTTTATTCAACTGAAAGATCCCACGAAGCTGGAATCGACCGTGCGTGACATCGAGACCAATCCGAGAAAACTCAGTTTCGTCGAAATCGAAGCCGGTTTCATTCCAAGGGTTTACACCGACGACAAAACCGTGGTCGGCGCCGTGATCAACACGAACTACGCCCTGACGATTAACCTCAACGCCACCAAAGACGCAGAATTCATCGAAGGCGGCGAATCTCCGTACGCCAACATCATAACGATCCGCGAGGCCGACAAAGACAAGGACTGGGTCAAGGCGCTCGTGAGCGTGCTGACCACGGAGAAAGTGAGAAACTTCATCAACGAGAAGTACGGCGGAGCGGTAGTACCGGTATTCTGAGAGGAGCGGTCGCTTTGATCCTGGCAGTCAAAAACCTGAACCTTTCCTTCGAAGATAGAGCCGGGAGAAGAAAGATCCTGGACGATGTGAGCTTTTCGGTGGAAGAAGGCCAGATCGTCGGCATAGTCGGGCTTTCCGGGGCGGGGAAAACCTCCCTGCTCCGGACGCTCAACCTTCTCCAGCCTGTCGATAGCGGCGAGATATTCTTCGATGGAAAGAACATAGTCAATTTGAAAGATGAAGAGATAAGAAAGATGCGCAAAAAGATCGGCGTCGTTTTCCAGAGCTTCAATCTCTTCAGAAACCGAACGGTATCTCAGAACATCGCCTTTCCCCTCAAGATACAGGGACTGGGGAGCAGGGAAGTGAAAGAGAAGGTCGAAAAGATCTCCGGCGAGCTCGGCCTAGATCAAAGGATACAGGCATACCCGTCTCAACTTTCCGGAGGAGAGCAGCAGAGGGCCGCCATAGCCAGGGCGCTCGTCATGGATCCTAAGATGATACTTCTGGA
>DBRH01000037.1:19208-20758 GCA_002305955.1 Kosmotogaceae bacterium UBA1373
ACGGGAAACTGAAGTTCTTCGGACCGGCCCACGAATTTTTCGTTAAAGTCGAAAAAAACGAAGTCAGGGATTTCGGCACGCCGCTCGAACTGGATAGAAAAGCGATAGAACACAGAGGCAAGATAATACGGGTCCTCTTCTGGGGTAAGAAGACGCACGAAGCGGTAATGTGGAAAGTTGCCAGGGAACTGGACGTCTCGGTCAACATACTGTACGGCAAAATCGAAGAATTGAAGCATGGACCGTTCGGTGCGATGATAATCGGTATAGACGGTGAACAGCAGGACCTGTTCATCCAGCGCCTCAGGGAGTCGGTCTATTCGCTCGAGGAGGTTCAATGATGTCCGGCGAGATACTGAAAGCCACGTTTGAGACGCTATATATGATTCTGGTCTCCGGTTTTCTTGCGACGCTCTTTGGAATACCCCTCGGAGTGGCCCTCTTCCTGCTCTCGAGATCCAAGAAGTGGCGAAGGCTCTACATAGTCTTCGACCTGTTAGTCAACGTTTTCCGCTCGATCCCCTTCATAATACTGGTTCTATTGCTGATTCCCGTCACGAAAAACGTCATGGGTACTATCATAGGGCCAAACGCCGCTATCTTCAATCTCACGATAGCCGCGATTCCCTTCATGGCCAGGCTTTCGGAGAACTCCTTCAACGGAGTCCCGCGAGGGATTATAGATTCTTCCGACTCCATGGGACTCAACAGATGGCAGTTCATATTCAGAGTTCTGATTCCCGAGACGCTGCCGGAGCAAATAGGGAATATCACCGTTCTTCTGATCAATCTCGTGACTTACACCGCGATAGCGGGAGCCGTCGGCGCCGGCGGTCTGGGACAGCTGGCCATAAACTACGGTTACTACAGGTTCCAGTGGGACGTGGTGCTTTACGCCGTAATAGTTCTGGTGAGCATAAGCCAGGTACTGCAATTCACGGGAGGAAGGCTCTCGCGACTATTGAGGAGATAAAGACGCGGCGAGAATAGAAGATTATTTGGGTCGGTTTCGTTGAATCCTAAGGGCAAACACAGAAACTCGAACCGTCGAAAGCGATCGCTCTTTTTGTTCCGGGCGTTTCGGTAAAACACTGAAGCGAGGTGATAGAAATGCGCAAAGCGCTGCTGGTTGTCGATGTTCAAAACGACTTCTACGAGACCGGTTCTCTCCCGGTGAAGGGAGCCAGCCGGATAAACGAAGTGATAAATAGAGCCATGAGAGATCCCGTGTATACGATACTTGCAGGTCAGGACTGGCATCCATACAATCACATGAGTTTCGCGGCGAATCACGGTAAAGAGCCTTTCACGCCGTTCGACAACAAGAAGGGCATCGGACCTGTTCTGTGGCCGTTCCACTGTATGCGGGGAACCCACGGAGCCGAGTTTCACCCGGATATCGAAAGCGACCGGTTTGACTATATAGTGAGAAAGGGGACCCATCCAGGAGTTGACAGCTACTCGATCTTCAGAGAAAACGACGGAACGGAGCTGGGAACGGCCGGATTGCTGAAGGCTCTAGGCATTGAGGAGCTCGATATCTGCGGACT
>DBRH01000040.1:0-2030 GCA_002305955.1 Kosmotogaceae bacterium UBA1373
ACCAACCCGACGATAATAAAACGAGATAGACCGGGCTGGGGCATGATGGACGCCCTGAAGTTCCTGTCAAAAGTTCCCGGCGAGAGGCACTTCGTACAGGGGAGTATCCTCTCCGGCAACTGGGTCCAGAAAGTCAGGGAGTTTCTCAAGAAGAGCGACTTCGATCCCGAACTATTCACCATAAAGCTTCCCTGGGATCCTCAAAAGGCTTCGGCCATCGTCCCCGAGTTGAACGAGATGGGTGTTGGCGTCTGTGCGACCGCCGTTTACACCGTTCAGCAGTACTACGCCGCGCTGAGCATGGAGGTAGAGTACGTCGCCGTTTATTACGATAGAATGATAAAGGCCGGCATAGACGCCGAGGAAAGGATCGAAGAGATGCTCGAAGTCGGAGGATGGCACTCCAGCGCCCCGCATATAATTGCGGCCAGTATAAAGGATATAGAGAGCGCAAACCTTCTACTGGCGCTGGGTGTTCACGACCTCACTCTTCCGGTCGATATAGCCGGAGAATATATCATGGGGAGCTTCCCGGCCGATGATTTGAACAGATTCGAGGGAGATTTCAAGCTATGAACCAGGCGTTGAAACCGGTTCTCTGTGCGGGAGAAATACTCTACGACTTCATTTCGAGAGACCGCATGCAGGGACTGGGAGGCACCACCCTGTTCGAAAAGAGACCGGGTGGTGCGCCTTTCAATATAGCGGCAGGTCTTCAGAAACTCGGAGTTCCCACGGCCTTTCTTTCGAAAATCGGCTTCGATGAATTCGGAGAGGCTCTAGTCAAGTATCTTAATGAGCTCGGGATCAGGACCGATTACATCGTCAGAGAGACCGGCACAAAAACGACGCTGGCCTTCGCGGCACTTGACAGCGACGGAAAGCCCGAGTTCAGNNAAAGACGAGTTGAAGGATCTCTCACCCGAAGATTTCTCGCTTTTTCACTTCGGCTCCATCGCTCTTCTGGATGAGCCGTCGGCTTCTACCTATATCGATCTTTTCGAGAGGTTCAAGAAGGCCGGAGTGAGGACTTCTTTCGATCCAAACGTGAGAAAAAACGCGGTCGTCGATCACGATACCTTCAGAAGAAAGTTAAGGGAGATAATGCGCCGGGTGGATATTCTGAAGCTGAGCGACGAGGACCTGGAATACATAGCGGGAAAAGGCGACGTTGAAAAGGCGGTCGAAAGCCTTGAGGTCGGCCGCGACGAACTGGTGCTGGTCACGCTCGGAAGTAAAGGAGCCAGGGCCTTCTGGCGGGGGCGGTTCATAGGCGAGGAGGGATTCAAGGTCGAAGTTGCCGAGACGACCGGCTGTGGGGATTCATTCATGGCCGCCGTCATATCCAGACTCTACTCGCTCTCAGATGAACGGTTCAAAGCCCTCGATTTTGAAACGCTCGGAGGGATCCTGAGATTCGCCAACGCCGGCGCGGCGATCGTAGCGACAAGGTACGGAGCGGCAAACGCCATGCCGTCAGGGAGCGAGATCGGGGAGTTTCTCCAGTCCCATCGAAGGTGATCCCGCTTGAAAGGTTTTCTCGCCGTCGATATCGGTGCCTCTGGCGGCAAATACAGGCTTTTGAAAAACGCCACTGGCCTTTGGCTGGTGCAGGAACTGCTCAGGGAGTGGAAAGCGAAAGACCAGTCGCTGGACTACCCCTCGCTTGTGCGTATGGCCGGGGAGGCGAGGCCGTTCTCCGGAAAGATAGACGTCGAATCGCCCCGTTTCAAGAGACCGGCAAGCATGGAAAGGGCGATTCTGCAGGAGTGTGCCGATAGCAGTTCGATACCCTGCACACGGGGTGAAATAGTAAGGACGGCTCTGGAAGGCATAGCCGCGATGACGGAACTCACCAGGAAGGAGCTGGAACGGTTGACCGGCAGGATCGACGGGCTCCACATAGTGGACGGAGGAGTGAAGAACCAACTGCTCTGCCAGCTGATAGCCGATTTCACGGGTCTTCCCGTCACCGCCGGACCGGTAGAGGGGACGGCGATAGGAAACATAATCGTCCAGATGCTCGCGCT
>DBRH01000040.1:2052-2248 GCA_002305955.1 Kosmotogaceae bacterium UBA1373
AAATTCTTGACAGGCCCCCCGACCGCTACTATTGCGCGGGAAAGAGCTCCAAGAACCCCTCTCTGAAAGCTCTGTACTGACTTCCCTCCAGTTTTTCCGGCACAAAATTGTCAACAGCGAATTTGATGAGCCTTGCGATTCTCTCGACCTCTATGTCGTTATAGCTGTGGCCTTTGAAGAGATCGATGTCGCAGCC
>DBRH01000040.1:2283-3808 GCA_002305955.1 Kosmotogaceae bacterium UBA1373
TTTGAAGAAATCCTGCAGAACGGGCAACAGCTGACCGTAATAGAAGTGATGGGTCGATTCCGTCTGCCAGGGTTCGACACCGAAGACTTTCAGCATCTCCGCTTTCCTGGGTTTTGTCATGGTCAGAAGGGCCGCGCCGAAAGCGTCGCCGGAAGCGTGAATATAGTACTTATCACCCTTCACAAGGCCGAGGGCTTTCAAACAGTCGAGATAACCTTCTCGCATATAGTTGGCCGAAACCTCGGGGTCGAAATCCAGTACGTCGCCGTAATTCTCGGTCGGAGTAATCACAAGCTGGGTAATCTCCTCCGATCTCTCCAGTGAAGAGAGCGAAAGCATATCCCGGAGCCTCTTGGGGCCAAGATCGACCACGATGATCTCCTTAAAGCCCTTGTTTATTGCCATATTGACCGGAATATTTCTGTAAACGCCGCCGTCTATGAATTTCTCGGACCTGATAGTCTCCCTCCTGAAAACGGGATGGTTCGCGCTGGCAAGAACGTAATCGGCCAGCTGGCCGGAGGGAATATCCTCGATATAAAGCTCTTTCGCCTCCATATCCGTTAGAGAGAAGGCAACTATTCCCATGTCGATCTTGCTCTTCCTGACGGCTTCTTCGTTCAATAAAACGTTGAAACTTTCCCGGAGTGGAGAAGCATCGAAACCGCCGGCTCTCAAAGCTTCGAATATCTTTCCCACGAAGTTGTTGCTGGAGCTGCCCTTAACGACCCTCTCCATGTTGATATTCAACCAGAGATCGCGTGTGTCGCGAAACTTGTTCATGGAGATCGCGACGGAGTTCAACGCGCCGACCGAAGTTCCGTAAACTCCCCCGATCTCTATCCTGGAATCCTTCAAAGCCTTCCAGACCCCTACCTGGTATGACCCGCGGGCGCCGCCCCCCGAGAGAACCAGCCCTATTTTGCCTTTGAACTCGATCCGTTCGTCTTTTTTGAGTAACCTTTCAGAGAACTCGACTCTGCCCACCGCAATCACCTCGATTCAATTCTATCTGAAGGGAGGACAAATACCAGCATAACGGAAGCCGTCCCCGGAAGAGCCGTCCTTGGTCCTTCGTTGGAGCATGGACCCGTCCTTGGGGAACCTGAGGCTAGAGGTAAGAGGCAAGAGGCTGGAAGGTCGATAAGATCTCGACTTTCTTACCTCTGACCTCTCCCCCTCTTACCTCTGTTTAGAGACGGACGAGAAGAGCGAGATCCCGTATAATAGCACTACGGGATGACGGGATCGAGTAGAAACGCACGAAAAAAGGGACAGACGTGAGGAGAATCGTCAGTCCCTATTTTCGCCAAACGGGATAACAGCGCTCTCTCCTTCTCGTGAGTGAAGCGAACTCTCGACGCTCTTTCTCGTGTTTTACCGACAACCTACACCACCCCCACCACGGCTCTTAGTCGCCTCTCGAAATGTATAAATATATGTTAAAGGCATATATGGTGATATAATATCTATGGCTCTTTTGCCGTAAAGAGAGGTTGCTTTCATGACTCACGTGTACGGTGTT
>DBRH01000054.1:0-389 GCA_002305955.1 Kosmotogaceae bacterium UBA1373
GGCCACGAGCTTTTCGAGATCTTCGTCCGAGAACTCCTGTTTGGCCAGAATCTCTTTCTCCGCGGTCTTCCACTCCATATAGAACAGCCGGCCCGAGGGCGTCCAGCGGCCGAAGATACTCTTTGGTATCATCANNAGAAACCATCCGAGACACCAATCGGCGTACAGAACGATCGAAAGCACGAGCGTCTCGTCGGGGAAGGTCAGGTAAACCTGCCAGTTCGCGAAGAGGTATTTCAGTATCAGCGACCAGGTTATCAGGAAGAATATCGAGAAGACCGACATAACCGTGGAGCCGAGGTGTTCGTAAAACCTCCCCGAACGGACGACCTTCATGGCGTGTTTCTGCCAGAAGCCGTAGTGTCTGTTAAAGGCTTCGATCCCTTCGC
>DBRH01000054.1:421-744 GCA_002305955.1 Kosmotogaceae bacterium UBA1373
TGGCCAGTATAGTTCTATCCTGGAGCTTGACCTCGCCGCTGTTGTGCAATTCGAGTATCGTGGCGAGGAAACCGTCTCTGTCGACCTCCTGAAAGGGATTCTTCACGATTGCGTTCAGCAGGTAACCGGGAGCCGAGTCGATTCTGTGGCCTATCTCGGTCTTTATCTGCGGCTCTATCCCGAAGAGGACGAATGTGAAGAACAGGACAAAGATCGGAACGGCTATTTGAAAGCCAATCAGACCGGAGAGAAAGGCCTGCTGGAACATGCTGGTCTCGTTTTCCTTTTCGATCGAACTCCTGCTGATGGTAGTATTGATGGCC
>DBRH01000054.1:760-897 GCA_002305955.1 Kosmotogaceae bacterium UBA1373
GAAAGAACGGATTTCATGCTCAGCAATACCCTGTTGCCTTCTATGGTAACTTTCGCTTCCTTGTAGGGTTTAAGAAAGATGCTTTCGGTCGTGATCGCCCTGGCGATCTGTTCGGGTAGTTCCAGAGAGAGTGAAAT
>DBRH01000054.1:922-1778 GCA_002305955.1 Kosmotogaceae bacterium UBA1373
GAGACGTCGCTGCCGTTTTCAACTACTCCAGAAAGCCTGTAGTTCGTGCCGGCGGTAAAACTTCCCACATCTTCGTTCACGAATATTCTCACATCGAAACCGCCCGGCGAGGAGGATACCTCCCTGACTACACCGGTCATCTGATCGACCTGTACGTTGAAAGATTCGAGAACGGCCGGGTAAGAAAGGTGAAGTCTCTTCGAAGCGGTGCGGTTGTTTCTGGAAAGCTCGTACAGCGATGTTTCTGCCACGTTCAGGAAACCGTTTTCATCTAGAGACGCCTTTATATCGACGGAGCTTATCTTGTAAGGAGCATTTTCCCTCCAGTAACCGTTCCCCATCGCGACGAACATGAAGAAACCGCTCACTATCATGAAAATGATGAAAAAATCCTTTCTCTGGAATCTCCTCTTCAATTTATCTCACCCTCTGCATTATACTCTTANNACCCCGGAGGTAGAGATGCTAAAAGGCAAAAAGCTGTTCGTTTCCGATATGGATGGAACCTTTTACCTGGGCGATAAGCTGCTGCCCGGTAGTCTAGATTTTGCCATAAAAATACGTGATGTGGGTGCCAGGCTCGTGTTTCTCACGAACAATTCCTCACGTACACCTGATGAATATATCAGAAAACTGATCAAAATGGGAGTGAACAGAGAGTTGTTCGAAGTCTATACATCGGGCGAGGCTACCGTCAGATTCTTGATGGAAAAGTATCCCGGCAGACGCGTATATCTCCTTTCAACTCCATCGGTCAGAGAGATGTTTCACAGGGCCGGCATAGATCTGGTGGAAGAGGATCCCGAAGTGGTTGTTCTAACTTACGACACCACCATAGATTTCGGCAAGATCAGAA
>DBRH01000054.1:1797-2945 GCA_002305955.1 Kosmotogaceae bacterium UBA1373
GGTCCTGTTCCCGATGTAGGCAGTTTTATAAGTCTCTTCGAGAGTTCGACCGGAAGAAAGCCGGACTGGATAATCGGAAAGCCAAGTCCCACGATTCTCCAGATGCTGCTTGAGGACTATTCTCAGACCGCCGACGGGTGCGTTATAATCGGAGACCGCCTCTACACCGATATAGAATGCGGTTTGNNCAATTCTGGTACTTTCCGGAGAAACTACGCCCGAAATGGTTTCTCCAGATCATCCTTACATTATTGCAAATGATGTGGGGGAGATTGCAAAGCTGATTAGTCAGGAGTTTGCTGTATAATTCTGATAGCTGGAGGTGATTGAATGGTCATTCTTTTTATCGTACTAGGTATAGTTGTTGTTCTCGCTCTTTGGCTAATAGGGGTTTACAACAACCTGGTCACCCTGAAGAAGAGAGTCGAGAACGCATGGTCTCAGATCGATGTGCAGCTCAAGAGAAGACATGACTTGATTCCAAACCTTGTAAATTCCGTAAAGGGATACATGAAATTCGAACAGGATACGCTGGAGAAAGTGATGCAGGCCAGGGCCCGTGCAGTATCGGCCCAGGGTGTGGGAGACAAGATAAAGGCCGAGCAGGAACTGGGCGGGGTGCTCGGAAGATTGCTCGCGATTGCCGAGAATTATCCCGATCTCAAGGCCAACACCAACGTCTCTCAACTCATGGAGGAATTGACCAGCACCGAGAACAAGATATCCTATGCCAGACAGTTCTACAACGATTCGGCGACTAAATTCAATACCAAGATCGAAATTTTCCCCAACAACATAGTGGTGGGTTTCTTCGGCGGAAAGTTCGAAGCCTTCCCGCTTTTCGAAGTCGGTGAAGTCGAGAGAGAAACTCCCAACGTAGATCTTTCNNTTCTGAGGGATATGGCCTTTACAGTAGATTTCTACGAACAGGGCAGAAAAAATGTGAGAAAGACCATCATTCTCGTGATGGTCTTTCTTGTCATGATGGCCGCTTTTGGACTGATAATCGATATAATCTTCGGAATACTGCCGATCTTCACCCTGATCTTTCTGGTGGTCGCTCTGGTGCAACTCCTGATATCACTGAGCTCGGGAAAGGAGATAGTTCTCAAGTCCGTTAGGGCCAGAGAAGCGCGGCAGGACGATCC
>DBRH01000054.1:2976-3447 GCA_002305955.1 Kosmotogaceae bacterium UBA1373
GCGGTAATAAACGCCTTCGCGACCGGCAGAAAATCCGAAGATTCGGTTATCTGTGTCACGAGCGGTTTGTTGAAGCAGCTTGACCGTGAAGAGACATCCGGGGTGATCGGCCACGAATTGAGCCATATCGTGAACAGGGATATCCTAATAATGACGCTGATATCCGCGCTTCTGGGTGCGGTCGTGATAATCCAGCTGATGGCCTTCAGGGCTTTGATAACTTATGTGAGGTTCGGTGCTTTCGGTGCGGCGACTAGATCTAGAAGGTCCTCGAAGAAGGGCGATAACTCTACGCTGGTGATACTGGCCTTCCTCGCGGCCGTTGCGGGACTGGGAGCTGTCTTTTCCTTCATCGGAAGGTTGTCGCTCCTGGCGGTCTCCAGAACCAGAGAGTACTTCGCCGATGCCCGGGCGGTGGAGCTGACCAGAAATCCGGTTGGACTTTCAAGGGCTCTCAGGAAGATAGTCACG
>DBRH01000009.1 GCA_002305955.1 Kosmotogaceae bacterium UBA1373
ACCCTTCCAATAGTCGCCTGGTTCCCGCCGATAGAGTATCAGTTCAACGTGGTGGCCGATCCTCCCGAAGGCGGGGAGGTTATGGAAAGCGGGAAGTTCAGGCATGGCGACCCCATGGTGTTGAGTGCGATTCCCAACGATAATTATCTATTCAAAAACTGGACATTCGAGGGAGCCGAGTTCAGCGATCAGCCCGTATGGGAAGGAGACTCGACATTCTTCTTTGCTAGATCGACCTGTATAGGCTGCAATGAATTCACCATAGTCGGTAATTTCGATCTGGATGTGCCCGACAGTATTACCGTCGACTTGAGACCCGAGCCGCCGGAAGGCGGTCAAGTAAGCGGTGGAGGTCAATTCCCAAAGGGGTCAAGCACGGTTATAAGCGCCCTGCCGAATCCCGGATATGGGTTTGGGGGCTGGTACTACGATCCATGCGGAAGTTTTTTCAGTGACTACCAGTCTTTGACAATCGGAAACTTGCAGGAAGACTGGAGTCTTTTCGCTTCCTTCTATCCGTTAAGTGGCAACTGAAATGCCGTATTTCAAGAAGCTAAGACTTGCTTCTCGATCTTCAGCAGTCGGTTAATAGAAGGCAAAATCCGATTCATCCAGGTTACTAAAAAGCCTGAGGATTCACTCCCCAGGCTTTTTCTCTCCGCAAAGGCTGTTCTGAAGACGTCGCAATTCTTATATCAGATTTGCATATTCCATAGGGAATTGTTTTGATGAGAATCGAATTTCACTCTATCGTTCTTATCGATTCTGTTATGCTGAGAGAGGTCACCTTTCTGGACGAGGCAAGCGTTGTCAACACTCCGACTGCAAGTGTTCCGGCAACTGCTAGAACAATCCCTAGCCAGGGTATCGACCAGCTCAGATGGCCGATCTCTGTTTTCAGGAGCGAGTACACTGCGTAAGAGAGAATCACTCCGAGAACGACCGACGAGATGGCGCTTATGATTCCTAAGATCAACCCTTCGAATATCAGCATCGCCTTGAGCTGTTTTCCGGTCATGCCGACCGCCCTGAGTATTCCGAACTCTCTGCGGCGCAATATGATCGTTGTGTTTATGGTGTTGGTTATGCCGCAGATGCCTATGAAGCCGACTATTGCGATCAATCCATAGACCAGCGTCGAAAGAGTCCTGATAGCGTTTTCCGTCTCTTTCCTGTACTGGCTGTAGGAGATGAAGGTCGAGTTTCTGTACCTTTTAGCGGTCTCCTCCACCACCGGTTCGATGTTTTCGGGATTAGCTCCCCTGCGTAGATATATGTCCACATAAGAGTAATGATCCACGTAGTCCATCATCGTGAGGTGGACGTCGTTGCCCGCAGGCCTCAGCCCGTCGATTATCTCTTCGCTGCATGCTACCAAAATACCACCCGCAACGGTGTAGGCCACAGAAGGAAGCTCCTGAACCACCGCGCCGACGGTGAACTCGCTGTTTATAGGCAGCTGGACCATCGATTCTGTAAGGTAATAAGTCCTGAGCAACACTCTGTCTCCTGCCTTTATATTGTGCCTGTTGCTGTTCTCGACATCTATGATCACCAGAGGTTCGGAAGTCATCCGGGCGAGATCTATCGATCCGGAGATCACTTTCGATTTCATTAGTTCGATTCCCGCCTCGTTGTAGGCGAGAAGGGCCATATACATCCCCGACTGATCAACCGTGGTGACTCGCATTCCGGCCTGAAGGTTGGGAACAGTCACGTAGGTATTGTTTTCCATCTCCGGGTCCTCATATTCGCTGAGCAGCCGTCCGGTGAGGAACTTCGCTGCGGCTACCGTCTCGACCCCTTCTATTGACTGCAGCTCTTCGATCGTTTTTCCGTAGGGACCATCATCGTACATGCCCGTGACACGTATCGAGAAGTCGGACTTCACGACGCCCCGGGCCAGTCTCTCGGTATCGAAGTTCCCCGCAAAGTACGAGAAAACTATGAAGAGAGTCGCAGCGATCGTCATCGAGACGACGGAGATGACAGTGGTGCGGAGGTTTCTTCTCATGTTCCTCTTGGCCAGTTTCAGGGGGATCTTTTCTCCTGTCGCAGATTCGCCGGCCGCGACCTTCCTGATTTCCCGTCCCGATGACTCGACTCCGTACTGTCTCATGGCCTCGACGGGAGATATTTTGCCGGCGCGAAACGCGGGAATCAGCGATGAAACAACCACAGACAGAAATCCCATAACAGCTCCAAGCACAAGCGAGAGCGGTGTGATCGAGGTCGCGAAGCCATTCAGGCCGGTCAGCCGGGAGCCGGCATACAGAGCCACGGCGAATGAAAGCAGGACGCCTGCCGCCAGGCCAATCGGGATGCCGAGAACGCTTACGAGTATCGACTCTCGAAGGACGACTTTTCGTATCTGGGCAGGAGTCGCCCCGGCAGCCCTTAGAAGCCCAAATTCGCGGATCCTCTCCAGCACCGATATGTGAACCGTGTTGTAAATGGAGACCATCGAAGCGACGGCTACGAGAAGCCCCAGAACTACCGCGGGCCAGTTCACAGGAGAGAGAGTCTCGAGGTGATAGATCAGAGAGCCGTTGTACCTCGCCCTGTCCGTTAGTTCGAGGTCGGAAGCCACTTTCTGGGCCGCGATTCTTAGCATTTTGTTTTCCGCGTCGACGGTGAAATAGACGTTCTTCGCCACTTCAGATTTCGAAGCTATCGCGGAGAATTCCTGAGCCGAGACGCTCACGAAAGCCCTTGACAGGGAGCTCTCCTGTCTTGCCGTCGAAATGATCCCGACAACTTCGAAAACCCGTTCATTCCCGTTTATATTCAGTGATACTCTCTTACCGATTTTCGAAGAGATACCCAAAAGCTTGGCGGCGAAGGAGTCAACGGCAATCTCGCCCGGCCTTTCGGGGAGTCGGCCTTCGGTTACTCTCTTTCCCCTCAGGTGCAGGGTCAGCCCGTCGGCCTCTTCGATCAGCAGTGAGGCCTTTTCTTCGGGAAAGTCTATGGAACCGGCTATCTTCTGGATTCCAAGGCCTTTGGTCAGTACGTGGGCGCTCAAATCCAGTATCTCGGAATCGGTTGCCTTCTCAACTTTCCCGTGGTAGGCTCCGACAGATTCTTCTAGCGCCCGTATTTCCGAGGTTTCTATACTTTCGAAGGTTATCATGATAGCCGTTATGAAAGCTACTGCCAGCGCCACTCCAAGAAGGGTGTAGAAAGTTCTTCTGAGTCTTCTGGAAAGGTACTTTCCGCTCAATTCGGTGTAGCGTTTCATCACTTCTGCCCTCCAAGAGCGGAGGAGAATACGCTTCCTACATCGCTGTTGGAGTAATCGGACACTATCTCTCCGTCTTCCAGAGCGATTATTCTGTCGGCCCTCTCGGCGATGTCCTCCTCATGGGTCACTATCACCAGCGTCTGGTGGAACTTCCTCGCACTGATCTTAAGCAAGTCCATGACCTCCTGACTCGTCTTGCTGTCGAGATTGCCGGTCGGCTCGTCTGCGAAGACGATCACGGGTTTGGTTATAAGGGCGCGGGCTATCGCCACCCTCTGCTGCTGACCGCCGGACAGGGCAGAAGGCAGGTGGTCTGTCCTGTCCTCGAGTTTCATCAGCCTGAGAAGTTCGTTGAGATATGGTTGATCGACCTTCCTTTCGTCGAGTATTAGAGGAAGCTCGATATTCTCTCTTGCAGTCAACACGGGAACCAGGTTGAAGAACTGGAAGACAAAGCCGATCCGTCTCCTTCTGAAGATAGATAACTGCGTGTCCGACATCCCGTACAGGTTCTTCCCGTCTATATACACGCTACCGGCCGTGGGACGGTCTAGCCCGGCGAGAAGATGAAGAAGCGTGCTCTTTCCCGAGCCACTGGGACCTACGATGGCGACGAACTCGCCCTCTTCTATGGAGAGGTCGGCCCCTTTCAATGCGGTTACGGCGCTGGCGTTCGATCCATACACTTTTCTCAATCCCGTTGCTCTGAGTACTTCCATGGTATGCCTCCTTAATTGTAGCTTCCACTGAGAATATAAGGAGTCTGTCTTATGACCGGATGAAGAAGAAGCTTAAGAAATCGCAAGATGGAGAACTCACTCTTCCTGTCTTATCGGCAGTTCTATTGCAAAGATAGATCCCTTTTCAGTTGATGATTTGAGCTTTATATCGCCGTCGTGTCTTTCGATGATTGCTTTCGCAAGAGCGAGGCCAAGGCCGGTACCCTTTCTCGATCCGACAGCCGAGCTACCCCGGTAGAAGCTCTGAAAGATTTTAGGTGTATCCCCTGCGGCAATCCCGGGGCCTTCGTCCGTGACTGTAAGATAGGCGTAAGCCTCGCTCCTGAATATGTTTATCGACACCGTGCCTCCGTCGGGGGAGTAGTTGACCGCGTTCTTGACAAGATTGTCCAGGGCCTGTGAAAGCCACCTCTCATCGCAGAAGACCGTGGCCGTAGATTCGGCCCCGACGGAGATCTTCAGGCCTCTGCTTTTGGCTATCTCCGAGTATCTTCTCGCCACATCCTTTGCCAGTTCTGCCAGATCGGCCTTCTTGAAGCTGAACCTTATCGCTCCCGATTCAATCCTCGCGATATTCAGAACGTCGCCGATCAGCCATTCCATTCTCTCGATATCCTCTCCGCTTCTCTCTAGGAACTCGTCCATCCGTTCTCTTTCCATTTCCCTTCCTTCGATAAGCAGCTCGTTCATCGTTTTCAGAGAGGCCAGCGGAGTCTTGAGTTCGTGGGATATGAAGGAGATGAAGCCTCGCATTTTGTCACGTTCAAAATTAACGCTTTCCATAGTCTTCTCGAGTCTCCTGGTGAGCGCGTAGAGCTGCGCCGAGAGGATTGCGGTGTCGCCTTCTCCGTCGTAGATCGATTCACTGTCGTACCTGCCGCTCATAAGGGCGTCCAGTCTCAGAGATGTTTCTTTGAGAAAGTCCGATTGCTTCTTTGCGACAAGAGTCGATAGCGAAAACCAGAGAATTACCAGCGTTATAGAAGAAAGTGAAGCTATGACTATAATCCTCGATCGAAAGGCTCCGTCGGAGAACTCGAAACTACCGGGCGGTTCTTCGGTGTAGCCGAAAGGTTTTAAGAACTCCAGCGCCGCTTCGTAGTCTTCCGATCCTTCTTCGGAGAGTATCTTCGGAACGTCCTCGTGCGTGATAACGCCTAGCGAAACCAGCCTCCCGATTATCGATACTTCCCGCGCGTAAAGATGGCGTCTGTGATCTTCCAGAGAAAGGCAAAGAGTCACAATAGCGATAAGCGCTATCGATAGTGAGAGAACGATGCCGGTCATGGCAATCACTCTGTTTTGTCTTTCTCTGAACAGGGATCTGAACATCTACTTCTCTCCGTTCCATCTGTAACCGAGACCCCTCAGTGTTTCGATCAGCTTCGGCTTTGAGGGATCTTCTTCCACTTTCTCCCTGAGTTTCCTTATATGAACCGACAGGGTATTGTCTTCGATGAATTCTCCGTCGATACTCCAGACCTTCTCGAGAAGCTGGTCTCTCGTCAGAACCGTGCCGCTGTTTTCAATAAGGCTTCGAAGTATTCTGAACTCGGTGGGGGTGAGGAATATCTCCTTGCCGGACCTGTAGGCCCTGATCTTTGCCGTGTCGAGCTTCACAGGCCCGGACTCAAGCAGACCGCTTCCTTCGTCGGAGTGAATCTTCTGGATTCTCCTGGCGTTGGCCTTGATTCTGGAGATTAATTCCCTGAGTCTGAAAGGCTTTGTCACATAGTCGTCTCCACCGCTTTCCAGACCCATGACAACACTCACTTCCTCGTCCCTGGCGGTCAGGAAGATCACCGGCATGTCCGATCGCCCGCGGATCTTCTTGCACAGTTCGAAACCATTTCCGTCGGGGAGCATGACGTCGAGCAGCGCAAGATCGAAATGTCCGTTTTCCATCAATTCCAGGGCCCTTGAGACGTTTCCAGCTACGGTTGCGGACCATCCTTCCTGCTCTAGAGCGTAGCGTATACCGTTTGAAAGGTTTTCGTCGTCCTCGACGAGAAGTATGCTCAACAAACGCGTCACCTCCAGATGGCTATAGCCGGCCTTTGCAGGCCCGGCGCTTCTATTATATATGCCTGAGAGAGAAAGAGAAGAGATGTGAAAACCAGCAATGAGAAGAAGTGCTGTCGGTAGTTC
>DBRH01000068.1:0-20315 GCA_002305955.1 Kosmotogaceae bacterium UBA1373
CATCAACGTCGATGGCGACGAGACAGTCGACGTCACCCTCACGAAGAAGACCTACACCCTTACGGTGAACACCGTCGGTGAGGGAACGGTAACAAAGAACCCGGACAAAGCCACATACAACCACGGAGAATTCGTCCAGCTCGCGGCCAATCCCGCGGAAAACTGGATTTTCACAGGCTGGAGCGGTGACTTGACCGGTTCTACAAACCCGGCAAACATCACGATGAACTCAAACAAGACCGTGATCGCCAGTTTCATGATTAAGCAGTACACAATTACTGCAACGGCCGGCGCGGGAGGAAGTATTAGTCCATCCGGCGATGTGAAAGTAAACCATGGAGCGAATCAGTCATTCACAATTACTCCGAACACCGGTTACAATATAGAAGATGTAAAGATCGACGGCAGTTCGATCGGTGCGGTAACAAACTATACTTTCACCAATGTCACAGACAACCACACGATAGCGGTCACTTTCAAAATAAAGACATACACTATTTCCGTATCTGCCAACCCGTCAGAAGGTGGAACGGCCTCCGGCGGTGGAACTTTTAGTCATAATCAGCAGGTCAACCTGTCAGCGACACAGAATGCGGGTTATCAATTTTTGAACTGGACAGAAGGAGGATCGGTTGTAAGCACAAAGGCAAATTACTCCTTCCCGGCCACGGGGAATAGAACGCTCGTGGCCAATTTCAATATGATCAAGGGAACTATCGAAATAAGCGATAAAACTATCGATGGCTTCGGCCAGATCGAAGTTTACGCCGAAAACTTCGGATTCAATGTTGGAGCCATAGAATACGTTTTGAGCTATGACCCTGCAAAGCTTTCAATACTAGCCATGGCAAACAATCCGGAGCTCAACTGGACTCTACAAAACCTCTTCAAATCAACCGATGGAATCATTCATTTCGTGGGTGGAGGTCAACCGGTAGATCTCTCCACAAGAAAGAAAATAGCGACGATAACTGTTTCAGAAGTCTCGAGTGGATCTACTACGATCGGTTTCACGAAATACATTTACAACGATGTCGAAGTTGAAACGGCAGTCACCAACGACAGTCAACCTCCTGAGGAAATAAGAAGTCCCCATATCACGCTGGTTCCAGGAACTATAACGATAAATTAGGCGGGTGATTCGATTGAAAAGACTCATATATTATGTCTTTATTTTGGCAACCGTGCTGGTTGCACTGACAGGCTGTCCACCAATAAACAAAAAACCGGTTGCTTCAAATGTGAGAATCACCGGCCAGACGGTAAGCGGGCAGAAATTGAAAGGAGAGTACAACTACACAGATCCGGAAAAAGACAGTGAAGGAGCTTCGAAATACAAATGGTACCGTTCAGAAAACGCCATCGGAACAAACCTAACAGCTATTGCCCAGGCTACCTCACGTGAATATCAGCTCACGTTTCAGGATGTAGGCAAATACATTTACTTCGAAGTCACTCCCGTCGATATAAAAGGTAAGACCGGCGATCCTGTAATCAGCCAGGCATCGACGATAGTTGTTGCGGGCCCCTCGTTCGAAATAGTCGATACCACGCTCGTCAACAACAGCCTTGGAAGTATCGTTATAAAGGGAAACAATCTCGGTGAAATCAACGCTTTTGAGGTTGTTCTTGAATTCGATGATAGCTATATGACCTGTTCGGGAATAGTTCAATCTCTGGTCGGAGGCCTGATGATAACCAGACAGCCAGAAGACAACATAATCCACGTGGCGATTGCCGGACTAAAAGACATCGATGTTCAAAACACAGAACTATTGAGAATATTCTTCAATGCTTTGGACAAAACCGGCACAACGGAGATATCTTTTTCTCAGTATCTGAGCGAAGGCGGCGTCAATTTCAAAACAGATGTTATTCCCGCAGTTGAGGGACTGGATCTATCCGACGTCGGGATAATCACCATTCAATGAGGGGGTTTGAAATGAAGAAAACACTGATGATTTCGATGATTCTTTCCATAATTGTGCTGTTTCTGGCCTCTTGCGTTAGCAGTCACTCCTCACACAACGACAGCGCTTTTAAGTTGGTAAGGCAAGCCGGTGGATTTGATCTGTACGTTAGCAGGGGAATTGATGCTCTGGAGATAACTCTTTCTGGAGCCCATATCTATGCTGAAAACATCGTCCCCCTGCAGGATGTTCTGGTGATAACGCGTCAAGATACAAGCGGAACAACGATTGCACTCTCGAAGTTCAGAGATCTCGATTTTGCCGAACCGGTTCTCGCAATTCCATTTGAAAATCCCGGTTCGATCACGGTCTCGAGCTACGATACGGTTATCCTGCCAATTAAAAAAGCTTCGTTCTTAACACAGAACTCAGTTGCTCCCGATCTGATTGGAGATTATAACGGAGACGGCTATATCACACTGTCAGACTTCGCGGCATTCGCCCCGGCATACGGGTTCTCAGCTGGATCAGCCGAATACGACGAAAAGTACGATATCGGTGCATCCGAAAAGCAATACCTGGGTATATGGCAGAAGATATTCTCCTTTTCCGGTCTTCCCGACGGATCAATAACCCTGGCCGACTTCGCGGTCTTCGCCAACAACTACGGCTTCGCCAATCCCTATCTCGGGAAATGGACCTTTACAGGCTCCATCGACTACGAAAGCGGGACTTACGGCAGCGTAAAGGCCGATGGAAACGGTACTCTGACTATCGGTCAGCAAAACTGGCAGATGTCCGGACCGGTAGAGCTCACTGCCAATTCCACGTACACCGACGAAGAGGGGAAGGAAGTGAGCGATACCTTCGAAATAGAAATCGCTTCCGTAGATGTGCAATTTTCATCTACTGAAATGACCGTAACCGGAATTATAGCCAACCCGCTGAACGGTGTTGAATACGACGTTCTGATGAAAGGCAAGCTCAGAGTCGAGGGCAACGCAATTTACGCAGAATCTAACGGTACGGGCGACGGTTATGGCATATTCCTTCTCAATCCCACAAGGAAGATAGGTGAATGGACGGCCCATAAATAGTAACCCTTCAGGAGGTAAAGATGAAAGTAAAGACACTGGCTATTCTGGCTATTCTCTTCATCGCATTGACTCTGGGGGGATGTTTCTGGAAGAAACATTCCGACCCGAAGAACGCCGTTCCCGTTTTCGGGACCTGGAGATTGGAAGGAAAGGTTAAGAGTGGCAACACGACTATCAAGGGAACGGGAACCATGGCGATAACGCACCAGGACGGCAACAATCTGGAAGGCTGGGGAAGCACGATGCCCCCGGGACTGGAGCTGATAAAAGTCGACTTCACCGGTATCATAACCGACAAGCCGGATAATTTCCTCACCGTCACCATGCAGCTACGGTATCCGCCCGTGGTTGGTGAGATGAGAGATGTTATTTTGAACGGTAAAGTTACAGTCACGGCAACCGGTACTTTCGTCAACGACGGCAAGATCTTCCTTGACAGTCTGGCCAGAGAGATCGGCGAATGGACCGGGACTTTGAAGAAATAGTTGTCCAGGTATTCTATCGGCATGTCTCGATTTCTCAGACAAACTTCATTTTTTGGGGGAATTGTAATGAAAAGACACGTGTTGATCGCGATTTCAGTTACTGTTGTTTTCCTGCTGACTGCATGTCCTTATGTTCAAAGGCAGAACGATGCATCACTTACAGGGATAAGTATAAGCGGCAATCCTTTGGAGAATTTCAATCCACAGGTCAACGAGTACACCGTTGAGCTGGCTGCCGGGACGGTCCAGGCTCCGATCGTCACGGTCACACCGAGCGTTGAAGGGGTCGTAATAGATATAGATAACGCCGAAACGCTTCCGGGTACGACAACGATAACGGTAACAGCGTTAAACGGTAAAGACAGGTTGTTCTACCACATACACTTCACCGTTCAAAAGAGCACCGATTCTTCTCTATCTTCACTCCTGTACAACGGGACGGCAGTTACGGGATTCACACCCGAAAGGTTCGATTATGAAGTGATTCTCCCTCCCGAGGTGTTATTTCCGCCTGTGGTCTCAGGTATCACGAACAATCCGATGGCATCGATTGAGGTTGTACAGGCCGCTACTCTGCCGGGTACAGCCACATTAATAGTTACGGCGGAGGATGGCGAAACCACATCGACATACCGTGTTATATTCATTCCAAGCTACAGGATTGAACTTCTATGCGATCCAGAAGACGGCGGCAATGCGATCGGCGCCGGAGTTTTCGTTCACGGAGATACAGTCAATCTGTCGATCTCAATCAACGAGGGCTACGAATTCGCCGGCTGGACCGAAGATGGAGTACAGGTGAGCGGCGATCCAGACTACTCTTTCGAAGCGATTGGCAACAGAACACTCGTGGCGAACTTCACCCAGAAGACGTACACACTCACAATAAATGTAACGGGTCAGGGAGCGGTAACCAGAAACCCTGACAAAGCCACATATGCACATGGAGAGATCGTTCAGCTGACCTCCAATCCCTCGGAAGGCTGGAGTTTCACAGGCTGGAGCGGAGACCTGTCTGGTTCAACAAACCCCATCAACATCACGATGAACGCAGACAGAAACGTCACTGCCAGTTTCTCATCCATCCAGTACGCGATAGCTGTATCTGCAAATCCCGAAATCGGAGGGACGGTAACGGGTAACGGCACTTACGACCACGGCGAGACGGTGAACCTCACGGCCCTCGCCAATCCCGGCTATAGTTTCGTGAACTGGACCGAAGACGGAGTACAGGTGAGCGGCGATCCGGACTACTCGTTCGAAGCGATTGGAAACAGAACACTCGTGGCGAACTTCACCCAGAAGACGTACACACTCACAATTAACATAACGGGTCAAGGAACGGTATCCAGGAACCCCGACAAACCCACATATGCACACGGAGAGATCGTTCGGCTGACCGCCAGCCCTGCAACAAACTGGAATTTCAAAGGCTGGAGCGGAGATCTGTCTGGTTCAACGAACCCCGTCAACATCACGATGAACGCGGATAGAAACGTCACTGCCACCTTCTCAACCATCCAGTACACGATAGCGATATCTGCAAATCCCGAAGCCGGAGGGACGGTAACAGGGGGCGGAATTTACAACCACGGCGAGACGGTTAATCTCACGGCCCTCGCCAACCGCGACTACAGATTCGTGAACTGGACCGAAGCGGGGATCCAGGTCAGCACCAACTCAAATTACTCATTCACTGCCAGGAGCGACAGAACACTGGTGGCTAACTTTGAGGAAGAGGTTGAAACTGGAGCCTTCAAAGTCGCCAACTCATGGGGAATCGGGGGATGGGAAAATGTACCAGACGGCTTCCTGTACATCACATACGAAGCCATGAAAAAGAACCGCGTTGTATGCTTCATAACAGATCCGAGAAACGGTTACGAGCCCAGGGCGATTGCCGTGTTCGAAATATCCCATCCTGTCAGGGACGACTGCCGGGTATATGTGGGTGTCGGCGATCCCGCTTCGCCCCTGAGAGAAAAGAGCTTCGATGTTTATGACCCCGATTACCGTGGCGGACCGTTGCCCTTCCCGGAGAACAAAATGGTGCTCGATATAACGGAATTGCTCCCGTTCAACGATGAAACCGTGTACCTGAAAGTCTCCGACTCTTCGAAAACCTCGAGTACGGGCGTTATAGAGTCATTCTCGGTCGAGGTGTACAACAACTACCCGTCTGGAATTCCCACTGACGTTTTCACTTCCACGCAAACACCGAAGAACACTGTGAACGACTCGAGCGTGAATGTGCAGATCCCCAGCGTGACTTATGCTTCGAGTCCGTTCTACGATCTCCAGTACGACGGTGGAGCGGGGATTTCTCCGGAGCTACTGGCAAGAATGAAAGAACAGATGGGTATATACGAAGAGGGAGTGAATTACAACGAGATAATAGATGGCTTCGGCACGGGCCTAAGACCGCCAACGGAAGAAGAATGGGAAGAGATAAGTATCAACTGGCGCGAAGCGAAGGGTTTCATCACTCAAGACGCATTACCGGCCATGATCGACTACTCCAGTTCGATCTATTTCCCGCCGATAGGCAACCAGGGCAGCGAAGGTTCCTGCGTCGCTTTCTCGATCGGTTATTATATATCTACGTTTTACGAGGCTCGAGACAGGGGCTGGAACTTGAGCGGAGCACAATGGGTGGGCGACAGCAAAGGTTCTCCAACGAATTCATACCAGAACAGGATCTTCAGTCCAGATTTCATTTATCACCAGATAAACAACGGCGTTGACGAAGGCGCTCACTATGTCAACGCGATGAAAGTGATCTCAAACATAGGCATAAGCAGCTGGAAGGAAATGCCCTACAGCACGAGCGATCATACTTCCTGGCCTTCAGAACCGGCCTGGCGTGAAGCACCGAGATACAGAAGCCACTCTTCGGTTATGGAGGTCCTCCAGATAGCAAGCGATAAAGATATACTGACTCTGAAATCCTACGTCAATTCCGGCTATCTGATATCTATATCGATAGATGCCAACAAGTATTCCAGCATGACATCGAACGATGTCTGGAACAGCTATAACTACACCAACGTGAGGACGAACCATGCCAATACCATCGTCGGTTACGATGACAGCATGAGCCGTTAACGGCGATTCTTGAAAAAGAGAAGGGAGTAAACCAAGTTTTACTCCCTTCTTTTTGTGGCTTGATTGTCAATTCTAGCTTATAGCTCAGTGTTTCACGAGTCAATCTCTAGGGACATATGTGCGTGTAATAGGCCACCAGGTTTTTGGGTTCGTTCATCTCTATCACAATTATCCTGGAAACGGAGAATCTATCGTGGTTGTTCATATCCCAGTGACTGAACTTGAATTCTTCGACATCTGGAGCGGTTATCTCCACTTTTGAATTCATAGGGTACCAGCCTGCCCCATCGACATCGGCAAGGTTCGGGGGAGAGGTCGATGTTCTCAGGTAATAACTGGCATCGAAGTCGATGTACAGATCCACGGAACTCTCCATTTTTATGTTTCTCGCAAGTTCATCTGAACCGTCCGACCAGCCTTTAAATTCCGTTCTAGCATCTTTTCCGGGGACAAAGGGACTGTAATCGAATTCCTGACTCTGATCCACCGAAAGGAGAACGGTCGTGTTCTTTGTAGTTTCATACACAACCGGTAAAAAATACTCCACCCCGTCGATCTCGACAACCGGCGATACGCCGTTGTCGTGAAGGGAAGAAATTCTCAGGAATACCGGCGGTACCAGAGTTTTGAACGTCCATACCGGTCCCTCGACAGTATCTGTTCCGTCGGTAACGGTTATCTTCCAGTAGTAAGTGGTATCGGGCTTGAGTGTACCAACCGAACGAGAGGTTCCGGAAACGCCTTTGGCAAAGAGCGGGGGGGTACTCTTAGTTCCGAAGTAAACATCGAACAAAAGATCGTCGCCGTCTGGATCTGTACAGCTCCAGGACAAAGTCGTATCCGTGGGAACTCCCGTTTCCTGATCTAATGGCTGCGGATTGAAGGGAACTACGGGAGGTCTGTTCGTATTATCCACCGTCAGTAGAAATTCGCCCGTGTCGCTTGCTCCCTTCGTGTCCGTTACCACGATACTGACAGTGTGTTCTCCGGAACTGGCGTAATCGGCCGAATAACTGTATGTGCTTCCCACAACCTGCCCGACGCCGGAAACGAGTTCAAAGCTCAACTCATCGCCGTCTTCGTCATGCGCATAATTGAGAAGATCCAGCGAGAGAGTCTCGCCCTCCGCCATTCGCTGATCGGGGATATCTATCTCCGGCGGATTGTTGTCGTTATACACAGAGATGACGAAGGAAGCGCTATCTGAACCATCGTTACCGTCGCTCACCGTTATAGTAACCGGATGATCGCCAATATCGGCCACCTTCGGACTGTACGTGTATGTGTTGCCGGTCAGGGTACCTACACCGCTGACGATGGAAAAACTCAAAGTGTCGCCGTCCGGGTCGCTGGAAAAGTCTAGCAGATCGAGAGTCAACGTTTCGCTGTAAGCCATCGACTGGTTTGCGATATCTATCGAAGGAGCCCTGTTTTTGTTCCTGACTATTACCTCAAAACTTCCCGATACACTGTTACTTCCGTCGGAAATCCTTATCTTTACAGTGTGTTGACCGGCATCGGAAAAGCCGGGAGTGTACGAGTAGTATTCACCCAGAACCGCTCCGACTCCGCTGACAATCTCATAGACCAGCCCGTTTTTTTCGCCGGTCGCCACAACGTACGAAGCGAGCGAAAATTTCAACTCGTCGCCTTCATCGACGTATTTGGCCGGTATAGACTCAAGGTACAGACTGACCGATTTATTGCACGAGCTCACCAGTAAAACCACTAAAGCAACCATCAAAATCGACCACAATATAGGCTTTCTGTTCATTCTTAACCTCCAGAAATAATCACCCTTCAAAGCGAGGAGGGTTTTAAATCTTCAATGACACTCCGGTTTTCTCGAAGCGATATCGAAAATCTCGTTTTGAACACACAGCATCAAATCACTCCGAACGTTTTGAGCGTAATGTTGAGCATTATAATGAAAAACACGGTGAACAGGGCTCCCATGATCAGTTTTATCTTCGCGGCCGCGTTCGTCGATGTCATGTACTCCTGGATCTTCTTCGTCGAAGAACTGAAATACGCGATAAGCGTTATAGCGATTATAGGCACTGTGAAGCCGAGATTGTAGATCACCAGGAAACCGAGCGCATCGGCCGAGACTCCGGCGCTGTTGATCACATAAACTATTGTCGGGAGATAGACCTGTCCGGTACACATGAACTCAACGAAGGATACGAGAACACCCGTTACGAGAGAAGCGATCCAGATGGTTTTCGCCCGGGCGTTTTTGCGTATGATATCGTGGGTCTTTTTCTTCAAACCGGCCGAGAGTTCGAGAACGGCCTTTTTGCCTTTGTAGTGCATCCTGTAGAAATCCAGGATAGATAGAACGGCGAGAATGCCGGTGAAGACGGCCATCGCCGGATAAAAAACTAACTGAAAGATCCTGGAGACACTTTCCAGGTACCCTACCGCACCGAGAAGGCCGGTACCCATCGCCAGATAGGCGCCGAAGATGCCTATAGCGAAGAAGAAACCGGCTATGAGTATTTCGTTCCTACCCCTGCCAACGTAATAGAGGTAAGAAACCAGGAATATCAGAACCACGAAAGCGCAGGGATTAATGCCGTCTATAAGGCCCGCGCCGAGAACCACCAATACGCTGAACTGTTCGTACCTGTCTTTCAGTCTCTGACTAACGTCTTCTTCGAGCTCTTCGATCTCCTTGAGCTTCGCCTCTCTCTCTTCCTGTGAGTAGTTTTGCATACTCTTCAGGAGCCCGTCGGGGTTCATGTTCGATGGATAAAAGGCGTCTTTGCCTATAAAAATCAGGGGATACAGATCGTATTCGCTCTCGGGGATATCGTACACTCTGGCGTATTTGAGCTTCAACTCCTGGTTCTTCGCCTCGGTGAGCATGAATTTATTCAGCACGACATCGTCGTCGATTTCGTATTTCAAACTGTCGAGCATCATCTCGGCCTCGAAGCACTCCTGACAGGTGGCTACACCGAAGAAATCTATCACCACCGCTCCGTGAGCGATTCCCGCTAATAAAACAAGTGCGAAAAGTAGAACTCTCTTCATCGATTATCGACCAGCCCTCAATTTATATTTTCTTTTCCAAGATTCTCGTCGAAAATGTAGAAGCCCTCCTGCCAGTAGTCGAGAGGACAGATTTCCTCCTCAGAATCGAAAACGTTGCCCGAACCAAGTACAGTTCCCTTGAATTCAGTGCCGCCACAGCCACAGTCAGTGCAGTTCTTCAGATAGAGGTCCAGTCCATGTCTGGCGTTGTTATAGAAAAGATTGTCGGTGATCGTTGCCGTGGAGGTGATGTTGGCCAATACTCCGTTGTCGATGTTCTCGGTGATCGTGTTGCCAACCAGCGAACCGACTGCCGTTCCGCTGAGCGAAACTCCTACGGTGTTCTTTCTGAAAATGCTGTTTTGAACCAGGTAGTTCAGGCCATTGGAGAAATTGACCCCGGTACCGGTTCTTTCGAATACTGTGTTCTCCACGACGAGCGTCGCTTCACCGTAGGCGTATATGCCCACGAGCCTCGTACTTAGGTACTCGTCGTTGCCAATCCCCATGAGGCTGGTTATATAGCAATCGGAGACCCTCACTGTCTTTCCATCTCCACTGAAAGAGATACCGAACCTTCCGCCGGCGATGTAGGAATTGACAACCTGGCCTGAAGACCTGGAGAAGTTGATAACCGAACCGCTAGACTGGAAGGAGAGGTTGTCAACCACGATGTTCTCCACGCCCCTGATGAAGAGAACGGGCGACGACTCGTCGGCAGCCTGAATAATGACCTCGTCCTTCGAAGTCCCGATCATCGTGATGCTCTTGTTCACCGTTATGTTTTCCCTGTAAGTTCCAGGGAGGATCTTGACCGTATCACCATCTTTGGCAGCGCTGATAGCTTCCTGAATCGTCGCGTACTGGCCCATCGCTCCTACGGTCAGAACGCCTTCCGCGATATCCGGGGCCTTCGATATAGAGATCTTGAACGTTCCCTCGCCAGTCGCACCTTTAGAATCGGTTGCCTTAATGAGAACAGTGACCGGTTCTTCCTGGTGGCTCCCGGCGGCGTATGTGAAGATTCCCGAACTCACGCTGCCTGCTGCTTCAGCGGGCAACTCGAAAGTTATCTCGTCTCCGTCCGGATCGCTTACAAAGTTTTTAAGATCGATCGTCAGCGATCTGTGTTCCTGAACCGACT
The DNA here is from genome assembly GCA_002305955.1 of Kosmotogaceae bacterium UBA1373. Classification (GTDB taxonomy): domain Bacteria; phylum Thermotogota; class Thermotogae; order Petrotogales; family Kosmotogaceae; genus Mesotoga. Next base: position 10,781 of record DBRH01000068.1, read on the forward strand.
GATCGGGGAGCGCGACCACCGGGGCGTTGTTGGTCGCCTTCACGTTCACCACGAAAGATACCTTGCTGGAGTTGGCGTTCTTGTCTTTTGCATTTACGACAAGCTCGTTGAGTCCGGAATCGATGTACCTGGCCTGAATGAAAAGGAGCCTCTCTTCTATCCAGGCGAAGCCCTCTTTGTACTTTCCGGAGAGTTCGTACTCAACCTCGGAACCTTCCGGGTCGACTATCAGAACATGAAGCGGGAGATTCAGAGACTCGCCCTCTATCATGTTGAGATCGGGAATGCTACCCTCGGGCGGGAAATCCTTGGAGTTGACGGTTACCCTGAACTTTGAACTCACAGGTTCGCCACCCTTCGTAAAGGCGGCTATCTCAACCGTCTGTGCGCCGGTCAGCGATCGGTCGGCAGACAGCTCGTATTTGCTTCCCACGACACGGCCCACACCGGAAATCAAAGAGAAATAGACCGTCGAATCACCAGCGAATTTGGCGAAGTTTTTGAGATCGATGGAAAGAAGATCGCCTTGAACGACTCTCTGCTCGGGAACTGAGAATTCGATCTTCGAACCGCAGCCCGATAACAATACAAGAAGAGCTAGAACGATGATTGTTGAAGAAGCAACCTTTCGCATGGGTCCACCTCACAGGAGTAAAGAAAGTTAATCACGATAAATTATATCACCAACAGCCCTTCATGACAACAAAAAACCCGCGGCCTGAGCCGCGGGTCGTATCGCAGATTTCAATATCGATTAATTAACCCTGAGGTCCTTCGTACCAGAAGCTCGTCGCCACGACGGTCTCGTTGCAGCATTCGTCGTAAGCCGCAAGAGTCATCGTAACGGTTCCCGGTGCGGTCATGGAGCTAAGATCCCAGGTGGTTGTACCTGCCGGTTCGAAAGTGATCCCCTGATCGGTGAACGACGGCGGTACGTACTGAGCGGCTTCGAAGTTGGCCTGCGGGAACACCGAGATATCCGGCAATGTTCCGTGGCTGACCCAGATGCTTATCGAATCGAAGCAGTTGTCAGTCGCATCCCAGGTGATAGTGTCTATAAGGTCGAAGGTGAACGTGTTGACAACGGGCGCCTTGTTATCGACGTTTCCGATCACTATACCCTTTTCACTGATGTTTCCGGACGTATCCCAGGCAACGAGAGTCGCAACCAGGGTCTCGCCACAGTCAATGTCTTCCAGGTACCACCTGAAAGTACCGCAGAGAGGAACTTCACAGCCACACTCGGCAGTTATCGGGTACTTCGTGTCGGTGCTGCTCACTTCGATGTAGGCAACGGCTATCGTCGTACAGTCGCCGCAGGTCAGGCAAAGATCGTCGATACAGTAGTCGAGATCTACGAACTCGGCGCCACACGGATCTCCAAGAGGATCGTTAGTGAACGTTATATCCGGCGGCATGTTGTCGATCTTGAAGGATGTCGCAAATTCAGTCGGTTCACAACCGGCCTCGTCGTACGCCGTGACTGTCAGTGTGACTTCCGTACAATCGAGCAGCTTGCCGTCCAGTTCCTTAAGATCCCATACGAGCGAGTGGAAGCCTTCTACGTCAGTTGTCCAGACCTTCAGGCCATTGGGCAACTTACCGTGTGTCACCTCGACTACCAGCTCGTCGAAGCAAGTATCCGTCACAGTCGCTTCGATCGTTGCAGTCGCGTTCTTGGTAGTGAACTCGTCCTTACAGAACTTGAGCGGCTCGACCACGAGATCGGGGAGTTCGACTTCAAGCACCGGCTTGACGTTGTCAACTACCATGTACAGAGATTCGTTGGGTTCTCCGTAGGACTCTTCCAGGTAGCAGCAGCAGCCGAACGCGTAGAACTCGACTTCAATCTCTACACAGTCAAGGTTTTCATCTTCTCCGGTTATGGTACCGGCGTAGGTCAACGTGACTGGATCGAACTCGATCTCCCAGCCGTCCGGTACTGAGACTTCACTGTACGAGGAATCGAAAACTTCGTACCATGCAGTCGTACCGTCGGTCATTATCGAGGCATATCCGAAGAAGTAACCATCGACGTAGAGGTCTAGCCAGCCGATCTCACAGCCACCATCGTCACAGATCGTGCAGGGGAAGGAGTTGTCGGTCATCGACCACGTCAGTGTCACTTCGGTCGAACATGGAGTGAGATCCCACTCGAGTGTCGTTTCCGGAGGAACGTTGTCCACGGTGATCGACGCATAGTCGCTGACTTCATCGGTACAGTCGGAGATATCGTCTGCCGTCAAAGTGGCCTCGAACGTATCGCAGTCGATCAAAGGCAGGCAGAACGGTATCAAACCGATCGTGACGTCTCTGTCGAGCAAGTAGCAGTCCTCCGGTGTGAAGGTATCCCACCACAGGCTGAGGTGCTTCGGATCGTAGGTGTAATTGCCTACGGGTCTTTCCATTATTTCGTTTCCGCATGGATTGAGCGGGTAGTTGGTCGTCAACCAGACGTCGTCGACACAGTTCTCTTCGACTATCCAGACGAGCATCAGGCAGGTGGCGTCTGTGCAGAGTTCGCCATCGAAGAAGCCTTCGTCTATGAACTTGTCGAGATCGAATTCGGCTTCGCTGCCTATAACTTCACCGACAGTAAGCGCGTTGTAACCGAGCCCGAAGACACCGAGGGCAACGAACGGTTCCATGTTGTCTATTACGTTCTCGCTTATGAGTTCGTCGTAGCTGTAATTACCGCAAGTATCCACCGCAATGGCTATCGCTTCGAGATATTCGCAATCGACCGCGTCTTCAAATATCCAGTCGATGGTTCCGGCAGCGGTAGTAGTCGCGTAGATGCTCATTGCTTCGTCCATATCGAGCTTGTCGAGAGTGGCTTTGTCAACAATTAGACCTTCATCCGGCCAATCGAGATAGCCCTGCTTCACCGCGATGACAACGAAGTCGAGGCAAGCGTCGGAAGCGTCCCAGGCGAGGACCGCAGAAGTGGCGCATTCTTCCGGTTCGCCGCAGTCGGCAAACGTGAGTTCGATCTCGGGCTCGACGTTGTCCATCGGGTATGGAGATGTCCAGCTCTTGGTCTTGGAATTGACAGTGCCTTCGCAGTCGTCGTAAACGACTATCGTCGCCGTGACAGTTTCACAGTCGATGGCTCCGAGCGTCCATGTTACGTGACCTTCAAGCTGCTGAGGATCGTAGGTATCAACGCTACCGTGGCTCACTACGATCTCGAAGTGAGTGAAGTCGCCCTGCTCGTCAACGATTCCCCAGTAAAGCTCGATCTCTTCGGACCAGCAGACCGGTGGGCAATCGATGAAGTGGCACCAGGGGCCGAAATCGACCAGCGGTGGGACGTTGATTCCGCATTCCTTTTCGTACTCTTCCACTATACAATAATCATCTTCGACTTCTGCGTGGAGAGTGTACGGACCATCGATATCCTTTATAGTGCCTTCGACAGTCACTTCAGTTCCGGAGAGTGCGAACCAGCTTCCGGGAGTCTTTCCTGCCGGCAGAACGAGGGTCGCACCGTCAACCCAGAGCTTACCCCTCTGGAGGCCGACGTTGTCGGAGAAGGTGACCGAGAAGGTTGTTTCGGTTATTCCTTCGTTGACGCAGCAGTTCTCGATTACGATCTCGGCTTCCGGTTTCTCGAAGTCGATCACCACGGTGCAGGTGGCATCGAGCTCTACGTCGGTGGGCGTAACTACCGTCCAGTAAAGGTCGGTCTCTCCGCTGAGTTCGGGAGTTACCATACCCTCTTCGATCAGGATTCTGACTTCGAGAGTGCCGTCTTCCGGATCTTCGACAAATGTGAAGTCTTCGTTGGTGAAGACGGTTTCGTTGATAGTGAGCGTTATCTCAAATTCGGCCGGGTTCGTGACAAGCAGATTGCCTATCAACAGACCGGGTTCGTAACCCTTGAAACAAGGATCGCATGGATTTTCACATTCGCATGGCAGACACTCGCGATATGGATCGGGATTCTTGACCAGGTCGCAATCCAGTACATCCCAGTCCTCGATTCCACAGTCCACGCAGCCGAGGGCGCCGCATTCGGGTGTGAAGAGAAGAACAACGAGGTTGTACTCTTCTCCGATATCCATGAGAGGCATAAGATCAGGAAGCTCTATGATGACCGTTTCGGTCGTCTGGGACTCTGTAGTGAAGACGTGCTCGGCTATTAGATCGCCAAATGTCAGCATCTCCTCGAGAGTTCCCACGAAGTCCGTATTCACAAGGTAAACTCTCGCGGTGATCTTGGAGTCGTAGCTGATCGTGGCTTCTACCTTCGCCGGTAGTCCCTCGCTAACCAGGCAGTAGCCATCGACTATGGTGATCTGGCTTCCTTCGATGTCAAGCTCGACCTCTTCCAAAACAGACAGGGAGTTCTTGACGAAGAAGGCTATGGAATCGCTGGCAGAACTTCCGTTAGCGTCTGTAGCAGTAACGGTTATTTCGTACTCTCCACCGGGTATCGGGTTTCCAATACCGTTCTTGAGAGTCGTCTGGGAAATAGTGTAGATCCATGGTGCGCCCCAGTTGTCTTCAGGTATTGCTACTTTGTAGAAGAGGCCGGAAGTCACATGCTTCACGATGTACTCGGCAGCGGTAAGATCGCCGTCGGGATCATCGACTTTTACCTGGAACCTGATCTCCAGATTCGTTGTACATGGCTGGAGAACCATGAAATCTTCCGTCGTGAGGCTCAGGTTAACGATTTTCGGTGCGGGGCCCACGATTTCCTTGAAAACGGCTCCGACAGTTATGTCTGCATTCATAGTTACCGTCTTGGGAACTTCAGCTGATTCTACTTCCCCGATTACCCACTTTTCGAATTCCCAACCGTCTGCAGGAGTCGGAGTCAGCTGAACTGCCGTGCCCTCTTCATACTTGTTGTCGGCCGAAGCGGGAACTGCAGCAACCGTTCCATTTCCGGTAACGTTGACTGTGAGCGTGTACTTGACTACTGGAATCTCTTCCTCAAATACAGCTTCAACGGTCGTGTCGGCATTCATGGTGACTGTCTTGGGGACATCGGTTGATTCGACTCCGCCAATCACCCACTTCACGAACTTCCAGCCGGCAGTGGGAGTCGGGGTCAACTGAACATCTGTACCCTCTTCGTACTTGTTGTCGGCAGAAGCGGGAACTGCAGCAACCGTTCCATTACCAGTCACGTTGATCGTCAGGGTGTACTCAACTGGTGGAATCTCCTCAAAAACCGCCGTAACGACTTTGTCCGCGTCCATCTTAACAGTAGTTGGGTTACCTGTTACGTCCGTTCCATTGATAACCCACTTACTAAATACCCAACCAGCAGCTGGATTGGCAGTAAGCTCGACGTTCGTATCTTTAGCATACTTGCCCGTTTCAGACTGCGGATTGGCAGTAACAGTGCCATTCTCAGCATTGATCGTCAGGTTGTAAAACACTTCTGGTTTGGGACAGCCAGTAAGCATCAACACAACAATCAAAATGCTGAGCAATGTGGTTAACTTCAAGAGTTTCTTTGCCACTGCACACACCCCCTATAAGGCGTTTTGGTTGTGAAGTATTTTGCTAAGAACATAGAGACCTGTATTTACCAAAAAATGCATCCCGTACAAGAAAATTCGATAATCTAATCTAACAAGACTTGCCTTATAACATATTATATACCACACACAACGCGCTAAGCAAAATCACCAGAAACAGACCAAACCATAGGTAATTGTACCATTTCCAATAATGCCGTGTCAAACGCTTTTCATGGGTTGATGATGTTTATAAGCGAAATCATACTTACTTACAAATCACAGCAAATAACCAGTTTTCTTCCGGGAGATTGAGGCGACTACGTTTTCAACTCGCCTTTCTGTAGTTGATTATACACTATAAAACGGCTTTCTTGTCCATGACTTACGACTCTTCCTCACTTCCAAAATTTCTTTTTTGCTGCGAAATTCTGGAATATCATTAATGATGTGGAGCATCACTTAAAATTAAAAAGGCCACTTCCCCTGGAGCCAAACTTAACGGGAAAATGGCCGTAAATGAATTTTAATTAAACGCTGGACCTTCTAGATTATTCGTCAGTTTCTTCAAGCTCTTCCGTTTCGCCGATATCGGGGAGTTCCTCAGGTCCCTTAACGGTCGTTGCTTCGCTTGACTTAGACGCGAGCATCGATGCGTCAAGTCCTTCTCTACCTTCGAGAATGGCATCGGCCATAGTGTGAACTATCAGCTGGATTGCCCTTATCGCGTCGTCGTTACCGGGAATTATGAAATCTATGACATCGGGATCGCAGTTGGTNNTGCTTGGGATCGACTATAAAAATTACGTCGGGAAGCTTGTGCATCTCTTTGACGCCGTTAAGGTTCTTTCTGAGCTTTTCCAGTCTTTTGTTTATCATGCTCTGCTCTTTCTTTGGCAGGGCCGCAAGCTTTCCGCTGGTCTCCATTTCTTCGAAGTTCTTCAGTGCTTCTATTCTTCTCTTGATGGTGCTGAAGTTGGTCAGCAAACCACCTAGCCAGCGGCTGTTGACATAGAAAGAACCGCTCCTCTTGGCTTCCTCTTCAACTATCTGCTGGGCCTGTCTCTTGGTTCCGACGAACAGGAATGTGGCACCTTCCTGGGCACGGTTTCTCACGTGCTCGTAGGCCTCTTCGATAAGCTTGAGAGTCTTTTGAAGATCTACGATGTAGATTCCCTTTCTCTCACCGTAGATGTAGGGTTTCATTTTCGGGTTCCATCTTCTCGTCCTGTGACCGAAGTGGACACCGGCTTCGAGAAGTTGTTTCATTGATACTACTGCCACGTAAACACCTCCGATTTGGTTTACCTCCGGCGCGTGCTGTGGATCGACCTCTTTCGAGGCACCGGGATCCAAGCGCTTACTGCCGTGCGTTTTTCTCGTCTTTGACGAGTTCTCTGTATGTGTATCTCTTTGCGTTCAACCAGAGATCTTCGAGGGAATAGAATTCCCGTCCCTTTTTGCTGAAGATGTGCACTATGAAGTATCCTCCGTCAACGACCAGCCAGTCGTAGCCTCTGCCTTTATCGTAGTACACGATCGGAACGCTTTCCCTTTCCAGATATTCGAGAACGGCCTCCCTGAGAGCCTCCATGTGAGGATCCGAGTTGGCCGTAGCGACTACGAAGTAGTCGGAAAGATTGGAGACTTTCGAGACATCGAGGATTACTATCTCTTCTCCCTGTTTTTTATCGAGAATTTCTGTGATTTCTTTTACTGTATTGTCCAAATCAAACTCTCCCATTTTTGTCCGTTCACCGCTCATTCTACAGTGACGCTTTTGGCCAGGTTTCTAGGTCTGTCGGGATCGTACCCTCTCGCGACGGCGACGTGGTATGCGAAGAGCTGGAGATACGGCGACATCACCAGAGGATAGAGGGGCGCCGAAACCTTCGGAACTTCTATTCTGCTGTTCACGGCCCTCGAAACCTCTCTGTCGCTTTCGCTACAGATTGCGACTACCTTGGCATCCCTGGCCCTGGTCTCCATTATGTTGGAGAGCATCTTGGCCTTGAGTTCGTCCTCGGGGATTATCGCAAAGACAGGAAACTCCCTATCGAGCAAGGCTATGGGACCGTGCTTCAACTCTCCGGCCTGATATCCGCTGGCATGGATATAACTGATTTCCTTTAGCTTTAGAGCCCCTTCGAGTGCCGACGGATAACTGTAACCCCTTCCTATGTACATGAAGTGCTTGAACTGGTGGTACTCTCTCGCCAGCCTCTGGCACTGCTCGTCGGCCGATGCCAGAACATTCTCGAATACCGTGGGCATGCCTTCGATTTCGTTCACCAGTTGCGATATCGCTTCGGGATTTCTTTTGTTGAACGCCAGCACCGCACCCAGAAGCAAAAGCACCGCCAGCTGCGCGACGTATGTTTTCGTGGCTGCGACACCGATCTCCGGACCGGCGTTTATGTATATGACGGCATCGCTCTCTCTGGATATCGTGGATCCGACGACATTGGTGAGCGAGATCACTCTTGCACCGGATTGTCTGGCCTTTCTTATCCCCTCGAGTGTATCGGCCGTCTCACCCGACTGCGATATGGCAACCACGATGTCTCCTTCGCCGAGCGGAAGGTTTCTGTACCTGAACTCCGATGCGACGTCTATATCGGCCTTGATACCAGCGTAATCCTGAACGAAACGCTGGAAAACAAGCCCGGCATGGTAGCTGGTTCCGCAGGCTAGCACGGTTACTCCCTTAATTTTCGTTAAATCCTCGCCCATTTTTTCAAGCTCTCTGAAATGCGGCAGTTTGTTCTTTATTCTTCCGGTGATAGCATTTCTGAGTGTCTGGGGTTCTTCGTATATCTCTTTCAACATGAAGTGAGGATAACCGCCCTTCTCGGCCGCGTCTTCGCTCCAGGTGATCCTCGTCGGGTTCTTGACTTTGGGAGTACCGTCCAATTTCAAGATCTCCACGTTTCCCGATTTTATTACGGCGAGCTCCCCGTCTTCCATGAAATGCACATCCCGCAGATACTTGAGCAAAGGAGTGACATCCGAAGCCATGAACCCTCCGCCCTGTGTTGCACCTATGACGAGAGGGCTACCCTTTCTGGCCGCGACTATTATATCTGGATGGTCCTGATGCATCACGCCTATCGCGTACGCGCCCTCAAGGTCAACCAGAGTGTGCCTCAAGGCGGTGACCAGGTCTCCCCTGTAATGGTCCTCAACGAGATGGGCTATCACCTCGGTGTCCGTGGAGGATTTGAATATATGGCCGTTGCTCTCCAGGCCGGTTCTGAGCTCATCGAAGTTCTCGATTATGCCGTTGTGAACGACGGCGATCTTTCCAGTACAGTCCGTGTGTGGATGTGCGTTGAAGTCCGAAGGCCCTCCGTGGGTCGCCCACCTGGTGTGAGCCATGCCCTGAAGAACGTCGGTGTTCATCATATTCCCGAGATGAGACTCGAGAACATCTATCTTCCCGGCAGCCTTTTCCACTCTCAGACCCTCGTTTGTTCTGAAGGCTATGCCGGCCGAGTCGTAACCCCGGTACTCAAGCTTCCTGAGCGCATCAACGAGTTTCTTGATCGTTAAATCGCGTCCCACCATTCCCACTATTCCACACAAACCACTTACCCCCCAAACCTCTTTCCAATTTTCTCCACAAGCTCGCCCTTGACACCTTCGTACGCAACTCTAATGGCGTTCTTTATGGCGAGAGAGTCGGAATTTCCGTGGGCTTTGGAGACCACTCCCCTGACACCCAGTATGAAAGCCCCGCCGTACTCGCTGGGATTCATGGAGTTTCTGAGCCTTCCCAGGGCCTTCTTCAATAGCAGGGCACCTAGAAGACCGGCTATTCCACTCTTTTTTATCTCTTCTCTTAGTCTTTGAGAGACGAGCTTTCCAGCCCCTTCAATGGCCTTCAGGGCAACGTTGCCTTCGAAGCCTCCGCTGACTATGACGTCAACCTCGCCGAAGTTTATATCTCTTCCCTCGACGTTTCCGACAAAGCTGTCTCCCAGTTCCGACTTCAAGTAATTAAAGGCCATTCTGGTCAGTTCGGTGCCCTTCTCTTCCTCCTCGCCGACGTTGAGGAG
>DBRH01000068.1:20351-25893 GCA_002305955.1 Kosmotogaceae bacterium UBA1373
ATCGTATAGCCGTTTTTAGAAGGTATTTTTCCGGCGATCGCGCCTCTTTCGACACCTTTGATCCTGCCTACAACGAAAAGCGCCGCGACGAGTACGCCACCTGTGTTTCCGGCCGATACCATCGCGTCGGCTCCGCCTTCCTTGACCTGCAGGGCCGTTATATAAAGAGAAGTCTCTTTCTTTCTCAACAAAAGAGAGGGCTTTTCAGACATTGGAAAGACCTCTCTCGCATCGACTATTTTTATTCTTGAAGCCTCTGGATATCCTTTCAAACCGGGGGAAAGTTCCTCTTGCCTGCCGACCAGAAGTATTTCCAGATCGGGAAACTCTTTCAGAGCCAGAAGAGCACCTTCAAGATTCACTTTCGGTGCCCTGTCTCCTCCAGCAGAATCGAGCGCGATTCTCACGCCGGGCATGGATTACTCACCAATCTCAAGAATCTGTCTTCCCCCGTAATGACCACAGTGCAGACAAACCCTGTGAGGTTGCTTGGGTTCTCCGCAGTTAGGACACGTAGAAACAGAGACGGTGATCGCCCTGTACGTCTTCGCTCTCTTGAGATGAGTTCTGCTTCTACTTCGTTTTTGCTTTGGAACGGCCACTTTAATCCCTCCTGTATTTAACTCTTCAATTTGGTTTTCAATTCGGAGATCGCTTTGTGCCAGCTATCATCAACAATCGCCCGATCCTGGCACTTGTGATCGGGATTCTCGTTCAGATTGGTTCCACATACCTGGCACAAACCGGCACAGTCCTTGCTGCATAGAGTCTTCAGCGGAACCTCAACAATTATAGCCTCAATAACTCGATCTGACAAGTCCAGAAGCTCTCCCTCTAATCTTATAACGTTCTCCAGCTCGTCTTTGCCGGCATCATCGACGCTCTTCAGCATTATCTCGTGAACGTAAGTCGCTTCGATTGTTCCCTTTATCTGTATAACCACCGGCTTCAGGCAGCGGGCACAACTTTCTTCGACCGCGGTACTGACGCTACCGGTAACTATGACCGAATCTTTGTCTTTGTAGAGATCTATATGGACGTTGACCGGTTCCAGCAGAGTCACTTCATCAATGAAGTCTGTCCCGAACGAAGCATCTATCGCCTTTTTGAACTCGAACGTATTTAGGTCTATCACCAGATCTCTTCTATAGTTCACAATAATCACCTCTTTGCTGCCAGCAAATACTACATCAAGGTTGTTTCGATTCATTCGCTTTTTATTGAACAAAAGAAGAAAATTCTTTCATTCTCTCCAGCAGTCTTCTCGATATGGTATCGATGTCGTCGGCGCTTCTGGCCATCGGGTTTTCCAGCTTAACTATTTCAGTTTTGCCGAAGCCATCGCGAACCAGCATTATCTCAGTCGACAGTCTCGCCGCCTCTCTCGGGTCGTGTGTAACCATTACTATACTGAGTTTCCTTTCGTGCCATATCTCCTTTATCTCTTCCAGCAAGCGGTCCTTCATTACGACGTCCAGTGAGTTGAAGGGTTCGTCCATGAGTATAAGATCCGGCTCGAAGGCGATCGCCCTCGCTATATTGAGCCTTCGTTTCATACCGCCGCTCATCTGTGAGGGATACTTCCCTCCGTGGCCCTCAAGGCCCACCAGTCTCAGGTATCTGTTCACGTCACAGCCGGGCGAGACTATGTCGATATTTTCTCCGGCAGTTATCCACGGTATCAGCCGATCGTCCTGAAAGACAAAGGCAAGGCGCTCGCTGGATATATGCACAGTACCCTCATCAGGTTTGAGGACACCGCCGAGAATACGGAGCAAAGTAGTCTTTCCACACCCCGAACTGCCGAGTATAGTGAGAAAGAACTTGCCCTCTGTACTGTAGTTGAGGTTATTGATAACCGTCTCCCCATCGAACCTCTTCGTGAGTCCGTCAATTTTTAAGAGCATAGCGGTTACCCTTCCTTATCATGAAGTCGAGAGCCTTTTCCGTGACTATGCCCAGTACAACCAGCACAAGCGTGTAGGCGAAAACCCTCACGATATTTATAGAGTACTTGGAATCGGCAATGACTCTTCCGATCCCGGACGTTCCAACCATAAACTCGGCAACGGCAACGGACTTCCACATGATACCTATGCCAACCCTCATCGAAGAGACTATGAAAGGAAAAGCCGAAGAGAAGTAGATCTTTGTAAGCACGACCCTTCCGGGCAATCTGTAGATCTTCGCCATTTCGACCAGTTTCTTGTCAACGTTCCTTACACCCTCTGCGATGTTTATGGTAAATATGGGGAACAGTGTCAGGAAGACGATATAAACCGGTGATTTGAACCCCACTCCCCACCAGAATATGGCCAGTGCAAGCCAGGAAACTATGGGGATAGACTGGAGAACGGTCATAACGGGTTTGAGTAGCTCGTAAACGATCTCGACAAGACCCATGACAAAACCGCTGACCAGCGCCATTCCCAGGGCTATGAAAAGCCCGGCGAAGGCTTTGGCACACGTTTCAAGTATCGTTTCCCAGCCATCGATGCTGGTAACGATTTTCCAGAGACCCTCGAAAGTCTCGGCGGGTCCGGGAAGAAGAAGGTTGCTCGAAACTATCTCCGCCGCCACAAACCATACGAGTATCAATATACCAATAGATAATAGCGGAGATATTACCTTCTTTTTAGAAGAAGAACCCATCTAGATTCACTTCACCTGTCAACTCAGGATCAAGCTCAAAAAGCCTTTCCAGGTAAATCGTGACTTCTCTCTTCGCTTCCTGCGAATCTGCAAACCTGAAACCGGCCGTATCGATGGCCTTCTCCAGTACCGGTATCGGGAAGCCGCCCATCTTTTCGGAAACGACCGAAGCAGTTCCCGTTCTATCTGTCAGAGAGAGGCTCATCGATTGACCGTAGAGCATCAAGAACGCTTCTACGACGCTTCTATCTAGATCGCCGCTGACGAAAAGCCCCGAGGTCGGGATGTTGATTTTCTCTTCGTTGAAGGAGGCCCATAGTTCTTCGATGGGCATCGATCTAACGGCTTTTTCGACTCTGGTCATCGCAAGAGTAGCGAAGGGTTCTGGCACAAGAATTGCTTTAGTCTTTCCGGAGGCCAGGAGCTGGACGGCCTCGGCACCGCCGACGTATGCGATCTTTATATCTTTTCCGATTTTGAGACCGCTCTTCTCGACGGCCCCTTTCAGGATAATATCGGCCGTCTGCCCGGGGGCCTGAAGTGTGAAGATTTCCATACCGGCCAGATCCTCGACGCTGGAAATCGCCTTTTCTACGGTTATGAAGTAGAAACCGTTCCACATACTGACGGCAGCCAGTTTAATGTCTATACCACTCGAAGCGAGTTTCGCCCCGATGGTGACAGGAAGAAGACTGATCTGAGCCTTTTTTCCGACGATCAATGAAATAGCTTCGTCAACTGAACGCCAGAGGTTTATCTCGAGGCCGGGGATTTCTGCCGAAACGTTAGAAGAAAGAAGCTGGGCGATCGGAACCAGCGTTGGTCCGACGGGATTTATGAAGCTTACTGTGGCCGACAAAAGAGTCGAAAAAATCATAAGAGTAACTACCAGAAATTTCTTCACGAATAACCACCTCCATCAAAATTATACACTGACTTCGGATATGTAGCGAGGGCTTTTCAGCTTTCCACGCCATATAAAGAGACTGAAAGCCATTATTTGGTTCTCAGAGTGAAATCCCGGAGATAGCGAATGAAATCGACCTCTGAAAGGGATTTGGTAATTGAGCCGCGGAGTGGTAGAATAATAGCGATATCTCATGCGAAGGGGGGAACTGTATGAACAAAAAGGAACTCATCGCTGAAATCGCAGAGAGAACAGGCGTAACCAAGAAAGATGCCGGCAAGACCCTGGACACCGTAATCGAAATAGTCGAAAAGACCCTGTCCAAGGGCGAAGTTGTCAGACTCGTAGGTTTCGGTACGTTCATGGTGGCTTCCAGAAAGGCAAGAAAGGGAGTCAACCCGAGGACGAAGAAACCTATCACCATCCCCGGCGGAAAGGTACCGAAGTTCGTACCTGGCAAGGAACTGAAAGAGAAGGTAAAATAGTCTTCAAGGCTGAGCGGCGGCTCTCAAGCCGCCGCTTTTGTTTTGGAGGTGAAGTTTTTAATGAAGACCGTCTTGATCGTTTCGCTGGTGGCCGCTCTAACTGTCATTTCGGTAATAACTCTCATATACACTGTCGGCCTGAGGAACGAGATCCTTTCCAGCACAAACAATATCGGAACGAAAAACCTGGAAATCGAACTGAAGGCGCTCTCCGCTGAAATCGGGAAAGTGAAAGACGCGGTTGAATCTCTCAATATCGTTGATTACAGCCCTCAGATACTCTCTTTCAAGGAGGATTTTACAAGCCTCCAAACGGTCCTCGACAAACTCAATATTACCAATTCTCAAGAATACTCGACGCTGAATGAAACACTGGATAGTCTCGAAGAGTCCGTAAATGAATTACACTTGCTTTTGGGCGAGAATAAGGAAGTCCCGGAAAATCAATATAAAATAGAAGAACTGGCCGGGAAGATAGAGCTTATGGAGTCGGAATTCCTCAAGAACGTTGAGACAATTAAGGTCGAATTGATTTCGAAGCTTGACTCCATAAGACTCCCGGAAATCCCGACTGTACCCACGTACGACGCGACCGAGGGCAGCGGTATAAGGATCAGAATCGAATCTGGTTTCAAGGGGAGCAGTATACTGCACGACAGCGATCTACTGGTAGTGATGAACGAACTTTACTCGCTTAAGGCAACGAGCATCTCCTTGAACGGAAAGAGAATTTTGCCTTATACATATATAAGATGTGTAGGCTCAACTGTTATAATCGATGGTGAACCTACGACTATTTCACCCATCGTGATAGAGGTTCTGGGTGATTACGATTATCTGGTATCCGGTCTGGGCCTTTTGAGCGAGGCTTTCAAGGGGAGAGAGATAGGTATGACTTTCTTGCCCCTCGAGTTTATAACCATTCCCGCGGGAGGGGGTTGATTCAGGTGAAAAAGATCATCCTTCTGGTAATAGCTTCGGCGAGCCTGCTTTTCTTCGCAGGCTGTGATTCTATTTTCATAACCCGGGATGATTTTCTTCTCAGGATGGACGCCCTGGAGAAGAAGATAGATTCCCTGGCCACGGAACAGCGGCGAATAGTTCAACTGGAGGACGCGATCGAAGAACTGACTTTCCGTTTTAATTTCGTCCAGGCGATAGAGCCGGCCTCTATTGGGTATGAAGAGATAGAACAGCTCAAGTACGAACTCCGGCTAATCAAGAATCTGCTGGCAGAATCGGTTATAGATTCTGCCTCTTCGGCTGCCATAGTGAGAACGCTTTACGACAAGATCGACGGCGTCCTCGGCTCTTCGGTACAGAGCAACATAGTCACTAAAGAGATCGACGATCTGAACAGGAAAGTGCAGGCTCTGGAGACTCTCAATTACTCCAGATACACCGAACTGGTCGAGAGAATCTCCGAGATCAACACCTACGACAGCTCCATAGACGACTCCAAGTACCTGGAACTTCTGGCCAGGCTCGACGAGATCGA
>DBRH01000011.1:0-13575 GCA_002305955.1 Kosmotogaceae bacterium UBA1373
AATTCAACGGCTATAACGGTTTGGTTCGTCCAGCAGGTTAGTTGTAAAGTCTAATTGCTACCCCTGTCGGCTCATATTTTGGTGTGGTATGGAGGTTTCTATATGAATTGGAAGAGATTTTTACTCGTTGTAGGAGCGATCCTGATCGTTCTGTCGGGATTTGCTTTCGAAGCGAAACTATTACCCTTCTGTACGAGCAGCATAGAGAGGATGCCGTGGCTCTTCGAAGATGTTCTCTATTTCGTCGGAAACAACTACGATATTTATCAGATCGTTCTGAAAGAGGACGGCAGCTGGGGCGAAATTAAACAGGTGGAGGGCGAGGTCAACACTCTCGCCAACGAGATCAGCCCGTGTGTGGTACGGAGCGGCGATGATCTGGTCATGTATTTTGCCCGTTACAGCGACGCCACCGACTACGATTTCTTCAGAGCCGTTCTGGATATGAAGAGCGGTGAATGGATCGGTGTGACGCCGGTGAAGGAATTGAACACCGACACACAGGAATGGAAGATATGGGTCAACGAGGGCGAGACTCTGGCCTATATAACGACGAAGGGCTCGCACGGCGGCGTCGCTCCGGTCGGTGGAAGAGATATATGGATGTCCGAGAAGGTCGAGGGCAAGTGGACGACCCCTCTCAATGTGGCCGCCCTCAACACGGCTGGCGACGAGTGGTCGGTCTTCGTCGATCCGTTGGGCAGAATCTGGATCGACGGATCGAGGGAAGAGGTTCTCGGCGGCCACGATATATACTACTACGATCCGCAATCGAAGAAGATCGTCCATCCAGGTGAAGATATAAACACCATGTACAACGACAGGAGCGTCTGGACCGACGGAAAGACGCTGATTCTCTCTTCGAGCGACAGGAAGAGCGGCGCCGGAAGTTACGATCTGTACACTGTCGATCTGGAGGGCGAAGTGGCCCGGCCGGCCGTGGTCGTGGAGGCCAGGGAGGAGATAACTGCAACACCTGGCGATCTTCGCGCGTCGATGGACGGCAAGTACGTTCTCGAAGGCCAGACAGTGACCGTCGAAGGTGTTGCGCTGGTCTCGACGGGAGAGTGGCACGACAAGGCGAATTACTTCGCGATAGCCGACGCTTCGGCAGGGGTCTTCGTTTACGGGGCCGGTTTCATAGAGCCTTTCGTCAGGAAGGGAGACCTGGTGAGGGTGACGGGCACGCTCTCGATCGTGGGTTATTCCACCGATATCGGCAGTCTGGTGATTCTTCCCTCCGGTCCGGAGGATATCGTGGTCCTTTCGAACGATGCCGATCTGCCGGCGCCGAAGATCCTCTTCAGCGACACTTCCGGGGCAGCCCTGGCGTCTTATGAGGCCAGACCGGTGATGTTCTTCGGGAAAGTGAGTCAGTACGATAACGAGACCATCGCCAGGGGCTTCGTGATAGACGGTTCGAGCGATTCCGGGTACGACGATTCTAAGGGCGAGGTCAAGGTCAAATTCTATTCCTACGCGCAGATAGATATCTCGGGGCTGGAGAACGGCGATTACGCCTCCGTGAAGGGCGTCCTGGTACTCGACAAGGAAGGCAACTACTACGTGAGGCCGACCGAAAAAAGCGACATAAGCGAGCTTCAGCGGAACCGGCTGATCTTTCTCTCTACGGTTGCCGACAGAACTCTAGTTACAGAGGAAGGTCCGCAGGAGGAGGGGAGCGAGGCAGGCAATGGCCAGATCCTTGAGAGCGCGGCCGACAGGATCTTCGCCAGCGCGTCGGACGGAAGGTTGTTTCTTTCGGCGTACTCCGTCGGGGGGACCAGAGCCGGCAACGGCCCGGCGATCTACGAATACATCGACGGAGCGCTGGTAAAGCTCGCACTGCCGGGCGAGGCCGAGTACCCCGACGTGAAAGGGAATAAACTCGTTTTCGCCTGCAGAATCTCGCCAGACGATCTGAACTCCAGCTGGGAGATCTATCATCTCGACCTTGAATCGAAGAAGCTGCAAAAACTTCTCGCTTCTCCCAGCGACGAGATCGAGCCCGTACTCTCTCCGGACGGGGAAAGGGTGGTCTTTTCCAGACAGGCCAACGGCCGCTGGGAACTGGTCGAGCTTGAGACGGCCTCTGGCAGGGAGAGTGTGATCGAAGTCAACGCCAAGTCGGGCGACTTTTCGTCCGACGGCGGAGAACTGGTTTTCCAGCATCTCGACGAAAGCTGGGATCTCGTTGAACTCTCGAAACTGGACAGCCCTNNGCAGTTAATGACGACTCTAACTTGATAGCCTTCGTGGCCGACTATCGAGGCAAGGGTGAAGTCTTCCTGCTGGATACGACCACCGGAGAGGTGAGACCCCTCTTCGCGGAGGTCACAGAGTCGAAGAATCCCTTCTGGATAGACGCTGAACTCGGCGTTGCGAAGCGGTCGGAAACCGGCTGGGAAATGGCGATCGTCGAAGTTGCGGAAGAAAAAATCGGGCCTTTTGAAGAAGTCGAGAATTTTCTCCACAAGCCGCGCCTGACATCGCCGGCCATGGTGGATCTAAATGAAGTTCGATTCGAGATAAGTCTGAAAGAGGGTTTCGTGCCGGTGAAGGCCTACCTTCAAGGGGGAGGCCGGACGATACCGGTGATGTGCAACGGTAACGACGCGATAGTTACAGGCAGCGCTGCCGCCGGTCTTTACGATCTGAGGATCGTAGCGCGGAGCGCCTCCGGTTACCACTCCTGGGTAGAGCCCAAGAGCGTCTATCTCGGCGATAGCTCCCGGACGGTTCGGATCGTCCAGCTCACCGACATTCATCTGGGCCTGGTGAAAAAGCCGGAGAACCGCGAAGGGTTCATAAAGTTGCTCGAGGGTGCGAAGAGCGAAGAGCCGACGATGATAGTCATTACCGGAGACGTTTCCGATGCGGCCCAGTACTATCCGGACGATTACGCCTTCCTCAGGAGCGCGCTTATCGAGCACGCCGAATGTCCGGTCTTTGTGATACCCGGAAACCACGACAGCCAGAGGGCCGGAAAGGTCGTCGGAAAGGAAGTGTGGACGGAGCTCTTCGGCGAGCTCTACTTCGGCTTCGAGTGGGGCGGATGGCGCTATATCTTTCTGGACACGGGAGACTCCGATTACGGTCTGGTCAGCGGCATGGTGTCGGAGGAACAGATGGACTGGTTGAGGCGAGAGGTCGGCAAAGACCGAAAGAAGACGGTTCTCTTCGCCCACCACAACCCCTTCGACACGAGGTGGAGTTTCTTCGAAAAGGAGTCGAACCGGCAGGAGCTGGTCGAAGTTCTGGAGGGTGGAAACTTGATGCTTGCCCTCTTCGGCCACAGGCATTCCGACGCGATAGATTACCACGATGAAATACTTGCCATCACCACAAGAAAGAGTCTCGAAGGTTCCGCGCTTAGCTACAGGTTAGTGATTCTCGATAGAGAGGGAATCGTGAAGATCTCGCAAGAGTTACCGAAAGCTTCAAAATCGATGTGAGAGAGGTGATTTTATGCGTAAGGCTGTACTGATCGTTCTGGTTATGGCGATAGCCGTCTCCCTTCTGGCTTTCGAGGCCAAAAATCTGCCCGTGAACACCGAGGGCATAGAGCGAATGCCATGGCTTCACGGGAATACGCTGTACTTCGTGGCCGGCAGCTACGACATTTACCGTGCCGAGAGACTGGCCGACGGCTCCTGGGGACCGAGGGAACCGGTGCCAGGGGAAATCAACACAGAGGCTAACGAAATAAGCCCCTGCATCGTCGAGAGGGATGGAACTCTGGTCATGTACTTCGCCCGGTACACAGGCACCGAAAGGGATTACGACTTTTTCATGGCGGTTTTCGATCCGGTCGAAGGCCTCTGGAAGAATCCGGTGATGATACCCGAGCTGAGCACCGAAACCCAGGAATGGGACATATGGGTCAGTAGCGATGAGAGGGTGGCTTATCTTACCACCAAGGGAAAGTTCGGCGATGTCGAAATAGTGGGTAAGAGAGACGTCTGGAAATCCGTGAAGGTCGATGGAAAGTGGAGTCTGCCGGTTCTGGCCAGAGAGGTCTCGACCGACGGCGACGAGTGGTCGGTCTTTGTCGATCCGCTTGGCAGGATCTGGGTCGACGGCGCCAGAAGCGACGCTTACGGCAGCTACGACATTTATTATTACGATCCTTCGCTCTCTCTGGTGATCCACGTCGAGAAGGACGTCAACTCTATCTACAACGAAAGAAGCGTCTGGACAGACGGCAAGACTCTGATCTTCACATCGGCCGATAGAAATACCGGAATGGGCGGCTACGACATCTACATAACCGATCTGGGAGAAGAGTGATTTGCTTCAATTGAACGATACCGAGAGGACGGTCCTTGCCTGCCTGTGGCGCCAGGACGGCCTTTCTCGCGCCAGAATAACGGCGCTCACAAAACTGAGCAAGGCGACAATCTCGAGGGTCGTGAACCAGCTGATGGAAAAGCGATTGCTCGCCGAGCAGGAAGTCGAGCCGAGAAAGACCCGGGGACGTCCTTCGACGCCGCTCACTCTCGACGGAAATTCAAGATCGGTCGGCGGGGTGAACATCCGCTCCAACTGCTTCGATGTTTCGCTGGGCGATCTTTCCGGAAGGATCAAAGATTTTTTCAGTATCGGACATGGAAGAACCGATGTGGAAGAGGGGCTGGCGGCTTTGCCCGAGAGGCTTATAGAGAGGGGAGTAGAGCTGGACAGGCTCGTCTCTTTCAGCATCGTCACTCCGGGAATTGTTGAAAGGGCGACGGCCTCGGTCACGAACGCCTTCTACACAGGCGGGGAAAGAGTCTTTCTCGGAGAGAAACTCGGCCCTCTCGACTGTCCGGTGACGGTCGAAAACGACGCCAATTCCCTAATATACTCGGAGATCCTCTTCGGCAGAGTCCGGGAGACCGACATCCTCTATATAGACAAAGGCTTCGGCTCTTCGCTGGTGATCGACGGCAGGGTTTTCAGAGGGCCTCACGGGAGTGCCGGGGAGCTCGGGCATCTCCAGCTCGATCCCCGCGGACCGCTCTGCTGGTGCGGGAAGAGAGGCTGTCTCTCGGCCTACTTCGCCAAAGAGAGTCTTATGGAAATGTTCTCCTTTCACCTTAACGAGTCTCATCTGAAACAACCCGAGAGGGCGCTGCTGGGAGTTCTGAGCCAGGAGTACGCCGTCTCGTCGGACAGAAAGTTCGCCGGGGTCTTCGAGCAGTTGCTGGACCTTCTCGGCGCGGCGATAGCCAACGTGGTCGATTTTCTCGGTGTGGAGACAGTCGTGCTTAACAACCAGAACCCAGTGTACAACTCAAGGACTTTCGATTATCTTCGGGAGTACATCTTCACCACGGCGATCAAGAGAAAGAATCTGAAGTTCGAAACAGTAACGGTATCTACGGAAAGGCTGATGCTGGTGCCGCTGGCAGTTGCGCTTTCCGCTCTGCTCGAAAAACAGGAGGTGTGAATTATGAAGAGAGTTCTGTCGATACTTTTCATGGTGGTGCTTCTCGTCTCTCCGATCATCGCGAAGACGACGATCACTCACTGGATGCATTACTCCCCGGCCCGCGTCGAGCTGATACTCGAGATGGCCGAGGAATTCATGGCGGCCAACCCCGACGTCGAGATCGAGCTGCAGGCCATTCCCGAGGGAGAGTACAAGACCAAGTTGCTCGCAGCCCTGGCGGCCGGGAGCGGGCCGGATGTCGCCCAGATCCCTTCGAACGCCATGACCGAGTTCTACAACTACGGTTTGATTCAGCCCTTTCCCGAAAGCGTCATCACCACTGAGAGCATCACCGGTGACTACATACCGGCCGCAGTCGAGAAGCTGGTAATAGAGGGAGAGGTTTACGGCGTTCCCACCGATGTCCAGACCGTGGTTCTCTTCTACAATCCCGTTCTCTTCGAAGCGGCCGGGCTCGACCCGAACAGACCGCCGCAGGACTGGAACGAGCTCATGGAATACGCGCGAAAGACCACGATCTGGCAGGATGGCAAGATGGTGCAGTCCGGCTGGGGAATCGCGGGCTATCACCCCGTCGTGGAGACCTTCATGCGTCAGGCCGGAGCCACTTTCTGGGATGAAAGCGGCGAGGAGATAGTCTTCGAAGAGGCCCAGCTCGAAGCTTTGAAGTTCATCACCGACGCGGTCAAGGTCGAGAAGGTCTACGTTCCCGAGTTCGGAAGCAGATGGACCGGTTTCAAGCAGATCAAGCAGGCCATGGTCTTCGGTCACGGCGCCATGGTCGGTTCGTTCCTGAGCACGGGAAGCAAGGATCTGCTCTTCAAGACGGCGCTCGCTCCGGCCCACCCGGGAACCGGTTCGAGAGCCAACGTTATAACCAACTGGGCGCTTGTTATAATGAGCGATACCGACGACAGCGAGGCCGCCGCGAAGTGGCTGACCTACATAACCTCGGCCGACGCGCAGAAGAAGTGGATGCTGAAGACCGGAGAACTCCCTTCGCTGAAGAAGGTTCTCGAAGATCCCGAGCTGCTCTCCAACGAACTTTATGTGCCAATTTTCGAGTCTCTAAAATACGCCGTGCCGACCTTCTCAAGGGGCTGGGCCGATCCGGCTTCGGAGCTGCGGGAGATAGCCTACAACGAGATCATAAACAACAACATGGATCCGAAAACCGCACTGGAGAAGGCGATAAAAGAGATCAACATTTATCTCGAGGAGACTTTCAGTCAGTTCTGACTCAAGGGCCTGAAAAGGCCCTTGATTGGAGGTAGAAGGTATGGTGTCGGGTAAACGCAAAGTGATGTTTTTCACGGGAATACTGCTGATGGCGTTATCGCTTTTCCTGCCCTTCGCGAGCGGTAAAGAAAGTCTGATGGCCTGGGACTTCTCTCTGGCCGGCGTCAGTCTGCCGTTCATCATGGTTCCGCTCGCTCTGGCCTGTATTGCGGCCTTCACGTTCGGAAAGGTTTTTCTGACGCTCGCTCTTTCGCTGGCCCTGTTGCTTCTCGATCTCGCCTGCCTCTTTTCTAAGGAGCAGTGGAAACCGGCCCTGAAGTCCAAGTTCTTTCTGGATTTCTTCAAAGTGGCCGGGGCGGGCTGGTATCTCCTCGCCGCCGGCGCTCTGCTGATAGTCGTGGCTGCGATAACGCTTTTCAGAGACCGTAAGAGGGCACCGTACCTTTTTCTTCTGCCCATGCTGGCGGGAATAGGTTTTTTGACGTTCTTTCCGGCCCTCTTCGCGCTTTTTATAAGTTTCAGAAGGTGGAACATACTGATCGCGAACAAGCCCTTCGTGGGTCTGGCCAACTTCGAAAAGGCCTTCTCTGACGAGTACTTCTGGCGGTCGATCTGGATAAGTTTCAAGTACGCTCTGGGCGTGATTCCAGCAAAGATACTGATAGCTTTCTTCTTCGCCTTTCTGATATACGCCATCCCGAAGTTCAAGGGCTTTTTCAGGGTCGTTTACTTCCTGCCGACCGTCACTTCCGTCGTGGCGGTGAGCGTCATCTGGAACTGGATATACAACCCCTACTACGGCGTGGCGAACTATGTGCTGAGCGTGTTCGGCGCACCGCCGGTAAACTGGCTCGGCGATCCCAAAACGGCCATCTGGGCCGTCGCGGCCGTCGCCGTCTGGCGTGGGGTGGGGTACGATATCATCATCTTTCTGGCAGGTCTCAACGATATACCCAGAACCACGGTGGAAGCCTCGCAGATAGACGGCGCGAACGGCTGGCAGAGGTTGAGGTATATACTGATCCCTCTGATGAAGCCGTCGCTCGTCTTCGTGTTCATAACCTCCACGATCGGTGCGATACAGGTTTTCTCGGAGATTTATATGATGACCGGCGGCAACGCCGAAACGAAAACGGCCGTCTACTACATCTGGGAATACGGGTTCAGCAGGCTTCAAATGGGTTACGCCAGTACGATGTCACTGATCCTCTTCGCGATCATACTGACGATCTCCCTGATACAGATGAGAGTAACACGGCTTTTAAAGGAGGAGTGAGATGGCTTCCAGAAGAACTTCAAAGGTCGTTCTGTACACGCTGGCGTACGTTCTTTTGATCATCTTCGCCTTCATAATGCTGATGCCCTTCGTCTGGATGCTTCTCTCTACTTTCAAGGATCAGAGGGAGCTCTTCGAGTTCCCGCCGAAGTTCCTGCCGAAAAAGTTCTCGCTGAACAATTACATCGAAGTATTCAAGACAGTCCCCTTCGTGAGGTACTATCTCAACAGTCTCCTGGTGACCTTCACCTCGGTCGTTCTGAATCTCTTCTCTTCGAGTCTGGCCGGCTTCGCCTTCGCCAAGTACCGCTTCAGGGGTCGGGAGATTATCTTCAAGGTCATTCTGGGGGCGATGATGATACCCTTCCCGGTCACCATTATTCCGCTGTACATAATGGTTTACGACCTCGGACTTGTCGATTCCTACTTCGCGCTGATAATGACCGGTTCGGTGAGCATCTTCGGGACTTTTCTGATGAGGCAGTTCATCGTCAATATACCCGACGATCTGCTCGACGCCGCGCGAATAGATGGATCTTCGGAGTTCGGCACGTATGTGCGGATCATTCTGCCGAACCTGAGGGCGCCGCTCTCGGCGTTGGCCGTGTTTTCTTTCATGTCGACCTGGAACGCCTTTCTCTGGCCTTTGCTGGTGGTCAACGACGACAGCCACAGGACCGTGCAGCTGGGCGTCCAGTTCTTCACTCAGAGGTACGGAGATCTGATACACTTGCAGATAACGGCGGCCGCCATGGCCATCATTCCGATAATCGTGCTGTACCTCTTCCTGCAGAGGCAGTTCATCCAGGGAATAACCATGACGGGTCTCAAAGGTTGAGAAAGGAGAGGATTTTGGATGAGAGCATTGTTGTTCGTTTTACTGCTGTCGATCGTCTCGCTGTCTTTCGCCGCGCCGGACAACGTGGTTATTGTCATCGGCGACGGGATGGGCTTCAACCATCTCTTTCTCTCGGAACTACTCTGCGGAGGGAGTCCGGCGACGAGACTCTTCAGGGTCTCTCTAGGTCTCAATTCACCGGCAGATGCCCTGATAACCGATTCGGCCGCCGCGGCCACCGCGCTGTTCTCCGGAGTCAGAACGGTCAACAACGCCGCCGGGCTGGATCCATCGGGCAGCCCCGTGCAGTCGGTGGCGACGGTGCTGAAAGAGAGGGGCTGGAAGGTCGCGATGATAACCAACGCCAGATATTACGACGGCACGCCTGCCGCTTTCTACGCGCACGCCTTCAGAACCGACGATCTCCAGATAACCGAGGATCTAATAGCCTGCGATATCGATCTCTTCGTAGCCGGCGGACTGGAAAAACTCGGCCTGAACCCCTTCACCGGAAAGCCAAAAAAGAACGGAGCGCTCGAGAGACTGGCAGCCAGTGGTTACGCCGTTTACGGCCTGCAGTTCGAAAAGCTTTTCGAACCTATCGGCGAGAAGAAGGGGAGCATGGCCTTCGTCTCGATGGGCGACAACAGCTTCGAAAACGTTTTACTGCCCAACGAGATGCCTCTGCCTGAGATCGTCCGCAAGAGCCTCGAATTGATCGCCGGGCCGAGACTCTTTCTGGTGGTCGAGGCGGCCAGGATAGACGACGCTTCGCACATAAACGACGATGCGGCGGTCAAGGCCGAGCTGCTTGCCTTCCAGAAGACCGTCGGGTTGCTTCTGGACAGCTTCGACCACTCGAGGACTCTCTTCCTGATACTGGCCGATCACGAGACCGGCGGCCTGAGTATAATCATGGGCGACGAGAGGGCGATCAACCTCGAGATCGCCTGGTGCAGCGGAGACCACACGGCCTCTTACGTGCCGATCCTCTCTTACGGAGCCGGGAGCGAGAGCTTCTCCGGCTTTCTCCATCTGAGCGATGTTCACAGAATACTTCTGGAGATTCTGGGGGTGAAGTGAGATGAAAAAAGCTCTGATCTGTCTCTTCCTTTTGCTTGGAATGACATCAATGGCCCTGACGCTGAAGGTGATGACCTACAACATTCGCCACGCCAGGGGGATCGACGATGTCGTCGACCTGCAGAGGATAATAGACGTCGTCCTTTCCGAAGAGCCAGACATCCTTATACTCAACGAAGTCGATCAGGGCAATCCGAGAACGGCCGGAGCGCACCAGGCCGGGGAGATCGCCGAAGCGCTCGGCATGAACCTCTTCTTCGGGCCAACCGAAGAGACGAGCTATTACGGCAACGCCGTACTCTCCAGGTTCGAGATAGTCCAAGCCAGTAGCGTCACCCTGCCCCAGCCGAAGTGGCTAAATGCCGCAAAGCGCGGGGCGGCCATCGTGACTGTCGAGATAGAAGGAGCGCAGGTTCTGGTGGTAGGCACCCATCTCGGTCTGGCCGGCATAAAGGAGATCGAGACAGAGCTGGGCGAGATCTACTCTTTAGTGCTGGAAAGTGGCTTGCCGGCGATAGTGGCCGGAGACTTCAACGTAGAGTATTTCGATCTCGATAACCGCATGAAGGAAGTGATAGAGGACCTGAGATCGGTGAACCATTCGCTGGGTATCGACCTGCATACGATACCTTCGAACAACCCCGGCCCGCAGATCGACTATATCCTGGCAAGTCGTGAATTCCTGCCGGTCAACGCCTACACCGTCCCTTCGCAGGCCTCCGATCACCTGCCGGTTGTGGCTTTACTGGAGATGGGAAGATGAAACCGCGGTTGCTTTTCATAACCGTCGACGCGCTCGGTCCGGAAATCCTCGCGCGGGCAAGGGCGCCGGTGATGAAGCGGATAATGGAGGAAGGTTTGTCTGTTCAGAGGGCGACTTCCCACTTCCCCACGCTTACGACGCCTATGATGAGCACCATACTCACCGGCTGCCTCCCCGACCGTCATGGAATCGAGTGTAATACCAGACTGGATCTGGCGACAGGCAGGGTGAGGGGAAGGTTGCGCGATCTGAAAGTGGCGACGATAGGCGATATACTGGTCGAGAACGGTTACAGGGTGGCCTCGGTACAGCATTTCATGCTCGAAGGACGTCCGGGAATTACCTACACCCAGACCGACGGGGGCGATACGACGGGGATGACGCGTCTCATCGCCGGTTGCATGGAGGAGTTCGACGCCGTTTTCACGATTTTTCAGGCCGTGGATGCGGCCGGTCACAGATTCGGCCCTTTCCACGAAAGGACTCTGGCCGAGGTTGAAAAGATAGACGCGGCGATCGGCAGGCTTCTGGAGGTCTGGAAGGGAAGGGAGTTTCTCCTGGTTATCTCCTCGGATCATTCGATGAGCTACGCCGACAGGGCAAGCGGTTTTTCGATCGAGGAGTTCTTCGCCTCCATGAATTTGAAGGCGACCTTCCTGAGCGAGGGCGATTCACCCTCGAAGATCGACGTTGCGATGCTTAGATACCCCACCGTGCCGATCTTTCTTCTGAGCGAGAGAGCCAGGGACCTTAGCCTGGAGATAGTCGATCGTCTGAGAAACGAGAGAGAACTCTGGCGCGTCTATTCTAAAGAAGAGTTGAAGAGCCTTGGCAACGGCCGTTACGGAGATATAGCCTGCACTCTGAACAAAGGCGTGACCACGGCCGGTGCGCTGGTGGAAACGGGGGGATTCGGCTATCATGGAACCGAGGGCGAGGAGGGAACCGTGATCGCTTTCCGGGGCACCATGTTGAAAGGCTGCAGAATACCGGCGGCGAGGCTGGCCGATATCGTACCGACGACACTGAAGATTCTCTCTATAGAAAGCGAAAGGAAATTCGATGGTGAAAACATCTGGAGCTGTGATGATGAGCGTTGATTTCGATTTTCATATTCATACGGTCTTTTCCGACGGTTCGATGTCCTTCGAGGAGCTTCTGACAGCGCTCCGCAATGCCGGTCTGTCGAAATGCGGGATAACCGATCACTTCGAAACGGGGTTGCCCCATTCTGTGGCCGTGACAGAGGCTCGTTATATGGACCTGTTCAACCAGTTCAAAGAGAAAGCGAGAAAGTCTGGCATAGAGGTTCTTCTGGGCGGCGAAACGGGGCTGGGACCGGACGGTTTGATGCTTCCGGCGAGGGTCCCGCCCTTCGATTACTTGATCGCCAGCGTACACAGGGTAAACGGGAGGCATAATAGCGAATCCGACTACTGGAGAGAGTACAGGACTTACATAGAGCGCGGAATAGAAAAGGGAGGCTTTCAGGTTCTAGGTCATGTCGAGGGATACCTTCCCCTGACGCCTCTTGGAGCGAACGGCGAGACCTTCGATGAAAGGCGCGAGATCGAGCGTTACTACGCCACGAAGTATCTCACCCTCGACTGGTACGCCTCGATAGCTCCGGTCCTCGTAAAGAGCGGCGTGGCCGTGGAGATTCACGAGATGTCCGCATCGCCCAGGCTGGAGGTGATCGATCTCCTACAGCGCAGGGGCGTGAGGTTCTCTTACGGAACCGATTCGCACTGTCCGGAACAGCTTTTGAAGAGAGAGTTCATAACCAGAGTGTTGTATTGCATCGGATTGAACGAAGCCGATATATTCAAACCGGAAGAGAGAAAAGGAGGAGCGAGATGCACTCTATAGCGATACTTGGAGCGGGGATGATGGGGAACGTCCACGCGAGGGCCTACAAGGCCATCGATCAAAAAAATTCCCTCTGGATAGTCGATCCGGTCGAAAGCAGGGCGAAGGCGATCTCCGACAAATATGGAGCGACCGTCGCCAGTTTCGAGGAAGTTCTGGGAAAGGGCGGCGTGGATATAGTGGATATCTGTACGCCGACATTTACGCACAGGGAGCTTGCCGTCAGGGCGCTGGAGGCCGGCAAGCACGTTTTCTGCGAAAAGCCCGTGGCGCTCAAGATCGAAGACGCCAGGGCGATGGACTGGGCGGCCAAAAAGAGCGGCAGGAAGTTCATGGTGGGCCACGTAGTAAGATTTTTTCCGCAGTACGCAAGAGTGGGGGAGCTCGCGGCCGCCGGAGACGTCGGTGAAATCGTCATGGCAAGAGTTTACAGGGGAGGTTCCTTCCCATCTCACGGCGTAGGCAACTGGTTCGCAAATACAGCCAAGAGCGGCGGCGTCTTCGTAGATCTCTCCATACACGATTTCGACTTTCTCAGAAAACTGCTGGGTCCGGTGAAGACCGTCGAAGCGAGGTCCGTAGCGCTGAGCTCGGAGAGGAAGAAGGACTCTTTCGATCATGGCATGGCGATTCTGAGGTTCGAATCCGGCGCCCTGGCGCACATCGAAGGCAGCTGGGCCGAACCGGCCGGGATGCCTGTCAACTTCGGAACGTTCTACGAGTTCGTCGGCACTAAGGGAATGATAACCAACAGCTACGAGAGAGAGACGACGCTTCGTCTGCAAACCTCGATCGACGGAAAGCCGAAATACTCGCAGGAGAATCCGGCCTATTTCGATCCGTACACCGAAGAATTGAAGTCTTTCATACTCTCGATTGAGGAAGACAGGGAAGTCTCCGTTAACGGGCAAGAGGCCATAGAATCGTTGAGAGTCGCGCTGGCGGCCAACCTGTCGGCAGAACTGCTCAGACCGGTCGAACTTTCGGAGGTGTTTTGAGATGACGAAAATCGCGATCCTCGGTATTGCTCATATGCACGGTTACAGCTATGCGAGAGCCTTGAAGGGAATGAA
>DBRH01000011.1:13592-14567 GCA_002305955.1 Kosmotogaceae bacterium UBA1373
AAGCCCTGCGAACATCCCGAAGAACTCGTCGCCGGAAGCGACGGCGTGATAGTGACGAGCGAGAACTCGACGCACAGGAAGTTCGTAGAGATCGCTGCCGGAGCGGGAAAACACGTTCTCTGTGAAAAGCCGATCGCGACGACCATAGAAGACGCGGAGGCGATGATCGAGATCTGCCGCAAGAACAACGTGAAGCTCCAAATGGCCTTCCCGGTCAGGTACAGTGCTTCCGTGAGAAAGGCCAGAGAGATCATTGCGGGCGGTCTTCTGGGTGAGATAGTAAGTCTGGTTGGAACCAACCACGGGAGAATGCCGGGCGGCTGGTTCATAGACCCCGTTCTGGGCGGTGGCGGCGCCGTTATGGACCACACCGTGCACGTGGTGGATATAGTGAGGTGGCTTCTGAATTGCGAGTTCACACAGGTTTACGCCACTTACGGCACCATGATACACGACATACCGGTCGAAGATTGCGGGCTGGAGATGTTCAAACTCTCGACGGGCCAGTACATGACGCTCGATTGCAGCTGGTCGAGACCGAAGGCCCATCCTTACTGGGGAGACGTAACGCTTCACATAGTCGGAACTGAGGGAACGCTCTTTCTGGATGTCTTCAATTCGAAGATCGAGGTCTATTCCAACGAAAAGGGCGGCCGATGGGACAACTACGGCGACAATCTCGATTCGCTCATGATAGAGGAGTTCCTGAAGGTCCTGAGGGAGGGCAAAGAGCCTTTCACTGACGGAAACGACGGCCTGCAGTCGCTCAAAGCCGTAACGGCCGCGTACAAGAGCTTCAGAGAGGGCAAAGTAGTGGAAATCTGAAGAGCAGGAAAGAGGAGGAGAGAGAGGANNCGCTTTCTCGTGAGCGGAGCGAACTCTCGATGCTTTCGTCTTCCATAGGTACCGTTAATCGTCTCTGTCGGGCAGGGCCTTGACCAAATTGGGTATGATCCCTATCGAGACTCCTTCGCC
>DBRH01000011.1:14588-54206 GCA_002305955.1 Kosmotogaceae bacterium UBA1373
CCGAGATAGATGTTCGTGTTGACTCTGCCTTCGATCATGCCGGCGCCGGGTTCGAGAAGTTTGAGCGATTCCGGCCTGGCCATTATTACGCCTCTATCGCCCGGTTTCAGCTCCGGAGAGAACTTTCCGACTTCGAAAACCCTGTCTTCGAATCTCACGCTGCACCTGCCGTCGACGGCCGTTATCTCGACCGGGAGGAAGGCCACTTTGCCCACGAAACCGGCCACGAACTTGGAGTCGGGGTCTTCGTAGATCCTGTCTGGCGAGCCTATCTGTCTTACGAAGCCGTTTTTCATCACTATAATCCTGTCTGAAAGGCTCATCGCCTCGACCCTGTCGTGGGTGACGTAGATCGTGGTTATCCCCAGAGACTTCTGAATCCGTTTTATCTCGACCCTCATCTGCTCCCTGAGAAGCGCGTCTAGATTTGAGAGCGGCTCGTCCAGCAGGAGAACGGAAGGCTCGACGATCAGACTCCTGGCCAGCGCCACCCTCTGCTGCTGACCGCCCGAGAGCTTGGAGGGCGGCCGCTGGGCGAGATCTCTCAGGCCGACGAGTCCCAGCGTATTCATGACTTTTTCCTTTATCTGTTTAGAAGGCACCTTTCTCAACTTCAGGCCGTAGGCGACGTTGTCGAAGACGTTCATGTGCGGGAAGAGCCCGTAGCTCTGGAAAACGGTCGCCGTGTCTCTCTTGTTTGGAGGGAGAAAGGTGATATCTTCGTTTCCCAGAAAGATCCTGCCCTTCGTGGGAAGTTCGAATCCCCCTATCATTCTAAGCGTGGTGGTCTTGCCGCACCCCGAAGGCCCCAGGAGAGTGACGAGTTCTCCCGGTTCGATTTCGAAGTTCGCGTCGTTCACTGCGACGACGTCGGCCTTTCCTCTTAGGTCTTTGAAGATCTTCGTTACGCTTTCTATTCTCACCGAAACGGAAGCCTTTGACATTCAACCACCCCGCAACAGGATCAGTTAAGATTGACGCTCTTTTCAAGGTATTCGTTCTTTCGCACCAAAAGCCTCATAAGGCCGAAAGTGGCGAAGACTATAATAATTAGAACCGTCGAAAGCACGCTGGCCAGACCGAACCTTATGGACTCGGAGAAATTGTATATCAGAACGGTCATGTGGTACCACTGAGCCGAGATCAGGAATATTATGGCGCTCACGGCCGTCATGGATCTGACGAAGGTGTAGGACATACCCGAGATGAAGGCCGGCCTTATGAGCGGCAGGACTATCGTCCTGAAGACCGTTGTCGAATCGGCGCCCAGATCCTGCGCCGCCTCCTCTATCGCCGGATCTATCTGGCGAAGCGTGGCGACGCCGCCCTCGACTCCCACCGGCAGCTCCCTGATTATATAGTTGATAACGATGATGGCCCCCGTGCCGATCAGTATGAGCGGCGGTTCGTCGAAGGCCAGTATGTAGGCTATACCGATGAGCGTTCCCGGTATGGCGAAAGGCGCGAGAATCAGTCCTTCGAGGACTCTCTTGCCGGCGAATTTCTTCCTCACGATCACCAGCGCGGCCATCATGGCGATCAATCCGGCGATGGGAGTGGCTATCGCCGAAAGCGTGAAAGTGTCGAATATGGCGTCGCGCCCCCTCTGGAGCGCCTCGGTGATGTTTTTCAGCGTGAAGGAGTAATCGATTCCCCAGTTGGCCACGAAACAGCCTGCGACGATCGTTCCGTAAAGGCCGAGNNACCAGATCGCTGAGGCGTGCCGAAGGCTTTCCAGTAACGGTGACATATGACTTTCTGCTCACCCAGTATCTCTGTACCAGAAAGGCCGTGACCGAAGGCAGAAGCAATAGAACCGACAGAGCGGCGCCGTGGCCCAGCCTGTTGCGGCCGGTCACCTCGATATAAGCCTCGACGGAGAGAACCCTGTAGGAGCCAGCCAGAAGCAGGGGATTGGCAAAATCTGCCAGCGAGTTGGTGAAGACTAGAAGCCACGAACTGAGCACCCCGGGAATCGCCAGCGGGAAGGTTATCCGGGAGAAGGTCTTCCATCTGCTGCCGTTGAGGTCCAGCGAGGCTTCCTCGAGGGTGGAATCGATGGCCTGAAGAACGCCCGACAACGTCAGGAAGGCGATGGGAAACATTCCGATCGTCTGGACGGCCGTAAGACCGCCCAGGCCGTATATGGTGAAATCCTTCAATCCGAGTATCTGCCTGGTTATAAGACCATTGCTGCCGAAGAGGAGGATCAGCGACAGCGACAGCGAGAAGGGCGGAGAGATGACCGGCAGAAGCCCCATCGTACTGAGGAAGCGTTTCCCCTTTATCGCGGTCCGGTTTATCACGAAGGCGAAAATGAACCCTATCACCGTGGAGAAGGTGGCCGTAAGCATGCCGAGTTTCACGCTTCCCCAGAGCGCGCCGAGGTACTGCCTGGAGGTCAGGATCGAAACCCAGGTGTCCATGGAGAAGTTCCCATCCTTCAGAAAGGTGAGACGTACGGCTTCGAAGAGCGGATACGCCACGAAGATGCCCACCATTATGAAGAGTCCCAGGATTATATAGCCCATCGCCGGGTCGCGGAAGAACTTCGAAATGAAATAAACGATCACGAAGACGGCGAAAGCGCCGATCATGAAGATATCCAGGAGCCGGGCGTAGTTCTTTCCGCCCTCGGCCGACATGAGGAAGACCAGAAAACCCGTTATATCGTAGCCTGTCTCGTCGATCAACGGCGAGAAGACCAGGGAAACGCGTTGATCGTTGAAAGAGTAGTCCAGGCCCGAAAAGTAGTTTTCCAGATAATAGACGCTCTCGTACCCCTTTTCGAAATCGGCCGAGCCATTGTATTCATCGAAGAAGCTCTTCAACTTCGGGTCCGGCGCGAAAACGGTCAATTCACCCCAGCCAGGTACACCGTCAACGTATATGATATCGGCATCGGTGAACTCTCTGTTCGCGGCGACTATCCAGCTTTCGGCCAGTTCAGCCTCTCTGGGCGCCGCCTCGGAGAGAACCGTGACCAGCTGCCTCTGGTTATCCCTGGTTATTTTGTAGAAGGATTGCTTCAGGGTATTGAAAATCCATAACAGTACAACGAAAACGGCGACACTCAAGACTACGAAAGAAAGAAGCTTTTTCCATGAATACAAAGCGATCACATCCCAAAGTCGCACATGGTTTCATGTATAACCGGAAGGGGGCGGTCGCGACCGCCCCCTGTTAACTCAAAGGCCGGCCCCTATCTCCCTGGTCCAGCGATCGAGAAGCCTCTCTTTGTTCTCGGCGTCCCAGACGTAATCCTGGTGAACGGTCTTTATCTCGTCCATGCTGAATGATAGCGGGTGCTTTGGGGCTATCTTCGAGACGGGAATGACATACCAGCCGGCGATTATGCCCTGCGCCTCTTCGGTCAATATCCAGTCGTAGAGCTTCTTGGCGTTCACCGGATCGGGACCGTTCTTTATCAGCGACATGGAAGCGATCTCGAAGCCCGTGCCCTCCTCGGGAACGGTGATTATAACATTGGCGCCTTCGGCCTTGAGCTTCACCATGTCATGGGCGTAGCCGATCGCCACAGGGATCTCGCCGATGGCAACGCTCTTGCCGCCGGCCGAACCGGAACGCGTGTACATATCGATACTCCTGTCGAGCTTCTTCAGGTAAAGGAAGGCGAGATCTTCATCGCCGCCGAAGAGCGATATCATGCAAGTGATGAGGTTGTAGGCCGTTCCGGATGTGCTGGGATTTGCCACTCTCACGAGGTTGGTGTATTTGGAGTCCAGAATGTCGAACCATCCCTTCGGAGGCTCTATGCCTAGCTCTCTGGCTCTATCGACGTTCGTGACGAAGGCGAGAGGCCCAAGATACAGTCCTATCCAGTAACCCTCGGGGTCCTTGTACTGTTCGGGAGTGTTGGCGGCCGCCCTGGAAAAGTACGGCGTCGTGAGCCCCTTGAGCTTGGCGCTTATGTGGTTGAGTCCGACTCCACCGACCCATATCGAGGCCTGTGGGTTCATCTTCTCGGCCTCCATCCTGGCCTCGGCCTCTCCTCCGGAAAGCCTCACCCAATCGACCCTTATTCCGGTCACCTCTTCGTACCGGTCGAAAAGCTGTTTCGCGGCCAGCTCCTCGAGAGTGGTGTAAACTGTAAAAGATTCGGCTGCCAGAGCCGTTGAGAAGACCATACAGACGATACCGATAACAACGATAAATCTCTTCATCCCGGGAAAACCTCCTTGAATTCTTCAGATTCACGTGATCGACAGCTCTATCTGTTACGGTGCGTATTACATAACGCATGCGGAACTCTTAATAATTATACCATTAATTAAAGTTGCGAAAAACTTAGAAAATTCGTTCCAGAGGGTTTTCTCTGTCCATAATCGACCGTGGTACCCTTCAAAGGCGAATTGATACAGAGAAAAAATAGGTATAAAATTATTCTATATGGCAGAATAGAAATTCCGGGAGGAGGAATATGAAGTATCTCCAGAAAGTCTTGAATGTCATCTGCATAGTCGCTTATTCCGATATTGAGGGTGTTTCGGTCATTGAAGTATCGGAGAAAGCGGGTTTGCCTATGTCGTCAACGCACAGGATTCTCAACGATCTCGTGGAATGTGAAGCTCTGGTGAAGAACATGGAGAGCAGGAAGTACAGGCTCAGCCCCAGGATTGTGCCGCTGGTTCACGAGATTTCCAGGAAGATGAATCTTGATTGGCTGAAAGTGATTTTGACGGAGCTGAAGGACGAGATAAACGAGACCGTCTTTCTCAGCGAATTGATGGAAAATGGAGTTTCGTCTTTGCTTACGGTCGAAAGCAACAGAGTCTTCAGCTTTAGGGCAAGATCGGGAGTTTACCTCCCCGTCCACTGCACCGCGGCCGGGCTGGCGATAGTTGCCTACATCGAACCGAGCAGAGCCGAAAAGCTCATGTGTATTTCCAGCAGTTATAGCGATTCACAGGTAAGCCAGTGCCCGGTCGAGGAGTTCAGAGATAGGCTTGCGAAGGTCCGAAGGGATGGATTCGCTTTCTGTAACGAGGAGTATGAACCGGGATTGAGAGCACTGGCCGTTCCCGTATTGAGGCCCAACGGCTTTGCCTTCGCCAGCATAACCGCGATCGCTCCGGGTGAGAGGTTCAGCGACGAGGAAGGCAACAGGCAGGTTGTTGAACGTATGAAGGAAGCAGCTGTCAAGGTCGGCAAATTCATGTATTAGAGGTTTGTATGAGTGAAGAAGTCGTAAGGGTGAAGAACGTCGGTAGAACCTTTGTTAGCGGCGGCAAGAAGGACAGGAAAGAGTTTACGGCCCTGGAGAAGGTCTCCTTCGAGGTCGGCAGGGGCGAGTTCGTCTCTCTTCTTGGGCCTTCCGGGTGTGGAAAGTCAACGCTGTTGAAGATAATTTCGGGATTGCTGCCGGCCACTTCGGGAAGCGTTGAGATAACCGAATCGGTCAACGAAAAGGTCCCGCCCTTCGGTTTCGTCTTTCAGGACTCCGTTCTTCTCCCCTGGCGCACCGCTCTCGACAATGCGCTCTTTCCCTTCGAGATAATGGGAAACAGGGAGAAATCCGACGAGAAACACGTTAGAGAACTCTTCGCGCTGGCCAGGCTGGTCGGGTTCGAAGAGTCCTACCCCAGACAGCTTTCCGGGGGAATGAAACAGCGAGTGTCGATAGTCAGAGCGCTCTCCTACAATCCGCCAATTCTTCTGATGGACGAACCCTTCGGGGCGCTCGACGCCATAACCAGGGACAACCTGAACAATGTCCTGCTGGAGATATGGGAATCGACAAGAAAGACCGTCATCTTCGTCACCCACAGTATCAGCGAGGCCGTTTACCTTTCGGACAGGATAATCGTCATGGGTACGAAGCCGGGCAGAGTGCTGAAGGATATGAAAGTCACCCTGCCCAGGCCGCGCAACGAGGATACCAAACTCTCTCCGGAGTTCTACGCTTATGTAAGGGAACTCAGGGAGATGCTCAAATAAAGACGGACGTGGTGCTCGATGAATAAGAGGGTTTTAATAACCGTTCTCTCGATTCTCTTTCTCTTCCTCTTTCTTGGCATCTGGAAGGGGTATATAGTTCTCAACGACGTGCCGCCCTTCATCCTGCCGCCACCTGAGGCGGTCGGCCAGAGGTTCGTCGACCTGATCGCCGACGGCACCTTCATCCGCGAGGGCTGGGTCACGCTGTACACCATAATACTGGGCTTCTCGATCGGTTCGGCGCTGGGTTTTTTGGCCGGTTACTTCTCGGCCCGGTCCAGGACCTTCGAGGAGATAATCTCTCCTTACGTCATGGTCATACAGGCCACCCCCAAAGTCTCTTTGATTCCGCTCTTCGTCATATGGTTCGGTCTGGGGATGCCATCGAAGCTACTTCTTATAGTCCTTTCGGCCTTCTTCCCGGTGATGGTGAACACTATTCTCGGCCTCCGTTCGATCCCAGAGGATTACAGCAACTTGATGACCGTTCTCAAGGCCTCAGAGGGGCAGCGGGTTTTGAAACTCGAGCTTCCGATGGCCACGCCGCTTATAATGGCCGGACTCAAGATCGCCATGGTTCAGTCGGTGATCGGCGCTATCGTCTCGGAATGGATGGCGGGCGACCGGGGCCTCGGCTACCTTCTGGTTTATGGAAGTTCCCTGTACGATGCGAATTTGCTCATGGCTTCGATACTGGCCACCACCTTTCTCGGTCTGGTTCTTTACTGGAGCATAGAACTCGTAGAGAAGAAGTTGCTCTTCTGGCACGAATCTAAACTGGCCTTCACGGAGGGAACGTGATGGATGATAAGAAGTTGAAATCGATAGCCGGCAACCCCGTTGATGACGGGCTTCTGCCGCACCTTAAGGTTCGTACCGACCTGAAAGTGCCCGAGTTGTTCTTCCTTCCCGGCGACCCGGCTAGATTGAAGCTGTTCCGGGAACTGTCGGACGAATTCCAGTTGCTCAACGAGAACAGGGAATTCTCGATAGCTGTCGGGAGTTATTCAGGAAGACGTTTTGGAGTCTGTTCAACCGGTATCGGTGGCGGCTCGTCGGAGATAGTCATGGTCGAGCTGAAAGAGCTTGGAGTGGAAAAAGTCGTAAGGGTCGGCGGGTGCGGCGCTCTGAGGGAAGATATAGAGTGTGGCGGCATGGTCTTGAATTCCGGCGTTGTCAGGCTCGGAGGGAGTTCGAGGATGTATGTGAGACCCGAGTACCCGGCTGTGGCCGATCCCTTCATGCTGGTCGCCCTTCACGAAAGCGTTTTGAGGGCCGGAAAGAAGGTCTGCGTCGGCATTGGCGCTACGGTAGATTCCTACTACGCCGGTCAGGGCAGGTTCCTTCCGGCCATCGAAGGTCTGGGAGAGAGGGATCTTCTGGAGAGAATGAGGGCGGCCGGAGTGGTCGACTTCGACATGGAGAGCGAAACGATATTCACTCTGGCCAGCCTGATGGGCAT
The DNA here is from genome assembly GCA_002305955.1 of Kosmotogaceae bacterium UBA1373. Lineage (GTDB taxonomy): Bacteria > Thermotogota > Thermotogae > Petrotogales > Kosmotogaceae > Mesotoga. Next base: position 22,009 of record DBRH01000011.1, read on the forward strand.
GAGGGCGGCCAACATCCTTGCCGTCCACGGCAACAGGGCCAGCAACATGTGGTTGAGCGACTACAGGAGCGCGCAAATCGATGCAATAAAGATAGCTCTGGAGGCAGAGCTTTGAAACTACAAAAGAGGAGGGATTTGTTTTGAAGAAGGCAGCTGTCATTCTACTGGTTTTGTTCATAAGCCTTTTCGCGTTCGCACAAAAGGTCACGATCCAGATCGAAGGCTCGGCCGTTCCGTATTACATTCCGATCTACATGGGCATCGAGCTCGGCTACTTCAAAGAAGAGGGCCTCGAGGTCGAGTATTTCTTCGGTAACGCTTCCGATATCATAAGGAACGTTGCGGTCGGAAACGTAGAATTCGGTTTTCCGAACGGAGAGCCCGTAATAGTCGCAAGATCTCAGGGTATTCCTGTCAACGTCATTCACACGACTTACCAGCACGGCCTGGGCTCCACGATTTTCCTCAAGGATAGCGGCATACAGACGCCGACAGACCTGAAGGGAAAGAAAGTGGCCATAACCAGTTACGGTAGCTCCAATTACGTGCAGATACAGGTATTGCTCAAGAAGAACGGTATGACTCTCAACGATATTCAGCTGGAGATAATCGGTACCGAGGCTATCGTTCCGGCCCTCGTCAACAAGAGAGTCGACGCGATCTGTTTCTCCATGCTGAGGACTTTCGAGCTCAGGTACCAGGGCATAGAGGTCGAAGAGTTCAGGTCCGACGAGTTCCTTCCGTCCTTCGGAAATGTGCTGGTGACCGGCGACAAGATTCTCAAGGATAATAAGGACCTGGCCGTGAAGTTCGTCAGCGCGCTCAACAAAGTCATGACTTACCTTTCCGACACTGAAAACATGCTCAAGGCCACCTACACGGCAATCGAGAAGTACACGCCGACCTACGCCGGCCGCGAAGAATACATGGCCGCCATACTTAGCGATATCTACGCGGGGTATCTCTGGCAGAGCGAAGACACGGAGGCTTTCGGCTTCGGTTACGGAAACGTACAGAGGTGGCAGGACTCGATAGATATCATGAAGGAGTACCAGATTATAACCTCCGACGTCAAGGCCTCCGATTTCATCGTAACGGGTCTTTGATTGGTCTCTTTCGGAGTGGGGGAGGATTATGAAGAAGAAGCTGGGAATCAAATTGATGAGTTTTCTCGTACTTGTCGCCATAGTGGTGGTCTGGAAAGTCATGGTGACCCTTCTGAAAACGCCTACGCACATCCTCCCCCCTCCGGAAGATATACTCTTCAAATTCATAGAACTCATAAGGAACTCCGTTCTCCAGAAGAACTTCCTGGCCACTTTCGAAGAGATCGTGATAGGTTTCTCCGCGGGCGCCGGACTTGGAATAGTTATAGGTTACATCCTGGCCAAAGTCGAACTGCTGGAAAGGGCGCTCTCCCCTTATATACTCATCTTTCAAACTGCGCCCAAGATATCTCTGGCACCTCTTTTCGTTCTGTGGTTCGGTCTGGGAATACTCTCCAAAGTGGTTCTCATCGCCCTTGTAACGCTCTTTCCCGTTATGATCAACATGATACTGGGTGTCAGGTCGACCGAAAAGAACTACTACCATCTGATGAGGGTGCTCGGGGCCAGACCGTGGCAGGTCATGCTTAAGCTGGAACTGATGAACTCCCTTCCCTATCTGATGACCGGACTCAGGGTCGGCCTCGTCCTCTCGATAACGGCCGCCGTAATAGGTGAAATGATGGGTTCAAGGGCCGGCCTGGGCTTTCTTCTGATACTTGGAAACGAGATGTACGATATCACCCTCCTGATGACGGTGATACTCGTGATCAGCCTTTTGAGTTTCTTGCTGGATGTTGGAATGAAGAAACTCCAGGACAGGCTTCTCTCATGGCACGAATCGTCAGCGAAATAAGCGCGGGCAGAGGTTCGATGCTCGACTCGATCAGGGAAAAGATCATTCGCGAAATCGAAGCTTTTGCGCGCTTCTCTCTATCGGGGCCGGGAGTTACCCGCCTGCCCTTCTCATATGAAAACGATGGAACGATCGAATATATACGCGAAAGGTTACGCTCTCTGGGCAAGGGAGTCTATGTCGATGAACTGGGAAATGTTGCCAGTTCCTCCGGAAACGTCGTTCCGGCCGACAAGACTTACATAATCTCTCATTACGACTCCGTGCCTGAGGGAGGAAAGTACGACGGTGTCGCCGGGCTGGTCTTCGGACTGATTCTTCTGGAGATGCTCGAAGGTCGGGCGCGCGATTCGGTTGAGATGATCGCCTTCAACTGCGAGGAGTCATCGCTCTTCGGACGGGCCTCCATCGGATCGAAGTACTTCTTCGGGGGCGGACGAATGCCGGAGAACTACCCCGCCCTCATAGGCGGCGAAAGATCGCTCCGAGAGATGATGGACATTAAACACTACTCGAAACTCTCTCTGGCCGAAAAGCCTGAAATAGAAGAAAGCTCGAGGTTTCTGGAGGTTCACATCGACCAGTCTGCCTGCCTTTACCGGAAAGGCTCCAGGCTGGGGCTGGTCGAAAGAATAGCCGGACAGAGAAGGTTGAGGCTGACCTTCACGGGCGAGACCGGACACTCGAGTCTTGCCGATCTGTCGGCGAGGAAGGACTCTCTGCTTCCGGCGGCCTCGGCGATCAGGGCCGTCAGGGAGCTCATGGAGAAACACCTGATTTCCGGCGCTGTCGGTACGGTGACGAGAGTGGAGAACAGGCCGAACGTCATGAACATGATTCCCGGTGAGACGGAGCTGATGGTAGATATTCGCGGTTTCTCCGTCGAAGCGCTGAAGGTTTATGTAGAAGAGCTGGTCGATATCTGCCGGGGCGAGTCGGAGAGGTACTCGATCGCCTTCGATTGGTCGGCGGTTTCGCAGTACGATCCGGCGGTCATGAACGGAGAGTTTTCAGGGCGTTACTTCAAGCAGCTTTCGGAGTCCGGACTGAACCCGATCGTTATGAACAGTATGGCCTGGCACGATATAGCCGGAACGGCCGGGATTTATCCTTCCAATCTCTTGCTTCTGCCCAACCCTTCAGGAGTGAGCCACTCACCGGACGAAAGCATGGATATAGACGCCTGCGCGTCGCTGTTGGAGTTCTTTATGGCGAAGGGGGTTTTGTGTGCTTCTGATTAAGAACGTGAGGATGGTTGACTGGAGGAGATCCAGTGTCACACCTTACGATATTCTCATAGAAGGCGACAGGATAAGCAAAATAGAGAGCGAGATCAACCTTTCTGGCGTGCCGGTGATCTACGGCGCCGGGTTGACCGCTATACCCGGGATGGTCGATGCTCACGTTCATCTAAGGCAGCCCGGTTACGAATACAAAGAGACCGTCGAGACGGCGACCAGGGCCGCGGCGGCCGGCGGAGTAACAGCACTCTGCGCCATGCCGAACGTTAAGCCCTGTCCCGACAGTCCCGAAAATCTCGAAAACGCCCGTTCCTTTCAGAGGGATTCGAAGGTCAGGATAATCCAATCGTGCGCCATAAACCGCGATCTCAACGGTGAGAGGAGCGACTGGAAGGAACTGCTCGCAAGCGGCGCGAGGTTTTTCACCAACGACGGCCTGCCGGTCGACAGAGTTTCGGACATGGTCGAGATACTGAAATTCTCCAGAGAGACCGGCGTGGTGGTCGGCGAGCACCCCGAAGCGCCGGGAATGGACGAGAAGCTCCACAGGGCCGAAACGATGATGATTTGCAGGGATATCTTCCTCAACGAAAAGATCGGCGGAAACCTCCATATCCAGCACGTCAGTCTGGCTGATTCGGTGAGATACCTGGAAAAATGCAGGCACAAGAACATAAAGTTCACCATCGAGACCTGCCCCCATTACTTCCGCGAAGTTGAGAAAGGCCTGGACGGGGGTATGTACGAAGTCTATCCTCCTCTAAGGAATGAAGAGGACCGGCGGGCCATAATCTGGGCGCTCTCGACGCGCCTCATAAGTATAATCGCCTCCGATCACGCCCCCCACAGCGCCGAAGACAAGAGGCTCGATAAACCGGCCAGGGGCTTTTCGGGAGTCGAGCTGCTCTTCTCGCTCTGCTACAGCGGCCTGGTGAGAAAAGCGATAATCGATCTGGAGAGACTGGTGGAGTTTCTCTCGCTCTCGCCGTCCCTGCTTCTGGGAATCGAGCCGGTCTGTTTCGAAGCCGGAAAACGGGCCGATATAGTCCTCTTCGATCCTGAGGAAGAGTGGCGCGTCGAGGAGTCCGCGATGCACTCGAAAGGCAAGAACACGCCCTTCATGGGCGGTAGGTTGAAGGGAAGAGTCAAGTACACGATCGCTTCCGGAGAAGTGATCTATCCATTCGGGGAGTTACGATGACAGTATCGGAAAATTGCGCCGTGATTTCAAATAAAAGCGTCAGCATCGACGGAAACCTTATAACCTTCTCCTCGGAGAAGATAGCGCATTCGGCCCTTCCCGGGCAGTTTGTGGAAGTCTCGTGCTCGGACGGGGGGATGCTCCTGAGACGGCCTTTCTCCGTATACGATACAACTGCGGAGAGTCTCTCTCTCTTCGTTAAATCCGTCGGAAGGGGAACACGCTGGCTGGGCGGGCTGAGAGAGGGCGAGAAGGTCAACATCATAGGACCTCTGGGGAAGGGCTTTTCGATCGATGAAGGAAGCCGGTCGCTCTTGATCGGCGGAGGATGCGGCGTAGCGTCGTTGAGGCTGCTGTCGAAGGCGATCGTGGAAGCCGGTGGTGAATGCGACGCGATCTTCGGCTTCAGAAAAAGAGAGGAGATCCCCGAAACTATCGTCGGAGATTTCTCGCGGACGGCCCGGCGTCTGACGGTTACCGTAGATTCCGGAGATTATCCGGTCAGGGGCAACGTGATGGACAGACTGGCCGAGATAGAATTCGATCGTTACGGGAGGTACTACTGCTGCGGACCCACGGCCATGCTCAGGGCTCTCGTTCCTCTTCTTTCTTTGAAGACGACGGAAGTCTCGCTGGAGGCCAAAATGGCCTGCGGGCTGGGTGTATGTTATGGATGTACTATAAATACGGACAGAGGTGGAAAAAGGGTCTGTTACGACGGTCCCGTCTTCACCATGAAAGAGGTTGAGTGGAATGATTTGTGATCACAGCGTGGAGCTAGGGGCCATAGGCAGTCTGGCGAGTCCCGTCATGATTTCCTCCGGGACCTTCGGAGTGGCGAAACCGTACATGGAGTTGCTGCGCGGACAGCCTGTCGGGGCCGTCGTCACCAAAACGATAACACTCAACCCCAAGGCCGGGAATCCTCAACCGAGGATCTACGAGGGCCCTTGCTATCTAATCAACTCGATCGGGCTCGAGAACCAGGGAGTCGATCGCTTCGTCGATTTCTATAATGATGAATACGGCGAGATAGGTTTTCCGGTCATCGTAAGCATAAGCGGCAATTCCGTCGATGAATTCGTGACGATAGCCAGGAAATTGAACTCGATCGATGGACTGCTTGGACTGGAGCTGAACCTCTCCTGTCCCAACGTAGATGGCGAGGGATTGGCCTTCGGAAGCGTCCCCGAAAGGATAGGGGAAGTCGTCAAAGCGTGCGGCTCGTGCAGTCGCTTCCCCCTCATCGCCAAGTTGAGTCCCTTTCAGGCCATAGACGACTCCTTCGCGCTCGCGGCCGCCCGGGCCGGTGCGGCTGCCATCTCTCTCATCAACACCGTTCCCGCGATGGTGCTGGATATACACAGATTCAGGCCGGCCACAGGCGCGCTGTCGGGCGGCATGTCGGGACCGGCCGTAAAACCGATCGCGCTGAAGATGATCTACGAGATTTCCAGGAGCGTCGATATACCTGTGATCGGAATGGGTGGCATCGCTTCCGGCGAGGATGCCATAGAGTTCCTGATGGCAGGGGCGAGGGCTATCTCGATAGGAACGATGAACATGGTGGATCCCTCTCTTCCCGGGCAGATAATGGGGAAAATCGCCGGTTTTATGGAACGCCACGACATAGAAAATCTCCCGGAAATAAGCAGACGATTCCATTTGTAATAACCGCGCATAAAGGTCGATCGAGGCCGGCTTCAGTGTATAATCTTTCTATCTAAAAACAGGAGGATACGCCTATGTCATTGAAGAGATACTCGATCGAAGAACTGATAAAGGCTTCGACGATCGCTTCCTTCGCCGTTTCGAAGGACTCGAGCAAATTGATGTACTCCTCGGACGATCGCGGTCATTACGATGTCTATCAGGTCGATCTTATGAACGGTGATAAGTCAAGGTTGACCGAATACGATGAAAATGCGATGGTAAAGCACGTTTTCGATGACGAAAGCTTTTTGTTCATGATGGACAAGGGCGGCAACGAACTGCACCACCTTTATCTGAATCGGGGCGGAGAGGTCGTAGATCTCACGCCCGTCGAAGGGACGAAATCGGGTTTCCACCAGTTCAGCGGCGGATACGTGTATTACTTCTCGAACAGATTGGATAAAACGCGTTTCGATCTGTACAGGCTAAATCAGACCAGCCTTGAAAGCGAACTTATCTTCGAAAACAAAGAGGTCATGGATCTGGGACCGGTTTCCGACGACGGAAGGTACGTCGGTCTTTCCAGACAGGACACGGCCAACAACTCTGAGATGTTCATTTACGACAGATCGACCGGCGAGACGAAGCACTTATCGCGGCACACCGGCGAGGTCAAATTCCTCCCGGTTTTCTTCTCTAAGGACTCCATGGAACTGTACTACCTCACCGATGAGAGAGGCGAATTCATGGCTCTGAGGGCCATGAAACTCGATTCGCTTCACAGCAGGGAGGTTCTGGCCCTGGACTGGGATATTTCCGATGTAGAAAGATCGCATGACGGCCGGTACGCGGCCCTGGTGGTGAACAGGGACTCCTTTTTCGAATTGCAGATACTCGATCTAGCCAGGGATGCGGTGACCAACGTCAGGTTCTCGCCGGGTGGCATGATCTACCAGCAGGCTTTCGACAGGGACTCGAAAAAAGTCTTCGTGCTCGCGGATTCGGCCGTTACGCCGACGGAAATCCACGTTCTCTCGATTGCCGACGGGGAGGTAAAAACGCTCACGAACTCGGCCAGTGCGGAAGTTGAAAGCGCCGATCTTGTGACCCCGACGATTCTGCGCTTCTCCTCATACGACGGAACGGTCGTGCCCGGCGTGTTTTATCTGCCGGCCGACGCATCACCAGAAAAAAAGGCACCGGCGCTCATCTGGGTTCACGGCGGACCGGGAGGTCAGTCTTTCCCGCGCTACAATCCGGAACTTCAGTTTCTCGTGAATCACGGTTACGCCGTTTACGCCGTGAACAACCGGGGGAGCTCCGGTTACGGAAAAAGCTTCTTCAAGGCCGCAGACCATAAGCACGGCGAGGCCGATCTCGACGATTGCGTGGCTGCTGCTCAATATCTGGCCACGATGGAGGAGATCGACTCCGAGAGGATAGGTATCATCGGCGGCAGCTACGGAGGGTACATGGTTCTGGCTGCGCTGGCCTTCAGGCCTAAGGTCTTCAAAATCGGTGTCGATATCTTCGGAGTTTCCAACTGGGTGAGGACCCTCAAGGAGATTCCCTCCTGGTGGCGGGCCATAAAGGATCTGCTGTACAGGAAGATCGGGGACCCCTTCGGCGAGGAAGAGTATTTGAGAAGCATATCGCCCCTCTTCCACGCCTCGAAGATCGAAAGGCCTCTGCTGGTCTTGCAGGGCGTGAACGATCCGCGCGTGTTGAAGGTGGAGTCCGACGAAATAGTTCAAAAGGCTCGCGAGAAAGGTGTACCGACCGGGTATGTCGTCTTCGACGACGAGGGACACGGCTTCACCCGCAAGGTCAACCGTATCACCGCGGCCAAAGCGATGCTGGAGTTCCTGGACAGGTACCTTGTTTGAAGAACGGCTCATTTCAAGTAGAAGAAAAGAGGCCCCCGCAGGGGCCTCTTTCAATATAGAATTATCAATAGTAGATCGTCTCTAGCAGAAGATAGAAAGCGTTCAAACTCTCGTACGATTCATCGATCTCCCAGTAGTAAAGATCGTAATAGCCGTCTTCGTAAACTTCGAACTGCATATAGACCTGCGCCGGTACGCCGCCGAGATCGAAGGAGCCCGAGAATTCCACTATGACCAGATCTTCTGTGGAAATGAAGTAACTCCAGTAGGGATCGGCAAAGAACCAGTCGAAGGCCTCTCCCAGGGTCATCGTGTTGTAGTAGATATCGAAGTAACTGCCCTTTACCAGTGTAAGCGGAGAGCCGAGTATATTGCCCAGCATTGTATCTATGTAGGCATCGTCCTTGGTCTCGTCGTTCACTCCCACGTAGGCGATGTCGAAGGTTCTTTCGTTGAGATCGACCGTGAATTGCATCACGACCTCTTCCGGATTCCCCTCCGGGTAATGGTGCCCGATGAATTCGACCACGTTCAGGCCGTCGCCGGACAGGAAGAAATCCCAGCTGGTGTCGTCGAAGAAATTATCGAAGTACTCTCCTATGATCTTGTCGGGGAAATCGTAGAAATAGCCTTCTTTAACCACGGATATAACCCTTTCCTTCTCGTCGGGAATGAATATCTTCTCAAGGAATGCGTACTGCAGATTGTTGTCCTGCGGTTCACCGTTGATTGCCCAGAACGCGAGAACGAAGGTCTCATCGACTTCCTTCACTGTGAAACGCATCGTGACGGTCGCCGGCTGGCCTCCCTCGTCTGTAAAGGTGCCGGTGAACTCCACCACATCTTCTTCAATGTCTTTGTAATAACGCCACCTCGGGCTCTCGAAATACTCCTCGAAAGCTTCGCCGATAAATCTGTCGGGGAAACTGTTGAAAGTACCTCCCGTAACTATGTCTATGAACTTGGCGGTGTCTTTCGGCAGCAATCTTTGAGAGAAAGAGGCCACAAAGATGAGGGAAACGAAGAGAATCGAAATTACAACCTTTTTCATACGAACAACCTCCTTTCAGCCGTTTTTTCTGGCTATCATTAAATAATACACTGAATGGCTCTACAGACAAACCCTATTGATGACAGTCATCCGACCGCTTAATAGTTTATCTTGAACTTCTGAACCCTGTTCCCGGTGAGTTCTAGAACGTAAAGGAATCCGCTCTTGTCGATCTCGATTCCGAAGGGGCTCTTGAACTGGCCGTTTCCCGTGCCTTCGCTTCCCCACTCGTAGATGTAGTTGCCCGATGGATCGAGCATATAGACCCTGTTCTGTCGCTTCTCCAGAAAGAAGACATTTCCCGATTTATCTATGGCTATCTGGCCGGGCAACTCGAAGTTTCCACTGACACCTCTCGTCCACTTGAGGAGGAAGTTGCCCTGCGGGTCGAACTTCTGTATCCTCCTGTTGAAATCGTCGCAGATATAGAGGTTGCCGGTTGCATCGACGGCGAGTCCGGAAACCGTCGCGAGCTTACCGTCGTCCATGGATTCCATCATGGTAACCTTTCCGCCGACGGTTCTCAGAAGGAGTCCCTCGCTGTCGAAGATCTGTACCCTCTGGTTGAAGGCGTCTCCCACGTATATTCTGTCGGAGGAATCGATCGCCATGAACATCGCGCCGTCGAACTGTCCTTCGCCGGCCCCCTTGCTGCCCCATGCCTTCACGAACTTGTATTTGTCGTTGAACTTTTGAACTCTCCCGTTCTGAGAATCGGCCACGTAAATGTTTCCTTTAGAATCGACTACGATATCGTGCGGGAATCTGAACTCTCCGTTCTTCTCTCCGAATTTGCCGAAAGAGGATTTGTGCTTCCCATTCGAATCGAAGACCTGTACCCTGTGGTTCAGCGTATCGGCCACATACACATTTCCCTTGCTGTCGGTCGCTATACCCTGTGGATCGCTGAACTGACCGTTCTTTGTTCCGTAACTCCCCCAGACTTTCTCCACCGAGGTTGATACCGCCAGCGTCAGCGTGAGTGAGAACAACAGAAAAAGGATAAGAATCAGGCGTTTCAATGCAACCACTCCCCTTTGTGATGTTGATCGTTAGATGATAACATCGCCTGTCGTTTTTTGAGACTTGAAAACTCTCTTGGACACGGCAGATTGCCCGAACAATGCCCGCAGTCTCTCACGGGTTCAAATGAAGTTATCGGAAAGAGTTACGCAGAGTTTCCCGTAGATGTTTTGCCTCAACCAGCGATCATTATCTTTGTTGGTGAATTCCGGGTGTTGTTAAGGTTGGCTAATTATTCTACACTAGTAGTGTGAAAATAAAAAAAGCAGCTCTTCCCGTCTGGTCTCAGACGTAATTTATTTTTTCACGATGTTCCATCTGATACAGAATGTACTTTATTATCGAATGGAGGTGCCTGAATTGGCAAAGATGATTAAGAAAAATTACCTGATGGCTCCCGGGCCGACCCCTGTCCCTATCGATGTTCTTCTCGAGGGGGCAAAAGATACGATCCATCACAGAACTCCGCAATTCGACAGGATTTTCACAGAGGCCGTCAAGGGTACGAAAGAGGTCTTCAGAACCGAGAACGACCTCTTCATACTAGCATCCTCCGGTACGGGCGCAATGGAAATGGCATTAACCAACATCGTCAATCCAGGAGAAAAGATTATCGTCTGTACCGTTGGAAAGTTCGGTGAAAGATGGCAGGAGATAGCCAAGGCCATCGGCGCAGAGGTGGTTCTTGTCAGCGGTGAGTACGGAGACTTCTACACTCCGGAAATGGTTGAGAAGGCGCTGAAGGAAAATCCCGACGCAGTTGCGGTCTTCACGACTTTGAGCGAAACTTCGACAGGCACGGTTATGGATATCGAAGGTATCAGCAAGGTGGTCAAAGCGGCCGGAAAGCTGATTGCGGTCGATGGCATAAGCGGTCTGGTCGCCGAGCCCTGCGAAACCGACAAGTGGGGACTGGATATCGTAGTTTCCGGTTCGCAGAAAGGCTTCATGCTTCCCCCGGGCCTGGCCTTCATTTCCGTAAGCAAAGCGGCGATCGAAAAGGCACAGAACACGAAGACCACAAGCTTCTATTTCAATCTGAAGAAATACCTCAAAGACCCGCTTCCATGGACACCGGCCGTCAACCTCATTTACCAGCAGAGACTGGCAGTCGAAATGCTCCTCAAGGAAGGAATGGAAAACGTCTGGGCGCGCCACGCCGTTATGGGAAAGGTCACGAGAGAGGCCATCAAGGCCATGGGGCTTGAGCTTTTCTCGAAGAGACCGGGCAACGTTCTCACTTCTGTCAAGGTACCCGAGGGCGTACCGGGCGGCAAGATCGTCTCCATAATGCGCGACGAGTATGGCGTCACCATCGCCGGCGGCCAGGGGACCATGAAGGGCAACATCTTCAGAATCGCCCATCTCGGTTACATGTCCGATTACGATGTGGTAATCGCGTTGACGGCTCTCGAGAAGGTTCTGAGAAAACTCGGTCGCCACGTTGAATACGGAGTCGGGGCCAAAGTTGCGATGGAGATCTTCGAGAAGGAGGGCGCATGATGCTTAGACTGCACGCCAACGATCCTCTGGACAAAACGGCGATGAAGATTCTGGCCGACAGCGGCCTGTTCGAGATCACGGCCGAAGTGCTGGATAAGAACGCTCTGCTGAAGATAATGCCCGAGGTTGAAATTCTGGTCGTGAGAAGCGCCACGAAAGTGACGGCCGAAGTGATAGAGGCCGGCAAGAAGCTCAAGCTAATAGCCAGGGCCGGCGTCGGTCTGGACAACGTAGATGCCGAAGCGGCCGAGGCTAAGGGAGTCATGGTGAGGAACACGCCCGGCGCCAACGCCATATCGGTGGCCGAGCTGACCTTTGGACTGCTTCTTGGATTCGTTCGCCAGATCCCCAGGGGTGTTTACGGCATAAAGGATGGAAAGTGGGAGAAGAAAGAACTGAAGGGAAATGAAATCTCCGGCAAGACTATGGGAATAATCGGGTTCGGCGCCATCGGAAGGGCTGTGGCCAGAATAGCGCTGGCTTTCGGCATGAAGGTCGTCGCCTACGATCCTTATGTCAAGTCCACCGATCTCGAAGTCACTCTGGTCGATTCCGTCGATAAACTCCTTCCAGTGGCCGATGTAGTGTCCCTGCACATCCCTCTGACTCCGGAAACGAAACATATAATTGGCGAAAAAGAGATCTCTCTGATGAAGGACGGCGTTATCATAATAAATGCAAGCCGTGGCGGCACGATAGACGAACAGGCTCTTTACAACGGTTTGATATCCGAGAAGGTCTCCGGTGCCGCGCTGGATGTTTTCGAGGTTGAACCGCCGTCGGACGAATTGCGCAGAAAGCTGATCGGTCTCGGCAACGTGATATGTACGCCGCATATCGGAGCCAGCACTTCGGAAGGACAGAAGAGAGTCGGCCTCGAAATGGCGAAAATCATCGTAGATGTTTGCCGTAACATGTTATAATTTACATCGATATTCTAGGCGGAGGTGTAAGAAGTGAAGGTTTACGTTGACAAAGATACATGCATAGGTTGCGGTGTTTGTGAAGGGATTTGCCCCGACGTTTTCAAGATGACCGACGACGGCAAGGCCGAGGCAATCGTTCCCGAAACCGAGGCTGCCTGTGCGCAGGACGCAGCCGATTCCTGTCCAGTTCAAGCAATAACAGTAGAATAGTCGCATATTCTTAACTGTCACATCTAGGGGCGGACTTTTTGTCTGCCCCTTTCTATAGTGGCACACAAAATTTGTCTATTTTTTCTGTGGTTAGATTCTGGTATAGTAGTAATTACTTCAGCGAGATCATTTGGGGTTCTTTTTTCGATTGTGCGGTTTGCTTCGGGGTTACAGTTTCTGTTTCGTGGAGGTAGTTGTGTCTAGCCAAATAATAAACGTCCTCAAAAAGAAGGTTGCCAAAAAGACCTGGGACAACTGGTTCTCCACTTTTGAATTGAAATCGGTAGAGGATGACAGGGTTGTCTTTTCCGTCGCGAATCTCTTTATAAAAGACTGGCTTCAGACCAAGTACGGTGGAGTCATAAACAGGTCGATTCACGAAGCCACCGGAAAGGAGCTGCCTTTCGAGATAGTCTTCAAGAACGGAGAGCTTTCGAAAGAAGAGACGGTAGTACATCAACAGGCCGGCTCTCTTCTGAAGAGAAAACCTCTGATGATTTCCAACCTCAATCCCGAATACACATTCGAAAACTTCGTGGTCGGCGAAGAAAACAGGGCGCTCTACGAAGTGGCGCGCGACGTCACACGTAATCCCGGTAAGTACAATCCCTTCTTCGTTCACGGAGGCGTCGGACTGGGAAAGACCCACCTCCTCCAGGCCATCGCCCAGGAGACCATGACGAACTTCCCCGACAAGAAGGTTCTCTATATCACCAGCGAACAGTTCATGAACGACATGATCCAGTCTATAAAAGAGAACAACATCCAGAAATTCAGGGATCACTACCGGAAGAGATCGGACGTTCTTCTCATAGACGACATACAGTTCCTCATAGGAAAGAAGGGCGTCCAGACCGAATTCTTCCATTCCTTCAACGAGCTTCACGACGCCGGCAAACAACTCATAATATGTTCCGACAGAAATCCCGAGGAGCTGGACAACTTTCACAGCAGGCTAATATCCAGGTTTCAGATGGGCATGTTGATGACCATACAGCAGCCGGAGGCAGAAACGAGGTTCCACATCGCGAAAAAGCTGGCTCAGCGCGAGTCGGTGAACCTCCCAGATGACGTGGCGATGATACTGGCAAACAACATCGACGGGAACCTCAGAAGACTCAGGGGGGCCATAATCAAGCTCATAGTTCACAGCAGCGTTTACAACACCAGGATCGATATATCGCTGGCCAGCATGATCTTGCAATCCTTCGCCAGTTCGTCGGCCGTTCCTTCAAGCCAGAAGCCGATCGACCAGATCTACGACGCGATCGAACACGTAATGAAGATATCCAGAGAGGATATAAAGGGAAATAACCGGAGCAAAGAGATAGTTCTCGCCAGGCAGCTCGTGATGTACATACTCAAACAGCATTTCGGCAAGCAGGTCGTGGAGATAGCACGCGATACCGGAAAGCAACACCCTACCGTCATACACTCGATCAAGAAGATAGACAAGAGCGTTATGATGGGAAGGGGCAGCACCAAGATACTCTACGACGATCTGATAGGCCTGCTTTCATCCAGGTCGGCGGCCGTTTGACCGAACCTCGCGCAAGTTCTTCCTATTCCCGGCAAAAACGCTCGATCACTTTCTGTAAATTACCCTGACCACATCTTCTATCGAGGGATCGGTTATTCTGAAATCTTCTATCTCCATCACCTGCATGAACTCGCGCGCCACGTTCGCCGGCCTGGCTGTGTCCGACAGTTCAACGTCAATAGTTCCCGTCTTCGAGTCGTACCTGGCCGCGTATCTCTCGATGAAGCCGGTGCATCTACCGTCCAGAGAAAAGGCGCCTTCCCTCAACTGTATTTTCAGAACCCTGGGAAGCTTCACCATGCCTTTCAGTCCTTCAAGAGTTCCCTTATAGACCAGGCTGCCGTGGTTGATGATCAGAATTTCCTGGCAGAGCGCCTCTATGTCCTTCAGATCGTGCGTCGTCAGGAAGATGGTCTTGCCCCTCGAATGAAGCTCCCTGAGGAACTGGAGGACTCTGTGCTTTGAAACGATGTCCAGTCCGATCGTCGGCTCATCCAGGAACAGAAGTTCGGGGTCGTGAACGAGAGCGGCCGCCAGTTCGGCCCTCATCCTCTGGCCCAGACTCAGCTGTCTGACCGGCCTGTCCATTATCTCACCCAGCTCGAGGTGGCCCGAAAGATAACCGATCTGTTCTTTGAACCGCGACTCGGGAACTCCGTAGATCGCCTTTAGGAGCGAGTAGGTGTCTCTTACAGGGAGGTCCCACCAGAGCTGCGTCTTCTGGCCGAAGACGACCCCTATGTTTCTGACATAAAGCTTCCTCTCGCGGTAAGGAACCATCCCGTCGACGATGGCCGAGCCGCCGTCGGGGGTCATGATTCCCGTCAGTATTTTGATGGTCGTAGATTTGCCGGCGCCGTTGGGGCCTATGTAGCCAAGAAACTCCCCGCGGTTCACGGTGAAGGAGATGTTCTGCAGCGCCCTTATTATGCGCTTCTCTCTAAACAAACCCTTTCTCTGGTAAACTGTGTAATTCTTTTGAAGATTCTCGACATTGACTATTTGCATAAGACTCCTTTCGGTTATCAGGTTCCCGTGCTTGCGTAGTGTTTGAGACCGAGCTTCCATATCAAGACCGTTACCGGCAGCAGGGCGGTCACCCCTAAAACCGGCGAGATAAGGGCGATGATACTCGTTATCCTTCCTGTGAGATAGCCCACAGGAAAGTAGGCCACACTCGCCAGTGGCACGATGAAGGTCAGGACATTTTTCAGGACCGGCCCGTAGATGTGTGCCGGGTACATCGCCGCCGTTCTCGTCGAATAGAACGCCAGAACGATTATGTCGGAGTTCCTGACAGTCCAGAAGGCTATTGCGGCCAGTATTATGTTTATCTCGAAAGTCATGACGGTCGAAAAGAAGACCAGAGAGATATAAGCGAGCCACATATCTCCAAAATCGATGCGACTGGCCGTAAAACCGAAAACGGCAACGGCCAGGGCCTCTACCACGACTCCCAACCGCCTGAAATCTATCCTCTCGAGCAGCAGTTGCTTCACCGTGTTCATGGGTCTGATGAGGAGAAGGTCGAACCTTCCGGTCACCATGAGCTCTTCGAACCTGTGAAGTCCCTCGCCGAAAAACCTGAAGATCCCCCATCCCATTTCGACGATCGAATATATGATCGCGATCTCTCCAAGACTCCAGCCGCCGATCTCCTTGAAACTCAACATCAAGAAGGCCATCAGCAGAAAGTCGCTGAAAAGGTTGGCTCCGTTGATCAGCGTATCCAGCCAGAAGTTCAACCTGTACTCGTACTGCGCCTTGAGACTGGCCATGAAAAGTGCGATAACGCTCCTCATCTCAGCCCCCCTGGACCTGGATCGATCTCGTGAGTTTTTCCGTCATGTACAGCGCCAGAAGAAAAAGCACGACTATCCAGAAACACTGCAAAGCCAGGGCCCTGATCAGGCTCACCGTGCCCAGATAAACGCTCGAAGGATAGTAGTTGGCGCAGGCGAACGGCAGGAGCGGCATCAGGAAACGGAGAAATCCCGGATAGTATTCGGCCGGAAGGAAGGCGCCTCCCAGCAGGTTCATGGTCATGTACAGAAGTCCCTGCGCAGCCGTTGGGCTGAGAAATTTGATCGACCACAATCCGACGAAATAGTTGAAGAGGAACGATATCAAAAAACCGTTGAACAGAGTCAGCAAGAAGGGAAGCAACCTTCCTATCTCCGGAGGCGATACGCCGAGCAGAAGATAGCCCAGAAGGAATATCGGGATCGCCCTGAAGATCAAACTGTATAGACCGTGACCGGCGACCTCGAAGAAGCTGCAGAAAAGCAATCCGTAAGGTCTCAAAAGATCGAAAACGATCGTCCCTTCCCTTATCTTCTGCGGAATGTAGGCTCCGCGCGAGAGAAACATCGTGACCCAGAGAATCGATTGATTCACCATGATATAGGTCACCATCGCCTGCGTTTCCGGAGAATCTCCCAGCGCTGCCTTCCATATACTCACGTAGATGTAGCCGAAGATGAAACTGCCGAGGTTGTTGACCAGATGGTTCAAAAGATACGCCCGGCTCCTGTTGAAAGAAGTCATGGCGATGGCCAGACCGGACAAACACAACACCTCCTTCAGGGTTGATTTACCGGGTTGAAGTTGCGAGAGTGGATCAACTGAAAAAAGGCATAAAAAAACTGCAGGAGAGTATTCCTGCAATCAATAGGAGTAAATAGAATATTACTACACTACCGGAGAGATTGCAACAGTCATCCCGCTTCCGACGACCAGTTCACTTTCCAATAATGGCTGTTGGCGTAAGCGCGGGAAGAGGAGAGAAGAGAGAGAGAAAGAGAGAGGAAGAGAGACCCCGCTATATATCCTCGCCTTGATAGGATTTTACCTAATGATTCCGGTAGTCGTCCTCGAATTCCTCGATAGTCGCATACCGTTTCACATCGACGCCGTTTTTCTCGTAAAGCAATTTGTACTTTTCCATCGCTTCGTCAAATGCCTTCGCCGATGCTGAGAGATCGTTGATGTCAAAGTGCTTCATCAGATCCACGGAAACGCCTTCGTATTCTTCGCTCATTTGATCGTAGAAAAACTGGCAGCTGGCTGCCGTCATAAGCGAAAGATATTTGCCGCCGATTTTCGCGGCCAGCCCCATCTTGTTCTTCCAGTCGGAGTGTATTTCCTCGTAAGACCCCTCCAGAGCCTGCCGGTCGAGTTTTTTCTTACTCTGCACCTTGCTTTTGATCTCTTCAATTTCATCCTTAATACATCGAATCAGCGATGTTGCGTGCCTCTTGATAGATCGCAGCGAGTCGGCTTCAACCAGTAGATGGTAGCTAACCAGAAAACCGGACGGTAATCTCTGCATCCTTTCGATCTCTTCGGGCCTCCGTTTTACCCCGAGCCTCACATACGATTTGTTCATGAGAAATACGATCATTTCGGAATAGTAGATCAATCTGGCAGATGCATACCTGGCTCTTTCAGTTTCTTCGCTCATCATAACGTCCGCGTACGATCTTTGAGCCTCCCCGAAGTGGACTTTTATGTTCTGCAGATCGGACTCGCTCAAAGAGGATGATAGACGTTTACAGGCAGCGTCGCGGAGCTCCATGAATCTTTGACGGTACTTGTCATCTGGACAGTAAACGATCTTGAGATCCATCAACCTGGAGATGTACGGATTCGAGTATCGGGCCATTTCTTCGAGTTGCTCCCATGTCGTGCAATAGACGTCGTGCGCGACATCTCCCAGAATGAAGCATGAACTGATCTTGTAGCCGTCGGGATCGTTTATCACTATGAACAGATCAAGATCGGACTTTTCGTGAATATCGTCCGTGGCAAATGAGCCGTAGATACCTATCAGTGCGACCGAACCGGGGCAAACACGCACTGATTTCTCGATCACGGCCTCGATGATCCTCTCGTTTCGAACCAAAAGGGCCTCTTTGATCTTCTTATCCATAAGCGCCTCCATTTCATAGATAGATGGAAAAGACCGTCCGTTACTCGACGGCTAATACACGCCTCCGGTGGATCGGCGAGTTTGCACAGAGCAATTCTATCAAACTCTCCCGCAGGAAGAGTGCGAGACGCTGATTCGGTCCAGTCTGTCTTTATGCTGTACTGTCTGTTTTTGTCAACCAGGAGATCATCAGGCGGGAACCGCCCGACGGCCTGATCTGGTATCATTGTTGGTACGGTTTGAAAGGGGGCGTTGAATGGAAATAAGAAGGATCGACAGTGCATACAAGGAGCGAATAATCGAGATCTTCTCGATGTCGTTCGAGTATTTCGAACCGGAAGAGAGCGAGTATTTCTTTTCCGACCCTTCTCTCTGGGACTACGTTTGGGGCGCATTCGACCGGGAGAGACTCGTCGCAGCGTACATAAGCTACAAATATCTCGCGAAGATCCGGAACAGAATCTTCGAATGCAGGTATGTCGAGGCCGTCGCCACCCTTCCCGAGTATCGCAACGGTGGGATAACCAGGAAAATCCTGCTGAGAGATATCGAGGAAGCCAAAGATAGAGGTGTTCACTTCATCATGCTCGACCCCTTCAAGCATGATTTCTACGTGAAGCTCGGGTTCGGGCTGGGTTTCGAGAGCCTCGAGTACACCTTCGACTATTCCCTCCTGTCCGGTGATCTGGAAGAGGACAACCTCAAGCTCGTTTCCGGGAAACTTTTTGAGAAAGACGAGATGAGAGAACTAATTTCGCAAACCCGTAAAACTCTCTGGGAGACCTCTCGCTATACCGAAGCTATCGAGATCGACGCATGCAGTCAGGAGATATTTCACAGGAAGGATCTCTTTGGCGCCGTGGCCATTGATGACAGAGGGCTGTCCCACGGAATGATGATATACGGCAAAAAAGAAAGGAAGATGGTGATCGAGAGCTTCGCCTTCATCGATCTCGCCGGCCTCTACGCGCTGAAGAGGTTTCTGCTGAATCACAGAGATCAGATCGCAACTTTTGAAATGCGGAAGATGCCGCCCGATTTTCCGGTGGAACTCCTCTTCCATTCGAGATGGCAGGCCGGGAGAGAGCTAAAAATTATGGACGCCTCATCGCGTATGGTAAGAGTCCTCGATCCGCTTCCGGTCGTTTCGAGACTGATAGATACTTCTCCCTCAGAGAGTGTCGTTTTGAAGATAAAGGATCGATTGTTGCCGGAAAATAACGTGAAAATCGCGATCGGAAACGGGAAGGCAGAGATAAGTGAAGCGGTGGAGGATTTCGAGATAGAGATCTCAGATCTCGCCACTCTTCTCACCGGAAGACTTTCGCCAATGAGACTGTGGAGACTCGGAAAGCTGCGCGTCGGCCCCTGGAAGAACATCCCGTGGGGAATTTCCGAACCACCCGGGAAAGTTCGAATTCTGGAATCCATATTCCCCGGAGTGATTACGCACAACGCTATCTGACTGGTCAGCCACCTTTCCCTATCAAGCCGACTCGACGTCAATCGATATAAGAAAAGCTGCCAGCCGACATTCCTCGGCCTTTCTTCGTGAGGTCCATCGATTTTCTGAACCATAGCAAAACGTATCTGTCACACTTTTGAGTAGACAAAAACTGTCTGCTATATGCTACAATCAGACAATTATTGTTGGTTTTATTCACTCTTCATCTGCGAGGTGACTCAGTTGAGCTCGAAATCCTCTTCATCAAAAACGTTTTTCGTACGCGGCATGCATTGCCAGAACTGCCAGCTCTT
Source organism: Kosmotogaceae bacterium UBA1373 (assembly GCA_002305955.1). Classification (GTDB taxonomy): domain Bacteria; phylum Thermotogota; class Thermotogae; order Petrotogales; family Kosmotogaceae; genus Mesotoga. The sequence goes on from DBRH01000011.1 coordinate 41,834, forward strand.
TGTCGAAAGTAAACTGGAAGAAGTTGAAGGCATAAAAAGGGCCAGAGCCTCCCTGAAAGATTCCTCGGTCGAGATTGAATTCCTGGGAGAGGTTATCTCGGTCGAAAGTATCAACGAGATCTTGAGCGGAACGGACTACAGTGTCGCTGAGACGAAGCCGGAAAAGCCTATCGGAAAAGCCGTCAAGGTACTCGTTGCCGCTTCTCTGGCCATTATAGTCTTTTTCGCCGTGGAGAAACTCGCCATAGGCGGCTTGATAAACGTCGATTCAAGCTCGTCGCTGGTAGGCTTCTTCCTTTTCGGACTGGTAGCAGGGATATCGAGCTGCGCGGCTCTCGTGGGAGGTCTGGTTCTTTCCGTTTCCAAACAGTGGTATTCGCTTTACAGTTCTGAGGATTCTTTTCTTCAAAAGCTACAACCCCATCTGATCTTTCATGCCGGACGTCTGGTCTTTTACAGCCTTTTCGGATTCTTGCTGGGCTGGCTTGGACAGAGTCTGAAAATCTCGCTGACCTTTTCTTCGATCCTCGTGATAGCGGTCTCGATAGTGATGTTTTTAATTGCACTACAAATGCTGGGAATCCACACGGTGAGTCTATCGATCCCTTCCTTTTTACGTAAAGCGCTGGCAGTAGATAAATCCAGACGTGGACGAATGATGCCTTTCATACTGGGCGCTACAACCTTTTTCCTTCCCTGCGGCTTCACGATAACGGCCCAGGCTCTGGCGCTACTCTCGGGCTCTCCTTTCCATAGCTCGATGATAATGTTTTTTTTCGCGCTTGGAACCTTCTTCCCGCTCATCGCCATAGGGGCTTCATCAATCAAGTTCTTCGCCATGAAGAGCTTATCGGAAGTCTTCACGAAAATAGCGGCGGTTCTGATAATATTTTTCGTCATCTACAACGTGAACAGCCAGCTAAACGTTCTGGGACTGCCAAGCCTGAACGATCTTACCATCGGAACCGGCGAGCAGGTTTCATTTACTCCCGATGATTCGCCGACCGTTCTGGCAACGGCCGGTGAAAAAGAAGAGATGGTTATGAATGAAGCCGGGCCAATGGAAACGGGAGAGGTCGTAGATGTCGAAGAGACGGTTGGAATTCAGGAAGTTGTGGAAGAGACTCTGGATATTGTCCAGAGCGGACCGGATATACAGGTTATAAGAACTGTAGCCAGCGCGAGAGGTTATACGCCTGATTATTACCAGGTGAAAGCCGGCGTTCCCGTCAGGTGGGAGATCGAAGATATTGGCACCAGCGGTTGCACCAACGCTATCATCTCACGAAACCTCTTTCCCCAACGTGTAGAACTCACCAGGGGCAACACCAGCGTTGTAGAATTCACCCCGCAGCTTCCCGGCCAGTATAAATTCAGCTGCTGGATGGGCCACTACACAGGGATAATAGAAGTCGTGAACTGACACACGCCCTACACACAAAAGGTCACAAAGAGACGACTTTCCAGGCGATAGCGGCCCGGCCCGTGGTATCATTTATGCAGTATTTCGATTAGTCTGGAGGTCAAAAGGTATGAAGAGCATAGAAACTTTCGATTATTTTCTTCCCACAAGAGTAATCTTCGGCTGCGGAACTATCGGCAAGGTAGGACAGCATTCCAGGAGACTGGGCAAGAAAGCGCTTATAGTTACGGGAAGGCACAGTACGAAGAAGACCGGTCTGCTGGATAAAGTGATCGGGCTGTTGAAAGAGGAAGGGATCTCCTCGGTAGTGTTCGACGAGATAGTACCCAACCCTCTCTCTACCAGTATCGACAGAGGAGCTTCAATAGCCGTCAAGGAGAGATGCGATTTCATCATAGGATTGGGCGGTGGCAGCCCGATCGACTCCTCCAAGTTGATTGCCCTCGTGGCGAAGGACGGAGGAAAGTGCTGGGATTACACCGGTGCCGGCGGCGGCAGAAAGCCGAAAGCGGCCTTGCCCGTAATAGCGATCCCCACGACCCACGGAACGGGAACCGAGGCCGACCCCTTCGCGGTGGTCACCAACCCGGAGACCAACGAGAAGATCGGCGTGGGTTTCGACGAGATCTTTCCGGCCGTTTCGATAGTCGATCCCGAGCTGATGTTGTCGCTTCCTCCCGAACAAACGGCAGCGACTGGCATGGATGCCTTCTATCATTCAATAGAATCATATATCAATTTGAATCATCAGCCGGCCTCCGATCTTCTGGCTCTGGAATCGATGTCGCTCATAAACCATTATCTGCCTATAGCGTACGAAAACCCGAACGACCTGGACGCAAGAGTAACCCTCGCATGGGCGAGCACGGCGGCCGGCATATGCGAGACGCTTTCGGGTTGTGTGGCCAACCACTCGCTGGAACACCCCGTTAGCGGCCACTACAACGCGACACATGGCGCCGGACTCTGTGCTACAGGCCCCTCGCTGCTCGAATACATCCGTCCGCATATCGCGGAGAGACTGGCAGAAGTTGCAAGGGTTATGGGAGCGCCCGAAAGCGTCATAGGCGTGGAAGAGCTTTCGAAGATGGCCATAGTCTTGCTCCGCAGGCTTCAGAAGAATGTCGGTCTCGATATTTCCCTCGGCGAACTGGGAGTGGAGAGCTCCAAACTTTCAATCCTGGCCGAAGACGCCATGAGAACGATGGGAGGGCTCGTAAGCGTAACTCCGGGAAACCTGAAAACCGAGGATCTGCGGAACATCTACGAGATGTCTATGTAGTTTTCTATATGGAAGTTTGAAAAGCCTGGAAATATACTCTCGAATGTGATTTCGAAAATTTGCAACATGCTATAATCTTTTTGTCGGTTGTAGAAATCAATCCATCTCGTTTGATAACCAGGGGGTTCTTATGAGTCACGAAAGATCGAGCCTTGATCCGATGGAGCGTGACTTCCGCCCTTCTACGGAGGTCGAAAGGAACCTGAACCCTATCCTCGACATCGACATCGACGGAAAAACAACCTACCAGAACGCTGCGGCTACTTCTTTTTTGAATTCGAGTGGATTGAAAGACCCGGTTGCATTTCTACCAGAAGAGCTTCCACAGGAGATCTGGAAGTCGAAAGAACCTTCCCCTTTCAATTATGAAAAGACTATAGGAGAGAAGATCTTCTTCGTATCGTTGAATCCTCTTCCCGGAGGCGATATAGCCAGGATCTACGCCTTCGATATCACTCAAATAAGGACTCTGGAAAGGCAGCAACTCGAGACTAAAGAACTCCTTGCGAAGGTTACCGGAAGCGTAACGGACATGCTTTATGCTCTCGATAAAGAGTTGAGGTACATATACTGGAACAGCGCCAGCGAGGTGATGACCGGGCTCAAGTCCATAGACGTTATCGGAAAGCACGTAACGGATGTCTTCCCCGAAGACGCCACCACTGCAAAAGCCATGGCCTCCTACCGAAGGGTTCTCCAGAGCGGGAAGCCGGAATCTTCGGTTTTCGAATACAAAAGCATGAGAAAGACCTCGATACTGGAGATAAACATCTATCCTCTGGGTGAAGGGATATCGGTTTTCGCCAGGGATATAACCGAGCAGAAGAACGCCGAAAGAAAACTCGAGATCGAAAGAAAGAAACTCCGTCAGATACTGGACTATATACCCGAAGGCATCTATATGGTCAACGAGAGCTACGATATCGAGTATGTAAATCCCGTTCTCATAGAAAAGTACGGCCCTATCGAAGGTAAGAAGTGCTATGAATTCTTTCTAAAGTTCGATGCTCCCTGCCCCTGGTGCAAAAACGATCAGATCCATTCCGGCCAACCGGTCCGCTGGGAACGAAGGTCCGAAAGAAGCGGCCGTATCTACGACCTGATCGACATACCTGTTTTCAACGACGACGGAAGCATATCGAAGTTGCAGGTCGTCCACGATATCACCGACATGCGCACTTACCAGGAAAAAGTAGAGCGATTGAACGTCGAGCTCGAGGCAAGAGTTGCCGAAAGGACCACACAGCTCGAGGCCGTCAACAAGGAACTCGAGGCCTTCGCCTATTCGGTTTCCCACGACCTGCGGGCCCCTTTGCGGGCCGTGGACGGGTATTCGAGAATAATCGAGGAAGATTATGTAAACGTGCTAGACAGCGAAGGGTTGAGGCTCTTCGGGGTAATAAAGCGCAACATAAAGAAGATGGACCAGTTGATTCTAGATCTACTGGCTCTGTCCAGAGTGAACAGGACCGAACTGGTGAAGTCGAAGATAGACATGATCGCCATGGTAAATTCGCTTTTTAATGAAGTGGTGACTGTCGAACTTCGCGAGAAAGTCAAATTCACGGTGCAGAACCTTCCGGAGGTCTATGGAGACAGCGTCATGATGAAACAGGTGTGGATAAACCTGCTTTCAAACGCCTTGAAGTTCTCGGCTACCAGGGAGGTTATAACCATAGAGGTCGGTGGTTATTCAGAGAACGGAACCAACACGTACTACGTGAAGGACAACGGCGTCGGATTCAACCAGAAATATGCGAACAAGGTCTTCGAAATCTTCCAGAGGCTTCACAGCTCCAAAGAGTTCGAAGGGACGGGCGTTGGCCTTTCGATAGTTCAGAGGATAATTCACAGGCATGGAGGTTCCGTAAGGGCCGAAGGCGAAGAGAATCAAGGAGCGACCTTCTACTTTTCCATCCCCGAGAGGTGAAAGAGATGATCGATAGCGTAGTCGAGATACTTCTGGTGGAAGACAATCCCGAGGATATCGAACTCACACTGAGAGCTCTCAAAAAGAGCAAACTGGCAAACAATATCGTGGTCGCCGAAGATGGCGAGGAGGCTCTGGATTTTATATTTGCCCGCGGCAAATACAGTGATCGTAGCGTCATTTGCTCTCCAAAGGTGATTTTACTGGATTTGAAACTTCCTAAAGTAAGCGGAATAGAGGTTCTTAGAGAGATAAAGAAAGACCCCAGGACCAGTATTATACCGGTCGTCATTCTCACCTCTTCCACCCAGGAAGTAGATATCGAAGAATCGTACAAACTGGGGGCGAACAGTTATATCGTGAAGCCCGTCAACTTTGAGAATTTCATTCAGTCACTGAGACAGATGAACGATTACTGGCTGGTACTTAACAGGCTTCCATCGAGGTGAGTCCGAAGATGAGTAAAAAAGGTAAGATAAAAATCCTTTTCGCGGAAGATCTGCCGACTGACGTCGATCTTGCCAGATGGGAGATCTCCAGAGTCTTTCCGGAAATCGAGGCCGCTGTGGTGGATACGGAACACGATTTCATGGAAAAGCTGAAGGAGTTCTCGCCCGACCTCGTAATCTCCGACTATCTTATGCCGGGCTTCGACGGGATGAGGGTTATAGAGCTGGTTCTCAAAAACGCTCCGGAGCTCCCGGTGATAATCCTGACAGGCTCCATGAACGAAGACACCGCCGCCGAATGCATGAAGGCCGGAGCGATCGATTATGTGATAAAGGAGCACATGGCCAGGCTACCGTACGCGGTCGTCGAGGCACTGGAGAAAAAGGAGATCAAAATAGCCAAAGAGAAAGCCGAAAAGGCTTTGATCGAGAGCGAGAAGAAGTTCAGGCTGCTGGCAGAGAAGGCCAACGATCTGATTTACAGATACGAACTCTATCCAGAAGAAGGGTTCAGCTATGTCAGTCCGGCATCTGTCCGCATCACGGGCTACACTCCAGACAACTTCTACAAGGATCCCGATCTGATAACGAGAATAGTCCATTCCGAAGATAGAGACAGGCTTCTGAATATTACGAACTATTACATCACTCACTCCGAACAGAGAGAAACATTGACTATGAGATGGGTGAGAAAGGATGGAAAGGTCGTCTGGATCGAGCAGCAGAATGTCCGCATTTTCGACGACAACGAGAAGCTGATCGCCCTCGAAGGCATAGCCCGTGATGTGACGGAAAGGCATGAGGCCGCCGAAAGAATCAGAGAGGCCTTTTACTCAATAATAACCGTGGTTTCCGATATTCTGACGGCGAGAGATCCTTATATCGAATACCATCATCGCAATGTGAGCCGGTTATCCTCGAAGATAGCAGAGAAAATCGGCCTGGACGACACCAGGATTGAGGCCGTTAAAGTCGCCGGACTGCTCCACGATATAGGAAAGATAGCCATACCCGCCGAAATCCTCTCTAAACCCGGCAAGTTGAACGACAAAGAGTTCAGCCTGATTCAGCAGCACAGCATCGTAGGATACAATATCCTCAGAAACACACGCCTTCCCTGGCCAGTCGCGGAAATAATTCACCAGCACCACGAAAGACTCGACGGCTCCGGCTATCCCGGTAAGCTCAAGGGAAATGAAATATGCGTCGAGGCCAGAATTATCGCCGTTGCGGACGTAGTTGAAGCGATGACCTCTCACAGGCCGTACAGGCCGGCCCACAGGATGGAGACGGCGCTGGAAGAGATTCGCGGTAAATCGGGCACCGCCTTCGATTCCAGGATCGTAGAGGTCTGCATCGGTTTGATAGAGAATGGCTTCGACTTCAAACAGGATGCATCGAAAAACTAGCTATCGCTTTAACCTTCCACCGGAAATTTATTTCGATATCCATCTGGAGTGAACTCCAGAGTATTATGCGGTATAATATCTGATAAAATATGTCTAGATACGACTCGCGCAATTATGAAATCAACCGGGTCGTACAGTCATGTTTTCAGGTTGAGCGTCGCCAATTTTTACTTTGGAGGGAAAGGCATGAAGAGAAAGATTTCTGGATTTTTGCTGGCCGTGCTTATGATTTCCGGCGTAGTTCTGGCCGGAGTAGCCGATTCTACAACGATAGTGAAAACTCCTATGGTGGCAACCGTTATGGGTGATGGTTCTGGTTCTATCGTTCTCGAACTCGTTTGTATGAGGTATGGCATCGAATGCGTAAACGTGCTGGATATGACCGCAGAAACTCTGGGCGAAAGGCTCGAACAAAGCAACGGACCGAAGACGCTGGTCATCGCCACGGGCGCAATGACCGAGGGCGACTTATGCACTGTATGCGGAGCGATTGAAATCGATATAGAAAGAGAGCTGGAGAGAATAGAGAAACTCATAGAAAAGGCCAGAGCTTCGGGATTGTCGATTGTGGGTCTGCATATAGAGGGGGGAATCGATATTGCCGAACGTAATTTCAACAGATCGATCGACGCGATAATGCCGTACGTAGATCTTGTGCTTTTGGTGACTCCCGATGAGGTCAGTTCTTACTTCAAGAAACTGTCCGAGGAGAAAGGAACGCCGATGATTAAGGTGGACGAAGCCCTGAAGATCGGTGATGTTTTGAAGGAACTTCTCTGAACGATAATAACAACTATCCATGAAATAAACCCGGGTGCGAAGTTTCGCACCCGAATTTTTTAAGGAAAACGGCGAACCGCGTTGATTTCTGTTTTAGACCAGATCGCGCGGCCCGAAGAAGGCCATCACCAGATGCTGAATACCCGATGCCATAAGTGCCATGCCGATTATTATAGGTATGGAGATTCCCACTATCCAGGGGTGCAGGGCTATTATGATACCACCAACCAGCAGTAAGAGGTTGAGGACGATACTGAGAAAATAGATGCCCTTTCCGGCAGGTTTTATGCGATCGATGTTAATCAGGTTGTTGATCGCATCAACTATGAACCAGACGGCGACCATTATTGCGAAAACAACCGCGGCGAAGGCCGGTCTGAAAAGAAAGATTACGCCGAGGATCGTGAGCAAGATGCCGACTATGAGAAAAAACCACACTTTGACGGTCGTTCTGTCGTTCACCCTGAAAAAGGCTATTATCAGCATGAGACCACGAACAACGGCGACGATGCCGAGCATGATAGCCAGAGTCAGGAAAGTGGCGACCGGGTTCATAAACGCAAAAATACTACCCACGATCAAAACTATCCCTACCAGTAGCGAGATCCAGTTGAAACTCTTTTTTTCTGCCATACAACCCACCCCTTTTGGTGCAACGTTTTTTGACCGGAAAATCTTTTAGTTCATCTGGTTCAGTAAATCAGCATTACTCTCAAATAGGATGATTATATATATTTGGGACGTTGCAAGTCAAGTTTTTGAAGGACGATTCATTTTATGCGCACAGTCTTGACGGTGTAGTTTTTTAAGCCGCTCTTTATATGGAGGATGTGAAAACTCTATTAGATATGTTATAATAATTATAAAATAAGAATGGTTCTTATTTTAAACACAATTCGAGTTTTGTCCAGTCCCTGAAGGGAGGCGACATGAAGCGATCCATAGAGGAGTTGATAAGTTACCTTAAAGAGAGAGAGCTGAGGCCATCCTATCAGAGGTTGAAGATACTAGGATATCTTCTGGAGAATCGAAACCACCCGACGGCCGATGAGATCTATGAGAGCCTGCACAGCGAGATTCCGACCCTCTCTAAATCCACAGTTTACAACAGCCTGAACGTTTTCGTCCAGGCCCGCCTGGTGAAGCAATTGACAATAGAAGACTCCGATACGAGGTACGATATCGTCACACAAGACCACGGTCACTTCAAGTGCGAACTCTGTGGAAGGATATACAACTTTAAAATAAACATAGACGGTTCTGATACACCGGATCTGAAAGGTTTCAACATCAAAGACAGGAACGTAAACTTCACGGGCACCTGTCCATCATGCCTTAAAGGCAAAGAGATCAGAGGGAGGTAGTGGTTTATGGAAGAAAAGATGAAACTGACAAACGAAGTCGGGGCGCCGGTGGTCGACAATCAAAACTCGATGACGGCCGGGCCGAGGGGTCCCATGCTGTTGCAGGATGTCTGGTTCCTGGAGAAGCTGGCCCATTTCGACAGGGAAGTGATCCCCGAGAGAAGGATGCACGCCAAGGGATCGGGAGCCTACGGAGTCTTCACGGTAACTCATGACATCACTATGTACACCAAGGCGAAGATCTTTTCGGAGATCGGAAAGCAGACCGAGATGTTCGTCCGCTTCTCGACGGTGGCCGGAGAACGCGGAGCGGCCGATGCCGAGCGCGATATAAGGGGATTCGCGATGAAGTTCTACACAGAGGAGGGCAACTGGGATCTGGTGGGAAACAACACGCCTGTCTTCTTCTTGCGCGATCCTTTGAAGTTCCCGGATCTGAACCATGTCGTTAAACGCGACCCCAGAACCAACCTGAGGAGTGCCAAGAACAACTGGGACTTCTGGACGTTGTTGCCCGAGGCGCTCCACCAGGTCACGATAACTATGAGCGACAGGGGAATCCCCTATTCATACCGCCATATGCACGGTTTCGGAAGCCACACTTTCAGCATGATCAACGCCAATAACGAACGCGTATGGGTCAAGTTTCACCTTGTGACGGAGCAGGGGATAAAGAACCTGACCGACGCCGAAGCCGAAGCGATCATCGGCAAAGATCGCGATAGTCATCAGAGAGACCTTTACGAGAGTATCGAAAGGGGAGAGTTTCCGCAGTGGACGATGTTCATACAGGTCATGACGATGGAAGAGGCCGAAAAGATGCCCTATAACCCCTTCGATCTGACCAAGGTCTGGTACAAGAAGGATTTCCCGCTGATAGAGGTGGGTTATTTCAAACTCAACCGTAATCCGGAGAATTACTTCGCCGAAGTCGAACAGGCGGCCTTCAACCCGGCGCACATAGTACCGGGCATAGGCTTTTCGCCCGACAAGATGTTACACGGAAGGCTCTTCTCCTACGGTGATGCGCAACGTTACAGACTCGGCGTCAACCATCACCTGATACCCGTCAACGCGCCGAAATTCCCGGCCAACAGCTACCACCGCGACGGTCAGATGAGGGTCGACGGTAACGCCGGCAGCAAACTCTCCTACGAACCCAACGGCTACGGAGAATGGCAGGATCAGCCCCAGCTGAAGGAACCGCCGCTGCCTCTCTACGGCCCGGCCGACAACTGGAACTTCAGAGAAGACGATGACGATTACTACACACAGCCAGGGAAACTCTTCAGGCTTATGAACCCCGAGCAGAAAGAGGCGCTCTTCTGCAACACGGCCCGCGCCATGGGCGACTGTCCCAGAGAGATAAAGATCAGGCATATAGGAAATTGTCTGAAGGCCGATCCGGACTACGGAAAGGGTGTAGCGGCGGCCATGAATATACCTCTGGACGAGGTGAAATAAAGGCTCTATTTGAATATGAACGGGTGTACGTCGCGCGCCCCTACGAAGACACTATGAATCGTATATCGAGGTAAAACCATAATAAACTCGTGTAGGGGCGAGCGACTTTTGCCCGCTATATCAATCAAGATCGGGTAGAGACAACCGGCTTTGCGGGATGCTGCGCTTTAGAAGCAGGAGGCGATGCTTTCTACGGCCTCTCTTATCTGAACGCTTCGCTTGAGGCTCCACCAACCAACACTCGCGACACCGCAAACTGTGGCGCCTTTCGATTCGCAAAGCCTCTTCATGCTTTCCAGGGTCTTGTTTCTGCCCATGTTCGCCGGAAAGACGCCGGTTACCAGACAGGCCGCTTTTTTACCTTCCAGAGAGGGAATCCGATTGATATAGTCCTTCATCTGTTGGGCAGGCTCGCCACCGTGAACGGGCGAGCAGAAGATAAAGGTCTCGAACTCATCGATTTTGAAATCTTCACTCTCCAGCCTCTTCAAAGAAGTTTCATGTCCCAGAGATGCGAGCTTCTCGGCTAATTTTGACGCCACCGATAGCGTATGCCCCGTCTGCGAGTAAACGACGATGCCTATCTTCATGACCCACCACCTCCCGTTTCACACACTGATACGCTATATTCCGTTACTTACGCGTTTTTGATTCCGTGAATAGTTCGGCCGCGTGATACGAACTCCTCACAAGCGGTCCGGACGACACAAAGGAGAAGCCCTTTTCGAGGGCTCTTTTCCTGTAAAATTCGAACTTTTCAGGCCTCACGTACTCCACAACCGGCAGATGTTCGAGAGATGGACGTAAATACTGTCCAATCGTAAGCACGCTGCAGCCGGCCTCCAGAAGATCGTCCATTACCCCGAGCACCTCCTCATCCTTCTCTCCGAGACCGACCATAATTCCGGACTTGGTGATAAGCGCGGAGTCCATCTCTTTCGCCCTCTTCAAAAGCTTTATCGAACGCCCATAATCGGCCTGAGGGCGGACGGAATCGTAGAGGGACGGAACGGTTTCGAGGTTGTGGTTCAACAAGTCCGGGTGTTCTCCCACTATTTCTGCAAGCGCTTTCCAGTCTCCGCGTAGATCGGGTATGAGAACCTCCACCGTGGTACCCGGACATTCCCTTCTGAGAGTTCGAATCACTTCTTTGAACTGGTTCGCACCGCCGTCCGGCAGATCGTCCCTGGTGACCGACGTCACGACGATGTGCTTCAAACCCATCAAATTAGAGGCTTTCGCTATATTTTCCGGCTCGAATCTGTCCGGAGAAGAGGGAATCCCCTTCCTCACCGCGCAGAAACGGCAGTTTCTGGTACACGTATCGCCCAGTATCATGAAGGTCGCCGTTTTCGAGGCGAAGCACTCCCCGATGTTCGGACATCTGGCCCCTTCGCATACCGAATGCAGATTCAACCCACGAAGCATAAGCTTCACTTCTCTCAAGTCGTTTCTGTCAAGGGCGATCATGTCCTTAAGCCAATCGGGTTTTCTCTCACGCATATATATCACCATCCAGCCATCCTCTGGGGACCTTTATGAACTTCGTATCGAAGACCAGGGAGAACTTCTCCTCCATTTTATCCACCACTTCGGAGAAATTCACAGGAGATACAAAATTGTTTAGCGAAGAGATGGCCAACCCTTTCAAACCGCAGGGATTGATGAGCTCGAAGTGACTTTTGTCCACTTCTATGTTGAAGGACAGCCCATGCGTGGTTATCCACCTTTTTACGGCGATCCCGACGGCCGCGATCTTTCTCTCGCCCACCCATACTCCCCTGTATTTTGGTTTCCTCACCGCCTCGATTCCGTAATCTGACAGAACCTGGATCACGACCTCTTCGAGAGAGGAAACGTACCAGGGAAGATCCTTTCTCCACTTTTCCAGGTTGAATACCGGATAAGCCACAAGCTGCCCGGGCCCGTGATACGTGATGTTCCCTCCCCTGTCGGCACGGTGTAATTCTATGCCCAGTCGCGTGAGTTCATCGCCATCGATGAGAAGGTTTTCCATGCCTCCGGACCTGCCGGTCGTAAAAACCGGTCTGTGTTCCAGCACGATGAGCACACCATCGACTTCAGATGATTCAACTCTTTCCAGGGCTCTTTTTTGTAGAGACAGCCCCTCGCTGTAACCGGTCAAGCCCTCGATTCTAACTTCCATACATTTTCGACGCATAAGACCTCCACCTTTTGAAATTGTAGCACCGTTCGGGACTATTATTTCAAGGCGTTTCGGATATCGTGAATTCCAGAGAGTTCTTCGATT
>DBRH01000082.1:0-668 GCA_002305955.1 Kosmotogaceae bacterium UBA1373
TGTCGTTGACTATCGTGTAGGGCTTTGTCGAAAAAGCCCATATGGGGCCGGTCTTGGTGTTGACGCCGTCCTTGGCCACTATTTTCCAGTAGTAAGTTGTGTTGCTCAGCAACCCGGCCTTGTTGTAAGTGGTCGAGGTCAGGTTCGAAGCGTAAATTGGCGGATTTGAAGCCGTTCCGAAATAAAGATCGTACGTTACGCTATCGCCGTCGGGATCTCCGCCGGTCCACGAAAGTGTGAGATTGGGATAATTCTGGTTGGTGGCGTTGTTCGCAGGCGATGGATTGGATGGAGTGTTTGGCGCTCCTTTGACGGTGATAGTGAAACTCGTGCTTGACTGCCCTTTTCCGTCAGAGGCGCTTATGGTAATTGTGACCACGCCTATCGACCCGCTGACCGTCCAGCTGTAAGTGTTTCCCGATATCGTTCCCGGTCCGCTCACTACAGTGAAGACAAGTGGATCGCCATCGGGATCGGAACAGTAAGTCGAAAGATTGATGTTGACCACCTGTCCGATATTTCTGATTATGTTGGGAATCAAGGTCCACAACGGCAGCTTGTTGAGAAAGGGACAACCTGTGAGCATTATCAAAAGCGGAATTACCAGTAGAGCCAGATATCTTCTCTTCATACCAACACCTCCTCGCGAATGTGTGAAGCGAGCAATA
>DBRH01000082.1:693-19817 GCA_002305955.1 Kosmotogaceae bacterium UBA1373
TATTCCGACCCGGCGTTTATGAAGCCTGAGAAGCTCTACTCATGCAAAGATGATGACTCGCAGAGTCGATTTTCTTAAAGAGCTACCAGTCGACAATGGCCTCAAAGAGTTCGGTGTTGCCAGGTACGATTCCCATCAAAGTCCCGTGGAAAGCGTAAGCGCTCGAAATGGCGACGACCTTGCCCCCATTGACACTGGATGCCGCGACTATTGGTATAGGATCGGAGGCCTGTGGAATCGAAGCCTGTTCTTCAAGCGATGAAACATACGTCAGGAAAACGGCAGAGTTCTCAGCATAGACGACAGCGGAGGCGTTTCCCTCTACTGTGAGCTTTGTCGTGAACATCATCGCGATTTTGTTCGATAAAGTTGAAGCTATAGGATGAGCGCCGAAATTATCGGATGTTATCACGAGCTTGTTGCCGCCGATGTTGTTTACAGTATCCGTTACCAGCCCCCACACGAAGCCTATACCGGTGTTCAGTCCGTCTGAAAGGGCATCGAGGAAGAAGGTGCTTGACGGCGGTACTTCGACGAGCAAATCCATCATTATTATTTTGCCTTTCTTGCCGAGCTGGGCGTTGAGAGCGGCTATCTCGGTCGGTGTGTAGGCCTGGAGGGGCATCGATAGAATCACAATTGCGTAGTTCTGTGGATTGAATCCCGCCTCCGACGAGTAAGCCACTTCATAGCCTCTCGAATAAAGGATGGTAATTATGCCCTCGAAATAATCGCTTGAAGCGCTTGTGGAATACTCATCGATCGAACTGGCGAAAATATTGTTGTGGGTATCGTCGATCAAAACAGCCTTCGGAAGCGGTTTGACTCTGGGAAAGCAGCCTGATATCGTTAACAGCATTACTGTGCAGACTACAAGTACCAGTAATCGTTTCATTTTCTCACCTCCCATCGAGATCATACAAGCGAAAGAAAGAGATGATCAATAAGGATCGAAGTATGGGTTATTAAACCGGTCAAACGAAGGTTCATTTGTAGACGAAAAGATTGCGAAAGCAGTTAAAAAAACAGTCGATGGTTATGAATAATGTTTGTTTATGAGTACGATTCGATTTATTCCTCAATATCAATACTCAACAGACACAGTGCCGAACTAGAAAAAGCGATACGGAAATATCGGGCGATCACTAGGTTAGTGCGGCCTATCACCAGTCCATAAATCGCCTTTCGTGGATGGTATAATCATCGTACACTTTATAAACCCTGAGGGAGTGTGATCGAATTGGATAGAGTAATCGTTGTGGGAAACGTGAATGTCGATATCATAGCCGGATCGATCGACAGGTGGCCCGCCTGGGGTACGGAAATTGGAGTGGATTCCATAGAGGTCAGGATAGGCGGCCAGGCGGCAAATTCAGCCGTGGTGCTTTCTCGACTCGGTTTTCCGGTGGAAGTTGTCACGGTCGCAGGGGATGATTTCATCGGTAAAGGTTTTAGGGCAAGGTTCTCCGAGCTGGGCATAGATGTATCTAATTTCGAGTTGCTGAAGGGCAGGACACCCTTTTCCATAGCCATCACTCACAGCAGTAACGAGAGAAGCTTCTTCAGCAACGAGAGCGTCATGAGATCTCTCGATGTCGATTTTGTGGCCGACAGGCTGCGAGGAACAAAGGGCGCCCACATTCTTTTTTGCGGGATCAATGTACTCAGAGGCTTGCATGAAGATAAATTGAGATCGCTTCTGGATGTACTTAAAGAAGACAACACCCTGTACCTCGATACGGGCTGGCCGACGGACGACTGGGATTCCTTCAGACCGAAGGTTCAAAACCTGCTCAGTTCCGTCGATTGGTTCCTGCCAAACGAGGCCGAATTCCTGTCTCTCATGCAGTTAGAGTATCTGGAAGAGGCCGGTCAAATATACAAGAGCGACTACACTAGCAGGGCTCTCATAAAAATGGGTTCCAGAGGATCGATGCTGATGGGTAAGGATCAATGCGAGTTTCACCATGCGGAGAAAACCGGGGACATCATCGATACGATCGGTGCGGGAGATGCCTTCAACGCGGGATTTATTTCCGGCCTGGCCGGCAATGGAAAGATAGATATCGCCACCGCTCACACAATCGCAAAAGACTGGATAGAAGGCAAGTACAGGGCGTATATTACCTTCTGATCTCTGTCCCGTAGCGAAAGAGTCTTTCGACAGGCCGTGGGACGATCGATCTGTGAGTTATAATATCGTCGAATAATCGATTCGGGAGAGATTGCCATGGTTAAAGTGGTAACGGATAGTTCCTGCGACCTGCCTTTAGAACTCATCGAGTCTAACGGTATCACCTTTGTCCCCATGAATGTCGTGGTCGACGGCAGATCATACAAAGAGGACATAGATATCACGCCCCGGGAGTTCTGGAAGCTGATGAGCGAATCAAAAACGCTTCCAAAGACCTCCCAGCCTTCTCCGGGCGAGTTCGCCGATATCTTCAACTCGATCCAGTCCGAAGGCAATACGCCGCTCTGCATAACCATATCGTCAAAACTGAGCGGTACCTACCAGTCGGCGCAGATCGGTGCGCAGTTGAGTGGAAACAGAGCCGTCGTTTTCGACTCTCTCGCAGGCTCTCTGTCTCATGGAATCCAGGTTATTACAGCTTCCAGAATGGCTCTCCAGGGAAAGAGCGTGGATGAGATACTCCATACAATAGAAGAGTGTCGCAAAAACGTCAGGATCATCATTCCGTTGCTGACTCTGGAGAACATAATCAAGGGAGGCCGTCTCAGCAAGTTTCAGGGCGGTCTCGCAAACATTCTGAATATAAGGATAATCCTTCACGGCGTCGAGGGAGAAGTGAAACTCTACAAAAAACTTCGGGGCTCCAACCGCTTCAGACAGGCTATAATCGACCTCATAGACGAAGCCTCCCGCGAGGGGAAAAAGCTCTTCGGGATCACGCATGTGGACAACCCGAAAGACGCCGGTTACTTCGCCGACGAGATAAAAAAGAGGATCCCCGAGGCCGAGGTGATCGTCGGAACGATGGGACCCACCATCGCGACTTACGCCGGCATCGGGGGATTGATTCTCGCTCTTTGAGGATTACCTTATGTCCTCTCTTACTATCTGTATCATCTCTTCGGAAATGACCGGAATCTCCTGACCATCTGAACGCTCATCTCACAGATACAAATACCCGTCGTTTTATAACGATCGCGCTTTTTTTACCAAACCGTAGCGAGCCTTAAGAAACTCGCCCGATCCACTGTGGTGTCTAAATGGAAAGCATTTCCGGGAGTTGTACTCGTTGGCAAATTCTAAGAGAGTTTTCAGATCGGTTCTTTCGGATTTCAAAGCCTCGGCTTTGAGTCTGGCTACATTCTCTATCCTGTCGAAATTCGTAGTCGCTTCGCTCTCGATTCCGGCGGTGGCTCTTTTTCTCAGATCTCTCGTATCGATGCCGGTGAGGTCGAAATCAGGAAGCTGGGAGTTTTTCGAGTACTCGGGGAGCTTTCCGGGCGTGGTTCTGGTGATGATCGTCGTCTTCTTCTGGTTGGTAGGTTTTCTGGTCGAGCAGAGCGGACTGCTTCTCATCGCTTCGGTAAAAGTCCGGGGAGGTGTTCCCAAAATCAGAGAGGTGTTGTTGAAGTTTCTCAGAACCGCGCCAAGGATAGTGGGCCTTTCCTCCTTCCAGGCCGGCGTTTACACCCTCTGTTTCGTTCCTCTCCTTGCAGTCTTCGCTTTTGTAACAAGAAATATCATCGACTCCGGCAACGGTGGATATCCCTCTTTCTTCACAGGCTTTTTCGGTTGGTTGCTCGCGGCAGCCTCTCTGCTGGTTCTTGTAAGGTTGATGCTCAGCTGGCTTTTCGCTATGCACTTCGGTCTGCTCTGCCGGGAGAAATTTTTGAAGGCCCTTGGATCTAGCAAGAAACTTGTAAAAGGAAACAGAATGAGACTGGCGCACATTCTGGGGCGTTTCTGGCTCTTAACTGTGGTGATCCTTCTGGTATTTTCTCTCGCCTTCAGGGGGGGCCGCGAACTTATGGTCAGTTACAGCAGAGAACCGACATCTTTCAATATATTCAGACTCTCGCTCTTCGCTTCCGCTGAAACGGTTTTTATCACAGTCTTCTGGATAGTCGTCGCGGGACTGTTTTCAATACTGGTTACCCGCCTCTTCCTTGAACTGGTTGCCGAAAACAACCTTGAAGCTCTTGAGGAGGCAGGAACTTATTTGTCTAAAGAGCCGAAGATACAGAAAAGACCCTGGATTCTATTGTTGTTAGGTCTTTTCGCGTTCCAGGCGACTTATTTCGATTATTATGGAAAACTCCTGGTGGAATCGGAGGTCGATCTTCCACTGGTGACCGCCCACAGGGGGAGTTCTTTGAAAGCCCCTGAGAATACCATGAGCGCTATAATTCAGGCCGTACACGACGGTGCCGATATCATAGAAATCGATGTCCAGCTGACAAGTGACGGCCACGTAGTGTTGAACCACGACAGAACGCTCTCCAAAGTTGCCGGAGTAAGCAAGAGCGTCCCCGAGATGACTCTGGAGGAGATAAAGGCGATAGACGTCGGGAGGAGATTTTCAAGAAACTTCGCGGGCGAGAGAATCGCGACACTCGAAGAAGTTATCGAGTATATGAACGAGGTCGATACGAAAATAAAACTCAACATAGAGCTGAAGGACTACGAAAAAACGCCCATGATCGTTCAGGCTGTCCTCGATACCCTTGAGAAGCATGAATTCACGGAGAGAATCGTGATAACTTCTACAAGCAGGGACCGATTGGCAGCCGTGAGAGAGAGCGACCCTGCCATTCGGATTGGACTGATAGTCACTTACATAACCAGAGATCTCTGGTCGCTGGATGTGGATTTCTACAGCGTGTCTTCTACCATACTGAACGGAGCCTTCATGATACGCGCGCGTTCCTATGGCAGAGATGTGCACGTTTGGACGGTAAACGATACCGAGTCGATGATGCGCTACACAAGCATGGGAGTCTCTTCCATAATCACAGACAGGCCCGAGACGCTTTCACAGCTTCTGATCAGAAAAGCACAGCTCTCGATATTTCAGAGAAGAGTCCTCGCGGTCCTCTCATTCTAGGATCATCATTACCCACAAGTTAGAAGGCGTTCTGGAGTACGGGAAGGCGAGTGTGATAGAATAATTTTAGAGTTTGCAGCGGGATTGGATGTGGGGCTTATGGGAGTGTACGCGGTCGTGACGGCCGATGTTGTACGTTCAAGAGAGCACGATCTCTCTCTGGAGATTTTGAAGGAAACGCTTGAGGGTTTCGCCAGCGGGCTTCTGGTGAAGCCTTTTTCCGTATCGCGTGGCGATGAGCTACAGGCCGTTCTCTCAGATTTAGAAGCGCTCCCGATGCTTTTAAGGCGTTTGAGGTATTGTGTCCTACCACTGCGTCTTAGAATAGGCGTAGGTATTGGTTTCATAGAGGATTCTGCTTTTCTGAAGGCCGGAAGCTCCTGGGATATGAGCGGGAAGGTCTTCTTCGATGCTAGGAGCGCTCTCGACGGGGCGAAAAAGTCGAAAGACGCGCAAACCGTTGTCGCCTGCGAAGAAGAGAATCTCAGGCTTTTTCTTAACACCGTTTTCATACTCAAAGACGCGATCGAGAGTGACTGGACCGAAAAGCAGTGGGAAGCAGTCCATACTTACGAGAGAGAGGGAACTTACGAGAGGGCCGCCACGGCTCTCGGCGTTACAGCGCCGAATGTTCAGAACCACTGCGCAAAGGCGAAATGGAACGCGATTAAGTCGGTGGAGACCAACATGTCCGCGGCTTTGCGTGAGAGGTTTTCCGGTATATAAATCTATATAGATTTATATATTGAATATAAACCTATTTAAGTTTATTTATGGGCAATAAAACCCCCGGGATTTAAAAGGAGGATCGATGCCGCTACTTTTATCGGTACTTGCACATTTACTGGCCGATTTCATTTTCCAGACTGACAAGACGGTAGAAGACAGGCTTGCGCTTCGCTTTTCCGGTTTCTTCAAACACGGGATAACGGTCTTTCTGACGATGTTAGCGCTGTTGCTTCCCTACGGCTTTATAAGTAGCTTTTTGTACAGTCTCGCCGTATCTTTGATTCACATCTTCCTCGATATTATGAAAAGCTCCCTCGAGAGGCGGAGAAGCGCGGTCGCAAGTTTCTATCTCTTTCTTATAGACCAGTTTCTTCACATCGCCACGATAATTCTGCTCGTTCCGCTCTTCCACTTAAAAGTGACGGCCAGTTTTGAAGGTCTGATCGGCAGTATGGCCGCTTATACTGGGATCGATCCAGGCAGGCTTCCCGTAGGGAGGATGCTCTTCACTGCGATTGTCTATCTTTCGGTGGTCTTTGGAGGCGCTGTCTTTATACGAAAGCTTTTCGACCTGATATACAGGAACGAGCCGGACTATCTCTCGAGAATAATGGGGAGCAACGCCGTCCTTAACAACGTCAGAACGGGTAAGGTTATCGGGATTTTCGAGAGGCTTGTCGTTCTGACTATCTACCTCACGGGCAACGTGGCGTCGATAGGTATAGTGATCGCCGCCAAATCCTTTGCGAGGTTCAAACACTTCGATAACAAGGATTTCGCCGAATACTATCTCATAGGAACTCTCGCCAGCGTCATGCTCGCCATAATTGGCGGCATTATTCTCAGAACCTTCTGAACGTGTCTGCCTGCCGTGGGTTTTTGCGGTGGTTATGACCGGTTAATCGTCGAACGCCGATAGATCGTTCCTGGAAAACGGGTTCTTCTTTACACGGTCGAGGTATTTCAATCTGAAGAGGAAGTATATCATTCCAAAGACTTCCCAGACGATGAAGAGCAGGAAGAAAGAGGTGCTGAAATCTACTCCGACCTGGTAAAGAAGTATGAGCATTATCATTATTGAAAATGCCGTGCCGAGAACCGGTACGATGCCGAACCACTTCCTGTTCACTATAGCCGGGGCCTTTTCTTTAAGCCTGGGGTCTCTCTTCAATCTGAAGACGGCAAACATTGCAGGAACAATGACCGCGATCCCGCCTATCGAAGCGAAGGCCGCGAAGAGATTCAGTCCGGATTCGCCGACCGAAATCAGCATGATCGAAGATAGAAGCCATACGATTGTGAGCAGTACCCAGGGCGTTCCTCTTCTGTTGACCGCTCCAAGTTTCGAGGGAAAGACGCGCAGCCTGCAGAGCGCAAGTAAAGACCTAGTTCCCCACATATATGTGGCGTTTATCGTGGTGGCGATTGCAAGAATCGGACCGCCGAACGCGAAGACATAAAAAAGAAAACCGCTCAGATAATTCGAAGCGACGTCGTTCAACGTGCCGTTTTCCAGCGTATCTCCGCCAACGCCGAACGAGACTACGGCCATCAGAAGATAGCAGATCAGCACAACTGCAAGGGAGAAGATCACCGAGAGCGGGAGATTCTTCCTGGCGTTCTCCACCTCTCCGCCGAGCTCTATCACGGCGTTTGAACCGGCAAAAGTGAATGTGAGAAGCGCCGAAGCGTAGATCATCGAACCCATTCCGGTCGAGAAAACGGCTTCAAGGTTTTTGCTGTCGATACTTCCCATGCCCGGTACGGTGTAAACGGCTATGGCAAGGAACAAGAGAGCCACGGAAATTATCTCCACACGAGAGGCCATTTTCAGTCCCAGGAGGTTGACCACGTAGAAGAAGGTTAAAATGATCAAGGCCACGGGCACGAGAGAGAGGTCATTCCAGATCCCTTTCATGTACGACGCCAGAGCGAGCGCGTTCAGAGGGAAAAGACCTACAAAAGCCCCGAAGAGATACGCCCAGAGGCCTAAAAACGCCACTTTTGGCGAAAAAAGGAAGGCGCCGTATTTGAAAGTTCCCCCCGTAGTTGGAAGCGTCGAGCCGAGTAACATGACATTGATCATTATGACCGCCATCGGGAGGAAGGCGAAAACAAAAGCCATTATAGTTCCCGCTCCCGCACTCCTGTAAGCGAGCGGCATATAGACGAATATCCCGGCTCCGATCGTCATGCCGATTTCTAGAGCGACGAGATCCCAGAACTTGAGGGCCTTTTTCATGTTGAGTACCTTTCCGGCCGATTGCGAGGGACAACAAAACGGTCCGAGTTTGTATATCGTGTATTATACAATATGCGGCTGCCCCTGTTATAGCCATACCGTACCCGTTACAGAGCATGGCAAAAAAATGGTACCCTTGAGATCGACTATTTTGCGCCGTCCGACAGGCTCAGTCTGTCTGTATCGCTTTCCAGTTGACCGTTTTGAATAAGGAACTTTATTTCTTTTTCTATAAGTTCGTTCATCGTGGTTCCCACTCTCCTGAAGCCGAACAGCTTCGAGACATCGGTCTTCAGATCCTCCCTGTTCATGCTGAAGGCATCTTTCAGGCAGAGTCTTATCGCTTCCCTGACTTCAACAGGAGGTATATGATCGGCCTTCCTTCCGTTCGCGCCCGTCGCTCTCCTGGGCAAGACCGTTTCGCTACGGTTCAGGATGAAGTCGCCTTCGAGTTCATACTTTTCCTTCGGAAGATTGAACAGCAGATATTGCTTCAATCTCTTTCTGGAGATGCTACCTGATTGCGTATACATGTTCCGGTTCATCGCGGGGAGGAGTGTCGGGTGATTCTCATAAAGCCCGAGTATTCTGGATACGACCTCGTCCAGATGTACCGGCGCCTCTTTCTCCATCACAGCCTGTATCAACTGTCCGGCACTCGAGAGTTTTCCGGATCTCGAAAGCTCGATCAGATCAGGCGGATTGAATCTCTCATAAACCGGCAACGACGGTTTATCGTTTTCGAGCTTTTGCAGGTTCTCCTCCGGTATGGTTTCTACGGTATTTGATTCGCCTTCGACACTTGAGTTCGACCGGGCCTTCTCGATCTCGGAGAGGAGTCTATCCCTTTCTGCCTTTCTGTCGAATACCCAGTCTCTGGACCAGACCCGCGTGATTTTCCATCCGAGGTTTTCCAGAACTTTCTGGCGGAGTCTGTCTCTGTCGCGGGCGGTTCTTGCCGAATGGTACATGGCACCGTCGCACTCTATCCCCAGCAGATACTTTCCGGGTCTCCTGTCGTCCACAACGGCGAGATCTATTCTGTAAGAGGAACAGCCGACCTGGCTGTGAACAGCGAGAGAGCATTCGGTCAACTCTCGATAGACCTCCTCTTCGAATGGTGAATCGAAATCGGCTTCCCTGTTCCTCCTTTCACTCTGAAGAAACCCTGTATGACCGCCACTTTCTGCAAAATTGAGGTACTCCCTCAGGGCCAGCACACCGGGCGTCTGCACATCGGCGGGAATATCGCCCGCCTTTATCGAGCTCACTACCGTTACTTTCTGTCTCGCCCTTGTTATGGCTACATTCAACCTTCTCTCGCCCCCGTTTTTGTTGAGAGGACCGAAGTTCATGGTGAGCCTTCCCAAATGGTCTCTTCCATAACCTATGCTGAAGATCATCTCGTCCCTCTCGTCGCCCTGAACATTTTCGAGGTTCTTTACGAAGAAGGGTTCAGGAGACTCCTCTTTGAAAAACTCCTCGAGTGATGGATCTTCTCTTCTGAGCAATTCGAGACAGTCCATTATAGCCATCTGCTGCGCCTCGCTGAAGGCGACCACTCCGAGCGAGACCAGCGGCTTGCTTCTGGCATGATTCATGACCATCGTGGCGACCCTGAGTGCCTCTTCCTGATTCTTTCTGCTTCTGGCCCTATCGTAGATGCCGTTATCTACGAAGGTCATAGAAATTCCACAGCCGGGGCCGTCGAAAGTACTGGAGGGAAAAGTGTTCAGGCGATTTTCGTAAAAATGGTGATTCGAGAAGGCTATGAGCGATTCATGACGGCTCCTGTAATGCCAGAGCAGTTTCTTTTCCATCAATCCGGCTGTGCTGCACTCGTCCAGTATGCTCTCCAGACTTTCTAGATCGCTTTCTTCCTCTTCGAGTTCCGCAACGTCCGGCTCGGATATTTTGAAGAAGCTGGTAGGCGGGAGTTGTTTATTGTCGCCGACGATGACTACCTGATCGGCCCGCATGATCGCCCCGACGGAGTCTTCGGGAAAGACCTGCGACGCCTCGTCGAAGATCACCAGATCGAATCTAAATCTTTCCGGGTCGATGAAAACCGAGACTGAAAGTGGACTCATCATCATACAGGGCTTGAGGACTTGAAGAAGGTTGGGTATCTCGGAGAAGAGACGCCTTATGGACTTATTTCTTCTCTTCTTGGCGACCTCTCTTTTCAGTATCGAGGTCTCGGCGCTTCCTGACCTGGCAAAGTCGCTGACGGGTATCTTCTGCGCTAGAAGCGAAGCGAGTCGTTTTCTGGCGTAGTGTTGCTGCTTGATGTCCAGCCTTCTGAATTCCTCCACGAGTATGTTCTGCTCACTCCCTGAGAATGAATTGAGAATCGTATCTTCTCCGTAGAAGAGTGAAAGGAGCCTACTGTAAAAACCTTTGAGGAAGACCTCTCGCAGGTCGGCCGGATCTACACCTTCTTCGAAGGCGTTTTCCAGGAAGTCCTCCAGTCCGATGCGCTTAAGGTTTTTCACGCTCTTCTTAAGTGAAAGCCACTCCTGGAGGTGAATCGAAGCTGTCGTCAATTCGCGGATGAAACTGGCGGTACGTTTGTAATCGCTGATCGATCCTCCCCGGGCTATAACAGAGATATCTACAATGGTCGAAATATCCATAAGTTGAGTTTTCAATCTTTCCTTCTCTATAGATACGGAGTCCAGCCACAGATCTGCAGTCATCGCCGGTATATCTGATCTACGCTCTTTGTGAACACGGATCAGTCCGACAAACGAGAGGAGTTCGGCCAGCTCAGTTAACGTTCCAGCAAGCTGTTCGAGCCCGGCTTTCACTTTGTCGTACTGCCGGTAATGAATAAGGAGGCGCTCTCTGGAGTCGAGCAAAAGCTCCAGCAGATCGCTCTCTTCAAAAACGCAACCGGGTGGTATAACGCGAGAGGCAACTCTGGAGGCCATTTCAAGGTCTTCAACTATCTTCGAAATGTCCGGCAGACCATTTAAAGTCAGAGAACGAAGCAGCTCTACTTTCTTGCGGTACCGCCCTAATAACCTTCCAAACCAGCTACGGTACTGGCCTTTGAACTTGCCGATGAGTTCATCGTGATCGAGCGAGAGAATGCCGGCACGATACCTGGTGAGGAGATTTACTGTTTCTTCGAATGGTTTCATTGTGTCGATGTTTCTCTGACTTCTGGTGATCTCGCCTACTCTCGTTCTTTTTTCAATGAGCGCTTCGTAAGAAGAGACCAGCTCCTGAAGACTTCGTTTGGCCTGGAGGAATATCCCGCGGTATTTAGAAGGGAGAGTCCTTTCTATTTCCCCGATGAGTCCTATTAACACGGAAACCGATTCGATAGTCTTATCCTCGGTCGGGTGGAAGAGATCTTTTCGATTTATTATCACATTTAGCGGAGTGTCTATTCTGGAAAGACTTTCGACGAGCCTTCCGACATCTTCCGGTTCACACCCTCCGAGGCTGTCCAGTCTTTGTATCGTCTCGTTCAGCGCTTCAAGCGATTCTCTGATACGTATAATCAGGAGCGCATCTGGACCGTCGGCCTTGACCGCGTTGAGTGGGCTGCAGCGGTAATCGCGGTAGATATCTGCAAAACGCTTCACCTGATCGAGATCATGCAGAATAACGCCCATTTCCTCTCTGTCAAGTTTGCCTGTACCTTCGTATCTGAAACTGAGAGATTTCACGCCATCGAGTTCGGCGAGTTTTCCATGAACTTCGAAAGCGGAGATCCCGAGATTCGATCGTTTCCTGTGAAGGGCCTCCACATAACGGTTGAGATTTGTCCTCAGCTCTTTAAGCCTGATCAATTCCCTGTCTAGAGGGTCAGTATCGACTGCGTGTTGTCTGGCCTGCGTGAGAACTCTATCGAGTTCGTTGAGGACCGTCCTTTTTCCTGTTTTCCTGCTGTGCAGTTCCAGACAGAAATCTCCGAGCCCACAGCCGTCTAGACGACGCTTAACCACTTCTAGAGCCGCCATCTTTTCGCTCACAAACAACACTCTTCTGCCCAGACTCAGGCATTCGGCGATTATATTTGCTATAGTCTGACTCTTGCCCGTTCCTGGAGGCCCCTGAATCACCAGATTTCTGCCTGCTTTAACGGCCAGAATCGCCTCCTGCTGGCTGGAATCGGCATCGAGTATTTGGTAAGAGTTGACTGGATCTATCGCTTTGTCGAGATCTTCCACAAATTCCGAATCGCTATCCTCAAAGGGTTCGATACTACCGGCTGCTATAGATTTCAAAACCGGATTTTTGTAAACTAGTGCTTGATAATTTTCAAGGTCCTTGTACATCGAGAGTTTCGCGAAAGAAAAGACCCCAATTACAGCTTCTTCAACTATTGACCAGCCGGAAAGGGGGTTTATTATCTCCGAAATTTTCGCAAACATATCGCTCAAAGTCGATTTGCCGATAACCATATCCTTCTCGAAGGCCGCAGCCAGATCCAAACCGAATTCTTCGAGCTTTTCACAGAGGGTCGGATTGAGAACGATCTCCTCATCTATCATCCTGACTGTGTAAGGCGAGGCAATGTTGTCACGCTCGATGGTCACCGGGACGAGAAGCAAGGGTGAGAGTAAGTGATTCTGACTCGCGGAGCTTTCTCTCCATTTCAGAAGACCGAAAATCATGAAAAGCGTGTTGATACCCATCTCTTCGTAGGAAGTTCTGGATTTCAGGCGCAGTCTGTTCAGAACCAGGTTCATCTCCTTCTCTTCCCTTTCGGTAAGTACCTGGCCGGACTTTAGATGTCCGGAAAAGTCATCCGTGAAGTTGCCGCTTTCACGTGGGGGAGTTGGAACGAAGCTAATCACTCTCTCCCTAACGGCAAGGGTTTCGAAGATAACGTTAACAGAGGGAGAGAGAAGTTTGAGCGTGCCGGTCTTTCCATACCTGAAATTTATCAATCTGTTTCTCATAGAGAAATCAAGTAGATCCCTCTTCCACTTCTCGATCTTCTGCCCTACCTTTTCGTCAATATCCATGACTCACCCCGCTTGCATCGAACGGTCTTGCAGAATAAAAAAACCGTGCGACGAATCTTTTAATGCCCTTGATTCAAGGCGTTTCAAGGTTTGATAATAAACGACAACTCCCGTTCCGGACAGACCCGTATGCTCCACGAAGCTAAAAGCCGATTGCAAAAAGAAGAGATTGCCGTATAATACTCTAGCACTTATAACCGGAAAATAGAAAACACGAAAAAGAGCGCGTATTTTCCACAAACAGTCCGCGATCGAGTTGCTGGTTTTCCAACAATCCTGACACGTCTTAGCGTTCGCCTACATACAACTAACAATGTTTACTTACATCCGGTGGCTAGTAGATCGACCGCCGTTCTCTCGGCCTTTCCTTTGTCGTTTGTGAAGAATGAGCTATAATTTCACCGAAATTGGTTAGTATTTTTTATTTACCAATGTTGTGTATAAATTCCCGCAGTAATCGAAGAAACGTTCTTAACAGGATAGATCAAGCAAAATTCCCGCCGAACCTCACTTTGACTGTGGAAGCTGAACGTTTCGGCCGGACGTTCTGGAGGAAGCGAGTGGTGTCGAAGCTCATGGAACTTAGAACAGAAGAAATTTTGAGAATAACGAGGGAAAAGAAGCGAACATCGCGCGTGCAGCTCGCGAAAGTCACGGGCCTCAGTAAGCCGACGGTCTCTTCCATCGTCAACGATCTGGTGAGAAAAGGCATTTTAACGGAGACCGGACTAGGGAAGAGCAAGGCCACCGGCGGAAGGAAGCCGATCAATCTCTCCTTTTCCCCGGATTTCAAATATGTATTGAGCGTTGATATAGGCGGCACAAAAGCGATATTCGCCCTGCTGGATCTCGACGGTAACATACTCGTTCACGAGACGGTCCCGTCAGAGCTGTTCCGCAACGGAAAGGGGATATTGAAGGAGCTCGAAGAGAGGCTGGAGAGATACATAAAGAAGGCCGGCAGAGAAAAAATACTCGGTATTACGCTGGGAATACCGGGAACGGTTGACAGATCTTCTCAGGTCATCAAATATATGCCTTCGTTCGATCAGGGGGATCTCGATCTCAAATCGCCCCTGGAGGATAAGTACAAAATCTCTGTTCTCGTCGAAAACGACGTGACACTGGCCGCCTTCG
This sequence comes from Kosmotogaceae bacterium UBA1373, assembly GCA_002305955.1. GTDB lineage: Bacteria > Thermotogota > Thermotogae > Petrotogales > Kosmotogaceae > Mesotoga. The sequence goes on from DBRH01000082.1 coordinate 14,865, forward strand.
GCGAATCCTGGATCGGGGCGGCGAGGGAGTACGGCGATGTGGTTCTCGTTTCCATCGGTACGGGAATTGGCGCAGGTATAGTCATAGATAACACTGTTTACAGGGGTTACGCCGGAAGTGCCGGCGAGATCGGGGAATTCGTGACAGACTGGACTCTGGAATCGGGTGAAAGTTCGGGCTTCGGCCGACTGGAAAACTGGTTCTCCGGCCACTCACTGGAAGCGTTCTGTAAGGAGAACGATCTGCCGATAACGGTCGAAGGGCTTTTCGAGAGAATGGAAAGCGACGAAAAGACAAGAGAAAGAATCGTGAACGGCTGTGAGCATCTGGCGCTGGCTTTCGCCAACTCATTGATGCTTCTGGATCCTGCGAAGTTGTTGATTGGAGGTGGTATTGGGTTCAACCAGTATGACCGGATCTTTCCGATCATCGATGACACCCTGAAAAGAGTCCTGCCCGCGGAGCTCTACAGACCGGATCTTTTGAGCAGGGCCGTTCTCGAGCCTTACAGCGTGGTCATCGGTGGCGCGTACTTCGCTCAGAAAGAGCTACTTCTCAGAGAGGTTCTTGGGGGTGCTTCAAGAGAATGAGAAAAGGCAATCCAAAGACAGGAGGAGTGAATATGAAGAAGGCAGTTTTTGTAATTCTTTTACTTGTTATGGCCGTAGCAGTGGTTTTGGCGACTGATGTAGCCGTTCTTCTACCGGGAACCGTCGAGTTTTTCAGCGTGCAGCGCAGAGGTCTCGACGCGGCGGCCCAGGAGTTCGGACTCAATCTGATCTACGCCGATGCCGAATGGGACGCCGGCAAACAGCTTTCACAGGTCGAGAACTTCATCGCCAGAAAGGTCGATCTCGTTCTGCTCTGTGCGGCCGACAACATGGCGCTCAGAACGGCCGTCACCCGCTGCAACGAGGCAAATATCCCGATAATCACTTTCACCAACAGCATCGGAACCGATCCCGAAGGAAAGTATCCCGGTGTCATCTCTCACATCGGACGGTCCGAGATCGGTTCTGGGGTCGTGCAGGCCGAGTTCGTCGAGAAGCTCTTCGGAAATGCTTCGATAGACATTATACTCATCGAGGGCAACCCCGGCACAACGGCTCAGAGAATGCGTGAAGAGGGGTTCATTTCAATTGCGAACAAGTACCCGAACTGGAAAATAATCGAGAAACGACCGATAGACGGCTGGACAAAAGAAGGAACTCTGGCTTTCATGGAAGCCTTCCTCCAGAGCGGCAGAAATGTCGATGTGATCGCCTGCCAGTGGTGGTCCGGCGCCATAGCCGCTTCGATGGCTCTCAAAGAGAGAGGCATAAGCGATGTCTACGTCCTCGGACTGGAGTACGCGAGGGAACTGGTTCCCTACATCGAATCGGGCGATGTCTACGCGACCACATATTTCTCGGTTGTAGAAGAGGGTTACAAAGCGGTAGAGGCCGCACACAAGTATCTCACCGGTCAGGAAGTTCCGAAGTTCGTCGAGATTAAGCAGATTATAGTGACCAAAGACAACGTGAAGGAATTCGAACCTGAGATGTAATTGGATGTAATTGAGCGAACGGAAACGGAGGTCGATTCATGTCGCTAGCGGAAAGAGTGAAGATCCTTTCGCAGCTTTTTCTGAACGAAGAGCTTACTCCGGATCTTGCCGACAGGCTGAAGAGAAAACTGGAAAAAATGAAACGTCTGGGACTGGAAGCACTGATGATATGGTCCAAAGATACGGACAATCTCGGCCGGCTGGCTTCGATTTGCGCCCGCGAAGGTGTCTCTCCGTATCTGTGGTATCCCATGCTGGCGGACACACCGGCGCGTTTCGAGGCAAAAGACTTCCAGGTGGTGGCGGCGGTCGAAAGCGGCCGTTCCCAGATACTTGAGGCTCAGAAGGCCGGCGGAGAGGAGTTCGCCTTTTTGTGTCCTAACAGGGTAGGGGGAGAGGAGAGATTTCTCGAGCTCTTCGAGGAGACTCTCGATCTGGCAGATTTCGCGGGGGTATTTTTCGACAGAATAAGGTTTCCCTCTCCGGCCAACGGGTTGAAGGAGATCCTCACCTGCGTGTGTGACGATTGCCTCGAGCGATCGGGGGGCGTTATTGAAAGTCTGCGAGGGGACCTGCAAAGACTTCTCAAAGAGCCGGGAAAGGCTGTCGGCGTAGAGGCCATGCCGGGGATTCTCAGAGAACTTTTCGCTTCGATCGAAGAGGCGATCATATTTCGAACGACCTCCGTTTCCGCGCTTCTTGCCGATTACGCAAGAGCGGCGCGCAAGAGGAACCTCGATATCGGTATAGATCTCTTTCCGCCATCGCTGGCGAGGCTGGTCGGTCAGGATTACACGGAACTGTCCAGGCACGTTGACTGGATCAAGCCCATGATCTACTGTAAAACCATGGGACCGGCCGGCCTTCCGATGGAACTCCTGTCGCTCGCGAAGATACTTCGAGAGCTCAACGGCAACATCTCGGAGAGAGACTCCTTATGGGTCCTCGAACAGCTGACGGGGCTCGACCTTCCGGAAAGCTTCGGAGAGCTGGCCTCAAAGGGACTGACACTGGATAACTACGACAGGGAACTCGAAAAGCTGGAGAGTCTGGACCGGGGCGGCGCCGTCAGGATCTATCCCGGCTTTGAAGCGGTGGCTTTTCCGCCCGTCTGCTCCGTCGATCCGGCCATAGTTGGAGAATACGTTCGTAGAACACTGAACAGAGGGTACAGAGGATTCACGCTATCGTGGGATATAAGACAGATACCGCCCGCGAACCTCGAAGCGGTGGGTGATTTTCTTGCCGGGTGGTAAGAGTGGAACCAGAAATATTATCGAGATCAGGAACTTCTCGAAGAGCTTTCCTGGAGTTCAGGCCCTGAAAGACGTGAGCATGGATATAAGGGTCGGAGAAGTCCACGCCCTGCTGGGGGAAAACGGTTCGGGCAAATCGACTCTCACCAAGTGCATAGTAGGAGCCTACCACAGAGATTCGGGAACGATGATCTACGACGGCGTCGAGAGCAGCTTTCTCTCCCCGGCCGAGTCTTTCAAGAACGGGATCAGCGTCATATACCAGGAGCGCAGCCTGATTCCAAAGCTCACTGTCGAGCAGAACGTCTTCCTCGGGGATGAGCTACTGAGCGCCGGTCTTTTGAGCGGCAAACAGATGAGGAAGAGATACACGGCACTCTGTGAAAAGTTCGGTTTCGATCTCCCGCCCGACGAAAAGATATACGGACTCGGTGTCGCCCAGCAGAAGCTGGTCGAGATCATGAAGGCTCTTTCCAGAAATTCGAAGGTCGTCATCATGGACGAACCGACCGCATCGCTCTCGAAACAGGAGGCCGATCATCTATTCAAGATCATACGTGACTTGAGGGAAAAGGAGATATCGATCCTCTACATAACTCACATTCTCGAGGAAGTGTTCAGGATAACCGATAGAATAACCATCCTGAGAGACGGCAGAAAGGTATCCACACTCGACACCGCCCAAACCGGGAAAGAAGAGATCGTGAACCTCATGGTAGGGGAGGTCTTCCACGATGCCGAATACATATCCAGCTACGCCAGCTACGACCGCCAGCCGGTGTTGTCGGCCAAAAACGTCGTGAAACTTCCAAGGGTGAGGGATATCTCCCTGGATATTTATCCCGGCGAAGTCCTCGGAATAACCGGGCTCACCGGTTCGGGAAAGACCGAGCTGGCCAGAGTGTTGTTCGGCGCGGAGAAGATCGAGAGCGGGGAGATATTCGTCGAGGGAAGAAGGGTCGATCTTAATTCGCCGGTCGACGCCATTCGCGCGGGGATAGCCCTGATACCCGAGGACAGAAAATCCGACGGTCTCGTGCTGCTCCTGGAGGTCTTCAAGAACATAACCCTGCCTGCGATAGGAGAGTTCACGGTCGGTCCCGGATTGTTGAGCGTCCGCAGGGAGTACGTAAAGTCACAGGAATACCACAAGAGACTCAACATACGTTCCGCGTCGATGAACCAGCAGACCAAATACCTGAGCGGCGGGAACCAGCAGAAAGTGGTAATCGCTAAATGGCTTCTCACCAACCCAAAGTTGCTCATAATGGACGAGGCGACTCAGGGTATAGACGTGAAGGCCAAAAGCGAGATCTACGGCATAGTGAGGGAACTGGCCGAGAGCGGCTTCTCCGTGCTTTTCATTTCTTCGGAAGTGCAGGAAGTGCTGCGCGTGTCCGACAGGATCATCGTGACCAGAGACGGAGAGATCGTCGGAGAGTTCGGACGCGGCACCCGTCAGGACGAGATCCTCAGAACGACTCTGGGCGGCAAGATAGAATCATCGAATCGACAGGTGGTGAGATAAATGTCAAATCCCGGCGCCAGTTCTAAAATAACCGGCTTTCTGGGTAAATACAAAATCCTGATAGCCTTTCTCGTGTTGATAATAGTTATATCCTTCATGACCCCCAACTTCCTGTCGTGGCGAAATATAATCAACGTGTTCAGACAGAGTTCTATAATCGGAATAATGGCTATCGGAGCCACTTTTGTCATCATTGGCGGCGGCTTCGACATTTCCGTCGGATCGCTTCTCGCGCTTACGGCCGCGATGGTTGTGGGCCTCCAGTCGTACATGCACTGGTTTCCCGCGATGCTGGTGGTCCTGCTCGTGGGGGCGGCCTTTGGGGTCGCGAACGGTTTTCTGACCTCGAAGATCCATATCCCCCCGATAATAGCCACCCTTGGAACGATGACGATCATCAGGGGCATAGTGTATATGTACACCGGAGGTTACCCGCTGTACGTGGATTCCGAGGGCTTCGCCTTCATAGGGAACGGTTATGTCGGTCCGGTTCCCTTCCCGATAATACTCCTGCTTGCGCTGGTCGCGCTGGGACAGTTCATACTGGTGAGGACGAAATTCGGGCGCTACTCCTGCGCCATCGGCGGCAACAAAGAGGCCGCGAGACTCTCGGGTGTGAAAGT
>DBRH01000082.1:19841-25204 GCA_002305955.1 Kosmotogaceae bacterium UBA1373
GCCGGCCAGGGCTACGAACTCGACGCCATCGCGTCGGCGGTCATAGGCGGGACCAGCGTATCGGGCGGCGAAGGTTCCGTGCTCAGAACTCTGATCGGCGCCCTCCTGCTGACGATGATAACAAACGCCTTCAACCTCATCGGAATCGATCTCTACGTTCAGTACGTCTTCAAGGGACTGGTCATACTCGCGGCCGTCGGGTTCGACTCGTTCTACAAGGCCCGCAGTTGAAATAGAAAAACCTCCCGGTAAAGGGAGGTTTTTTATTGAGTTCGCTCAGGAGACCGTCGCAGGTCTGGCGCCACCCGTCCTTCCGGTGAAGTACTGGTAGGCGAAAACCGCTCCGACCAGCCCGAAGCCCAGCAGGTCGGTAACCCAGCCGGGATATATGAGGAGCAAACCGCCGACTATAACCGCGATTCGCTGCCAGAAGGGCATGAGTTTGAACATGAAACCTTCCATTCCCGCAGCGATACCAAACATCCCGACGAGAGAGGTTATTATTATAAAAACCGTCTCCAGAAGAGCCATGGGGTTCGAGAGGACCTCCGGCGTCAGGAGCAGGTTCGGGCTTAGGGCGAATATGTACGGGATTATAAAGGCCGTTATGGCCAGTCTCGTCGCCGTTATGGCTGTCTTGAGAGGGTTGGATTTCGCGATGGCCGCGCCGGCGTACGCGGCCAGCGCCACCGGCGGCGTTATATCCGCCACGATGCCGAAGTAGAAGACGAACATGTGTGCAGCCATGAGCGGAATACCAAGTCTGACAACGATCGGGGCCGTTATCGTGGCCATGATGACGTAGTTGGCCGTGGTCGGGACGCCCATTCCCAGGATGATACAGGCTATCATCGTCAGGAAGAGGGCGATGATCGGTATTCCTCCCGAAAGGTTGAGCAGTCCGGTCGCCAGTTCGAGCCCGATACCTGTCAGGGTGACTGTTCCGATGATTATACCGGCCACCGAGCAGGCGATCGCGACGCCTATCGTATTGCGCGCACCATTCTCAAGCGCATCGCCCGCGCTTTTGAAGGTTATCCTGGTGTCCTTTCTGAACATACTGACGATTATCGCCGAGACTATCGAATAGAAGGCTGCCATGGCCGGGGTGAAGCCGGTCATCATGAGATAGATGATGACGACGAGCGGGATCAGTAGAAAGCCCTTTTTCAGCATGAGTTTGGCGAAGTTCGGTATGTCCTTGCGATCGAGTCCTCTCAAGCCCAGCTTCTTGGCCTCGAAATGGATCATCAGGAAGATGCCCGTGAAGTACAGAAAGGCCGGTAGAAAGGCCGCGATCACGATATTCGAGTAAGGGATGCCCGTTATCTCGGCCATCAGGAAGGCGGCCGCACCCATTATGGGGGGCATGATCTGTCCTCCGGTGGAGGCCGTCGCCTCTACCGCCGCCGCGAATTCAGGGCGATAACCTATCTTCTTCATCATCGGGATGGTGAAACTGCCCGATCCGACCGTGTTGGACACAGAGCTCCCCGAAACCATTCCCTCCAGAGCGCTGGATATTACGGCGACCTTGGCCGGTCCTCCTGTGGCGAAGCCGGCGATCGAGTTGGCCACATCTATGAAGAACTGACCGACGCCCGTCTTTTCAAGAAAGGCTCCGAAGAGAATGAAGAGAACTATAAAAGTCGAACAGACGCCCAGAGGGATGCCGATCACGCCTTCCATGGTGTAGAAAAGGTGGACGACGATACGCCTGTAAGAGAAACCCGAATAGAAAGTATATATGATGAAGCCGAGAACGACTATCACTATGGGCAGCCCGACGGCTCTGCGACATATCTCCAGCAGAATCACTATTCCCACTATGCCGACGAAGATCTCGAAGGGCGTGTACATACCGGCCCTGGCCGCTATTTCGTGGAAATTGACCACATAATAGAAGAAGGCGGCCGCTCCCACGCTTCCGAGCACCAGGTCGTACCAGTGGATGTGATCCACCATCTGGGTGTACTTTCTTCTGGCGGGGAAGAGAATGAAGGCTATGAATATCGCTATGGCGATGAAACTGGCACGTTTTATCTGCTCGGGAAGCGTCACCACGACGTTGGTCCAGAGTGCGAAGATGGAATAACCTATCAACATATACCTGACTATTATCTTCCTTTTCCCCGTGAACTGGCGCACGCTGGATTCTCGATCGAATTTCTCCAGCACGGCTTTTGCGTCAACTTCACCTATATCAATTTGATTGTTCTCTTTTTTTTCTTCATTCACCGAGAACACTCCTTCCGTTTGCGAATAGTACTATCTAGATGCATCGCTTCACTCTCCGCTCTCCGGCCTTTAGTCTCTATCTTCATCTTCGATTGCCGCGGCCGGCGTTATAAGGATGAAACGATTCTGGCCACACAACTCGCGCAGGCTGTAATCTCTTCGATCAATACGCAGAATATGATCGCTGACGGTACCCACGACATAAGCGAGATAATCGATCTTCAGGTTGAAACCAGTTATCTGCATCCAGCCGTCTTCTAGCCTTTCAAGCACCAATCCGTCGGCAATTTCCGTCGCGACACCCGCACCGAAACTTTTGAAGCGACAGGAAACCAGATAAATGCCGTTTTTTCTAACCTGATAAACTTCTTCGATCGGACTCTGGTTAACGGAATGTACAAAGGAAATCGAGAAGTATCCATTATCTTCCAGTGAGAACGAGGTTATCTCTTCGCCTGTTCTTTCATCCATCACAAGCAATTCGGCACTGCCCGCGAACAGAGAGCACGGCAGAAGTAAAAAGGCCATCGCTGCACTTATTTCAAAAAACCGAAACAAAATCATCGGGCGCCTGACGCGCCCGATGACATAAGAGTGAAACACTTTATTGAATGACTCCAAGTTCTTTGAAATACTTCTCCGCACCAGGGTGGAAGGGTACGGAAACGCCTGTGACTGCCAGGTTGATATCCAGTTCCTTGCCTTTTGCGTGACCGGCGATTATATCCTCCCTGCCCTCGAAGACTCCTTTTACCAGGCTGTAAGCGATATCATCGGGAAGATCCTTGCGCACTATGAAGGTCGCCTTGACGGCTACGGTGTTGACCGGTTCTGTGACTCCCTTGTAGGTATCGGCGGGAATCACGAAATTGACGTAGAACGGGTAGGTCTTGATCAGTTCCGCGGCTACCTCCGGCTCAACGGGTAGAAGCGTAATCGGGTTCGTGCTTGAAAGTTCCACGATGGCCGTGGTGGGAATACCTGCGGTCGTGAAGAAGGCGTCGATCTTTCTATCCTTCAGAGCTGCAGCGGAATCTGCGAAAGAGAGATACTGCACTGAGATATCCCCAAAAGTTATTCCGTAGGCCGCCAGTATCTGGATGCTGTTGGCCTCGACACCGCTTCCTGCATCGCCTACCGAGACTCTCTTCCCTTTGAGATCGGCTATCGTTTTAATACCGGAATCGGCCCTGGCCACTACCTGACAGACTTCCGTGTAAGCGGTGAAAAGCGTTAAGAAATCCGTGATGGCACCCGCCTTGAAGAGAACTGTTCCCGTGTACGCGTAGTGCATGACATCGTTCTGAACGATGGCGATGTCAACTTCTTTGCTGGCTATAAGCCTGATGTTGGCGGCCGAGGCGCCCGTTGACTGAACCCTGATCCTGATGTCAGGGAAGCGCTGACCGATGACCTGGGCGATGACACCTCCGAACGGGTAATAAGTTCCAGAGGTTCCGCCTGTTGCCAGATAGAGATTCGTTACCCCAAAACTGGTGCAGAAAAGCAGTGCGAGAAGCAAACTTACCAGGAAAACCTTTCTCACATACATCCCCTCCAGTAGTAGATCTTTCTTGATGTCGAACAGAACGCATACTTAACTCGACAGAGAAAAACCTGACACAAAGACGATTTTATTTTACGTACCAATAATCGGGAATTTGGAGTTAAACATAGTTTAGCATAAACTCTTCACGCATTTCAAGGATTTCACACGCCAGAAAGGCTCTGCTGCATGCCTGCCTGTAAAAATTTCTAAGAAAAAAACGCGGCCGGGCCCTGGCCTGACCGCGTGATCACTTGAAGGAAATGAGGTCGTTTATCTGTAGAAAACCCACCAGTTGTTCATGTTGTACTTAAAGTTATCGTTTACGGAGCCGCAATTGTAGTATGAAGAGGAATCTGTATATACTTTGTTGAAAGAGATGTATTTGCCGCTACTGACCTGTCTGAGCCTCACAAGCTCGCCGTAGTACACTTTGTCGCCGCCGAAGAACAACCCCAGAACGTTTATGAACGTCGGCTCGATGATCAGATCCCACTGACTGGTCTCGTGGTTCAGATACAGGCAGTAAGTAGTCGAAAGCATCTTATACTTGTCGTCTTTCTTGTCTTTTGAATAGTACTTGGAGAGGTTATACGGGGCCAGGCACATATCGCTCAACTGCGATGGAGCCCTCATCCAGACGGCGTGGTCTTTGGTGACCGTTCCCTGCTGCCATCCCCATCCGTCTCCCGTTCCCTTATCGCCCTTGTTTGTGAGTATCAGACGGCAGCTGTATCTTCCCGATGCCTCTCTGTCCGTTCCGTTGACCTTGACGAGATCGACTCCGTAACTGTCCCAGGTTGGAATGAAAAGGATCCATGATCTATCCCAGTACGACTCATCGGAAATCTTCATGTATCTATTCAATGCATAGTTCAGGACTCCTACCCAATCATGGTCGGCGACATTGCTGCTTCTGCCGTAGGTCATCTCTCTCTCGAGATTGTTTATTCTCATCGAGGGCATATAGGCGGATATTGCTAGCGATTGCACGTTGGAGGTCTCCGAGCAGATATTGAGGGCGTAGTTCGATTCGCTTAGATATTCGTCGGCTATGAAAAGGTTGTTCGCTATATTTTTATGGGTGTTTTCGAGAAGCGTGTGTGTATAGGATGTCTGAACGATGTTGCTGTTGGTGCTTCTGGAGATCGAATATCTTCCCTCCGAGAGATTCTCGAAGATATAGCGCCTCATCAGAATCTCTGGCTCCAGAGTGTTATCGACATCCTGATGGGTGTAGTTCAAGATTCGTAGTTCTCCGTTGGGATCGTTCGCCTGTATGGCCTCGTCAACACCCGTGAGCTGAATCTCCTGTTTATCGAGGGTAAGCTTCACCCCCTTCGCCGGATCCTTGAAAATATCAAAAGCGGGGGTCAGGAATCCCAAAGCTGTTTTAAGACTATATTGAAGTAAATCTGTGGAACCCGCAACGCTGAAGTCCATCGGTTGAGTATTCCAGAACACTCTGACTACTATTCCAGAATCCTTTCCGAGAGCCATCAGGGCCGCGTTGTCGGCTTCGTTGAAAAACCAGGCCTTGTCCGGGTCGTACAACGGTTCGGTCATGAGAGCTTCTCCG
>DBRH01000082.1:25267-25453 GCA_002305955.1 Kosmotogaceae bacterium UBA1373
GTCAACGCCTTGAAAAGGGCGACATAAGCCTGAATGTACTCTATGAACGCCGGGGAGTCGGGAGAGCATCTTTTGTAAAAGCCGAGATCCCCGGTGGGCTCATCTATCAATCCCATCGTTCTCAAGGAGTTCATGGCATTGGTCATGTAAATCTCGAAGAGGGACAAATAACTGGTTTCGGCGGTT
>DBRH01000057.1:0-7342 GCA_002305955.1 Kosmotogaceae bacterium UBA1373
TGAAAGTGATTTACATAGGGAACCCCTTATTACGCCTCGTTTCCAAAAAAATCGAGGTTTTCGACGAAAAACTGAGGGAGTTCGTCGAGGAACTGAGCAAGGCGATGTACGTCGAAGACGGCGTAGGCCTGGCCGCTCCGCAGGTCGGCGTTTCGAAAAGGATCTTCGTCTATGACGCGGGCGAAGGGATCAGAGTGGTTATCAACCCCGAGTTCCTCTGGAAGAGCGAAGAGACAGTGCAGATGGAGGAGGGCTGCCTGAGCATTCCCGGCATCTACGCCGATCTCTTCAGACCCTCGAGTGTCAAGCTCCGCTATCAGGACGTAGAGGGTAACTTCCACGAGGAAGAACTCTCCGAGTACGCCGCGCGCATAGTCCAGCACGAGGCCGATCACCTCGAGGGCGTTCTCTTCGTAGATCACCTCTCGTCCGCCAAAAGGGCCCTTTTAAAATCCAAACTGAATCAGATAATGAGGGAGAAAGTCTAGTCCCATGAGAATAGTCTTCATGGGAACACCGGATTTCGCGGCCTCCCATCTGGAAGCGCTGCTGGAAAGCAACTACAACGTAGTGGGAGTCTTTTCACAGCCCGACAGACCCAAAGGCCGCGGCCGGAAGTTGACGCCCACCCCGGTTAAGCTGGTATCTCTCAAATACGGTATTCCCGTCTTCCAGCCCGATTCAGTCAACACCGGAGACGGGTTCGATACTCTGTGCAAGCTCTCGCCCGACGTTATAATGACGGTAGCCTACGGAAAGCTCTTGAAAAAAAGAGTGATCGAGCTCCCCTCGCTTGGATGTTATAACGTTCACGCGTCGCTGCTTCCAAGGTACAGGGGCGCCGCTCCGATTCAGCGGACGCTGGAAAACGGCGAGACCGAGACCGGGATCACGATTTTCAAAATAGACGAGGGCATGGACAGCGGCCCGATCGCCGTGGCCGAATCGATAGAGATAGAGATGTCCGACAGTTTCGGTACGCTCTTTGAAAAGCTCCAGACTCTCGGGAGGAAAATGCTTCTGAACTTCGCCGCTTCTCTCGATAACCGCAACCCTTTCCTGACACCGCAGAGCGACGAAGAGGCCTCTTTTGCCCCGAAGATACTTCCCGACGATCTTCTGTTGAAAGATTTCTCCAGCGCCACGCGTGTCTTTAACAAAATCAGGGCCTTCGACCCCGCTCCCGGAGTCAGGACCTCTCTGGGAGGAGAAATCGTCAAACTCTTCGGCGCCAGGCCGGGAGCGGAGGAAACGATCGGAATCGACGGAGAGATTGTCGAGATAGATGACTCTGGAATGGTTGTAAGCTGCGGGTCGGGAAGTGTTATCATATCGTTAGTGCAGTTTTCCGGCAAGAAAAAGATGCATCCCGTTGATGCTTTGAGTGGAAGACTGCTCGGAAAAGGTATGGTTTTGGGGGGATGAACTTTGCCGAGAGTCGTCAGGCTCTTTCAGATCAAAAACCTCGTTAAAGAGGATGAAGCCGACAGGATAGCGAAGAAGCTCCGTTCGCTGGACGGAGTCGTGCACGTGCAGGTAGATGTGAACAGCGGTGTTCTCGAGATCGAATACGAGAACGCGATTATCGATCGTTACGTAATCAGAGAAGAACTTCTCAAGATAGGTTTCGAGATGCTCATATGAGCTTTATCCGCGTTGTGGCTTCTTGACAAAGGAATCCGGTCAAGTTATAATTTTTCTCGTGAAGTTGCCGAGGTGGTGGAATTGGCAGACACGCATGGTTGAGGTCCATGTGGGCGTTTAGCCTATGCGGGTTCAAGTCCCGCCCTCGGCACCACCGAACCGGGTTTAGGCCCGGTTTTTCTTTTCGCTTTTCGGAGAGGTGCAGTTTGGAGGATATCCTGCTCGGTAAGGTTTTCAGGAGAGATTCCAGAAAAAGGATATCGCTGAGATACATGGACCAGGAAAAACCTTTCGTCTCGCTCGATATTGAAGAGCTCGACGGATACATGAAGGGTCTGGGAAACGGCTGTCTTTTCATTCCCGGTTTGGCCGATGCCGAAAAGCTCACAGAGTATTCGGTAGATGAGAGGTTCCTGAAGAACTTCCTCGCCGCGGCGACCGCGGAGGACGTTCGAGACCGTATAAGAGAGTACTCGGAGACTCTAAAAAAACTCCCCAAAGGGCTGACCTCAATCCTCGTCAGGCTCCCCGGCAGAGAAGGGCTGCGGAACTTCCTCCAGAAGTTTTTGAAGATGAGCCAGGTGATCGAGCCCTGGGAGGATTCCATCTCATCCTCTCTGGAGCTGGTCGAGCGTAGGGAGAGGAAAACCCAGAGAATAGATATCCAGAAAGCCATCCGTCTGGTCTTCAGCGAAGGCGGTCTCCTGCAGGATCTTCTGTCCGGATACGAATACCGGCAGGAGCAGTTCATGGCGAGTCTGGAGATAGCCGAGTCGATAGTGAATGAAAACGGCATCATGATCGAGGCCGGAACCGGTACCGGCAAGAGTATGGCCTACCTGGCCCCGATCGCCTATGCCTGCGTATCCACCATGAATCAGGCCGTCGTCGCGACAAGGACCAGAGTCCTGCAGGATCAGCTCGTAAAGAAAGATCTGCCGGTCATAAGACAACTGCCGAACCTCAAAGATCTCAGATCGCTCTCCCTCAAGGGAAGGGAAAGATACCTCTGCCTGCGCAAGCTGTACGAGAGCCTTCGAATCGTTTCAAACGGACTGGTAGCCAGCGATTCCGCCTGGGAGATCTTCGGCGTTCTTCTCTGGTCTATCCTCACTCCCGACGGAGATCTCGACTCGCTCACGCTCGGAGACGACACAAGGATGACTCTGGCAGGAAACAGATTCGACTGTACAAGGAGATTATGCCCGCTGTACGATACCTGCCCTTATTACGTAGCCCGCGATAACGCCAGGAACGCCGATATAGTCGTCACCAACCACTCTCTGCTCTTCAGCGAGGCGAACCTGAGGATCATGGACGGGGAGGAGGAGGATTTCGAAGCCCTCGGCACCCTCCTGCCGTCCTTCAGATACCTGGTTTTGGACGAGGCTCACGAGGTGGAAAACTCGCTGACCCAGGCCATGAGTTTCACGCTTGACCCGGCCGAGGCGGTCTCTTCACTCAAGAAGGCCATAAAATCCGTCAGAAGCTGTTTCGGTTTTCTAAAGCGCCACTTCGACGAGGAGTTTCTCAGAAAACTCTGGGTCAAAATGAACGCGGCGACAGAAGAGCTGGAAGGCATACTGCGGGAACTGGTCGAGCACGGCAGAACGCTTTCGAATGGAGAGAAGAGGACTTTCACGAAAGAGACCCTTCCGGAACTGGTAGAAATTCTCCTCAAGATGGCCGACAGACTCCAGATCCATATCGCCGTTTCCGGTCAGACGATACAGATGCTCGACGATGTCCAGGAGCAGAGCGAGGGAAAGGGCGAAGAGCTCTCAATGATCCTGAAGGGGTTGCACGCCGAGCTCCGCGAGTGGGCCAGACAGATCGCCGGCATAACGGCGACGGAGAGCTCGAAAGTCGTCTATATACACAAGCAGGAGAGATTAAACGGAAATGGATTGAAGATAACCTCCTCGCCCGTTCAGAACGACAGGATCATGTCCAGCGTCTTTCCAAACGTGAAGGTCAAGATCTTCATCTCGGCGACCCTGTGGGTCTACAGCAAGGGCAGCGACGGATTCAACTACGCAAGGCGCGTGATAGGCGCCAGGGAGGATTATCCGGCCATAAGGCTCGGCACATCCTTCGACTACACCCAGCAGTTGAAATTCTTCGTGCCCTCGGACATGCCCGATTACAGGCCAAACTCTCTATCTTATCTGGAAAGCGCCTCCCGGTTCATCGAGACTGCCTTGAGCATAGTGGACGGGGGATCTCTCGTACTGTTCACCTCTTACGACGATATGAAGACAACGGCCGGGAGGATCGAAAAAAACCTGGAAGGGATAACAGTCAACGTTCAGGAGAGAAACGACAGCCCGGCCATCCTGCTGGCCGAGCATATAAATTCGAAGAGATCGGTCATCTTCGGCACCAGGGCCTTCTGGGAAGGGATCGACCTCCCCGGCGAGCAGCTCAAGTTGCTCATCGTCTACAAACTCCCGTTCGAAAGGCCGGATGAACCTCTGATAGAGGCGAGGATAAAGCATTACGGGACCCGCAACCCTTCGGAGGGCATGAACAAATACTACTACCCGAAGATGATAACGGCCTTCAGACAGGGGATCGGAAGACTCATAAGATCTAGAAGGGATCACGGGGTGGTGATAGTGCTCGACGCGAGAATGGTCGATCCCAACAGACCCTACTCGAAGAAGCTCCGGGCGTCCATGACGCCGGGCATAGAGATCCAGAGCGTCAGGAGTAACCAGATTTTTACCCGGCTGAGAAGTTTGAAAAAGGAAGGGTGGCTTTGAAGATTTCGAGGGTGATTTCGCACTTTTTCCCGAACAGGTGTGAGGCCTGCGACTGCGAGATCGAAGTAGACGCCGTTCTCTGTAGCGAGTGCGGAAAGCTGATAAAAGGGCCGATCATGGCTCCTTTTGAGCTCGCGCATATAGACAGGGCCTACTCTTACTGGAGTTACGATACCCCGCTCAGAGAAATGATTCACGCCTACAAATTCGGCGACAGGCCGAAAATGGCCGGCCTCTTCTCGAAAATGCTCCTTGAAATGTTCCTGGCCTTTGGAGGGGGCGTAGATACGGTCGTACCCGTTCCTACAACTGCGGAAGCCTTCAGAAAGAGGGGCTTCGACACCAACCACCTCATACTGAAAAAACTCTCCGGAGACCTGGATGTGAAGATCGAAGACGTTCTTGTGGCGACGGGTAAGAGATCGCCACAATCGCGTCTCAAACTGGCCGACAGACATGGAAACGTAGAGGGCAAGTTCCGTGTCAAAAGGGAGCTTTCGACCGGGAAAATAATACTCTTCGACGACGTCGTAACGACTGGTGCAACCGTTGGGCAATGTGCTAGAGTCTTAAGAGAGAAAGGCGTTAAAGAAATCACGCTCTTCTCGATCGCGAAAGCAAAAAAATAGGGCCTCGAAGGCCCCTGGCTGGGAGAGGAGGACTCGAACCTCCATCGGCGGATCCAGAGTCCGCTGTCCTACCAATTGGACGATCTCCCAAGACAGTAAAGATTATAAAGCACAAGATAATTGGTGTCAAGCGATCTGGAGGCCTTCTGATGAATATAGCGATGTTCAGTGACACTTACGCGCCGCAGGTCAACGGTGTGGTGACGATGATAAAGATGCTCGAAGAGAATCTCCAGAAAAGGGGGCACAACGTCTATATCTTCACGGTCGATCACCCGAAGGCCACGAGTCAGGAAAACGTGTATCGGGTACCCTCTCTGAGGTTTCCCTGGGAAAAACAGCATCGAATCGGCCTTCCGACGAACTACCGGGAGTTGATACAGATCATAACGAACCTCAAGATCGATCTTATACACTCCCACACCTCGATAATAGTCGGGTATCTGGCCAACCTCGTCACCTCGAAACTCGGCCTGCCCGGTGTCACGACTTATCACACCATGATGGAGGAGTACGTTCACTACATCCCCTTCATGGAACCCATTCTGAGGGTATATATAAGAAAGCAGGATAAACGCTTCTGCGACAGGAACAGGGCGGTGATAGCCCCTTCCATAAAAATCAAGAAACTTCTTGAGACGTACGGCGTCTCCTCGCATATAGAGGTAATTCCAAACGGAGTGGACCTCACACCCTTCAGAAGAGAGATATCAGAAGAAGAGCGGAGGAATTTTAGAAACCGGTACAATATCGGCGAGGAGGATCCGGTGATGATCTTCGTCGGCAGAATGGGCGGCGAGAAGAGCATAGACAAACTTATCGANNAGAACACAGCTGAAAGAGCTTTCGGTCGAGCTGGGTGTGGGAAGTAACCTGCATTTCACGGGATTCCTCAAATGGCCCGCCGAGATCTCTCTGGCCTACAAGAGCAGCGACCTCTTCATCATCGCCTCTCACACCGAGACCTTCGGTCTAGTCACTCTGGAAGCGATGGCCTCGGGCCTTCCGGTGGCGGCCTACAAAGACGACAGCATCGCCAACATGGTCTTCGACCGCGACAACGGTTTCATGTGTCCCTCGAAGGACGATCTCTACAAAGTTATCATAGAGGTTCTTAAGGACGATTCCATGAGGAAGAGGATGTCGGAAAGATCGCGCGAGATCTCTCTGGATTTCTCGGCCGAGGCCAACACCGAAAAGACCCTCGACCTCTACGGGAGAGTTCTCAGGAACGAAGTTTAGATTTGAAACCTATCTCGTGGGCCGTGGCCAGCCCGCCAAATATTATGTTCACGTAGTAACTGAAGAACCGCCACACCAGGAGCGCGGCTCCTATGCTTTCGCCGAAGAAGGGCCGGAAGAAGAGCAGGTACCCGCCCTCGGAAACGCCGCTGGCCCCGGGCGTCGGTATGAGCGAGACGACAAGGAAGAGGATCAACTGAACGGCCGTGATCTCGAAGTAGTTCATCTCGATCCCCATCGACAGAGCCACGAAGTACGGGATGGAGATCTGGCAGATCAACTGGGCAAATGTGGCCAAACTGGCCAGAATCAACACCAAAGGCCTTTTCATGAGTTCCGACATGGAAGAGTGAAAAAAGCCCAGCTCCTTCAGCGACTTTTCGATTGCCAGATCGACGTTTTTCACTATTCTCAACCAGCCCAGAATTTTCACGATCACGCTTATCGTCTTAGCTGTGAACCCGGGACTGAGAGAAAAGAGAACCAGAAAGAAGAGCACGGCGCTGTTGATCAAAAAACCGAAGATCGAAAGAACCGCCAGATTCGAGATCTTGCCCGAAACCACCGGGTAGGCCCCGAAGATGGCCATAACTCCGAGAACCGTGATCACGCTCTGGTAGATAAGAAACCTGGAAACCAGCATAGCCGTCGATTCGCCGACGGATATGTTTCTGCGCTGCATGATGACTATCTGCGCCGGCTGGCCGCCCGAAGAGAACGGTGTTATCCCGTTGAAAAAAGTTCCTATCACGGTTATTTTGAAGAGGTACGTGAGCGGGACGGAAAGCGATCTCATCACCGCGAAGACCTTAAGCGTCAGAGCCTCGAAAAACCAGCTGCAGATCGAGAGGCCGAATATAAGGGCTATCCACAGGGGCTTGGCGTTCAAAAGATAGGAGATCGACTTTCTGAAATCGGTGGCGCCCAGTATAACGATGATGATCACCACACTGAGCGACAGCGCGATCAGGAAGTTTCTTTTGGATCTCTTCATCTTTTTTCAAGGACCTCGAGGTATGTGTTTTTGAGTTTCTGGCCGATTATCGAAAGATCTCTCTCCAG
>DBRH01000057.1:7455-10624 GCA_002305955.1 Kosmotogaceae bacterium UBA1373
AAGAAGGCGTCGCAGGCCGAGTAGGCGCCCATGATAGTCTCCTGCGGAACGAAGCCCGGGAAGATCACGTTTTTCGGAGGATGGTTGAGTAATTTCTTTATCTTTGCGGGAAGAAGAGAGGTGATTTTTGCGCCGAACCAGAAGAACCTAATATCCGCTTTGTTCGCTGCGATATCGCAGAAGTCTACCACTCCCTTCCTCGAGAAGGGCAACCCCACAGAGATAACCAGCGGTCCCTCTATACCGTACTGTTTTCTGAAAGATTCTGCCAGGAAGGCGTTTCTGCTGAACTTCTCTTTGTCTACGCCGTTAGAAATGACTTTTATGGGAAGATTCACACCGTAACCCCTAACCAGGTCCCTGGTGTACTCGCTGGGTGAAATCAGGAAATCGGCGGAAGAGTAGAGCCTCTTTATCCTGCTCTTTATAAGAGGGGCCAGAGAATTAGAGAACATGAAGGAATTCCTGAAATCTTCGAACGTGGTGTGCGTATGGTAGATGACAGGCAAACCGGACTTCCTGGACTTTTTGAGCACCTTCTCCCCGCCCGGACCGATTGTGTTTATATGAGCCAGATCGTAATTATCCTCTTCATCGGTTGTGTAGGCGACCCCAACCTTCTCCAGCGCTATCATCTGATGCTTCAAGGCCCTCCCCACGCCGGACTTGCTGAAGAGCTTTTTTCCTTCGGAATAAAGCAGAACCTTCATTTAAACCTCCAACCGATTTGCCAGGTTCCTTTCAAATGTGCTCAACTTTAAAAAAGTATAGATCGGTTTCGAAAGCCTCCCGGCAAATTGACTAATGCGAAGAATCGAATTATACTGAAAACGTGTCGATAGTAATTACTCTTTCTCAATGTGAGGTGATAACTCGCTCTCATGTTTCACCATGCACTCCAGGAAAGTAACTCTTATCCAGAAAAGCGCACTCTCTTCCGAAAGCACGTTTATCCACCTTTTCTCTGGTATTCTACATCAGATGCCATATTTTTGAAACACCGTTAGTTTCTTTCCAATTGTCAGCTGGTCCACCGGACCATAGTAATTTGAACTGGGGGAATGAGATGAAATACTTCGTTACAGGTGAAAAAAACGTGGGCAAGACCTATCTAGTAGAGAAGATAAAGCCCCTCGTAAACGTGAAGGGCTTCGAGACAAGGTTCGAGCCGGAAGGTCAGAGGTTGTTTCTCCACTTTCTAAACGGCCTTTCCTTCATGATCGGCGAGAGAAACTCCGGAAGGTTGAGGATAATCGAAGAAGGCTTCAAAGAGGCGGCAAGAGAGCTCGGTACCATGGAGATACCGGAGAGTTGCTTCCTCATCATGGATGAAATAGGTTTTCTCGAAGAGGAGTCTCCGGAATTCCAGCAGGCCGTGGTGGCGGCTATACGACGTTCGAAAAACTGCATCTGCATCCTTCGGAAGGGAAACTACTCTTTCATCGACCACCTCAAGAGATCCATGGGAATAAGGAGCGTAGAATTGACCGTCGATAACAGGGACGAGATACTCAACAGACTCCTCAGGGAAGTAGAAAAAGAGAGGACGGACACGTCCTCTCCTGGAGGCGACGAAGGGATTTGAACCCTTGAGTAGAGATTTTGCAGACCTCCGCCTTTGACCCCTTGGCTACGTCGCCTTGACGGGTTTAATTCTAGCATGTAATTTCTATCAATTCAACACAAAAGGGCCGCTTTCGGCGGCCCTCGGGGTGGAAAATTCTTCAGGAGGGAGGTTGGCTCCAAATATTATGGGCCTGGAACCAACTCGCAACAGGACGCGGGGACATCCTTTGCAAATTAATGATACAGTCTATTTTCAGGAAACCCAAGCCCGAATTTGTCCAACCTGAAGGGAGCAAAGTGATTTAGCACTCTTTTTCTACACTATGAACGGCTATTTGAAAGTATGCTCCCTACTTTTACGTTTGCCGTATCTAAAAACACTTAACACTGCTTCTTTTCAGGCGCTTTTCTCAAGCTTTCGGAGGATTCAATCGTTATATACGAACTCCCTGAACCACTTTGAACCCGTCATCCCGAAAGTGGGAATTCTGAACACCGGATATACGGGAATCGAACCGTCGCCCGCCTGGACGACATAATCATCCAGATAGGCTATCCTGCCATCCTTCGAGATCATGAACATACCGTTCGACAGGGGTGTGCTGTAAAGCTCCACCGCCGATTTATCGGCTATCAGGTGCAACCAGGAGTATTCGTCAAGAGAATCTGCAGAAGTGATTTCGTCGCCGGAGTAAAGCCATAATAGTTCAACTTCCGGTTTTGTGGAATACTCGTTCCATGCGACAAGTTCATTCAAAAGGCTGCTCAACCTCTTCTCTTCTCTGCCGGTATCTTCGCAATCACCGGTAGCGCATGGAACTCCGCCGGTGAAAACTTCAAGCGGTCTCTTCGAAGTCACGACTACGATGACGGGGTTTCCCAGATAGTCGCTCATGGAAAAGCTCTTTCCGTATACGTCTCTGGCTTCGAACAGGGGTGCGGTAGAACCTTTTTTCAACAGAGGCTTGTTCCGGGCATCTTCATCGACCTGCTCGAACGTGACTTTTCTGCCGTCCCTGCTGATCTCGCTTACTCTGTAGTTCTTGTCGTTGATTCTTATGACGCTGGTCGCTTCGAAAAGCTCGTGGTTTTTGTGAACCATGTCTATAGTTCCATCTCTGTCTAGATCTATTCCGATGAACACTTCGTCTATCTTATCGGCCAGGCCATCGGGCGCGGTAGGAAACAGGGCGATTCCGATCAGCTCTCCGTCGACTTCCAGCAAACCTTCCCTTCTACTCATGAGCAAGTAGTCGACTTCGACGCCTTCCTTTTTTGGAAGGATCGCGTGAATTTCAAGATCCTGGGTCATGTAAGATGATTTCCCGTTGGAAAGATATTCGACCCTTAACTGATGACTGAATTTATAGGTGCGTCTTTCATTGATAACGGTCCCTCCGTATTGGCCGCATATCGAAACGTTGTTGAGGAAACAGCCGTCGAAATCGCTGTCTATCCAGAGGATAGGGGGCTCGATGTCCATGATCGCTATGTTGACGGTCGAATCGCCGATCTTGATCTGTCCATAGAAAATACGATCATCTTCAAGCGCCCTCGCTCCGTCCGGTGGATACATACTCATTTCGACATCGCTTCCGCTCGC
>DBRH01000039.1 GCA_002305955.1 Kosmotogaceae bacterium UBA1373
CTTCTTAACCAACGAAGAACCTGGCGCGCAGCGTCGGAACTATGAACCGCTCTTCCCTCACGTTTCAGTTATAGAGGGTGTTTGAAAGATATCCCACTTTAGCCGATCGCTGTTATAATTCCAGACGATCGGAAACAGGGGCGGAAGTTGCGGGCAAAAATGTTTGTTTTGGCAGGCAGAGAACAAAGGAGGTGTCTACTTGAAAGTAAGATTGGTTTCTTTGCTAATTCTGTTGTTTGCGGCATCGATCCAGGCGGCGCCTCTTCGAGTCGGTTTTGTGTATGTTGGGTCCGCCAACGACGGCGGCTGGTCTCAAAAGCATGACGAAGGGCGACTCTATCTGGAAAAGGTTTTCGGTCGTGAGATCGAGACCGGGTATGCGGAAAACGTGGTCGAAGGTGAGCAGGACCTTGAAATCATGCGAAGTTTTGCCGGGCACGGTTTCGATATCGTCTTCAGTACGAGTTTCGGGTTCATGGACGACGTGGTGGAGATCGCGGCACATTATCCTGAAACGGTTTTCATGCATTGCTCCGGCTATAAAACCTCTGAGAACCTCGGGACTTATTTCGGCAGGATATACGAACCGGGTTATCTTACCGGTCTGATCGCCGGCGGCCGTTCAGGCGGCAGGAGATAGAGGAGTTTATGCAATAGGTTATAACGCAGATATGAGCACGTTTTCGCCTAAAACCTTCCTGGCCTCTCCGGTGTGGAACTGGGGTGTCTTTTACGAGAAGGTCGTGAGGGAGGTTATGGACAAAAACTGGAAGAGCTACCAGTACTGGGGTGGAATTAAAGACGCGATCGTAGACATATCGATGAGCCCGCTGGTACCTCAGACTATCTCCGATAATGTTAGAGCCGAAAGGGAGAAGATAATCTCCAACGATCTTCATCCCTTCGAAGGACCTCTCTACGATCAGAGCGGTAAAATGAGATGCTCGGCCGGAGAAAGGCCTTCGGACGACGAGCTCCTCTCGATGAACTGGTTCGTACGCAACGTGGTCGGAGAACCTTAATAAAAGCGGGGAGATCGACTCCCCGCTACACTTCAAATCTTCTTGACCGGCAGATAGATATCCACCACTTTCTTGTCTTCGCACTCGCTTTTTACGTCCGTCGGGTACAGCTCGAAGGGCAGTCTGTCGTCGGGGAGATACCCGCTCTGGGGCAGCCATTGGCCGTAAAGCCAGTCCCAGGCCTTTCCGTACTCGCTGGAATCCAGTTCGAAACGTGCCGCGGCGTACTCTCCCGCCGCGATGGTCATCCTTCCTATCTCTCCTTCGACCCGGGTGTTTTTCGGCACCGTCACGCAGACGCTCAACCTCAACTTATCTTCTTCGGTGACGTCGGGGTTGTCGTGATAGATAATCAGGTACTGCGCATCGGATCTCTGGAGAAGTCCCCTCGGTCCGGCCCAGGCGCAAAGCTTGTTGAAAAGAGTTTCGAAGAGCTTCTCGTCGCCCGCGTAAGGTCCTATGTAACGCACATAGGCCACGTCGGTTTCCGGTAATTGCTTGATGGTGACGCTTTTGCCCATCTTTTCCATGTTCGTCCTCCTCATCATGATTTCCACACTACGATTGTAGATAGGAGCCGGAAAAGATGCCTTTCTCTCGTTGCTATGTGTATGATCGTAGTTGCCTTCCTCTTGATCGAGATTGCTCTGTTCGAGCTTTTCCTTCCTCCACTCCAGAGGAGTTAGTTCGAAATACTTCTTGAAGCTCCGGCTGAAGGAGGATGGGCTTGAAAATCCACAGTCCAGGGCGATTTCCGAGACGGTTTTTTTCGAGTCGTTGGCCAGAAGAACGGCGGCTTTCTCCAGACGGAGACGCCAGATGAAATGCGAAAGCGTTTCTCCCATGAAGACAGAGAAAATCCTGTGAAAGTGGAATCTCGAAAAATTGGCAACATCGGAGAGTTCTTCGAGTGTCAAGGGTTCGGCCAGATGCTGCTCTATGTAGTCGAGGACCGAATTGATTCTCGAGAGATATGTCGAGTACAGGTTCTGGTCTAGACGCTTTTCTTCCACCATTCATACCCCCTTTGTCACGCAGTTATTTTATCATCGATCGGAGAAAGTGAGGGGCGAGAGAAAGAGGCCGTAGAAAGGCTATAATATTGCATACAAACGACACGGAGGTTTTGATGCTGGACATACGCAAACTCGAAGAGATATCCATGAACGCGTGGCCGGGTGTGTATGTAAGATTCTACGACGGCTGGGTTATGAGGTGCGCCGGGGGTTACACCAACAGGGCCAATTCCATACTCCCCCTTTACGAATCGAGAGAGGATCTGATGCGAAAGATCAACGAAGCGGAACGGTTCTGCTCAAGCAGGGGACTCCAGACTATCTTCAAGATGACATCCATATCTCTTCCATCCGAGCTGGACAGAGCACTGGAAAGCCAGGGTTACGTCGAAAGAGACCGCGCAATAGTCCTGACAAAGGAGCTCTCAGGAGCGACGAGGGATCTATCCGATCTCGACATCTTCACCACTCCCTCCAGAGAGTGGCTGGGTTCCTTCACCAGGTTGAGCAAGAAAGCCGCGGAAAACGAACACTGGCTGGGGAGGATACTCGACTCGATAGTCCCCGACGCTTACTACCTCATCCTGAAGAAGAGCGAGGAGGCCGTAGGTTGCGCCATGGCCGTCAGGGAGGACGAATACTTCGGTCTCTTCGGCATAACGATCGGTCAGGAATACAGGAGAATGGGCTACGGCAAAGAACTCACCGAAAAGCTGATGGCGCTCGGCGGGAGAGAGGGAGCCCGGGTAGCATATCTTCAGGTGGATATAGTGAACGACGTAGCTATAAAGCTATACTCGTCGCTCAGTTTCGAAGAGGCTTATCAGTACTGGTACAGGGTGAAGGTTTAGCGCCTGCGACTCGACAGTCCGTCGCTTCGCCGTAGATACTCTCCAACTTCGATCAAGTTTTCGAATACCCTGCCGGCGCCTGAGAGATCCAGGTGTCTGTTCTCGTCGTGCAGGACTGCAAGAACTTCCATTCCGGCCGCCGTGCCGCTCTTTATACCGTTCGGGGAGTCTTCGATCACTATGCACTCTTCCGGATCGCAGCCCAACAGACCGGCCGCATGAAGGTAAATCGCCGGATCCGGCTTGGATCTGGAGACTTCATCTCCCCCAACTATCGCCTGAAAGTAGCGGCCAACACCTATCTGCTCGACGATCTCCATAATCACGCCCTTCTCGGTCGAAGAGGCTATACCCAGCTTTACGCGGGGAGTGAGAAACTCCAGAAGCTCTACAAGACCGGGGTTTGGACCGAGCCTTTCTCTGGCGATCTCCAGGAAGCGCTCGATGTACATCCTTCCAAACTCCTGGGGTGTAAGGGGAAGATTGGCTATTTCCACGACCACTCTCTGCGTCTCCTCCATCTTCAGTCCCATCTGTTTCTCGAAAAGCTCCGGCGTTATCGCACCGCCGTAACGACCTACTATTTCCGCGCAGGCCTCCCTGTAGAGCCTTTCCGAATCTATCATCACTCCGTCCATATCGAAAATCACAGCTTTGATCACAACTTTTTCTCCTTTATCGCCAGAAGGTTCCTGATATCGGCCGCCGCCTTTCTCAAAGTCTCCTTCCTGACGGAGACTATATTGCTGAAGGGATCTATGTCTATGAGCGAAGACTTGAAAAGCAGCCCCATATGATAAGAGATGGTCGATTTTGCCAGGCCGGTGAACTCTACGAGGCGCTTCTGCGGTACGGGTTGAGTGTTGAGTCTTTTGAGTATCCTGAAACGGGTTTCGTCGGAGAGCATCTTCAACAGGCTCTGAAGACGCACTTCTCTGGGAATTCTTCCGGAGAAGTCCTGAGTCACCTCTTCCAGCCCCATTATCAAGAGATGGAAGGTAGGATAGGTCATCAGGCCAGAATTGGTGTGAGAGACCGAGTTCTGAAGCGCTATATAAAGCGGTTTGCTCTCATCGGGAGTTATATCGTAGTAATCGAGATAGTTTGAAAAGGCATCCTTTATCTTCTGAGAGGACTGGTTTTCGAGATAGTTCCTTATGGTTTTGAGATTGAGTTCGCGCAAGCCGCTCTTTTCGTACAGTTTCAGTATCTTGAGAGTGTTGGCCACCAGAAAGTCCATGGCGGTCCTGGGGAAGAAGAACAGCTGGTTTATGAACCATATGGTATCGGTGCTGATTCCCTCTATGGTATCTATGGCCCGCGCCACCTCGGAGGGTTGCTCGAGAAGCATCTTGATGAGAGTCTCGTGAGAAACCTTTAGCCGCCGGTCGGCGAAAACCTGTATAAATCTTTCCCTGATCATCTGGAGGCCCTCGTCGGATATATTCAGGCTCTCCTCTATCGTGACTATCATCCCGTCGAGCATCTTCTGCTTTATTGGAAAGAGTATCGGAGCCATGACACCCAGTTCGTTCATGAAGGTGGTGTACATCCTCGTCGTCCATTCACCGTCCTGGAGAAGCGTATCACGGAAGTCGATCAGTTCTTTGGTCGGCTCGTAATCGACACCGAGTGTCTTTAGAACTTTTTCGACCGGGCCGGTGTTGAGAGAGAAGTGTATGGCCATCGTGAGATCGTAGATCTCGAAGTATCCCGCTATCATTTCCAAGAGTCATCACTCTCTTCATAAAAGGCTTCCAGCCTCTTGATAATGCTCTCGATCCGTTTGCGGTTGAGCGAGAAATATATCCTCCTGCGGTCCTTTCTGCCGGTGACCAGCGCCAGTTCTCCCAGTGAAGAGAGGTGGTAAGAGATAGTCGCTTTGGAAAGGCCTAAAAGTTTGGCCAGCTCGTCTACATACCTGGGTTCTTGAGAAACGGCCACCATGATCTGCATTTTCGTTGGATCGGAGAAATTCTTGAGAAAGAGTCTGAGAATGTGGTCGGTGATATAGGGGTTGACGATTTCTTCGAGTTGCTTGAGCTGGTTGTTGAGAACGACGAACTGCTTGTCGCAGGCGTAGGCGTATCTCACGCCCGGATACTGGAGCGTATTCTGCAGAAGGAGATACAGAGGAGACTCGTCCCTGGCCGTCACTCCGTAGAGCTCCAGAAAGCCGGAAGCGACCTCCTTGTATTCCTCCTGACCGAAGGATTCCATGGTCTCGTTTATACAGCCCAGGTTTTTCTTTCTGAGCCCAGAATCTTCGTAATACCTCTTCAGAACCGTCAGGGCGAACATGAGAATCTCCTGCGACTGTTGCGGGAAGTTCACCAGCTGCGTAATGAACCAGGTCGTGTTCTCAGAAAGGTCACTAGCCCTATCGACAGCTTCGGCTACTATGTTTAGATCGCCCCCCAGCGCCCTTTCGACCTCTTCCTTCGAGAAGTTCAAGTTGTTCAGAAGGATACTCTCGACCACGCATCTGGCCTTGCCTCTGAAATCGTTCTTGAGGCTTTCCATAGTCTCTTCGACAGTAACTATCTTTCCAGAAGAGGGAGGCATATCGCAGAAGAAGATCACGCTATCCTTTATTTCGGAAAATACGTTCACGGCCACCTTTATCGGCCAGTTCGAATCGTCTCTCAAGAACCGGAGAAAACGTACCAGTTCTTCACCCGGCTTAAAGTCGACGCCCAGATCCTCCGAGACTGAATCGAAATAACTCTCTTTGTCGGCATAAGCGCACGCCATGAGAATTTCAACTAATTCAACATATCCGGGAACCATTCGCAAGTAAAGCCACACTCCAGGTTCGATATGAATAGAATTATACCATACAAGGTGTTCGATATGCTTAGAACCAATTCCTCAAGATGCAGAATAAGCAAACAGCCGGCATATGATCATCCATGAATGCCGACAATAGAGCAGTATATTCGCCAAAAAAGTATGTTCATAATCCGTTCTTTGGCCCGAGGTCTTTAGAGTCAACATATAATGGAAGCCGAATGATCTTCATACCAGTATTGTTTGATATTCATCGATACTTAATAATTATAGTTTGACAACTATCAAACCAGGTGTTATGATCATTATGTAAGAAAAATATCGAACTTGCGGGAGCGATTGATATGAGAAAAAGGACTTTCACAGGAATTAGAGATATTCAGAAAGCCATAGACAAAGCGAGATCGGATTCTGCAAGACTGGGTAATTTTCTGGCTCTCTAATTAAAAGGCACACCAGTAGAACCGAACATACAAAGCAACCCCCCTTTTTCCCCCACGGAAAGAAAAGATGACATTGGGTCTCCAGCGAGACCCTTCTTTTTTTATATTGCCTTTTGCTTTGATGTTGACAGCATGCTCGGCTATAAAAAACGAGTCCCTTTTAGGGACTCCAATGACTTTCTATGTTGAAGGGGCTCTGTTATGTTCTCTTTCTGCTTCTTAGAAGCGGTAGAAGGCTCCGAACTTGAGGGCGTCTACCTTGACTCTTTCTATCTGGTCGAAAATTTCCTTCACTGATCTGACTTTCGTTGGTTTCATTCATGCTCCCTCCCCTTAGTTCGATGTATCTCTTACAGTTAGATCATAACACCTGGTTTGATAGTTGTCAAACTATAATTATTAAGTATCGATGAATATCAAACATCGAGTGCAATACACATCCTTTCTAAAATACTGAGTGAAGGAACAATCTGTCCTGAAACACCCCTTCGTGTTGCATCGCGAATGCTCCCGAACTGCCATTCCGTAGTTTTCTTATATGGAGTTCCGGTTTTTGATTTTTCCATCGACACTATCGGCTTATTGCTGTACAATATATTTCGTGTGCGAAATATTCGAATTCATATTATCCGGCTACGAAAGGTCTAATAATGTGCGAAGAAGGTGGTTTTGTTGGAAGAGAGCTCGAAAATAGAAGAAATGTTGACACTGATCAAGAGGATAATGTCGCTTATCAAGCAGAGTTTTGAGAGCGACCTTAAGAAGATGGACGTGACCGAATCACAGATCCTCGTTATGAGAGTGCTGAATCATTATGGCGATATGAAGGTAAGCGATATAAGCAGGAAACTCGATCTTTCAAACAGCACGGTGTCGGGGATTATCGACAGACTCGTCGAAAAGAAGATCGTTGAAAGAAAGAGAAGCGAAAAAGACAGGCGAATCGTTATGATAAGCCTTGCCGAAGAGTATCGCCAACCTGTAAGGAAACACCTCAATGCCTTTGCCCAGAAGATGAGAAGGGTATTGTCTACCACCACAGAAGAAGATCTTGATTTTATTCTGGAAGGGCTTGAAAAGCTGAGGACAATACTCGAAGAATCACAGAAATCCGAAGAAAGAGGGCAAAACTGATGCTCAAACTGATCAGGTACCTTAAGCCCTACACTGTATTCATCGTGGTCGCGGTGGCACTGCTCTTCGTCCAGGCCATGACGGAGCTCGCCCTGCCCGATTATATGTCGAATATCGTAAACGTCGGTATTCAGCAGGGCGGCATCGAAGACGCCATACCGGAGGTCGTAAGCAAAGAAACGTTCGATGACGTGTCACTGTTCATGAGTCAAGAAGAGAGGCAACAGGTCCTGAGCTACTACGATCTCATAAGCAAAGAATCGGCCAATTACGAAGAAAACCTCAAGAAGTACCCCATATTGGAGAGCAAAGATGTCTACGTCCTGAAATCTGGAGAGATTGAAGATCGCCCAAGTCTTAATTTAATCCTTGGCAAGGCGCTCATGGCCTATTCCGGAGTCAAGAACGGCATGGTCGGGGAAAACGGGAGCTTTGCGCCCCCCAGCGGTTTCACCATTCCGGAAGGGGCAAACGTGCTCTTGCTGCTACGCCTAATGCCGGAAGCCCAGAGACTCGAAATGCTGAATCAAGTTGATAGCATGGTCGAAGTCATGGGCAAGACCATCGTCAACCAGTCGGGCGCCCTTGCCGTGAAGGAAATCTACGAAGAGCTTGGCATGAACACCCAGAAGCTGCAGAGCGGCTACGTGCTACGCACCGGTTTTATAATGGTTCTCATGACCCTGCTGAGCGTACTGTGCACCATAATGGTCGCCTTCATCGCTTCGAAGATAGCGGCCGCCTCGGCCAGAACAGTGAGAAGAGATGTCTTCGAAAAGGTCGAAAACTTCTCGAACTCTGAATTCGCCCAGTTCTCTACGGCCTCGCTCATTACCAGAACGACGAACGACATAACTCAGATACAGCTCGTGGTTGTTCTCATAATAAGAATGGTATTCTACGCGCCAATCATAGGTGTCGGCGGAATCATAAGGGCACTCGAGAAGAGCGCCTCCATGTCCTGGATCATCGCCCTCGCCGTAATCATACTACTCGGCATGGTGGGGATCGTGTTCGCCATAGCCCTTCCGAAATTCAAGAAGATGCAGAAACTCGTAGACAAACTGAACCTGGTTACAAGGGAACACCTGTCAGGCCTCATGGTCGTCAGGGCCTTCAACACCCAGAAGTTTGAAGAAGAGAGATTCGACGCCGCGAACAGAGACTTTACAAGAACCGACCTCTTCGTCAACCGGGTAATGGTCGTACTGATGCCGGCGATAATGTTCGTCATGAATGGAACTATGCTCCTCATCGTCTGGGTGGGGGCACACCAGATAGAGGCCTCAACCATGCAGGTTGGAGACATGATGGCCTACATTCAGTACTCCATGTTGATTATCTTCGCCTTTCTCATGTTGACAATGATGTTCATCATGATCCCGAGGGCCTCTGTTTCGGGAGCGAGAGTGTCGGAAATCCTGGAAGTCGATCCCCAGATAAAAGATCCCAAAAATCCGAAGAAATTCAGCCAGGATTTTAAAGGAACTGTTGAATTCAAGAACGTCTGCTACCGCTTCCCCGGTGCCGAGAAAAACATCCTGAACAGCATAAGCTTCACGGCCCTCCCGGGGCAGACGACGGCGATCATCGGCTCTACCGGTTCGGGGAAATCGACGCTGCTGAACATGATACCGAGGTTCTACGATGTCTGCGGCGGCCAGGTCCTGGTTGACGGAATAGACATCCGGGAAGTGAGCCAGCACGACCTGCGGGAGCGCATAGGCTACGTCCCCCAGAAGGGCGTCCTCTTCAGCGGAACCATAGAATCGAACCTGAAATACGCCGATGAAACGGCTCCTAAGGAAGAAGTTGAAAGGGCTGCCGAAATCGCCCGGGCCGTCGAATTCATAACCGCGAAAGAAGAAGGGTATGACTCCCCAATTTCCCAGGGCGGGACAAATGTATCGGGCGGACAGAAGCAGAGGCTTTCCATAGCCAGAGCGTTGCTGAAAAGGCCCCAGATATTCCTCTTCGACGACAGCTTCTCTGCCCTGGACTTCAAGACAGACGCAGCGCTGAGAAGAAAATTGAAAGAAGAAACTGGAGATAGCACGATGATAATAGTCGGCCAGAGAATTGCGACGATAAAGAACGCCGATCAGATACTCGTTCTGGATGAGGGCAACCTTGTAGGAATCGGCAAACACCACCAATTGATGAAAAGCTGTCAGATATACAGAGAAATCGCACTGTCACAGCTTTCAGAGGCGGAATTAGCATGAACGGGGATAACAGAGAAAAGGAAAGAAGACCTCAAGATCGTGGTGGCGGTCCGATGGGCCCAGGCATGATGCGCTCGGGAGAGAAGGCCAAAGACTTCAGAGGAACACTAAAGAAACTGGTTCAATACATGAAGAAGTACCAGATACTGATACTCGTAGTTTTCTGTTTCGCGGCGGCCGGTGCCGTGTTTTCCATCGTAGGGCCTAAGATACTCGGAGGGGTGACGACCGAGGTCTTCGAAGGCATCATGGGCAAAATCACCGGTACCGGCGAAGGGGTAAACTTCGACTCCGTCGCAAGGACCATGTTGATCCTTCTCGGACTGTATGTGCTCAGCGCACTGTTTATCTATATCCAGGGATGGATCATGTCTGGCATATCGGCGAAGATCACATACAAATTCAGAGAGGAGATTTCCAGGAAGATAAACAGACTTCCACTGAAATACTTCGACAGGACCTCCCAGGGAGACGTCCTGTCAAGGGTTACCAACGACGTCGACACCATAAGCAGAACGCTCAACCAGAGTTTGAGTCAGATCATTACGTCCATCACGACCGTAATCGGCGTCACCATAATGATGTTCTCGATAAGCTGGCAGCTAACACTGGTGGCCATGCTCATACTACCGGTTTCGATGGGGCTCATCGCCTTCATTGTGAAGATGTCCCAGCGATACTTCAAAAAGCAGCAAGAGTATCTCGGGAAGGTCAACGGCCACATAGAAGAGATGTATGGAGGCCA
>DBRH01000083.1:0-12719 GCA_002305955.1 Kosmotogaceae bacterium UBA1373
TGGTGGAGCCGAGGGGATTCGAACCCCCGGCCTCCGCCTTGCGAAGGCGGCGCGCTCCCAGCTGTGCTACGGCCCCACGACAGATGAATTATAGCCTGAATTTAACGAGAATTCAATCACGAATCGGTTAATTCGAGCGCCGAGGGAATTCCCAGCAATTCGCCGAATTTGAACGTGCCCAGATCGCTCGAGTGACAGGTCTTCAAAATGTAGGCAGTATCTATCCCGTGGCCAGTTCCCCCGGCCGAGATTATCCAGTCGTTCACGCTCACCAGGCCCGAATCGGCCGCCATCATAGCTATCTCCACGGCCACCTTGGTCCCCTGACCGAAGAGTCTGAGAGCGGTGGCGAAGACCTGGGGTGGATAAGTTCCGCCGCTGCTTTTGTAAAAAGCTCCGTCTAGCCCCCTGAAGAGATGCGTTGCCGTCAGGATCGTGTGACGCGAGCCAGAGTACATCTCTCTCACCGGTTGATCGAACTCGTCGTGGTCGGGCTTTCTGAAACCGACCGAGTGAGTCACTATCACCAGCCTTAGCGAGGACGGTACCGTTTCGAAGGCCAGCCTCGCCACGTTGCCGAGTGTCGAAGGCAGCACGATATCTCTTATACCACGCTTCAGCGCGCTGGTGAAAATGTGTTCCAGAAGTGTCTTCGTCGTTTCTTCGTCGCTCTTCTTGAAGTAGATGACCATTCCATTCACTCCTTTACCGATCTCAATACTCTATCTATGAGTTCTTGCTCGACCAGATACGGCAGAGTTATGTGTGATTTTCCCCCGGCGGACCTGTTGAATTCGATAGACGTCTCGACGGCCTTCTCGTTTCTGGCCCAGGCCCTCCGGGCGACGCCGCCCATCACGTCCCAGGGTATAGACGTCGAGATTATACCGTCGACTCTCTCGCTGCCGTCCAGCACCAGGCCGAACCCACCGTTAATGGCCTTTCCTATCCCCACGCCACCCCCGTTGTGGAGGGCGACCAGACTCATACCCCTGGCGGCGTTTCCGGCGAAACACTGAGTCGCCATGTCGGCCATCACGTTGCTTCCATCCTTTATATTGGAGGTCTCTCTGAAGGGTGAGTCGGTTCCTCCGGTATCGTGATGGTCCCTGCCCAGCATCACCGGTCCTATCTCTCCCTTTCTGACCATTTCGTTGAACTTGAGCGCTATTTTTTTCCGGCCTTCGGCGTCCTGGTAGAGAATCCTGGCCTGTGTTCCGACCACCAGCCCGTTTCTGTCGGCGTCCCTTATCCAGATGTAGTTGTCCCTGTCCTGACCGCGCCTGTCGGGGTCTATGCACTCCATGGCCGCCCTGTCGGTCTTGAGAAGGTCTTCCCTCAGGCCGCTCAGGCAGACCCATCTGAAAGGACCGTACCCGTAATCGAAGAGCATAGGCCCCATTATATCCTCGACGTAAGAGGGGAAGATGAAGCCTTCGGAAGTGTCGCGGCCGTTTCTGGCAATCTCCTTTGCACCCGCGTCGAAGACGGCCTTCATAAAGGAGTTGCCGTAATCGAAGAAATAGGTCCCCCTCTCCACCAGCGTCTTTATGAGGCCGAAGTGTTTTCTGAGAGAATCATCCACAAGTCTCCTGAACCTCTCTTTGTCGGAGGCCAGCATCTCCGTCCGCTCCTCGAAACTCAGGCCCTGCGGACAGTAGCCACCGTCGTACGGAGCGTGACAGGAAGTCTGGTCCGAGAGCAGCTCTACGGGTATCTTCTCGTCCACCGCGTGCTGAAGGAGATCCACGATGTTTCCGTGGAAGGCCACCGCATGGCTCTCGCCCGAGGCGAGCTTTTCGGCTGCGATCCTGAAAGACTCTTCCGGACTCCGGGCGAGAGAATCGATCCAGCCCTGTTCGAGACGCGTCTTTATCCTGGAGATATCGACCTCCGCTATGATGCCGACTCCTCCGGCGATACGCACCGCCTTTCCCTGCGCGCCGCTCATGCCGCCCAGACCCGACGACACGAAGAGGTGACCCTTCAGGTCGCCGGCGTCGGGTATGCCCAGCTTCATTCTCCCCGCGTTGAGAATGGTGTTGAAAGTGCCGTGGACGATCCCCTGAGGGCCTATGTACATCCAACCGCCGGCCGTCATCTGTCCGTAGTTGGCCACACCGAGCGCCTGAGCACGTATCCACTCCCGCTGATTGTCGAACATCCCGACCATAAGGGCGTTGGTGATAACGACCCTCGGGCTGTGCCTGTGAGACTTGAAGAGACCCAGCGGGTGGCCCGACATGACCACCAGCGTCTGCTCGTCGGTCAGCTCCTCCAGGTATCTCTTTATAAGCCTGTACTGCATCCAGTTCTGGCAGACCTGGCCGGTTTCGCCGTAAGTGACGAGTTCATACGGGTAGAGCGCGACATCGAAGTCCAGGTTGTTGTCTATCATCACCTGGAAGGCCCTCCCCTCTATGCAGTTACCCCTGTATTCCTCTATGGGTTTCCCTTTTATCCTGCCCTGCGGTCTGTATCTGTAACCATAAATTCTGCCCCGTGTAAGAAGCTCCCGCAGGAATTCCGGCGCCAGTCTTTCGTGGAGTTCACCGGGGATGTACCTGAGAGCGTTCTTGAGGGCCAGTTCAATTTCGGCCTCGCCGAGATTCAACTCTCTCTTCGGAGCCCTCCTTATGGACGGCTCGAAGACCGGTTCCGGTGGCAGACGATCGTCAAGCTTTATCGTCATCGCCTCTCCAATGGTGGAATTAAGAGACACGCAAACCCCCCCTTTCCTTTATAGTGACAATTCTATCATTATCCAACTACCAATGAAAAAGTGGACATCGAGCGCTATTTAAAAGGGAAAAGATAGCGATCAGGAAACCGCAACGTTTCGTGTGAAAATCACAACTTAATACCGAACCTGGAAAGGATGAACGAAAAAAACGCGTACCCTGACACCATTGCCCCGCTTGAAATCGCTAGCGCCAAGTAGAAATTCATATCTTTCTTCAGGAGCAGTGGCATAACAACAAAGAAAATCAAGGATGGAATCACAAACAAAAGAATGCTGGTGGAGAGCCCGGCAACTTTGTCGACGTCCTTCGTGTCGTTGTAGAGCCAGAAAAGCGCCAGCATCGATGTGAGAGGCAATGAGGCTATAAGTCCGCCTATGTAGCCGGTCTTTTTGCTTACCTCTGAAACAACGGTTATTATTATCGCCGATATCATGATTTTAATTAAGTATCTCAGCAACCCACTCACCCCGCGATTTATTCTGCCTGTTTTTCGAAAACTTCTCAAATGATCTTAAGAACCGTCACCGCCTCATCCTGTACCGTATTTCCCTGTCAGGGAATCTCTGAACGGCTCCAGTTCGGGCGGCCGGAAGGTGAAAACTACAAAGATCGCTCCAAGAGCTATCAAAAAAATGGTGGCTACAACGGCAGTCGCCACGGTTGCTTTTCCGGCCGAGGCGATTTTGAAAGAGACTGCCTGTCCCAGATAGATGGCGAAGGCCATCAGGAGAAGATCGATGATAAGATTGTGGCGGACGAACAGCGTATATAGGTAAAAGCCGCCCAGGATAGTGCCGCACATTATATATATTCCCAGTGTTTTGCCGGCCAGCAAGGAGCTCCCGGAAATGCCTTTACAGAATCCGATTTCCATAAAAAAGAGAATAACCCCCGGTAGAAAAACGAGCTTGAGGTGCTCCCAGACGCTCTCGTTCACCGGGGTAAGCGCTCCGACGAAAACGTTCTCTCCGCTCACTTCATACGCGAAGTGGAGCAGTGCGCCCGCGAAGAAGATGAAAAAGAAACCCGCCAGTTCCCATCGCTTCAAACACTCGCCACCCAAATCCATCACCCCGGATCTCTATCTATCGCGAAGACTCCGGAAAACCGCGAGACGACTCCCTGTATGGCAGGTCGGAGTGGACCGGCTTCACTGAGCGGCCACGAATCTCGAGATCAGTTCGTTGAAGCCGTGCTCCCTGAGCAATTGGCCCACCCTTCTCCAGCAGGAGAAACTGTAGGCCCTGTAAGTCATGAAATCCATCCCGGTGTGATCCAGCTCTTCGATGTTTTCCAGCAACGGCTCTTCCCTGCCGACCCATTCGCCCGTGATTGTGCAAACGAGACCCTCCTCCAGCCAGTAGGGGAGGTCAAAGCGTTGAAAAAAGATGTGCGACATCTCGTGAGCCAGTGTCCGGGCCAGGTCGGGAATCAGGCTGAGCGGCTGGAGATATATAGTGTCTCCGTGTGTGGCCGCCACGAACCAGTAACCAAGGCGGGAGAGCCTTGAAAACTCTCCCGCCGAAGAAGCGATAATTACGTTGTAGGTGCCCGCGACCGTTCTGCCCGTCAGTCTCTCCAGAGCGCTCCTGTAAACCGACAGCTCCCGGGAGTCCCACCCGATGTGGGAGCTGGTGTAGCCTGCCAGAAGGATCGATGCACAAAGGAATGAAACGATCGCGACTCTCTTCATTCCACTTTCAAAAGGATCGACGACGTGTTGGCCGAGTACTGACCGTCGTACATGGCCCAGGCCTGCACGGCCGGTATGAGGAACTCGCCGGTCGTGAGCACTCTCCAGGTCGTTCTGGTCACGAATTCGCCGCCGTACCTGAAGAAGAAGGCCACCCTGTCGAACCTGTCTTCACGGAAGGTGTAGCCCCACCAGTAATCGAAGTAATAGAACTTCGAGAAGCCCAGCATGTCTCCCTCGGGATTCTCCTCGATCGCGATCCCCGTCGAGGGCAACATATCTTCCACGACTATGTAAGGCGCGTTTTCCGGTATGTTGACGCGTACCTCCGAAATAACGGTCTCCCCGGCCTTCACTGGCGACTGAGGCTTAAGGGTCATGAGATATATCTCCACGCCGCTGAGATAGTAATCGGATTCGACCGTCTTCAACACGAAGCCTTCGGGGGTGCTGCCCATGATCTCGCCCTCGTATATCTTCAGTCCGAGGTGGTACGAACCGAGCATGAGTTCACCATCTACGACGGCCAGCTCCATGCCTTCCAGCTGCCTGGCGACGTCTATCTCGAGTCCTTCGACTTCGTCGGGAGAGAGCAGCTTGAGGGAAGCCACAACGTACGGCGAATCGAGCTGCGGGGTCGTGAGAACATAAGTGTTATCCATCGGGACGCTCAACTTCCTTCTCAGTATCCTTTCCAGCCCGATTCCGCTCTCGGAGGGTTTTACCTCTTCGGCCGGAATCGCACTCTCTCCGTTGATCGAAACGGCG
This sequence comes from Kosmotogaceae bacterium UBA1373, assembly GCA_002305955.1. Lineage (GTDB taxonomy): Bacteria > Thermotogota > Thermotogae > Petrotogales > Kosmotogaceae > Mesotoga. Next base: position 5,206 of record DBRH01000083.1, read on the forward strand.
ACGAGTCCGGTGGTTTTGATCGTCATGACTCCGGGCACGATGGCGAATGTCAGGGAGGTACCGTTGCTTCCGGCTTCAATAGGCGAACCATTTGCCGTAACGGTAATCTCCGCATCGCTGGATAGAGAAGAGCTGAAAGAGGCCAGCGAGGCTACCGCCAGCGCCGTCGAAGCTGTTCTGTACCAGTAACTGCCATCACCCATCGTGAGAAGCTTTCTGGAAATGGCTCCGATCGCGTCGGGCGAAATCTGGAGATTGACGGCGGCCTTCAACAGGAAGGAGAGCGTCACGGTCTCGTCGAAGAAGTAATTGAAGCTGCTGCCCTTAATCGGTTTATCACTTTCCAGATCCACGTAGCTCATGGCCTCGTCGAAGAGGCTTTTCGCCCTTTCGTTGAGGTTGAACACCTTGGCCGTGAGCGAAGAAAGGATCATGGAGGGGACATCGCTCTTGTAATCGACGATGGCGCTTATCGGATCTCTGAGCTTTCTGCTGAAGAGGGCTATCACGTACTGCAGGAATGGGTCGGGAGAGGAACTGTGCAGATCCTTCATGGCCGAGTAACCCATCCTGATGACATCGCTGTTTATTTCGTAGCCGTTTTCCATGGCCAGATAGAAACCGTACATAACGTAAGCCGTCATGAAGGCGTCGGTCTGGTCGTCTCTCCACCAGCCCCAGCCTCCATCGTAGTGCTGGTAGCCGTACAGTCTCTCCAGACTCTGGTCCGTTACGACCTTCACTCTATCGGCGAAGGCTTCATCGGCGCTTTCGAGAAGCTTCGAAGCGGCGACGGCGGGCAGGAAACGGCTCATGGTCTGCTCTACGCAACCGTACGGATAGTCTACCAGGTAACGTATGGCCTCCAGAAGTATGGGATCTATCGTGGAGGCGACGGTTATCCAGCCGACAGAGTTGGCGGAGAATTCAAGCGTTCTCTCGCCGTTCAGGAAGTCCAGTTCGCCGAACCTCACGTAAGTGAACCTCGGCTTCACGGGTATTTCGTATTCCACGCCGTCCGAGCCTCTGCTCCCTTCAACGACGAACTTCACCGTGAGTTTCTCGTCTTTCTGTGAGGCTTCGAGATCGGGTACATTCACCTCGTATCTGAAAGTCGAGCTCTGGAAGGCCGGCACCGTCGAACCCTTCTCCTCGATAACCTTTCCATCAACGTAGAAACCCGAAAGAACCGGCATCTGCGAGTCGGTGTTGTTCTTGACCGAGAAGACGAGCTGCACCTTGTCGCCGGCTATCAGGAACTCGGGAAGGAAGCTGCTGACAGTCATCGGCTTCCACGTCTCGAAGCTGGATCTGGCGTAGCTGAACCCTCCGCCCATATCGGACGCCAGAGCTCTCACGGTCCAGGTGTCGAGATCTTCGGGAACTACGAACGCGAGTTCCGCCCGGCCAGCCTCATCGGTGAAGGTTCCGACCGACCAGAGGGCGCTGTCGCTGAAGAGTTTTCTTGCTTTCACGTCCGATGTGAGACCTTCTCCCGAACCGCCGCGATCTCCCATTCCGTAGGCCTCGTTGGCCAGCATCTTCGATTCGGCCGCCGGGGGCTGCGATTCGAGGAGGTCGCCCAGTCGCGCTATGGTCGGATACGGGGAGTAGTAGAGATCTACCAGAGTGATCGAGCCGAAACCTCTGTAGAAGGGATTCATGAGCGAACCCTTCCAGTAATCCTGGTCTCCTTCGAAGAGCGAGAGCATGGCCTGCGAGACGACCGCTACCGTCAATCCGACGCTGGCCGGTTTACCGTCGGGATCGGTTACCTCGACCTTCAGGTTAACGTTCTCTCCGGGGGCGTATCTCTCTTCGGTGATCAACTTCACACTGTAGTCCTTCAGGGGAGAATCGACCTCTATCATCCAGCTGTAATTCATCTGGTAGTTCTTGTAACTGACCAGATACAGCACGAAACTCTCGTAGGCGTAGCCTTCGGGTATTTCGACCTCAACCGCGTTTTTGCCGGCGAGCGCGTGATAAGGGAACTGGGAGAATGTGCCGGAGAAATCGGCGATAATCCAGAGGTCGAGCTCGCTGGAGGAGAAGAAGGAGAGGCTCGCTTTCGAACCGGGAGCGGCCGGTGTTATCCTGTCCAGCGTCAGAGACCCGTAGTAGTCGTAGTAAGAGCCTACGTATATGGAGTATCTGTCGGTCACTTCCGCTTCACCGGAGGGCGCGCCGCTCAGCTCTATGTACACCAGATTGTCGTCGGGCACCTCTGCGAGATCTACGGTGAACTCTGCTTTGCCGTCGCTTCCGGTGGTGATCTCCCTTCTGACAACGTTGATCTTGACTTTCTTCTCTACGGCTTTGCCCTGGTCGATCAGCGTTACGCTCTGTTCGTACCAGGCCTTCACCTCAATTGTTTTGGACACCGGCGTGTCGTCGTTCAGCCGTGTCTCTATTTTGGCCATCAGCTGTTTGTTGTTGAGCGTGTATTCTGTGACGAAGCCGAAGGTGCCCTGCACGATCTTGAAATCCACCGTGGTGCGCGACTGCATTCCCGTATCGTCGGACACAGTGACGACCGCGTAGTAGTAACCGGGATCCAGCGGACCGTTGTAGCCTATGACCGTCTCGCCGACACCGTCGAGTCTGGCCGTCCCGTTGTCTATGTACTGGCCGCCTTTGTATATCGTGTAATCGACCTTTCCCAGCGACACCGGATCGCCGAAATAGTACTGGGATTTCACGTCTATGCTGACGGCCTCGCCTTTCTTGAAGACTTTGGCGGTCGCTTCGGCCGTGGTGAAGAAGGTGGGCTTCTTATAGTCGGCTATCTGGAAGTAGTAGTAATCTTCGTTCCCCTCCCAGCGCACTATGATTCTGTACGAACCCCTGGTGATCTCCGAATAAGTTTTGAAAGATGAGTCGATAGAACCCAGTTCGTCGGGAGTGAGGTTTTCTTTGTACACCGAGCGGTTGAGAGGATCGGTTATCTCGACCTCTACCGGACCCAGTTTCGGGATCTTATAACCCTCCGGAGTGATCTCCCTTATGAAAGACCTGAAGTTTACGGTCTCTCCGGCTTTGTACGCCGGTCTGTCGGTGAAAGTCATGGATACGTATCTGGAAGGCAGGTAGTAATCGTACTCCCCGGGCTTCCAGAGGAGCGAACCGTAAGGCGACTGAACCAGAACGGCCTCGCCGCTCTCCGGAAGCGAATCGAACACGAAGAGCCCGTCTTCGGCCTTCCCTATTAGAGAGCCGTCCCTGAGTCTGTAAAGAGAGAAATCTTTGATAAAGATGGAATCCTCCCTTGTCCAGAGCCTCAACATCGCTCCTTTTTCGTGTTTGAGCAACTGCGCCCCCACGGTCCGGTAGCTAGTCATCACTTTAGCCGTTTTCGATTCGGAAGTGACCACCAGTAGCCTGAGTCCTTTCATGCTATCTACCGGCAGGGTCAACCTCTGATTCTCTTTAACGGTCTGCCTGATCGCATAGAGCGGATCGCCCGAGATCCCGACATCGCCGATCGTCAGGGCTCCCGTCAGGTCTTCTTGATCGAGGCTGTACACCTTGATGTCGATGTAGCCATCTGTTTTGTCGGTATAGATCGTCGGAAGATTGTCCAGTGAGTAGATTTCGATGAAAAAGCCATCGAATCTGTAGCCATACTGCTGGATCTGAAACGCCTGTACCGCGGTGATCGCGGAAACTAACAGGAGCAGGAGAACGATGATTCTCTTCATTTTCACCCTCCATCACATCCGGGGTAACCACTTGAAGCTGTAAACCCCAAGAAAGTATTCGTTGTTGTTTATAGGCAACCATTGATAAGGCATCATTCTCATATAGTCATCCAAACTCCAGACCTTCAAAGAGCCGCTGTCGCCAGGTGAAAGGGGACCCGTGTGGTAGATCAATCCATCGCCGGTGTATATCATGGAGTGAAAAGTAGAAGGTGAGGGGTGATGGAAAAAGATAATATCTCCGGGTCTGGCCGACGCGATGTCTCTGCCCCTATATACCATATTACTCCTGACGAGGTTGTAAGCATCGGCAAAGTAAGTGAATTGCCCTGCCGAATCTATGAAAAGCTTCGGCCCCACGATCGGAATGGCAGGATAGTTGTACCTGGTAACATCGGGAAGGCTCGTCAGGTCTATACCGGTCTTTTCAAACCAAAGACGTGTGTCTATTCCCGTCTCCCCGAACCAGTTATCGTCGTGAACCTTCAACGCCTCTCTCGCCGCGAATCTTATAAGGCCCGAGCAGTCTCTCTCCTGATCGCTCCACCGCCCAGAGAACTGTATGGCCTGATAGGCCGCGATGTTTACGAACCATGCCCTGAAGCACCAGGCGTCGTTCGAATCGAGAACTAGCATATCCGGGAAGCCGTCGGAATTCTCATCCACGAAACCTTCGAAGTCCAGCGAAACGACTTTTCTGGCCTTGAAGAGGCCGTCATATTCGACCACTATCACGGCGTCGGGATCGTCGGCCGTGAAGAGGTAGCTGACCGTCCCCTCTCCGGCTTGAAAATCGAGAAGGCTGGCTCCACGAGAATAAGCCAGCACCGGACGCTCCAGACCGGATACGGGAACCTCCAGAGAAAAACTCTCTCCGCGTCGAATAGCCTTTTCCGTGACTGCAATAGCGCTGAAATCGCCCTTCAGAACGAGAAAACCCGAAGAAACGGCGACTGTGACGGAAAAAAGCAAAAAGAGATATAGAATCTCGGTACGTTTCATTGCTATCTCCCCTCAGAAATCGCGATAATCAAAAATCTTCACAGTTTATAAGACTTTCACCGCGCCGATTGGTTCACAACAATTCCGGCGAAGATCCTCCTTAACCTGTCACCTCTAGTCTCTGGTAGCCCTCTAACGTCTAAGAACGCTGTAGAACTCCCGATGACCTTTTCCCACTATCCTTTAAATCTCGCTGTTGTTACGGTGTTTTTTCTGTTCTCTGTGGTCTATCGAGAGTTTCAGGTCCGGTGATTTCAGAGCCTCGTAGAGTCTTTCGGCGATATATACTGACCTGTGTCGGCCGCCGGTGCATCCCACCGCTATTTTGACCGAGTTTCTCCCGCTTCCGGCGAAGCCTTCGATGGTCATTTTACAGAGGTTGAGAACGGCTTGGAAGTACTTTTCGAGTCCGGGAAAGGTCTCCAGATATTCCTGGACCTCCCTGTCCATTCCGGTCAGCTCCGTGAGGTTTTCGTGGTAGTAGGGATTGGGAAGGAACCTGACATCGAAGATTAGGTTTGCGTCGTGCGGTATGCCCTGGTTGTAAGAGAAGCTTTCGATCTCGACCTTCATAGGTGGCAGTTTGTAGCCGCGGTTACGGATGATGGAGATTATGGCTTCCTTCATTTCCTTCATGTCCATGGTTGAGGTGTTAAGAATATAATCGCAGTGGTCTTTCAACTGATTCATGATACTCCGCTCTTTTTGTATCGCCTTTTCCAGTTCCTGTTCCTCCTGGAGGGGATGAGCCCTCCTGGTTTTTTGGTACCGGTAATACAGTACGTCGTCATCCGCGTCGAGAAAGATAGAGAGTATGTTGACCCCCCTATCTTTCAAAGCAAGCAGGCTTTTGCGAAGCTTATCCATCCCCCCGAACTTTTTCGCCGTCCTTATATCCATGACGAAGGCGCTTTTTTCAACCGAGTGTTCGTTTATCATACCTACGAGTTGCTCGATCATAGTCGGGGGAACGTTATCCATGCAGAAGAAGCCGAAATCCTCCAGCACGTCTATGGCCGAAGACTTGCCGGCGCCCGACATGCCGGTTACGATAACAATGCTTGAAGACATTCATACCACTCCCCTGGATAATGTTATAAACAAACAGAAATATACTAAGAATGAAAAAGAGAGCCGATCCCTCGTGTTGATTATACAATGATTAAGGAGATAGAGATCAGAATCGTGGTCGGAAAGACACTCCAATTCCAATTCTTTGAACCCGCAATTCTGTTACACTATAAGCTAGAGGTGAATTGAATGAACAGAAACGATAAAGCTTTTCCGTTCGACCGGATAGCGCAGACATATTCGCAGTTCAGATATCCCAACGAAAAATTGGTCGAGCATATCTTCAACAGAGTGCGTTACGCCGATAACATTCTAGAAGCGGGATGCGGACCTGCAGATTACCTTTCGATACTTTCCGAGCTTCTCAACGCCCGCGGTTACGGCTTCGACATAAGTCAAAACATGATAGAAGAAGCGAAAAGAAAGAACTCGAGCCTTGAGTTTATCGTTAGCGATGCGCAGGAACCGTTTCCTTACGGTGACGGCAGTTTCGACTTCGTCTTCAATATAAACCTGGTCCACTACCTCTCCGAACTGGACAACCTCTTCAGAGAGAGTTACAGAGTCCTTATGTACGACGGCAGCGCCCTAACCGTCACGGACTCCTGTCAGGATATCGAAGACAGAACACTGACACATTACTTCCCCGAGGTGCTGGAAATCGACAGAAAGAGATACCCTGGCAACTCGGCCATAATGAGCGCCATGAAACAGGCGGGCTTCGAGGGGATCTACACGACCAAGGTCAAGACCACTTTCGAGTTCAAAAGCCAGCATTACGAACAGTACAGGGAAAGGGCTTACTCCGCCCTCAGACTGATCTCCGACGAGGCTTTCGAGAGGGGTATGAAGAGAGTCGAGAACGACATGGCCGGAGGGCTTGTGATAGGTAAGAAAAGCTACACGCAAATCTGGGGAATAAAAGTCGAGAAAAGGGAGTTCGATCTTCCTACGATCTTCTCGACGGGTTACCACGAAGGCGGAAACAACTCATTTTGAAGGGGGTTTCGAAGTGAAAAAGTTGCTGCTAATTCCGGTACTGGTACTATCGGCCATGGTGTTTTCTATCGCGTTCAACGTGGGAATAGGTTTCAATCTTGACATGTCCTCAGGTTCGCTGGAGACGCCGGTCTTCGCCGAGCTGTCGGTGGGCACGCCTCTAATCAGGGGAGTGGTGCAGTCCTACATCTTCTCCTTCAACTGGTCCAGCTTCGTGGTGAAGGGGTACAGCATTCTCGACCACTCCTCCATCGGATTGGTCGCCACGCCGGGCGTCTTCAACAACTTCTACGTACGGCTGCAACTGTACTGGTCGCTGAGCCATCTTTTCCAGATAATCGAAGGCTCCAGAAAGCCTCAAGGCACACCTCTCTATTCAAGGATAGGCTTTGGCTCCTATATCGGCAAATTCATGCTGGATGGGGGGTTCGCCGGTTACTGGATACTCGAACCATTCAGCGCGGTTCCCTTCGCCAGGCCATATCTGGCGCTCAATTACAGCTTTTTTACCGGCGTTCAACCGGTGTCGCTCACCGGCGAAGAGTTTTAAGCACACCATTTGAAAAGCTTCCCAAAAACCGAGAAGAGTCCGCCTGTGTGTCGCCGCGGGCTCTTTTTTCAAGATTCAAAAAGAACCTGCCTCCCTCCATATCGTTCCAAAGACGGCCGTACAGAGCATATATAGAAGAGTTACCACGCCGTGTTTATTCAACGACGATTGGTCTGCTCCCCTAAAACGAG
>DBRH01000083.1:12755-14974 GCA_002305955.1 Kosmotogaceae bacterium UBA1373
ACATATGTATGCCTCTTGTATTTAACTCGAAAGGTATAGTTGTACGGCTATCCGTTGAGCAGAACTGTGTAAATTGAATTTATTGAAAGTTTGCACACAGGACTGATTTGGCTTCGATTTTATATAATTGATTGACATATCAACTCCTACACATTCCGGTCGGACTTTGAATAAGTGGAGACTTCAAATTGTTCTTCAAGATCGTCTGATAGTTCTATCTACAACAAAGGGGAGGGATTTTCAATGTCTTCAAAGAGAACAATATTAACCTGCTTGCTTTTGCTGGCGTTAATCTCAACAATCTATTCGTTTCAGCCTGAGCTCACACGTGATCCAGCCGAGGCCCGAGCGATCGCCAGGCAAGCTTACATTTTCGCCTATCCGATGCTCGAGAATTACAGAACTATGTCCACTCAGGTTTTGCAGTTCGGAGGGTTCAACAGGTTCACTCATTTCAATAGGTTGCACGGCCCCCAGAACAGACTAATAGTCCGTCCGAACAACGATACGATATACTCAATGATATGGCTGGAACTCTCTACCGAGCCCATAGTTATCTCTATTCCGGAGATCACCGACCGCTACTACTCCTTCCAGCTGGTTGATATGTACACTCACAACCTGGCGTACGTGGGGACGAGGGCCACCGGTTCCGACGCGAAGACTGTGATGATCGTAAGCCCTTGCTGGGAAGGAGAAACCCCCCCGGGTATAGATGAGGTATTCTACAGCGAGGGAAACTACGTTTATTGCATAGTGAGAACGGGTGTTGACAGCGAACTGCCCGGGGATCTCCAGAGGGTTCTCGAAATACAGCAGCAGTATTTGTTGCAGCCTCTCAGCAATTACTACGGGACTCCGGCCCTTGAGGAGCTTCATGCAGTAAAATTGCCCCCCTTCGATCAGACTGTGGCCGATTCTGCCGGTTTTATCGGTTATTTCAACTTCTTACTCGGACAGCTCAAGATTCACCCCTCCGAGGAGGCCTTGATCCAGAGCTTCTCGAAAATCGGAATCGGTCCGAACTATCCCTTCGACCCCGATAATCTCACCGAACCGGTGCTGGAGGCAATAGAATCGGCAATTGCTGAAGCTCGCGACGAAATCAGTGCGATGGAAAAAGAGATAGGGATCGTAAAGGACGGCTGGTCCCTGTCGGAGAGGATCTTCGGAAGCAGAGAGAGGATGCATGGCCTGTATCTGATAAGGGCAACGGCTGCCCACATCGGGCTTTACGGAAACGATCTTGAAGAGACTTTCTATCCGAACTGCTTGTATGACAGCGATGGAGAACCACTCGACGCTTCCAGATACAACTATGTGATAAACTTCGCCAAAGAGCAGTTGCCCCCGGTGGATCCGAAAGGCTTCTGGTCGATCACCATGTACGACGAAGAGCAGTTCCTGGTCGATAACCCTCTTAACAGATACTCGATCGGCGATCGATCTGAACTGACATATGGCGAGGACGGCTCGCTGGTGCTGTACTTACAGCACGAATCTCCCGGCGAGTCGAAAGAATCCAACTGGCTTCCGGCACCTGATGGGAAATTTAAAATAACGATGCGAATCTACATCCCGCTGCCTGAAGGGCTCGATCCGCTCTACTGTCCGCCCGCGGTGCGGAAGGCGGGGGTGGTTGAATAATTCGATGTTGCTATATTCGATTTGTTAGAACAATAAATATGATTGATACATTTGATTCATTAGTTTCGGGTTGTCTTAAGTTTAATAAATATATTCATGGACATTTGAGCCCATCGGTAGTATATTTATTGCGATGTGATCAACTTGTATGTTTTAAGTGACAAACTCAAAACTTGCAGGAGATGATGAAGCGATGGGCTCTTCAACAGGAACCCCTGATGAGAAAGAAAAAACGAAGGTGGACCTGTATGCAAGAAGCTTTAAGAACAGACTGCTTCTAACGTGGCTCTTTATCTTTGTTGTGATAGCGGTTTTTTTGTCCTTATCCGGGTACTTTCTTTATGACAGCATCCGCGATCTCATTGTTTACGAGCTTGGAAACAATGCCGTGAACATAGCCTTTACCGCAGCCAAATTCATAGAGCAGGATATCGATCCTTTCATCGCGCTGGCGGAAGTCGAGGATTATGATCTGCAGGAATACGATACCGATTATTACAACAGGATGCAATCTCTATTCAGAGAATTGAAGAAAAACACTGGCGCGACCTTCATTTTCGCCGAAAAGAAGC
>DBRH01000083.1:15011-66635 GCA_002305955.1 Kosmotogaceae bacterium UBA1373
ACGGATATCGTAAACTGGGAATTCTGGGGAATGTTCGTGACCGGTTACGCTCCTATAGTGGATCGATCGAAGGACGAAGTGGTCGGGGTCGTGGGGGTAGATTTCTCCTTCGAGTATATAGAGAATTTGCTCAACAGAATCAGACAGCTGATAATCTTCACATTTCTTCTGATCGCGCTGCTGGGAACTTACATATTGAACAGGCTGGTCATAGATAGATCAACCGCCCTGAGTATCGATTACCTCACAGGTCTCCACAGCAAAAGGTATCACGATGCCAGATTGAACTCACTGATCAGAAAGAGTCGTTTTTCCGGGAAACCTCTCTCGTTGATGATAATAGACGTCGATTCATTCAAAGAGATCAACGATGAGTTCGGCCATAATGTGGGCGACGAAACTCTCAAGGTGGCGGCCAGAAAGATCAAGCTCTACACGAGAAGCACCGATATCTGTTCTCGCGTGGGGGGAGATGAGTTTGCTATAATACTTCCAGAGACCGATCTTGAACGGGCCAGACTGGTGGGCGAGAGGATAGTGGAAAGATTTAAAAGAGATCTATCGTCAACGAAAAAAGACGGTGGTCCGAAAATAACTTTGAGTATCGGTGTCGCACAGTGGCGGGAGGGCATGAGCGCCAGAGATCTTAATCAGCTCGCCGACGTCGCCATGTACAGGGCCAAAAGCAAGGGGCGCAACGGAGTTTTTGCACACCAGCATCGCTGATGCGACCGATCTTAAGAAGCGCGAGATAATGGAGGATTGAAATGTCGAAGGTAATCGTTATCGGCGCAGGAATAGGTGGCCTCGCCGCCGGATGCTATGCCAGATTTAACGGTTTTCAGACGACCGTACTTGAAAGCGGCGAAAGGGCGGGCGGGCTCTGTACTTCCTGGAATCGCGACGGCTTCACTTTCGACGGCTGCATCCGCCATCTTGCAGGTCTGAAGCCAGAAACGGCTCTTTACAAAATGTGGAGCGATCTCGGGGCAGCGCCTGCTGAGGCCTTCTTTCCTGAAGAACTGGTGAAGGTGATCGATGAATCGGGAAGAGAGTTCACAGTCTATTACGATACCAATAGGCTGGAAGAAGAGATGAAACGCCTTGCCCCTGAGGACTCGGATACTATCGAGCAGTACATAAAGGGCATAAAGCTTCTTTCCAGGATCGAACTCATGGAAGTTGGTTTCTGGAAATTCCGCGACTGGCTGAAGAATATCCCCACGCTCATGAAAAGCGGCAAGTACTCGAGGGAGAGCATGAATAAGTTCGCCGAAAGGTTCTCCAGCCCAATTCTGAAAAAGTTTTTCCCGGTTATTCAATACGGCTGGAAGAACATCCCGCTCACTCTCCACCTGGCGGTCATGGCCGGTTCCAGCCGGAAAATGTACGGGCGTTACGCTGGAGGGTCTTACGAGTTTTCCAGGGCCGTCGAGAAGCGTTTCCTCTCGCTGGGGGGTGAGCTCAGGTATGGAACCCGGGTCGAGAAGGTGCTCACCGATAACGGTGTGACAACGGGAGTTCAACTCGAGAGCGGAGAGAAAATCACTGCCGATTACGTTATTTCTGACATCTACGGCTACGACACTTTCATGAAGCTCCTGGACGATAGATATCTGACCGACCGGTTCCGTTCGATGTACTCCCGGCCGATAGATAGAATGATGATGGCGATCCATGTGTCGCTGGGAGTGGGCATGGACCTCTCTCAGGTGCCGAACTCGATAGCGTTCTTTCCAGACAGACCCCCTGAAATAGCCGGGGAGAAACATGAAATGCTCAGCATCCTTAATTACGGCTACGATCCCTCGATGGCTCCGAAAGGGAAGACTGCCCTTAAGGTCATGTACGACACCAGTTACTCTTACTGGGAAAAGCTTTACAAAGACAGACAGGCTTACGAAGATGAAAAGAGAAAGATATCCGGGAACACCATACAGATTCTTGACAGAGTCTTCCCGGGTCTTGGCGATGCGGTGGAGGTCATCGACGTGGCCACGCCGATGACTACGAAAAGATACACCGCCAACGGTCAGGGCTTTGGCCGGAAAGAAGACTTCCGCCTCAAAGATACGCTCAGGGGTTTTTTAAACAGGCCTTTGACACTCGAGAGCCTGAAGAACTTCTTTGTGATCGGCCACTCCGTCGGCGGTACGAATCTCTACGGGTGTGCCGCAATGGGGATGAACACAGTAAAACTCTTGTGTAAAAGAGAAAAGAGGCGATTTCTCGCCTCTGTTAAGTGAAAGCCGTATTGAAGGATTCTTCGGTCGCGAAACGCTCACTTCCTGTGCCTTACCAGACCGATCATTTTGGTCGCTTCAAGTACAGGCAGCGGTACGAAAGCCAGCAGGGCGGCGACCAGATACAGACCATAGCTAAGCGTCGTCAGACCGAAGATGGTCGCCAGAGGCGGCACAAACGAAACAAGAGCTATCATCGCGAACGACACAACCGCGGCCAGAGTGAGGGTTCTGTTGGTGAACGGGCCGATTTTGAACAGGGAACGACTGGAACGCATATTGAATGAATGTACCACCTGAGTCAGTGAAAGCACAAGGAAAGCCATGGTACGTCCGGTCGCTATATCGCCTGTCATGCGTCCTATAATGAATCCCATGAGAGTGAGGGCGGAAAACAGCATTCCCTGTAGCAAAACCTGTACGCCGAGCCCGTTCGCAAAGATGTTTTCCCTTCTTCGCCTCGGTCTTCGATTCATCACGTCGCTCTCCACAGGCTCCATACCCAGCGCTATAGCCGGAAGGCTGTCGGTTACCAGATTGATCCAGAGAAGTTGCATCGATAGCAGAGGCGCTTCTCTCCACAGCAACATGGCGAAGAAAACGGTGAGTATCTCCCCGATATTCGTTCCAAGAAGGAAGCCGACCACTTTTCTTATATTGTCGTAAATGCCCCGCCCCTCTTTCACCGCCTCGACTATTGTCGCGAAGTTGTCGTCCGTCAGGGTCATATCGGCCGCCCCTTTGGCCACGTCGGTACCGGTGATACCCATGGCGCAGCCGATATCGGCTGCCTTAAGAGCCGGAGCGTCGTTCACGCCGTCGCCGGTCATTGCGACGATCTCTCCCCGCTCTTGCCAGGCCCGGACTATACGAATTTTGTCGGAGGGTGAGACTCTGGCATACACAGAGATCTTTCCGACTCTCTCTTTGAGTTCGCTTTCGGTCATCGCCGACAACTCGCTTCCGGTTACTGTTTCGTCGCCATCGTCCAGTATTCCCAGTTCCCTGGCTATGGCAGATGCCGTGAGCGAGTGGTCACCGGTTATCATAACCGGTTTTATACCGGCCTTTCTGCACAGCGCGACGGCTTCTTTCGCTTCGGGTCGGGCCGGGTCGATCATACCGACCAGTCCCATGAAGGTCAAACCGCTCTCCAGGATTTCGGGTTCCGGTTCGGCCGGTACTTCGTCGATCTCCTTGAAAGCCACCGCAAGAACTCTCAGGGCATCGCGGCCCATCCGATCGACATATTCGCGCGCCTCACGTGTCTTACCTTCGACACATCTGCCGGAGAGAACATCGAAGGCACCCTTGACTATCACGATCTTTTTTCCGTCTATGAGATTCAGCGTGGTCATCATTTTCCGCTCTGAATCGAACGGGATCTCTGCCAGCCTCGGATAGCGGGCGTCAAGTTCTTCCTTCATCATTCCGTTCTCGCGTGCTGCAAGTATTATGGCCGTTTCGGTGGGATCGCCTATATGTTTCTCCATCCCGTCCTCGAACACAACTTTGCCGTCGCAGCAGAGCGCGGCGTAAAGCAAAAGCTTCCTTATAGAAGGAGAGTTGTCGCTTCCAACATCTTCCAGTGTCGACGTCGATCCATCAAAGGCTTTGACGAGAGTCATTCGATTCTGTGTGAGCGTACCGGTCTTGTCGGAGCAGATCACCGATGCGCTTCCAAGAGTCTCGACGGCCGGCAACCTGCGGATGATGGCGTTGCGCTTCACCATTCTTTGAACACCTATGGCAAGCACGATAGTGACGATGGCCGGGAGTCCCTCGGGAATAGCTGAAACTGCGAGCGATACGGAGATCATGAAGATCTCCATCAAAGGAATTCCGTCGATCAGCCCTATGACGAATATCACCGCGCAGACCAGAAGCGCGGCTATTCCCAGGTACTTGCCTAGTGTTGCCAGCTTTCGCTGAAGGGGAGTAGAACTCTCTTCTTCACCGGCCAGAAGACCGGCGATCTTTCCCATCTCCGTATCCATGCCTGTGGCCGTCACCACGGCCTTCGCACGACCGTAAGAGATGCTACAACCGGAGAAGATCATGTTATGACGGTCTCCAAGTGGAGCATCGCCGGGTACAGTCGTCTCTGCGCTTTTTTCCGACGGGATGGATTCGCCGGTGAGTGCCGATTCCTCTACTTTCAAGCTCGCGCAGGATATGAGCCGTCCATCGGCCGGTACGAAATTGCCGGCCTCTACGAGGACTATGTCTCCCGGGACTAGGCCGGTGGACTCGATCATGCTTTCTTCACCATCCCTCAGAACTCTGGCGTGCGGTACAGAGAGTCTTTTTAGGGCCTCCAGAGCCTTTTCGGCTTTGCTTTCCTGAACCACCCCGATTATCGCGTTCAACACAACGATGAGAATGATCAGCACAGGTTCTATGAAGCCTTCTCCTTCGTAGAATGAAACGGCGAAAGATAGGACGGCCGCCGCCATCAGTATGATTATCATGATGTCTTTGAATTGCTCGAGAAAACGCCGGAAATTTCCCTTCTTTTTTTCTTCCCTCAATCTGTTTTCACCGTGACTTTCAAGACGAAGTGCCGCTTCTTCGGCGGAGAGTCCCACTTCCGGATTGACTCCAAGCTGCTTCAATATCTCTGTCAGACTATCGTGGTGCGGTATCATATTCTCTTCTCCTTCCTTCCGTAATGAAATAACTCTGTATCGATCGTTATTGACTGAACGTTCAGTCAATAAGTGAAAAAAACTTACATGTGTCGGCGGCACAGGCTATGATCTAAATACCTCTAGGTTTTGTCGTTGCGCAAGAGTATCTCGCTTCCCGATACGAGCGAGGCGAAGATTATCTTGAAAGAGCGTAGAAAAGAGTCTTTCAATTCCCTGTCGCTCATAGAGCTAATGACTTTGTACTCCTCGTAATGAGCGGCGAAATTGATCAGCGGTACTATGGAGAAGAAAAACTTGAAGACCGACATATCTCCCGAATATGTGAAATCCCTGTCGGCCTCGTATATAGTTTTGAATACGGGGTTGTCTTCACCGTCGCCCGTCAGTTCCATAAGCCTGAACAGGTCGTTGTGATGTTTGCTGTCTTTGAGAGATTCAAGCATGAGTATGCGTATGACGGCCCTTTTTTCCAGCACAAAGTCCAGCGCGCGCTCGTAGTAATCTATAACCTTTCTGGAGAAATCTCGAATCGCTCCCCCGTCGATGAAACGAAGCCTGTCGGTTTCGATGTCTAGTTTCCCATCTCTGATCATCTGAACTATGCCAGTGTGAACGAAATCCATGGCGATAGTAGTCGCATCCTTCATGAGCGAATCGACCAGGTGGTTGAGGATTTCTTCTTTGCTCTCGAAATAGTAGTAAATGAGGCCTTTGGTCACTCCGGCCATCGAGGCGATCTCTCCGGTCGTGGTAGCATCGTATCCTTTCTGTGAGAAAAGCTGTATTGAGGCGTTAATAATTCTTTCTCTCGTTTCCTGGCCATCGTCGTTTTTCAAGCGAAGTCCCCCTGCTGACCGGTCATTTAATTCAATTATATACACTTCATGATATCTGTCAAGTCGCTGGCATCGCTTCACTATGACAGGCTTGATTTCTATAATTAACCGCAGTTTGTGATTGGCTGTCTGCTAATAAAGACCAGGGCTAAACGAGTTGTCTGCGTACGATGAAAAAACCTACAACAAGAGGTGGGCCGTAATGTGCTTTCAGTCACGCTTATTGTAGGTATTTGCCGATAGACCTCACGATGATGTTTAGCGGCCTCCGATTTGAAGCATTGCAACTCCCGAGAAGTTGAAACTCTTGAACGCATTCCGCATCATAATTATGAACTCTTTGAGTAGCGTGAAAAACAACGGTTCGCTCTTTTCAAAAATCGGGCGGACGGCAGGCAATGCCACCGTCCGCTCACCGGAATCGAGTTTCCCGCCGCCCGGACCGTCTCCCTGACCGTTTCCCGGAGAACCGTAACCCGCACCATCGTCCGGTCCATCGGAGATGCCGTCGCCTGGACCGTTTCCGTTGTTCGCAAACACCAAACCAAAAACCACCAATAAAAGAAGGGTAAGTGTGATTATTCGCTTCATACTATTGACCTCCTGAGAGAATTTATGAAATAAGTATAGAAGAACATCGATTAAAGAGAGATTAAAAACTATCATCGCATCTCTTCAGTCTCTCCCCTTCTCGCTCTTTCCAGGGATGGGTCCATGCTCCTGGACGAAACGAAGGACGGCTCTTCACTCTCTTTCGCTCTTGCCAGACTCTAGACCCCACACCTCTGACCCCGCTCTCCCTATAAGGGTTTAGCATTTCATAAATCAGTAAAGCTTGATCTGAAAAGCTTTTCATAGTAGTTATTGTACAGATTAGTAAAACTTGACTCAATCCAATTTACGGTGTAGAATTCAAATACGTACGTACATTTAAGATGCGGGGGGCGATCGTCATCACATCCAAATATGGGATCATCGAGCGCTATTTGCTTGAGGAATTGAAGTCCGGAAAGTATTCGGCTGGCGATAAACTCCCAACGGAAAAAGAGTTGATGACGAAGTTCAACGCCAGTAGAGAGACTGTCAGAAAGGCACTGGACAGATTGACTCTGAAAGCCGTCATTGTCCGCAGGCCAGGCCTTGGGACCTTTGTCAGCTATGGAAACGATAATCATCTGGTTGGAATACTCGTTCAGCAGATAACCAGTTATATCTTTCCCTATGTCGTACTAGGTGCGGAGGATTATCTTTTTAGAAATGAATACAAAATGCTTCTGGGAAACGCTTCCGAAGATCCGGTCAAAGAGAGACAGATTCTTGGCGAGTGGATGGAATCCGGCGTCAAGGGGCTGATTATCGACCCTGTCTACAGTGCGACCAAGAGATCGAACAAGGATTTTGTGAAGTCTTTGACGAAATCCGGGATCAAGATAACCCTGGTTCACACCGATTGGAACATTGATCAGGTGAGTTGCGTCATTCTAGACGATGCCAGCGGAGGCGAAAAGGCTGCCGAGATCTTTTACGATTATGGCCACAGAAGGGTTGCAGTCATTTACAAATCCACTCATCTTCCGGGTGTTGTCAGGGCTAGGAGTTTCATCGAGAGGTGCCGGCAGCTGGGAGTCGATAGAATCTACGATAAGGCCTTCAACGTGTCTGAATTCACAGGAGCGCCCATGCAGATCGCCCACGAACTCATGTCTCTCCCCTTGCAGATAAGACCTACCGCGATTTTTTGCTACAACGACGCAACGGCCCTTCAGCTCCAGCTGGTCGCAAAGCGTTTAGCTTTGAGAATACCGGACGACATATCCGTTATCGGTTTTGACGATGGCCCCATCGGTGACTTCAGAGATGTTTTGACTACCTTCGCCCACCCTAAAGAAGAGGTAGGCAGGAGAGCCGTCGAAATTCTTCTCGATATGCTCAACGGCGGCAAACCCCAGAAAGTTGTCTTTAAACCTGAACTCATAGAGAGAAGTTCCATCACTCAGGCGAAATCATAAAGAGCTTAGAACTCTAAAACGGGAAAACCTCTTCGATAATTGTGCCGCCCACGCAGGGCGGTCTTTTTTCTTCGACTTCGTTGAGCGGATTTCATCGAGAAAAACCTGATTAATCTTATTTGTACGGACATTTAAGCATCAGATATTCTGTGAAATCTGAAGAAAACCCTACAATCACGTAAAAGAGAGTACGAATATCATCAATATTCCCCGCAACTCGCTTCTCACAGGTCTCTTTCAAACATAACTGTGTTTGTTCGGGAGGTTTTTCGTTTGGTAGAATCTAGCGTAAGTAGATCACTTCATAGTTTCTTTTTTCATTCTGTTGCTTTGGCGTTTTTTTGGACTGTGTTTTTTAAGTAATTTAAACTTGAAAGGGTTTTGCTTAACACAATAAGGTACGTACATATAAGTATTTCCGGAGTCCATGCCAAACTAACGATCGAAGCCAGCAAATTTCTCCCGGTCATATCCTGTTGTCACAATGATGGAAAAATGATTACGAACAGAGAGTTTTTCTGGTTCCATGGGGGGTGATGTGGCAAGGGAAGAACAAATGTCATCGAGTTATCCTTTTTCTGGTCAATCGGTTATTACCTTTTCTAGGAGGTGAAACTAAATGAAAAAGTTCATGTGTTTGGTTCTTGCGCTGATCGTTTTTGTAGGCTTTTCTTTCGGAGTAACGGTTACGATGATGACACCGCTCACCGGAGCGGACGGGGCTTACATGGATGAAATCGTTGCAAAGTTCAACGCCACGCACCCCGGAATCGAGGTCGTTCATGTCGTGGTCGAATCGTCTCTGGATATGAAGAACAAGCTTTCGATGGGTATTGCATCGAAAACCGCGCCGGAAATAATGTTCATCCGCAAATTCGATATGCCTCTGTACCTGCAGCATTTCAAAGGCTTCACTCCTGATGAATGGCTGAACAATTACGGGATCGATGTAAATGACATCTTCCCCGGTGTTCTCGACGGGCTTGTTATCGACGGTAAAGTCGTGGGAATCCCACTGGATATATGGATTTTCTACATGGCTTACAACAAGGCCAACTTCGCAAAAGTGGGCCTGGATCCGGAGAACCCGCCGAAGACGAGGGACGAGTTTATAGCGGCGATGGAAGCTCTGATCCCGATTACCCCTGCCGGATTGACTCCCTACTACGAGAATCCCGCCTGGACATGGATATGGTTCCATCTGCTATGGCAGCACGGCGGCGATCTTCTGACCGATGACTTCAAAAAGCCGGCCTTCGCTAAAGCGGGAATCGAGGCCTGCAAATTGATGCTCACGATGCAGGAAAAGGGCATTCTCCCGATGCAGGTAGCCGATCCTGGCGTATCGTTCCAGTCGGGCGATAGCACTGTTCTGATAACGGGTATCTGGACGATCCAGCCCTGGATGGAACAGCTCGGCGAGGCCTTCGGCTACGCGGTATCACCTCAGCTGGGTACGACCAAGGCCGTCTTCGGAGGTTCGCACGTTCTGGCGATGCCGAAGGTAATGGTTGAAGACCCGAAGGTTCTGGACGCCGCAACTACCTTCATGAAATACCTCTGGGACAACGCGATAGACTGGTATGCGGCCGGTCAGACACCAGCCAGAATCTCCATTTCGCAGAGTCAGGAGCTGAAGGAGAGACTGCCACACATTTACGTTGTCTCTCAGGAATCGGAATATGTAAAGCAGTTCCAGATGTTCCCGTTGATATCGGAAATCGAAGCCGAAATCGCTGTATATCTCGACGAAATACTGGTGCTGCACTCCATCTCTCCCGAAGAGGGTATGAAAGAAGCCGAATTTGCGGTGCAGGAGATTCTTGACGATTACTGGTCAAGAGCGAGGTAAGCTTTCATTAATTGGGTGAAGGGAGGAGGAGCAATTGAGACAATCACAATCGAAGTCGCATAGACGTTTCCACAGGGAGGTAGGGTCGTGGTTGTTCCTCCTCCCTCACCTGTTTTTCTTCGTCTTGTTCGTCGCCATTCCTCTGGTCTTTGGGATGGTAATCAGTTTCTTCAACTGGAGTCTGCTCAGCGACAATGTCTTTGTAGGAGCCAGCAACTACGTCCGCACATGGAACGACTCGAGATTCTGGCCTGTTGTTCAGAACACTGTGATATTCGCGATAGTAAGCGTTCCCCTTACAATAATAGTGGCCATACTCTTTGCCCATATCCTCAACAAAAAAAGGTTCGGACAGTTATGGCTGTTAATCGCTTTTGTCTCACCGGCCTTCTTCGGATCGGTGGGCATTCTCAGCTCGTGGAAATGGATATTCGCTTCCTTTCCATCCGGTCTGGCCAATTACTACCTGAACAAAACCGGTTTCATCAATGGTGCCGTTTCATGGTTCGGCAGCACTGGAG
The DNA here is from genome assembly GCA_002305955.1 of Kosmotogaceae bacterium UBA1373. GTDB lineage: Bacteria > Thermotogota > Thermotogae > Petrotogales > Kosmotogaceae > Mesotoga. The sequence goes on from DBRH01000083.1 coordinate 25,124, forward strand.
TTGCCTGGGGTGTGATAATACTGGTGACCATTTGGTGGATAGTGGGGTTCAGCATTCTGCTCTATATGGGCGCGTTGCAGAGGATCCCTCCCGAGCAGTACGAATCGGCGAAACTGGATGGAGCGGGACCATGGAAGAGGTTTTTGTACATTACCTTGCCCTGGATAAGGAGCGTACTCTTCTTCGATGTGGTCAGACAGGTTATTCTCGCTTTCGGGCTTTTCGACCAGGCTTACATACTATCGGTCGGCGGTCCTGCCGGCACCACGAGAACAATGGTCTATTACCTGTACCTGGTGGGGTTCGAGAGACAGGATTTCGGAAGGGCCGCGTCGATATCCTGGTTTATTTTCGCGATAGTGCTTATCTTTGCGGTAATACAGCTCGTGCTCGTGACGAAGTCGATACGCTCGACAGAGGGGTGAGAGAATGACTTCTACAGTTGCCATAAACAAAAAGAAACTCAGCAAGCGCATAACTGCCGTCGTTGTAACGATACTTCTCTGGGCATTTGCGGCTTTTTGGTTTGCGCCGATTTTCTGGATGCTGTCAACTTCGCTGAAGTCAACGGCAGTGGCTGTCATTCAGACGCCTCCCGAGTGGATACCTGAAAACCCCACCCTGGAGAATTACAAAATCATTTTCGCGCCTTCAGGGGGGCTTTCGCTCATCAGGGCAACTCTGAACAGCGTGATCGTCGCCGTCGGTTCCACGCTGGCAACGCTGGCGCTTTCTATTCCGGCCGCTTATGCTCTCTCGCGTCTGCGATTCAGGGGTCGTATGCTTGTTTTCTGGATCTATGTGGCCGTGCTCGCCTTCCCCGGCGTGCTGTTTTTGGTGCCTCACTTCTTCATAATTCAGGGAATGGGACTGACAAACTCCTATCTAGCCCTGATTCTACCGGGCCTCGGGGGAACTTTCGGCGTCTTTCTCTTTAGACAGTACATGCTCGATATTCCCGGCGAGCTGGAGGATGCCGCCTGGATAGACGGCTGTTCGAAGTTCAGGTTCCTTATAAGCATAGTAATTCCATATGTCAAGCCGGCGATGCTTGTGCTGGGCTTGATGACCTTTCTGGGTTCGTGGAACAGTTTTCTCTGGCCGCTTTTGATACTCAGCAAGTCCGACAAATTCACGCTTCCGATAGCGCTTATAAGATTCAGTGCCGGCTGGGGCGACCCCTACCGCGGGATAGGTCCGATGATGGCCGGGGCCTTCTTTTCGGTTGCACCGTCGCTGATAATCTTCGTTGTCTTCCACAGATACTTGATGAAAGGGATATCTCTGGGATCTCTTGGAAAGGAGTAGGTCTCATGTCGTTTGAGCAGTCTTCTTCGAAGAAGGGATTTGTACTTCCTAACTTTATCGTGCGGACCTGTTGTCTGCTTTTCATAGCCTTGTTCGTAAGCACTTCCGTCTTTGGAGGTAATGTTTTGCCTGAAGTCGACACAAGTCTTTTCGAGGAAAGGATAGAAAACGATAGAAAGATACCGATCAGTATAAGCATCGTGGATGAGCAGGGGAGACCGGTGAGTAAAGCTTTTTTGACTGCAAAACAGCTTTCACACGAGTTTTACTTTGGGAACGCTCCGGAATATCTCCTGTACGCTTATGCCCAGTCAAGTTACAACAGGGGTAGGAGATTCGGAACCAGACCTCTGCCTGAGGAAGACCTCGCGGAGTATATGCGGCTCTATCTGGAGCTCTTCAACTTCGCTACCCTTCCGTCCTTCTACTGGGCCGACTACGAATCCACTCAAGGGCGTCTACGCCTGGTAGATGCTTCAAAAAAGATCGCCGAATGGCTCAAGGAAAACGGTGTTCCCGTGAAAGGTCACACACTCGTCTGGGGAAACCCTCCGAGTGTCGGTGTTCCCGGCTGGGTGGAAAGAATGGGAAAGCTGGAACAGTGGTCGGAGGTTCGCGATCTTCTTTTCAAAAGGGTGGCTAGAGAGGTTGAAGAGTTCAAAGATCTTGTCCAATACTGGGATGTCGTTAACGAACCGATCGTTCAGAACTGGTTCGACTCACTGGGCACGGACTATATCGCTCAATCGTACAGAATAGTTAAGGAGACCGACCCCGATGCAATCACGGTTCTCAACGAATACGGCGTTCTGGTCAACACAGGTACCAGAAGGGCTTTCATTTCTAGAGCCAGGCAGTTGATAAACGAAGGTGTGCAGATAGACGCGATAGGTGCCGAGGCCCATATCTTCACCGCACAGGACCTCCTTGGGCAGTTGGGATCGCTCGAGAGCATTTATCTGGCGATAGACGAACTGGCTCAACTTGGAAAACCCGTACACATTTCGGAGTTTCAGATTCCTCTTCCCGCGGTTATCGATGCCTTCAAAGTGTCTATAAGCGAGGCCGAAGAGATCCAGGCGGAGATCGCGAAGATCTTCTACAAAGTCTTCTTCAGCCATCCGGCAGTAGAAGTCATTACTTACTGGAACTTCTACCGCGCCTGGCAGTCGGGAAGTGGATTCCTGCGCGATGATCTGTCTATCAAACCGCTCTTCTACGAACTGAAGAACTTGATCCATGGAGAATGGAAGACGGACATGAAGATCGACGTCGGTTCCTCCGGAGAAGTCGCTTTCAAAGGATTCGCCGGTAATTATGAAATCACCGTTGCCACTGATGGTTTTTCAAAGACTTTCTCCCTGGATGTGGGCGGCAAAAAGGAAAACAACTTCGTTCTCGTAATCGGAAAGGAACAGGAGGTGCGATGAATGAGACCTTCCATAGCGATTTCGATCGTCCTGTTTATGGCTTTGCTGTTCGTTCCCGCATCCGTTCTGGTGGGCGTCGATCATGTGATAGCAGTGAACCCTATCAACCTCGGCCCTGTAATAAGTCCCTTTCTCTACGGCGTTTTCTTCGAAGATATCAACCATGCGGTTGACGGTGGTCTTTACGCCGAGCTGGTTAGAAACCGCTCCTTTGAACATACCGATCGCATAGAAGGCTGGTCTGTGGTCCTTGAGAAAGGCTGCAAGGCGAGCTTTTCGATTAAATCCGAAAGACCTGTCAACGGTAACAACACTAGTTATCTGAGGTTCGATATAGAATCCGACGATAGGCGCGTGATTCTCTCCAACGATGGTTACGATGGAATTCCTCTCGTCGGGGGCGAGAGTTATATCTTCTCCTCGTTCATCCGTGGCGATGATTACAGCGGAGAAATCGAAATCCGCCTCATGGATTCACAGGGGAACTCAATAATCACCGCCAGCCTGGGATCGAAATTCGCTGATCTGTGGGAGAGATATTCCGTGGTCCTAGAAGTTCCGGAGGACTGTCATGATGGTCGGCTGGCGTTGATCTTGAAGGGCTCCGGTCTGATATGTCTGGATATGATCTCGCTCCTGCCAGAGAGGAACTGGCACGGTATGAGGCCGGATCTTCTGGAAATGCTCAAGGAATTGAAGCCGGGGTTCTTGAGGTTTCCCGGTGGTTGTCTGGTAGAGGGTGACAGCCTTGAAAACTCCTACCGCTGGAAGGACACGATCGGTCCGGTGGAAGAGAGAAAAGCTAACTACAACCTATGGGGCTACAACCAGTCCTATGGAATAGGGTTTTTCGAGTATCTTATTCTGGCTGAATATCTGGGCGCCGAGCCCGTGCCGATATTCAACGCGGGAATCTCCTGCCAGGTTCGCGGGGCCGAGTACTGTTCGATGAATACAATGGACGGGTGGGTTCAGGATGTTCTTGACTTCATTGAGTTCGCCAACGGGCCGACAGAAAGTTCCTGGGGGGCGAAACGTGCCGAACTCGGTCATCCCGAACCTTTCAACGTTACATATATAGGCGTAGGAAACGAGAACTGGGGAAATGAATACCACGAGCGCTTCGCACTCTTTCAGAAAGCCATAAAAGACAAACATCCCGAGATCGTCATACTCTTCAGCGGACCGCCTTCCTACGAGGGCGCACCGTTCAACAGGGCCTGGAGATGGGCCCGGCAGAACGCGGTGGAGATTATCGACGAGCATATTTACGCCGTGCCCGAATGGATGCTGAGAAACACCGAAAGATACGACAAATACGATAGAGAGGGTCCAAAGGTTATGCTCGGGGAATATGCAGCCCATGAGGCTGGAAGGAGAAACACCCTGCAGGCGGCATTGGCCGAAGCGGCATTAATGACCGGACTGGAACGCAATAGTGACGTTGTGATAATGGCGGCGTACGCTCCCCTTTTCAACAGACCGGGCTGGTCGCAGTGGACCCCAGATCTAATCTGGTTCGACAGCACGAGGGTTTATGGAACACCCAGCTATCACGTCCAGAGGATCTTCAACAGGAACCTTGGAGATATCATCGTCGATTCCAGTCTTACGGACGAAGATGTCGAAGTCATAGGCTATTGGTTCAAGTCGCTTTATCATTCCTGTAGCTTTGACTACGAAACCGGAGATTTGATAATAAAGGTCGTCAACCCCTGGCCCGAGGATAAAGAGGTTCTGGTGGAAATAGATGAAGCCACAAAAGTGACGGGCAAAGGGGAAGCGACAGTGATAACTTCCGATAGTATCTTCGACGGAAACACTTTCGAAGATCCCGAAAGGATCGTACCCATGACCACGGTTTTGTCGGATTTCTCCAATCGATTCACATTCAGCTTCGAAGGTAATTCGATCACGGTCTTGAGATTGAATACCGGGAGTCTTTAAAAATCTCATAACGATTAGTCAATCAGGGAGGGATTACAGTGCAGACATACGTCAGGGTCAGACCGGAAAAACTCGGAAAGATAAACGATATGATCTATGGACATTTCACGGAGCATCTGGGTAGATGTATCTACGACGGAATCTTCAATGAAAAATCCTCAAAGTCCGACTCGCGAGGATTCAGGAGAGATATCATAGATGCCGTAAAAAAGATCAAGTGCCCCATCTTGAGATGGCCTGGTGGCAACTTCGCGTCCGCGTACCACTGGCAGGACGGTATCGGACCGGTGGAGAAACGGCCGCAGCTGCTGAACTATATATGGGGCGGGTTGGAAAGCAACAGGTTCGGAACGGATGAATTCATACAGTACTGTTGCGAGCTTGGCACCGAACCCTATCTGGCCGTGAGTCTGGGGACGGGAACGCTCGACGAGGCTGTCGCCTGGCTCGAATACTGTAACCTCGATACGCCGACCAGATACGCAGGAATGAGGAGAGAAAATGGCCATGCCGAGCCGTATGGAGTTAAGTACTGGGGGATTGGAAACGAAGTGTACGGCCCCTGGCAGGTCGGTCACTGCAGCGCGACCGAATACGCCGAAAAGCTGAGGCAGTACACACAGTTCATGAAGGGCGTGGACCGTTCGATAAAGGTTATAGCCGTTGGCGCCGACAATCCCGACTGGGATATGACGGTGTTGAAACACGCCGGGCACCTGATCGATTATATCTCGATTCATGAGTACCACGGTTCGGACGATTACTTCGGCACCGTGGCTTCGGTGTATTACTGCGAGCAGAGATTGAAGCTGCTCGAGAACCTTATAAAGCACCTTCGCCTGGATCATGTGAAGATCTCGTTCGACGAATGGAATGTCTGGTACAAAATCAGTGCGGAAAGGGAGGGCACAGAGAAGGGAACGGTACTCATCGAAGAACCGTACGCACTGAAGGATGGGCTCTTCGCGGCCGGAATATTCGCCGTGATGCACAGAATGAACGATACGGTACAGATGGCCAATCTGGCGCAGATGGTTAACGCCCTGGGTATGATAAAGACGAAGGGAGACGAGATCGTCCTTACTCCGATCTATCACGCCTTCGATCTCTTCGTGAACCACACGGGCCGGACCAGACTCGCCATGGATATCGACACACAAAGGTATGACATAAAGGCCAGAACGTTCGTCGAGGGGCGCAACAGCTTCCAGCTGAAGGGTGTTCCATACATCGACGGTTCGGCCACTTACGACGAAAGGAGAAACGTACTCAGCGTAGCGCTGATCAACTATTATCAGAAGGAAACCGATATACGTCTCGATCTTTCGGGGCTGGAAGCTAAGAAAAAGGCCGATCGGTACGTTCTGACCGGCTCGGCTCCTGACGAGATGAACGACTTCGACAACCCCGATAGGATACATCTTGTGAACGATGAACTGGCCGCGGGAACCAGGGAGATGAATCTCAGGCTCGCTCCCATGTCGGCCAGTGTAATCGAGTTCACTCTGGAAAAAACACTTTGAGTTTGAAAAATCGACAAGCTAACGGCAGAAAAACTACGACGGGCGTATTCTTCCAAGTCCGGCCGACTGAGTCATCCGGGAGGTTGAAAGGAGGGAAAGGATGTATCAAAAGCTAAAACTCGGGTTCGCTCCCACAAGGAGAAACGTTTTCAGCAAGAAAGACGCTCAGGAACACAAAATGCTCATCGAAAAAAAGCTGAAGGCCTGGAATGTAGATTTCGTCGGTCTCGACTGGCTGAACGAAGAGGGGCTCATTTACGATCCCAAAGACGCGCTCTCAGTGGCGGAACGTTTCAGAAACGCCGGAGTGAACGCCATCTTTGCGCCTCATGTGAATTTCGGAACCGAAGAAGCCGTTGCCAAGCTCTCCAGAGAACTCAACTTGCCCCTGCTCCTCTGGGGGCCGCGAGACGATGCTCCGCTGCCTGACGGCAGTCGAACGCGTGACACCCAGTGCGGTCTCTTCGCGACGGGTAAGTTGTTGAGACGCTTCGGCGTTCCCTTCACCTATATAGTGAACTCCTCGGTCGATGATTCCCTCTTCGAACGGGGATTTAAAAACTTTCTCGCCGCTGCTTCGGTGGTCAGGGCCTTCCGCAATATGAAAATCGGAGTCATAAGCAACAGGCCGAGAGACTTCTGGACCGTTATAAACAACGAAGGCGAGCTTCTGGAGAAGTTCGGTATAGAGCTCATCCCTACTACCCTGATAGATATAGTGGAAGAGGCGAAAAAATTACTGGACTCGAAAGAGCTCGACCAGGAACTGGCCGGACTCAAGGACAGGGTTGAATACTCCAGCGCGGGCGAAGAGAGTTTCAAAAAGGTCCTGACGCTCAAGATCGTGATGGAGAGGTGGGCGATCGAAGAGGGCTTGAGCGGAATAGCAATTCAATGCTGGAACGCTCTACAGAAGGCTTATGGCGTTATGCCGTGTTTTGCCCATTCTCTGCTTTCGGACAGTAAAATCCCCGTTGCCTGTGAAACCGACGTTCACGGGGCGATCAGCATGGAACTGGCCCAGGCGGCCACCATGTATCGAAAACCCTCCTTTCTGGCCGATCTGACGATCAGACATCCGTCCGACGACAATGCCGAGCTTCTGTGGCATTGCGGGCCTTTCCCGCTTTCGCTCGCGAAGGAAAAACCATACGTCGGGAAACACTTCATACTCGAGAGCCACAGTCCAGGGGTATCGGAATGGGAGATAGAGGGGGGTAAGCTCAGCATTCTCAGATTCGACGGAGACTTCTCGAATTACAAGGTTTTCGTATCTCACGCCGAAAGCACGGACGGACCTTTCAACAAGGGAACGTACATCTGGGCGAAATTCAAGAACTGGCCAAAGCTCGAAGAGAAACTGGTATGCGGTCCCTACATTCACCACGTGGCCGGTGTTCACGACAGGATAATGCCTGTGATCTATGAGGCCGTCAAATACATGAAGGGCGTAGAGCTCGATCCTGGCGAGCCTGGAATAGATGAGGTACAATCTTGGTTGAGACATGAAATAGACGAAATCTAAAAGGTGGTATGGATATGTATTTGATCGGGTGCGATATTGGGACTCAGGGTACGAAAAGCGTTATGGTGGACGAAAGCGGACGTGTTCTCGTCGAGGCGCAGAGAGAGTACGATGTCATCAAACCCGGCTCGAACTGGGCCGAACAGTGGCCGGACGTCTGGGCGAGGGCTGCCTTCGAAACGATATGGGAAGTGGTAGAAAAATCGGGAGTGGCGAAGGAAGAGATCGCCGCTCTGGCGATCAGCGGTCTCTACGGCGGCTCCGGTGTACCGGTGGATAGAGAGATGAAACCGCTCTACCCCTGTCTAATATGGATGGACAGGCGTGCGACGTATCAAACTGGCTGGGTTAAGGACAACATACCCAAAGAAGAGATCTTTTCAATAACCGGCAATTACGTCGATTCCTACTATGGCTTCACCAAAATGATGTGGCTCAGGGACAACAGACCCGAGATCTGGAAGAAGATATACAAGTTCGTGACGCCGAAAGATTACGTTGTCTATCAGCTTACCGGAGAAAATGCCATCGACTACTCATCGGCAGGGAATATAGGCGGTGTTTTCAACATAAGAAAACTTACATGGTCTACAGATATGTGTAAAGCTCTGGGAATCCCGATCGAATACCTTCCCGAGAGAATCGTGAGATCTAGCGATGTGGTTGGAAAGATCACTCGGGCCAGTTCAAAACTCTGCGGCCTGCCCGAGGGAACGCCCGTCGTTTCCGGTGGAATCGACGCCCCCGTCGCCCAGCTTTCGGCCGGGGCGCTCGAAGAGGGCGAACACGTCGCCATGGTCGGCACCTCTACCTGCTGGGGAACCGTCCACGACGGCAGCGAGCTACCCTTCGGGCTCGTCAGTTTTCCGTATGTGGTTCACGATACCGAGCGGATATACTCCTTCGGTGGTTCTGCCACTACCGGAGCGCTCGCCAGATGGTTCAAAGAGGAATTCGCGGACAGCGAAACGTCTGTGGGTTTGCGAACGGGTATTTCACCGTATCAGCTTCTTGACAGGGAAGTCGAGACGATACCGGCCGGAAGCGACGGAATAATAGTACTCCCTTACTTCATGGGCGAAAGATCGCCGATCTGGGATCCCTTTGCCAGAGGGGTTTTTTTCGGAGTGACCCTCGTGCACACGAGGGGCCACATGTACAAAGCCCTCATGGAAGGAGCGGCATTCGCCCTGCGACATAACATCGAGGAGGGAATCAAGGCCGGCCTGAAACTGAACGATGAATGCTGGATAGTCGGCGGAGTGGCTAAATCCTCTGCCTGGAACAGCATCTTCGCCGATATCACCGGCTACAAGATGAGACAGGTATCCAGCCTTGTGGAGGCTCCCTTCGGAGATGCCTTCTTGGCAGGGCTGGGCGTGGGATTGATCGACAGACCTGAGAAGATAAAAGAGTGGGTGAAGTTCAGAGAACCGATCAATCCCGACCCGAACAATCGCGAGATATACGAAAAATCTTACGCGCTATTCCGCCAGCTCTACGAGAGAACGAAAGACTTGATGTGGCAAATCTGATACGGGTGGGGGAGACCCCACCTTTTCATTGTGGTTGTCAGAGAGGAAGGCGATAACGAAGGTCTGTATAGTTTCCTATCGGCGGCGAAGGCGTTCATTGGCATATAGACCAATCCCATTTCCTACCATGCTCTCAAACCGGCTAGAATCAAACGTTTACCGAATGTTCCCCCAGATATGCCCCTGGTGGAGCTTACAAAGAGGTTGTCCAGATAGTTCATCTCTTCTATGGTGCCGAACCGGTTACCCGTGATAGATCCAAAAAAGAAAAGCTGGCCCAGCTTGGTCCTTTCGTTTTTGACAACGGTGCCCAGATCGGGGAAGGTGAAGGCACCGCCGATTCCATTCTTCTTGAAGGCTGAAAACTCCCCCGCTAGAGCCCTGATAGCGTGGGTGCCCTTGCCAGAGTTACCGATCACATAAGTGTTTATTATGTCTCCACCTATACTGACCAGCGAGAGATGATCCTCTGCCTCGCGCTCTGAGAAGTCATTCAGCAGTTCCTTGACCTTGCTCCAGGTGTTGATCTCCTGGTTGTTGACCTTGCCTCCCTGCGTTCTGGCCTCGTCGAACTCGTCGTCGAAATCGCCGTACATCAGCTGGCAATTCACGGTAATCGAACCATAGACGGTAATGCTGTACTGTCCGTTTATATAGTACAACTTGAGGGGATCGCTTTGTGAATCTCCTATAAACAGGTTTCCGTGAATGGCGATGTGCACCGGGAAGTCCTCGGCATAAATTTTTGTGGTGAATACTCCGCTCTCAGTTTTGTATTTTAGTATGAGATACCTGTGTTCACTCCCCGCGGCGTCGGGAAAATATATGGTGTAGGGTGCGCCGCTGCTGTCGTTGGGTTTGAAAACGATCAAGCCGTCTTCATTGGCTGTGATTTCGTCGTTGAAAGGCGCCGTGTACGTTGCCACAGGAGAGAGGGACGCAAGCCAGTCTTCGTGGTCTGCAAGGAGAGTTGAAAAATACTGCTCCGAATCGGAGGCCGTCTGTGTGTACGTGTACGATCCATCGGGGGTTATGCTCCTGGCGGTTAGGCCGTAAGGGAAGACCAGCTCGAGGTTTATGCTGGAGTCGCTCACGGCTACTCCTCCGATCACGATCGCCTGTCCGTTTACCACGTCGCCCCGCCCTGTCAGTATATCGTCTTTGTTCTTCTCACCCGTGGTGACTTCGTAGAAAACCCTGGATATATCCCCAAATCTCAAAGCCGCATGCTCCAGAAGCGATTCGGCAAGTACCAGACCGTAGGAATATCTTTTCACGCCGGCTTTCTCCACCCACGAAACTATCGAATACTTACCGCCGGTGAGGTTTACCGCCGCCCCTATGGAAGTTAACTCCGAAAAGGATGCGTCCTCTAGCAGAGAAGCGAAGTCTTCATCTCCGTTGATCAACCACCATCCTTCAGAGTCGAGAGTTTGGATAACTTCCGACCACAGGTCTCCCTCATAGCCGCCCCTTGAGGAAACGAACTGAAGGAACTCCTCGAAACCTTCCCAGGCGGAATTGAAGTTGTCCTGGTTCCACTTTTCGGCGAGGACCATGGCGGCTCCCTCCACCAGATTGTTCGAAGCTACCCTCAGGTCTGAAAGCAAAGAATACTCGTTGAGTCTCCTGGAGGTGCGCTGGATGATTATACTGGCGGCTATTATCATAGTAGTAGCGAAGGTCATCAGAATTAGTGTCAACGCCAGAACGAAACCTCTATTCCGCGAAGGGATCGAATCTGAATACATGAAACACCTCCTCCACACCGACTCTTCTGTCCCTGAGGACGACCTCGAAAATCCTTCTCGTAGGGCTGTCCTCGATGTTGGTCGCCTCGACCGAAGCCACTTCAACGTCTTGAAAGCCCGGATAATTAGATAGCTGCTCGATTCGATCGATTATGTTCTCTTCACTCACGCGGTTGGCACTCCTCACGATACCTTCCACCAGCAGCTTGGCTGAATGGAGATTGGTGGAGATTTCGAGAGTCGCCGACATGGATCTGTACTGAAGAATGAGGGCGATCCCCGAACTGATCAGCATGGCCAGCACGGCAAGCACGACAAGAATTTCCGCACTCGAAAAAGCCTTTCTAATAGATCCTCACCGCCCCGTCGATCTCTTTGGTGGCTCCTCTGTACTCAAATACCGCCCGGTAATACAGATACTGCCCCTCGAGGTCGTAAAAAGTGAACTGATCAAGATGCTCGGCCAGAACCGTCCGGGCAAGAGTGTTTTCACTTTCCCTATATATGAACATCAGCCTGCCGTCGAGATATGTGATAGTTGCCACACTGGCTTCGGGAATCAGTGGAAATCTCGATTCGAGAGTTATAGTATCACCGTCGAGTCCTTCACTCAAATCAAGCCCGGTCCAGTTCCTGGAGACGATGTACTTCAGGTTGCTGCTCAACTTCACGATCTCTTCGTCGATAGTCAATTGACTGTGAATCTGAAAACCGATCTTGAAAGTTATTGACAGCATAACCATCACTATCGATATGACTATCGCAGTCAACAACATATTCATCACGGTTTCTACAAGCGAAACACCCTTTGCCGACCCGTACCATCTCAAAGATAATCACTCACCCGTCGTGAGATGCCGCTCTCGTGATCGCTCAGCATTGAATAAAAAATTCGGAAAACACCACACGCTTGAATGTTACTTATTAAATTTTAACATATCACCCTGCTTACGCATTCTGGCAAACGGAGAAAGACTCAAGATCATGAGTGATGAGCCATAAGAAGCTGTTTGATGGAACTATCCCCAGAGATCGGTATGATAATCGCCGCGTTTGAGACGGAACTTTATCTGGAAATCGATTATCTCCTGCCACATGAGTGCACTACTATTCGATTTGAAGATCACCATCTCGTCGGCCGTTCCGAAGACCGGTTCAATGCTTTTCTCGATGCTGGAATTCTTTATATCGCTGTACTTGAGAGAGAAATCTCCTATCATCGCCGAATCTTCCATTATCAGCCCATCTACTTCTTCACCCCTGAAAAAGACCCTGTCTTTCACGGGAAAGGAAAGCCCCATATTGCCGGGCTTGATTTTTTCGTGAAGTTCGATTACCTCATTGACCGATGGTCTATTCCAGCTCTTTCCGCAGGAGTTGCAGGAAAAGCCCCTACGAAAACTCTCGATAGAGCCGACTTTGCCGCACGAGGGGCACCTCCAGATGAGTCTCTCGATATGCCTGTAACTTCTGTAAGGCTTATCAAAGGTGGGATCCTCTTTTGAGAGGAAGTCGCTTATCTTGCGCTCCATTTCGGGATCGTCAGGCTGCACGGGATCGCCGAACTCCACTGTGGAGAAACCGGGGGAGAAGATACCGGCCCACCGGGGCCACAGTCTCTGTATTCCGTAGAATTTGACCGGGATGATGGGAGTTTTCAGCATCTTGAAGAGTTTCCAGATCTCCTTTTTTACACTCAGGAACTTGCCGTCCCATGAACGGGCCGCCTCGGGCGCTATACCGAGGGGAATACCTTCCTTTATGGTTGACAGCATCTGTCTTATAGCAGAGGTATCTATTGTATAGCGTTTCACGGGAATCGTTCCGAAGTTTCTCAGTAGCTTCATCCTGTCCACGTAGATCGCCGTGCCGACGAATCTGATATACCTCCAGGTCGAGTAAAATAGCAAGGGGCCGTCGTAGTGAGTCTGGTGCGCAAGTGCGATAATGAAGGGTTTTCTCTCCTTCAGCACCCTGGCGTTCTTCACTTTCGAGGGCAGCAGCACCAGTACAAGGAATTTCACCACGAGAGAAGTTGCTATGAAGAGCCACGGAACACATCTAGTGAAGTCGAAGGGTATATACTTGCCGCGTCCGGGCAGGAGCAACGGTACGGTTTCTCTGTATTTGGCGTATCGTTCGTCTCTATCCACCAGTTTTTTTTCTATGAAAAGCGTGTACAGGAGAAGACAGCAGCAGATACCGGCCCAGAGTACAAGAAAAAGGTACTTCCCCGATAACAGCACAACACCAAGCAGAAAGAGAGAGTATCCTACATAAAGTGGCTGTCTTATAAAACGGTACGGACCACTGGTGACCGTTTGATTCTGAACCGTCAACAATCCCGGGAACTTTCCCGTCCAGTAGAAAGCGACCAGCGTAGAATACAGCGAAAATGCTGCCGAGACGACCGCCGTCACCAGGCCGGCCACGGCCAAAAATCCGATACCGGAAGCGCTTCCCGACAGTATCCACAGAGGGAGCACACCCCAAAGTAATATTGATTCTGCGATATAGCTCAGGGTTTTCATAATAACCTCCCGATCGAAAAGACGGCCCCTCCGTCTTCGTTGTTTTCAGCCGTAATTGTCAGGTCAAGGGTATCACAGATCTTTCTGACGATCGAAAGACCGAGACCATGACCTCCACCGCTTCTTGAGGAATCGCTCCGGTAGAATCTATCGAATATTCTATCTATTTCCCCCTCATTGATACCGTCGCCGTGATCTCTAACATGAAGTGAACCATCGGCCCAGTAAAAAACGATGGGTCTTCCTTTTCCATATTTCATCGCATTCTCGAGCAACACCTTTAGCGCTATTTTAAGCAGAGCCCTGTCGGTCGTGACCTGCACATTTTCAACATCGACTTCGACGGTTATGTTGCCGGGTACGGGGGTGGACTGCACCAGCTCGTTGACTAACTCCCCGAGGTTGAAGCTCTCTCTGTTCGTTTCAATTACCGGGCGCGCCAGAAAGAGCAATCCTTCGGTTATGGTAAGCATCTTGCCGGCAGTAGCCGTTATGCTTTCGGCGGCTTCTTTAAGAGCATCCGGATCTTTAGAGCCCCACCTCTGTATCATTCTTGAAAAGCCGAGTATCGACGTCAGAGGCGAGCGTATCTCGTGGGCGATATCTGAAGAGAACTGCTCCTGCCTTTTGTAACCGTCCTCGATCCTATCTAGCGCCGTGTTCAGGGCTTTTTTAAGCTCTGCAAGCTCAGAAGTCTTGGGATCTATCTCCACTCTTCTTGACAGGTCTTCCAGCGTTATTTCTTTCAGTAGCGAGGTTGCCTCTCTCAGCGGTTTCGAAACCCTCCTTCCGAGCAGATAGCCGCTCAGTATGGACAGCGCTACTCCGATGATCGTCGAGAGTACCAGCGTGGTGGAAAGACTCTGCAGGAAGAAGTCCAGATCGTCCATCTGCGCACCAAGCAGAATCTTATCGTTTCCGTTGGTGAAGCCGTAGAACAGGTAAGAGCTCCCGCCGATTCTTGTCTTCATGTAACCTTCCACATCAGGTACGTTCGACAGACCGTTAGGATTTTGCACGACTATTCCCTCTATCCTCACATAGAACTCCGTTCCACCGCGACCGATAATACGGCCAATCCCCATTCTCATACCCCTACCCATGGGAGAGTCCATGAAGATCTTTCTCATCTCTTCTGAGTAGTTGCGAATGAAAACACTTTCCGACACCCTGTATATGAAAAGCGCCGAAACAGATAGAATCACCACCAGTAAAACCACGGAGTTGAAGGCCACCTGTGTTGAAGTTGAAAATAACCTCTTATCTGACAACGTAACCAGAACCTCTCACAGTCTTGATTCTCTCGCCCGACTGTCCGAGTTTTTTGCGCAGGTAGTTGATGTACACCTCCACCACGTTTGGGTTTCCCCATTCTTCGCTGCCCCAGACTTTCTCAAGGAGTCTCTCCTTCGACATCACTATTCCGGCGTTCGTCAGAAGCGCGAAAAGGAGTTCGAATTCCGTCTTACTCAACTGAACTGGTTCACCGCCAACCGTTACCTCTTTTGTATTATTGTCAATCGATATTTCGTGAAAACTCACCCTGTCCAGAATTCCCCTCCGTCTGAATATCGCCTCCATCCTGGCCAGCAGTTCTTCTATTACGAAGGGTTTGGGTATATAATCGTCGGCTCCGCCTTTAAGGCCGCGTACACGGTCTTCAACATCTCCCCGGGCCGTCAACATGATAATTGGAAGATCTGTAGATATGTACTCCCTCACTTTGTTCAAAACTCTGAAACCGTTCGCTCCGGGAAGCATGACGTCCAGTATGAGGAGATCGGGTAACTTTTTTTCCAGCCTTTTCAAAGCTGTTTCTCCTTCGGTTATCACTTCAACGGAGTAACCTTCGTGTGATAGTTCCATCTGAAGAAGCTTACCTATGTGGACATCGTCCTCTACCACGACCACGTTTCCTTTCATACTCAGCTCTCCCTCTCTTTTTGGATCAAAGATACCGTTCCACCGAAAACCATTCCCAGAGTCATCAGCGACAGTCCCAGTATCTCCATTCTACTGGGTGACTCACCGAGAATTATCATGGCGAAGAGAAGGGCGAAGGCCGGTTCTCCCACGTAGATAAGAGAAGCGCCCACCGATCCGAGATATCTCTGGTATTTGAGCTGGACCACCACCGCGAATATGGTGGCAAACACGGCCGTGAAGAGTGCAACCAGCAGAATCCTGTAATTGATGAATATAGAGCCTTCAACAAAGGGAGTCAGCAGAAGGTTCACCAGAATAACCACCACGAACTGCGGAAGGAGCAGCTCCATCTCCTTATCGCTGGCTACTTTGGTGAAGTGAGATATCAGAACTACGTGCAGTGCGAAAGACACAGCGCACAGAGTTGTGAGAAAGTCGCCGAAGTTGAAACCGCCCTCCGGAGAAGTAAGAAAGTAGAGCCCGACGAGCGAAATAACTAGAGAAGCGATCTGTACGACCGTTGGCATCTTTCTCTCGATCAGTGGAGAGAGTATTGCGACGAGCCCTACGTAGAGGGCCGTAATGAAAGCGCTTTTAGAAGCGCTGGTGAAAACGAGACCCCAGGTCTGGAAGACGTAGCCGCCCGAAAGAAAAAGGCCGAGAACCACGCCCTTCTTGAATCCGCTACTGGAGAAGGATAGTCCCAGCCTTTTTCTCAGAGGTATCAACAAAAGTACTGCGAAAGAAAAACGAACGACGTTGTAGAAAACCGGGGAAAGCCCATGCAGAATATCCTTCTGCATGGGAAAGGTTAGTCCCCAGAAAACAACTACCAGTAAGAGATTGACATAGGCTTTAGACTTGGTTTTCGACATGAAAGCAAACTTTCCGCCATCAGTTGATAAGAACTATGGCGAGCACTATGCCCACCACCAGTATGCCTATGACCGAGAAGAGGATGATATTGTCGGTTCTCTTCTCCTCTTCGGTCTTTTCCTGAAGCCTGAAATCGACCGAGGTGGTCATATCGCGGTTTATATATACGTTCTGCTTGGAATCTCTGTAACCCCATTTCGAAACGGTGACTGTGTGGCTCCCGACTTTTTCGAAGTCCCTGTAGGGCGTATCGCCAACGTATTCGCCATCCACGTAAACCTGTGCATCGGGGATCGACGTGACTTCCAGATAGCCATATATATAGTTGGGCAGCAGTGAGAAATGGAAATCGCTGGAGCCGGGCTGAACATTGACCACCGACGGACCGTAAACGAGGTTTCTCTTGGTGTAAATATAGATCGTGTGCGTTCCAACTTCGAGAGTGGTTGTAACCGGCGCATTTCCCATGTATATCCCGTCCACGTAAACACTGGCATCTCTCTTGTCCGCATTGATCGTGGTTCTCACGGTGAATGGAACGTAGCTGTTGTAGAAGTAAGTGTATCCCATACCCCAGTTGGTGCTGAAGACCGGGTTTATAGCTATGGAAAGGTTATTGACAGTTTGGCTGAGATACGGAAATGGGTATCTGTCGAAAAGCGAAAAGACATTTCCCAAAAAGCCCAGCGGCGAGGATGAGGCCACTACCACGATCGTTTCTCTGCCCCTTTGAGATTGAATCTGTAGGTTATACTTTGTCGTAGCTTTTTCCGTTGGCAGGGTGTAGGTTCTACCACCTATCATGTAGTTATCCTGATCATAGACGTTTGGAAACAGAACCTGTACCTGACCGGAAGGATCGATGTCCAGAACGGCCACATACGCGCTTCTATCAACGGAAAAGGAAATTCCCAGGGTTTCGCCACCGTAATAGGTCGCTCCGGTACCCTTGTTCAGATTGACAGTAACGTTGATACCCGCACCCGGTCTGCTAAGGAACATGAGACCTTGAGGATCGTAACTGATCGAAGTTGCGAAGGCTGTTATACCGATAATAACGATTACAAAGAGCGCAAGCCTTTTCATTCTCTTTCCTCCTCCTTTATTGCTGCGGCAATTTGCCTGCAGACTTGATTAACGCGTTTAACGGCAACGTCGGTTTTCTTCCACAATCAGTTTTCGCCCTTACCCATAGCTTTATCGAGCCAGTATTTGAACCTCTCTTCAAGTTCCCCTCTAGCCGTCTGTTCGACAACACGGCCTTTCATGAAGATTACTCCGCCCGCACGGGTTCCGGCGATCCCTATATCGGCTTCCCTTCCCTCTCCTATACCGTTGACGACGCAGCCCATTATGGCCACGGTAATATCGTCGTCGATGCCTTTGAGCCATTGCTTGACTTCTCTTGCCAGTTCTTCGACGTTTATTTCCGTTCTGGCACAGGTCGGACAGGAGATTATATCCGGTCCCGGCCTGAGGTTGAGCGCTCTGAGAATCGAGAAGGCGGCCTCTACCTCCTGTATCGGGTCGCCCGATATGGACACTCTTACTGTGTCGCCTATCCCGTTCAGCAGGAGCGCACCTATGCCGATCGAAGACTTCACTATCGAGTCCAATCCGAATCCGGCCTCCGTAACCCCTAGGTGAAGCGGATAATCTACCTTCTCACTCACATATCGCGTCGCTTCTACAGTCTCTCTCACACGGGAGGCTTTCACGGAGATGACGATATCTTCAAATCCAGCCTTTTCGAGCAACCTCACCTGTGCCAGGGCACTCTCAGCCAGGGCGGCACTTCGACCGATATGCGAGAAGTCTTGATCGATTGAGCCGGAATTGGCCCCCACTCTTATTGAAACGCCGTACTCTTCGGCGACCTTCACTGTCTCAATTATCTTCCATTCCTGTCCGAAATTCCCCGGGTTGATCCTCACCTTCGCGGCTCCATTCCTTATAGATTCGATGGCCAGGCGATAATCGAAATGTACGTCGGCAACGACTGGAAGCCGGGATTCCCGTGTGATACTTTTCAGGGCGACAGCGCTGTCGTTGTCTGGAACTGACACTCTCACTATCTCGCAGCCCACACCGGCCAGCCTTTCGATCTGTTCAAGAGTGGACTGTGCATCTACGGTTTTCGTGTTTGTCATCGACTGGACCGAAACGGGGTTTCCACCACCAATAGTTACCGGACCTACTTTTACAGCCTTGCTCATCAGAACCAGCGACCTATATCCACGAAAGTTATGTAGATCATCAGGCCCATCAGAACCATGAAACCGATAACATTTATCAACCCTTCGATTTTGGGATCGAGCCTCTTTCTGGTTATCATCTCCAGAATGGCAAGCAGCATCCTTCCGCCGTCGAGAGCCGGAAAGGGAATCATGTTGACCACGCCCAGGTTCAAAGATATGAAGCCCGTGATGAAGATGACTATTCTCAAACCTAGGCTTATAGCCTGATCCACGATTGTCACGAGACCTATCGGGCCGGTGAATTCATTTATGTTGGCTCCGCCTGTGAAGAGGCTTCCCACGACCCTGACCATGGTCACAAGAATACTGTTAGCCCACTGTAAACCCAGACCAGCGGCCTGAAAGACACTGTCGGGATACCAGTAATCGCTCCCCTGGGAAAAGACTCCGGCCTCGCTCACGAGCGAAATCATTTCTTGCTTACCCACGGTGATTTCGACTGATTTTCCGTCCCTTTCGAGCTTCACGGGAATCTCTTCGGCGAAACCGTGATTCTGGTAGGCTACCTCCCTTCCGGTGAACTGGATCAGAAGATCGGATGGATCTATCGCGAGCAGTTGACTCATCATGGTAAGATCGTAGCTTGTCTTCGTCTCTAAAGAACCCACTGAAACTATCATATCTCCCTTTTTGAAGAGCCCGTGGTCTTTGGCGATTCTCGGCTGGAAGTTGGCGTAGTAAATCCCCATGGCGTATCTTTCCTCGGCCGGCGAGTAATTGAGCAGAGTACCGGACAGGGTCTGTCCATCGGAAAAACCGATTTTAATGGAACTTTCCGGCTGAAGCACTTTACCGTAGCCCACATAGTCACCGCTGAATGTGGCTCCATTAATCGAGGCGATCTCTCCACCTGCGCCCCCCTGAGCGCGGGAGATAATCATCATGGTCTCCTGTGGAAGCATTTCCGGCACGAGAGTGATTCCCATTTCTCTGCCGTCTCTCATTATCACCAGATCTATCGGGTCACCTTTCGCGATCGCCTCTCCAAGCCGCGTGTTGTCGATCAGTATCTTCCCGTTCACCGAGACTATTCTGTCCCCCGGCGCTATGCCTGAAATTTCGGCAGGAGATCCCGGCTCTATTTTATCGATCTTGATCTCCTGAAAACCCCATACTACAGCGACAAGCGATAAAATGACGAAACCGAGTATCAACGAAAAGGCAGGCCCGGCAAGGTATATTATGAAGCGTTGCCACGCGGGTTTATTCTGTATCTGTTCATTCTCGGGTATCGATGAATCGACGGCGTCGAGATCCTCTCCGGCCGGTCTGACGTAGCCGCCGATGGGAAAGGCATTTATCCTGAAAGTGGTTTTCTTGCCTTTCCTGGACCAGATCTTCGGTCCCATGCCTATTGCAAACTCTATCACCCTAACACCGAAAAGTCTCGAAAAAAGGTAGTGCCCCAGTTCATGGACTACGACGACCCCGGTTAGGATCAAAAGAAAGTAGATTATCGTCAAAAACATTTGCTCACCTCTTCCAGCGCGATTTCTCGGGAAATCTTATCGATCTCCAGTATTTGACGGTAGTCGGCCCGTCTTTGATCATCTATTCTGGAGACCGTTCTTTCGATTATATTGTAAATTCTTCCAAACTTTATTTCACCTCTTAAAAAAGCCTCGACGGCTATTTCGTCGGCCGCATTGTAGGCTATCTGTTTCGACTGCTTTCCGCAGATGTTCCGTGCCAGTTCAAGCGCGGGGTACTTATCGCCGTCGATCTCTTCCAGCAGTAGGGGAATCCCTGTGATCCCCCCTCTATCAATCACCCGCTCCCTGAAAGGATAAGTTAGCGAGTAGGCGATCGGAATTCTCATATCCGGCGTTCCACTGTGCAGTTTCACGACCCCGTCTCTGTAAACTATACCTGCGTGTATATAGCTGTTTCTACATATATAGGTCTCAATATCCTCTTCATCGTATCTGAACAGATAATGCGCTTCGATCACTTCCAGACCCTTATTAACCATTGTAGCACTGTCGATGGTGATCCTTCGCCCCATCGACCATACTGGATGTTTCAAGACATCTCCAGGAGTGGCGTCTATAGATCTTTCAACGCTCCAGTCTCTCAGAGCTCCGCCCGAGGCCGTGATGAATATCCGATCTGGACGGGGTCCCTCGCCGAGAAGTTGAAAGAGACCGCTGTGCTCCGAATCGACGGGTATCAATTCTACAGATTTCTCTTTACATCCCTCGATCAGAAGATCTCCGCCGCAAACGATCGATTCTTTGTTGGCCAGGCAGAGGCGTTTGCATATTTCGATCGCCTTCAGGCTGAAACGTAAACCTGCCGCACCGCTAACGCCCACAATAACCATGTCTGGCCTTGAACTCTCCAGCATCTCTTCGATTCCCTCTTCCCCGTGAAAGAATCTTTTGACTGAAGAGAGCGCTAGGGGATTTTCTTCGGTGGAGAGGGAAGCCGCGAAAGCCGGCCTATACCTTTCCAGTTGTTTGGTGAAGAGAGAGAAATTGTGGCCGCAACTCATGGCCACAATTTCCAGTCCTTCGATCTTTTCAATTACATCCAGAGTCTGAGTTCCAATTGAGCCCGTTGAGCCCAATATGGCAAGTCTTCTCAACTTCACACCTCGAATTTCTTCTTTATCTCGGCCGGGTCTCCGGAAGTCTCTTCCAGTACTTTGCTGACTTCCTCGTCCTTGAGCGACATGATCTTTGCCACTCTGTCGGGAACGCTCTGCCTCTTTCCCGGGACGCACTTTTCTGCCTGCTCCTCCTTTGCCGCTACTTTCAGTGCGAAGGCCGCACAACCCGGGGAACCGCAGATTCCGCAATTGATGTTTGGCAACACAGAGTAAATCAGTGTAGCCCTTTTATCGTCCCTCAGTTTCTCTTTGTAGGTGTCTATCTCTTCCTGGGAGGGTCTCACCGGTTTCTGGGGAGCCTGCTTTATCTCTTTGCCCGAGCTCTCCAGAAGTTTAGCGAGTGCCTTCTGCGGATCCTCGTCCGCTTCCTCGTAAAGCGCGACGAGCTTTTCAGTTTCGCTGTCCATTATGACTTTCAACTTTTCGGGGACTCCCGATCTTCTTCCGGGCAAACAGCCATCCAGAGTTGCCTTACCTTCGGCCATCGCTTTCGCGAAGGCCGGACATCCCGGAAAACCGCACGCTCCACAATTGACGCCTGGCAGTGCTGCCTCTATCAGTTTAACTCTAGGATCCTCTTTGACGGCGAATTTTGCGGAGGCGAAAGCGAGGAACACACCGGCGCCCACTCCAAGAATCGCCATTAAGAGTACCGAATAAACTATCGTCATAGCTCACACCTCACAGCTTCACAAGGCCCTGGAAACCCATGAAGGCCATTGATAGAAGTCCCGCCGTTATCAGTGCGCTCGCCGTTCCCTTGAAGGGGGCGGGGATATCTGAAAGTTCCATCCTCTCTCTTATCGTAGAGAAAAGAATAAGTGCGAGCGCAAATCCAAGCGCGGCACCTGCTGAGTTAACCACCGTTTCGATCAGGGTGTAGTTCTCCTGAACGTTTAAAAGAGCAACCCCGAGGACTGCGCAATTGGTTGTGATAAGCGGCAGATAGATACCCAGAGCTTCGTAAAGACCCGGGCTAGTCTTCTTCAGCACTATCTCCACAAACTGCACGAGCGTCGCTATTATTAGTATGAAGACGATGGTCGTCAAAAAGGAAAGTCCCAGAGAGACCAGCAGAATATTCAACAGCCATGTGATTATCGATGCCAGGATCATCACGAATATAACGGCAAGGCTCATACCGATGGCTGTATCGATCTTTTTGGAAACTCCTAGAAAGGGACAGATCCCCAGGAACCTAGAGAGAACGAAGTTGTTAATCAATATCGCAGATAAGAATATGAACAACAGTCTGGTCGCCATACTTCAACCTCCTCACTTAGTCGCTTTCTTCGCTTTTTCGCGTCTTATCCCAAGGTAATTGAAGAGGGCGATAAGCATTCCAAGAGCTATGAAGGCACCGGGTGGCAGGATCATGACGAACATCTTGACGTCTGACAGGTGTGCCCCGAAGATAGAACCGTTTCCGAGGAACTCTCTCACCGATCCAAGCAAGACCAGCGCGCCNNAAAGCCTCCGCACGACCAAGAATTATGCAGCTGACCACGATCAGTGGAATGAACAGTCCCAGCGTCTTCCAGAGATCGTAAATGAAGCCGTGCATAAGCAAATCGATTATTGTGACGAACGACGCTATTATAACGATATACGCAGGTATTCTGATCTTGTCTGGAATGAATTTCCGCACCAGCGATATTGTTATGTTGGACATCGCCAGTACGGCTGTAGTTGCCAGTCCCATGCCCAGGCCGTTTTCGGCGCTGGTTGTGGTTGCCAGCGTCGGGCACATGCTAAGAACTTGAGCGAAAATCGGATTCTGTTTGAAAAACCCATTGGTCAGTATCGTAAATTTCGATTCGGCCATTACTTCACACCTGCCTTCTTCAGGAACTGATACATCGTGTTGATCGATACGGTGACGGCCCTCGGAGTTATCGTCGCGCCGGTCATCACGTCCGTAACCGTAACAATTCCTTCGGTCTCTCTTTTCAGATCGATCTCCTCGCCGATTGGAGTGACACCCGCGTCTTTGTTGACTTTCAGCTCTCTCTCCAGGCCGGAAGGTTCCACCGGATAGAATCTCTTTTGAATATCGGAATTGGCTATGTTCGCTCCCAGACCGGGCGTCTCCTGCGAATATTCGAGAACCTTTATTCCATTCAACTTCAATCCGGTGCCGGTAGAAATGAATGACGCCATCGTTTTGACATCTCCGCCGTACCCCACAGCACTTGCGATGGCTATATAGATCTCCCTCCCATCGTCGGATGTGAACCTGTAAACGGGATTGTCTACCTTTCCCCTTCCGTTGTCGCTTCTGTATATTATCCCGTCTTCAACTTGAAAACCCGAAGGAGACCACTCGAATTTGGCAAGATCGCCCGCGGTTGAAGGAATCCTTTCATCGCTCACCAATGATCCGCCACTGGTAGAATCCTTCAAAACGCTTCTTATTGCCAGTAATTTCGCTCCAAGTTCGGCGTTCGCGATGGGCTCCTTGACGATCGAATAGACCGCAGAAAGGGCGAAAGCTGCTATTACTGTAATTATCATCAGTGTGATTCCAGTTTTGAAATAATCACGCATTGGACTTCACCTTCCCGAAGATCTTTGGCTTGGAAACCATATCTATCAGGGGTACGAAGGCGTTCATGACCAGAATCGCGAAGGAGACGCCTTCGGGATATCCGCCGAAGAATCTGATCACCATTGTGATGACTCCACATCCCACTCCGAATATCAAGTGTCCCTTGATTGACATAGGGCTTGTCACCATATCGGTAGCCATGAAGAGCGCTCCAAGCATAAGTCCGCCTCCAAGTATGTGATACAGTGGCGATCCGAAAGCCGGATTGACTCCGTTGAAGATCGCGGCCATAAGGGCCACAGTACCTATGTAAGCAACCGGTATCACCGGAGAGACTCTTCTGCGAAGCAACAGCCAGCCAAATCCCAGTAGCAGCAGAAGAGCGCTGATTTCGCCCAGAGAACCGGGAATGGTTCCGAGGAACATCTCCTGTAGTGAAAAGATCCTTGACGAACCCTCTTTGAGGATCGCCATTGGCGTCGCGCTGGTCTGGAGATCGAAGGGGCTGAACCAGCTTGTCATCTGAACGGGGAAGGATATCAAAAGAAAGACCCTGCCCACTAGAGCGGGGTTGAAGAAGTTCTTCCCAAGTCCTCCGAATACTGCCTTGGCGATCGCTATGGATACGAAGACTCCGATGAGGGCCTGCCACCACTCCACAGCCAGAGAGAGGTTCAGGGCCAGAAGGAGACCGGTTACGGAGCCGCTCAGGTCCGGTCTGAAACTCTTTTTGTTTCTCAAGAAGCGGATAATGAAGAAATCGAGTGCTTCGGCCCCTGCGGTACAGACCAGAATCAGCACCAGGGCCTTGATTCCGAAAGTAACTACTGCCCAGATTGCAGCGGGAGTGAGCGCTATCAGGACATCCAGCATTATGCTTCTTACACTGTTGCCCGACCTCAGGTGAGGCGCGGCCGTCATTGTCAACTTCACTTTTTTGCCCCTCCCTTCAGACTGCGGTATATCTTTTTGTGCAACTTGAAGTTCTTCACCAGTTCGATTCTCGCCGGACAGATGTAAGAACAGCTCCCACATTCTATACAGTCCATCAAGCCGTTTTCGACGGCTATGTCGTACTGTCTTGCCGATCCGTAAAGGTTTAGAAGAAACGGCTGAAGCCCCATGGGGCAGACGAACGTACAGTTGCCGCACCTTATGCAGGGAAACTCTTCTTCGGGCAGGGTATCTTTCATCAAAGTTATTCCCGATGTGCCTTTTACAACAGGGACATCTATCTTTGGAACGGTCATTCCCATCATCGGACCGCCGAAGATTACTTTCGAAGTCTCTTCGTCGCTCCCTCCGGCGAAAGCTATCAATTCCTGCGCCATGGTTCCGATTCTGGCCACGAAGTTCGCGGGTGATTTTACGCCTTCGCCCGTGACGGTGATTCCTCTCTCGACAAGAGATCTGCCCTTTTCGACCGCTTCGTAAACCGCGTAGGCCGTTCCCACGTTATCGACGACCACGCCAACGTCCAGCGGAAGACCGCCCGAAGGGACCACTCTCTTCTCAAGCGCGAATATCAACTGCTTTTCCGCGCCTTGCGGATATTTGGTTATCAGTTTTCTGACTTCGATCCCAGTTCCTTTCACGGCTTCGCTCATCTTCGCTACAGCCTGCGGTTTATTATCCTCTATTCCTATAACGGCTCTCTGAACCCCCAGAGCCTTCATGATTGCCAGTGTTCCCCTTACGACACCATTGGCGCGTTCCAGCATGTACCGGTAGTCTATAGTGAGGTAAGGCTCGCACTCGGCGCCGTTGATCACAAGCAGATCGATCTTCTTATCTTTTGGAGGCGAAAGCTTTACACTGGTTGGAAACATGGCTCCACCGAGACCGACGATTCCGGCCTGCTTTATTCTCTCTGTTATCTCTCCGGGCGAGAGCTTCTCGAAAGAAGTTTCGGGCCCCAGGAGTTCCCAATCATCTTCCGAGGTCCTCTCGATGACGATTGCATCATCGGGTTTAGACAGGGTGGGATGGTAGTATTTTCCAATTTCCTTTACCTCGCCCGTGAGTGGAGAATGGAGATTAGCGGAGATGAAACCGTTCGACTGGGCTATCAACTGACCGGTCTTAACTCTCTCTCCCGGACCGACGACGGGCTTTGCCGGAACACCTGCATGATTTGCAAGAAAAACGTAGACTTTTTCTGGAAGCGGAAGGATTCTCAACGCAACATCTTTAGCCAGTTCCTTCCTCTCTGGC
Organism: Kosmotogaceae bacterium UBA1373; assembly: GCA_002305955.1. Taxonomy (GTDB): domain Bacteria; phylum Thermotogota; class Thermotogae; order Petrotogales; family Kosmotogaceae; genus Mesotoga. The sequence continues at coordinate 51,107 of DBRH01000083.1, forward strand.
GGATGCACGCCCCCTCTGAAGGTTGGCAACTTCATCGTATCACCTCTCAACGGTTTTGGCAATGACTGACTTAGTTTTCGATAATATCCCGCAAAAAAACATCTTTGCAGCTCCCTGAAGCTGCAGTCACGATTACCCGTAAACAATTCTTACAAACAAAAGGAGCGGATCGCTCCGCTCCTATTATAGTACAATGTTCAGTTGCTGGGAAACGATTACTTCACGCGATTGATCCTTCCGCTCTCCTGGTAAGATGTGATCGGGCTTATCTGGCCCACATACTCGACTACCACATCGGCGAGAACGAATCCCGTATCGTAACCAGGGTGGTTGGCGAGGGCAGTATAGCCGTCTCCGCCGGAAGCCAGGTAGTTGTTTGTAGCAACCTTGTAGATCTTATCCATCACAACCGGTTCTCCGTTAACGAGAACATCTTTGACGGTACCGTTTTCGATTGTGTAGCTGACACCGCTGACCTGTGGCATCGCTCCCTGGCCGGCCGCTATCGTGGCAGTGAATTCCAGGACCTTCATGAAGTCGGCACCGCTGATTTCGATAACGTACAGAGAGTTGCCGAACGGAAGAACGGTTAGAATATCGCGGTAAGTTATAGGACCGGCCGCTATCGAAGCTCTGATACCACCGGAGTTGCTTATCGCGATGTCGGCGCCGGACTTCCAGACCATGGCATCGCAAATAAGGTATCCGAGGTTCGTGTCCTGTGCCCTGACCACGTTTCTGTCACCTTCTAGCTTTATGGTCGTCTCGCCGACCACCACGTTCAGGGCCTCTCCGCCGGCCTTCTTGAAGTAATCGAGCACAGTGGCGACGGCGAAATCCGGAGCGATGGAGCTCTCTACTTTGATCGGTCTGAAGGAGACGAAAGTGATCGTTCCGTTGATCACTTCCAGATCCAATTTCCCAAGATATTTACTCCATTCGCCGGCCGATACTATCAATGTGCCGTTTATCACTTCCGGTCTCTCGTAGAAAGTGTGGCTGTGACCGTCCACGATCACGTCAATGCCATCGACGGCCGCCGCCAACTCCCAGGAATTCGGTCCGACCAGAACCGGGTTGCTACCCATATGTGTCAACGCTACGATTATGTCGGCCTGGGCTTCGAGCTGGGGTATCAGTTCCTTAGCAACTTCGACTACTTCTTTCCACTCATAATCCTTTGCGTACAGATACTCGAGTATTTCAGTTTCCTGAGCTGTGAAACCGACTATCGCCACTTTGATTCCTCCGACTTCCTTGATTGTGTACTGTGTGAAGGCCGGTTTACCGTCTTTGTATATGTTGGCACTCAGGAACGGGAAGGTAGCAAGATCCATCTGCTTGGCCAGAACGGTGGCGTCGTTGTCGAACTCGTGGTTTCCCAATGTCATGGCATCGAGCTTCATAAGGTTAAGGGCGACTATGTCTGGCGCGGCATCTTGAAGGTCGGATTCAGGTACGCCGGTGTTTATGTCTCCAGCATGTAAAAAGATAGTGTTCGGATTGGACATCCTCGCCTGATTCACCAGGGTCGCGATGGCGGCGAGCCCGCCGAACTCTCCCTCGGGCCATATGTGGCCGTGGGTGTCGTTGATGTGGAGAATGGTGAGTCTCTGGGCGAGTGTAAAAATCGATAGTGTTACGATCAGAGCGATTAACAGAAACTTCTTCATATCGAACCTCCTTTTAAGAAATGTTGGTTATCTTTCCCACTTTCTCGAAATCAAAGGAATTGCTCCCCTCAGTAATATGGTAATGGATAATCTCGATTTCTGTTTTATCTGAGAAGACACTTCTCGAGCTTTTTTCGATTTTCAGGCCGTTCATTTCCACCTCTTCGAAGTCCGATAGGTAGATCGATTTCAGTGTGATTGCCAGCCTGAACTCCCACAAACACTCTCTGAAAGCACTGGTCGCGAGACTCAAGGGTGTCATCATGGACGTCATCGCTGCCGCCACAAACAGGAGCGCGATCAGCAGACCTAAAGAGAGAGAGCCATCATTCCTTCGCAGCGATCGTCTTTCCGCCCTGTACATCGCCCGAAAAATCTCCTTCCCTCACATGATTTGCGATCGCGCAGTTCTTCCCAATCTTTGTTCCGGCCGGGATGACGGCGTCGTATCCGACCACGACGATACCGGAATCGTATATACCCGGATGCGTTTCGTGGGGAACTTCCTCACCGTACCCCAGTACACAGTCGTCATTTATCACCGAATTCTCGCCGATTATTGCCTTGTCGATAATCACGCCTTTACCTATCCTGGTGTTGGTCATTATCACGGAATTGCGAACGACCGAACCCTCGCCTATCTGCACACCCTGAAAGATCACCGAACTGTCTATACGTCCGTAGATCTCTGCTCCTTCGTTGATAAGAGAATTCCTGACCCTCGAACTCCTCCCGACGTAGGCCGGCAGGTATTCTTCGGTCTGCGTATAGAACCTCCAGGCCGGGTCGTGGAGGTTGAGGGGCGGAATCGGCCTGGTCAGCTCGATGTTGGATTCCCAGAGAGCCTGGAGAGTTCCTACGTCTCTCCAGTAGCCTTCGAAAACGAAGGCGAAAAGCTTTCCAAGATCCCTGTCAACTGTTTCGGGTAGTATGTTTTTACCGAAATCGTTGCTGCTTTCCGGAGTCTGTTCGTCCTCTAGCAACCTTTCTTTGAGGAAACTCCAGTTGAAAACGTAGATGCCGAGCGAGGCTAGATCCGATCGCGGCTTTTCCGGCTTTTCCTGGAAATCGATGATTCGGTTTTCAAAATCGGTGACCATCATGCCGAAGCGATGGGCCTCTGAAAGAGGTACGCGCATGCATGCCACGGTGCCGTCTGCACCTTTGGAGAGATGGTAGTCTATCATTTCGTTATAATCCATGGAGTAAATGTGATCGCCGGAGAGAACGACCACTATTTCGGGGCTGTAAGCATCAATATAGTCGATGTTTTGATAGACCGCGTTTGCCGTCCCCTTGTACCAGTTAGAATCGTCCTGCGCCACGTAAGGTGGAAGAATCACCACCCCGCCGTCTTTTCTGTCGAGATCCCAGGGCCTTCCTATACCTATATGCCTCGAAAGAACGTGCGGTCTGTACTGTGTGAGCACTCCGACGGTGTAAATACCCGAGTTGACGCAGTTACTGAGCGCAAAATCGATTATTCTGTACTTTCCGCCGAAAGGAACGGCCGGTTTGGCGATCTCGTCTGTTAGAATACCGAGTCTGGTACCCTGGCCGCCAGCCAGTATTAAAGCAACCACTTTTTTCGCCATATTATCACCTCAAACCCTATATAACGCCGTGTTTCTCGATCACTGTGGGATCGGACTGCTCGCCTACGAAACTCTTCCCCGATCTGACTGTGCAGTACTTGTCCAGTATAACGTTCTCCACATAAGCCCCTTCTTCGACGATACAGCCCTCCAGAAGTACTGAACCTTTCACCGTGGCACCTGCCAGAACCCGTGTATCCCTGAAAAGCACGGAATCTTCTAGCTTTCCACCGACCACGCATCCGTCGGCGATAACGGAGTTGCTAATAAAGGCCGTACCGGTTATCTTTGGCGGCGGAAGATCCTTCAGCTTCGTGAAGACTCTCCCATGCTCGTAGAAAAGCTCACGTCTGATTTCGGGGTTGAGAATATCGAGATTGGTGCGGTAATAACAGCTCTTGCTCTGCTTTATGTCTCGCCAGTAACCGTTGTACCTGTATTCTCTCACGTTTAGGGAGCCAAGGTTGGGAATTATCACTCCTTTCACCAGCTCATTCTCCCCGTTGGGCACGGTCGAGTAGAGGAGTTCGCGAAGCAGGAACTTGTTCATGAAATAGACTCCCAGAGCCACGCAGTTGGAGCCTCCGAGGTCTTCGAGCGGTCCTTCCCTCTCGATCCACTCGACAACTCTGCCGTCCTTGCATTTCAGGAGAGATACATTTCCGAAATTGTAATTCTCGATATTGCTCGCCGTCAGGGCAGTGATGTCGGAACCGGTCTCGAGGTGGTAGCGGAAGATTTCGCTGAGATCGGCTTTGAAGATATGGTCGCCAGAACCTATCATCACATAATCTTCGTTACCCCTCCTCAGTATGTTGATGTTCTGGAATATAGCGTCGGCCGTTCCTTTGTAACCCATGGACGGGTTGTATGGGGAATAGTAAGGTTGCAGGATGAAGAGACCACCCTGTTTTCTATCAAGATCCCATTCCTTGCCAGAACCTATGTGATCCATAAGGCTTCTGGGGCTGTACTGAGTTATTATTCCAACTTTTGAAATTCCAGCATTTACCATGTTGCTGAGAGTGAAGTCGATAGAGCGATATTTACCGAACACTGGCAGGGCAGCACTCGTCCGAACCTGTGTCAGCGGTCCCAAGTATTCACCCCTGCCGCCTGCTAAGATTATCCCGAGTACCTTCATTCTCTCACCACGCGCCCTTATCTAGTGTCGGGCCGTGGTTTCCCTCCCTTCAACATTTTTGTTGTCTTCCTGTTCCATAAGAGGCAAGCCGGTCATCAACGACATTGCCGGAAGCGACCAGTCTTCCTCTCCATCTAGGTATCTGTGAAGAAACCTGACCGCATCGGAAACCGCCTTCCCGTAAAGATCCCTGAAAGTCAACCGACTTTCCCAGCCCGCTATGCTGTGAAACCAGGGCCTCATTCCAAAGTTCATGGGATCATCGTGCGTATCTCTGAAAAAAGCGCTTTCGATGCTTTCACCCTTCAGAAAAAGAGCTTTAAAAAAGAGAAACAACCTGGATCTACCGTAATAATCGTCAAAAATATCCTTCATGGAATCAACGGCCCTGGTGATCGAAGGGCTATCGATGTTATAGACCTCACCGGCCGTTCTTTGAATGGTCCGTTCGAGCTCTTCGTCTATCGAGGGTGGAAGCTCCGCCAGAGGTCTCAACTTAAGTATATCCGCAGTCAATCTCTCCTTGAGAATGGTTCTGTCTATCATTATCTCGAGCTGTCCGCTTCTGTACCCGGTACCGGCCCGCGCCATGATGTACTGACTGACGGAAAGATCTAGAAAAAAATGACAGAAAACCCCCATAACATAGAACCTCGAAACTCCCTCGAGCTCCCTGCATAGAACACCGGCAAAGGCGTCGCACCCGGTTGTGTGTGATAACTTCCAGAGCAAATACTCAGGAGAGTTTTTTTCACAGTACTTGCCTATATCTGTGAAAAGGCACCCGAGGTTGAACTCTCCCTTTCTCTCGCTGTCTGGATCCAGTCCAACCTCCTGGAGAACGTCCTTTCCAAAGATGATGTGAGTCCAGAACCCGGGCAAGAACTTCACTCCTTTTCAATCGTGCCCCACAAACATTTCAAATAAAGACTCTCTGGAACCTGCATAAGCCAAGGGTGGTCCGGAGATTGAAGAGTAACCGCAAGGTGCGAGAACGTGATCCCGCTGTTCTCTGTTGACCTCCTCACTGCCTCGACAAGGTGCTCCAGACCGATGTTGTACGCGCATGTGCAAATGCCGAGTACCCCTCTGTCTCTGACAAGGGGCAGCAGGCCCTTTATCATGTCCCTGAAGAGGCCGACCCCGGTCGATAGCTCCTTCCTGTGCTTAACGAGAGAGGGTGGATCCAAAACAACTATATCAAATGCATCATCTTTTTCAAACCGACCTATAAAGTCAATAACATCGCTCTGAGCGAATTGAACGCATTTATCCAGTCCATTCAACTCCGAGTTCAACTTCGCCAGCTTCAGGTCCTCCACAGACTTGTCTACACAGATCACCTCCGCGCCCGCGGCCGCCATGTTGATTCCGAAAGCGCCTGTGAAGGAAAAAAGATCGAGACCCTTTTTGAGAGACAATTTCTTCACCAGCGAAGAACAAAAGGCTCTAGACTCCCTCTGATCGAAAAAGAACCCGGTCTTCTGACTCTTTTCGATGTCCACCAGGAACTTCAATCCGTTCTCAATCACCTCTATTCTTTTGGGTACCTCTCCGTAGAGCAGCCCTGTATTTCTGTCGATTTTATCTTCGACGCCCATTTCGAAATCGCTCCGTTCATAGATACCCGCTGGGGATGTCTCCTCTACGAGCGTTTCGATTATTGTTTCTTTAAGACTCTGCACGATCCGGTTCCTGAATTGAACGACGAGGATTTCGCCGTACCTGTCAACAACCAGGCCGGGCAGTTTGTCTCCCTCTCCATGAATCAATCTGTAGTAAGGGAGTTCGTACAGGGCCTCTCTCTTTCTCAGTGCCCTCATTATCCGTCTTTTGAACAATACTTTGCCTATATCCTCATCTCTGTTCGTGAGGACCATCACGGCTCTGTTCGACTCGGGGTTGTAGAAGCCTCTTCCCAGAAAGCCGTAATCGTACGAGAAGACATTCACCTCTCCTAGCCGCTGCGGACCGTCAATTGAAAGCAGTTCATCCCTGAATACCCACGGGTAACCGTTGAGTATCATTCTTTCCTTTCCCTTTTTCAAGCGAGCGACGATCATCAAAGCTCTCCCTCGAGGGTCAGGGTGTAATCCATTATTTCTCCTTCTTCGAAAAACAGCTCTATCTCTCTCAAAGCGCTCTCGAGGCTGTCAGAAGCGTGAATAAGGTTCTTTCGGACCGATACTCCGTACCTGCCCCTTATGCTTCCCGCGTCGGCCTCCAGCGGGTCGGTCTTTCCTACTGTATGGCGGAGCCTCTTTATGGCGTTCTCACCCTCGAGCACCATAGCTACGACAGGTCCCGATTGAACAAACTTCATAAGCGGTTCGAAGAAGTCTTTGCCGACATGTTCTCTGTAAAGCTCACCGGCCAGGTATTTGTCCATTTCTATCATTTTGAGGGCTACTATCTTAAGACCTTTGTTCTCGAGAGTGGTGATTATCTCGCCGACCAGACCCCTCTGGATAGCGTTCGGTTTTAGATAAGCGAATGTTCTCTCCATCTTTTCGACCTCCGGGATAATTGAACCATTCATTGCTATAATTAAATCATGGACTCTACCAATAGAGATTTAAGAGAGAGACTTTCCCGTATCCTGGCGGGAAGTGCGGGCTTAAGTATAGCACTTACTGGAAGAGATTGCCGTTATCTCAAGACCTTCTCAGAGGATTTGATTGGTCTTGACTTTTCCTGGGACAGAAAAAGGTTGACAGAGGATTTTCTGTTGATTGCGCCGGAGAACGGAAATATCGGTATAGAGAAGGTTCGCGAGATCGAAGCTCATTTTCTCCACAGGCCGCCCGCGGGACGGCGAAAGTTCATCCTCATAACTCAGTGCGAGCGAATGACCCCGGAGAGCGCCAACGCTTTGCTTAAGATACTGGAAGAGCCTCCGGACTTCGGGAGAATCATCCTCAACACCACTTCCTGGAACTCGTTGCTTGCGACTATACGCAGCCGTGTAATCCCCATAAACATCGAAGTGCCGGACGTGATAATGGAGGAAATAAAAAGGAAATACAGAGATAAAGTCATCGAGATCTACGCCGGCTCTATAGAAGATTACTCGATCCTGTCTTACTTCAGAGACCTCGAAGCGGAGGCTTTGACTGTCGATGCTCTCGAGCTCCCGGAAGGTGAAAATTGTGTCGAGTATCTGGAAGACGTGGAAAATGAAGACCCCATCTTCAAAATCAAAAGAAGAAAGGCTTATATGAATCTGATAAAGCGCTTCATAGCGGAGAACGACTTTTTCGCGCTCGCCGGAAGGATTGCACCAGGATTCGGCGGCGTTGGTTCCTTCGAAAAGTGTCGTCTTCTGGTGTTCTACGCGAGAGGACTTCTGCGAGATCTGCTGGTCGTCTCGAGGACTTCGCTCTGGAGTCGAGTTGTCAACATAGATCTGATAGAATGGCTTATGGAATACAGGGAGGGACCAAATACGTTGGAAGATTTCCTCTGGTGCGATAGATTCCTGAGAAGACGCACCGCCTCTCTTAACCCGACACTCGTCTTTTTCAGGGCTATGTATTCGGTCAGGAGGAATTTCGATAGAGACGCTGCTGGAGGTAGAATGAATGCCTGAGATATACGGAACCGTTTACGGAGTTGAATTTCATACGGTCGGAAAAATGTACGAATACTCCTCGAGCGAAGGGGTTTTGAAAACTGGAGACTTCGTTCTGGCTATGAGCGAGTTCGGACTGGATGTTGGAAAAGTCAGATTTGGCCCGGTTGATATGCGTATCGATGAGCTTAAAGAAGAACTGCGACCAATCGTGCGGATGATGACGGACGAAGACTGGGAGACGTACAACAAGAATAAGGAGGAGGCGATCTCGGCCATGCGAATCTGTCAGGATTTGATCGAGAAGCACTCTCTGCCCATGCGCCTGCTGGAGGCGAGGTACATGTTCGATCGTTCGCGTATCGTATTCTACTTCGGGGCCGACAGCCGGGTGGATTTTCGCGAGCTGGTCAAGGACCTGGCAAGAGCTTTCAGAACGAGAATAGAACTTCGCCAGGTCGGCATAAGAGATGAAGTCAAAATGACCGGCAGTCTAGGCCTTTGCGGCATGACGGCCTGCTGTGCCAGGTTCCTAAGGCAGTTCGAAAGTATAACTCTTAAACACGCGAAGAAACAGCAACTACTGATAAATCCGGCGAAGATATCGGGCCGTTGCGGTAGATTGCTCTGCTGTCTCTCGTATGAACAGGAGTTGTACGAACATGAACTGATGGATATACCCGACGAGGGTTCTCTAGTGGATTACGAGGGAAAGACCTGCAAGGTGTTGACGGTGAATATATTCATGAAGGTGATAACTCTGGTTGCCGACGATGGGCAGATGATAAAGGTCCAGTTCGACGATTTTCGCAAGAGTCAGAAATCCATAATACAGGACGCCAACGCCGAGTTGCTCATAAAGAACAGAGATGAAGATATTTCAATGGACGATTGAATTGAGTGGAGGTGTGAAATGACAGGAAACGCTGAAAGGGGAATAGAAGAACTCAAAAAACTCGGAAGGATATGCAGGGGAGACATAATAAAGATGACAACGATCGCCAACTCCGGTCACCCCGGGGGATCGATGTCTTCAATAGATATGTACCTGTCTATATACAATAAAGCAAATATAAATCCTTCAAGACCGTACGATCCGAACAGGGACAGGGTCATCGTGAGCCACGGCCACACCTCTCCGGGAGTTTATGCTGCTTTAGGAAGACTGGGTTTTTTTAACATCGACGATGTCATATCTGGCTTCAGGCACGCAGGTTCCATATTCGAAGGACATATCACCAGGGGAATTCCCGGTGTGGAATGGACGACCGGTAATCTCGGTCAGGGGCTCTCGGTAGGTGTCGGCATGGCTCTGGCCTCGAAGCTGACCGGCAGAAACTTCAGGGTCTTCGTGGCCATGAGCGATGCCGAACAGGCCAAAGGACAGGTGAGCGAGGCCAGAAGAACGGCCGTCAAGTACAGATTGAACAACCTGGTCGTGGTCATAGATTACAACGATGCCCAGATATCCGGCAGAGCACGAGATATCATGTACGTCGATATCAAGGCCAATTATCTTGCCGATGGCTGGGATGTGATAGAAGTCAATGGACACGATTATCACCAGATAATGGAGGCTCTTTCGAGGTCCTTCGGGGGCGAAAAACCCGTTGCAGTGATCTGCAGAACTGTTATGGGAAAGGGGATCTCCTTCATGGAGGGCGATGTCTCCTATCATGGAAAACCTCTCAGTTTTGAAACGGCCGCGAAAGCCCTCGAAGAGCTCGGACTTGAAAATGATCTTGACAGATACGCGGAAATGAGAAAGGCTTTACCCTCCCACCATGAACCGGTTAAGCCGGTCGATGAGCCCATAAAGCCCGCTATCGGCACACCGATCACTTATCCCGTGGACAAGAAGACAGACAACAGATCGGCTTTCGGGAAGGCGCTGGCCGATATCGGAAAGACCAACAGAAACGGCACCCCCGTGGTGGTTTTCGACTGCGACTTGAAGCCTTCGACCAAGGTGAACGAATTCGAGAAGGTCTGGCCAGAGAACTTCATACAGATAGGAGTGCAGGAACACAACGCGGCAGTCGTAGCAGGCGCCGCCTCTGTATGCGGCACTCTCAGCTTTTTCGCAGATTTTGGAGTCTTCGGAATCGACGAGACCTACAACCAGCAGAGATTGAACGATATAAACAAGGCCAACGTTAAAGTGGCCGTCACGCACGTGGGAATCGATGTCGGTGAGGACGGGAAAACCCACCACTGCCTGGACTACATAGGGGCTTTGCGGAACTTCTTCGGTTTCGGTCTGATCGTTCCCGCCGACCCCAACCAGACCGACAGGGCCGTGAGGTATATGAGCCAAACGCAGGGTAACTGCGTAATCGCCATGGGAAGGTCAACCATGAATCCCATAGCCGATGAGAAGGGCGGACCCTTCTTTGGAGACAGTTACAAATACGAATATGGCAAGATAGATGTTATCAGAAAAGGAAAGGGTATAACGCTCCTATCGACCGGCCAGGTCACGCACCAGGCAGTTCTGGCGGCCGATCAACTGAAGAAGGACGGTCTGGAAGTCACGGTGTTGAATCTCAGCGCCCCGCTGGCTTCCGATCTTGATAGTGCTAGAGACTACCTGGTGGGAACAGTTATAACGCTCGAGGATCACAACGTCAACACGGGACTGGCTTCGATAGTCGAAGAGTATTTTGTGAGAGAGGGATTTCTACCAGAGAAGTTCGTCAAGATCGGTGTCGATAGATACATGTACTCCGGCGACAACGAAAAGCTGTACGATCTGGTGGGGCTTTCCAGAGACAGTATCGTCGAAAAGGTGAGGGAAATCCTGAGACAATGATGAACCAGGAAGAAGAGAAAAAGGTGATTGAATTCTGTTCGATCAACTCGATAAGCGCCGATCGCGAATTGATTTTCAAAGCATTGTGCCACTCATCTTTCGCCAACGAGCTTGCGCAGAACACATCCAGGATACTCGAATCCAACGAGAGAATGGAGTTTCTGGGAGACGCCGTTCTGGAGTTTTCTCTCGCGACGCTTCTTTACAGGAATTTTGCCCTCTCGGAAGGCGAAATGTCGAAAATCAGGGCCATGGTTGGCAGTGAGAAGGTTCTTTCCGAAGTCGCCAGAGAGCTCAGGATCGGTGAGTACCTCTTTCTCGGAAAAGGGGAAAGACAGACCGGTGGGGCAGACAGGGAATCGATACTCGCCGACGCTTTCGAAGCGCTTCTGGCGGCGATATATCTGAGCTATGGCATAGAAACGGCCCTGAATTTCGTCAGAGAGCGGTTGTACCGCTACGTGAATAAAGCGTTGGAAGGCGCCCTGGTACTGGACTACAAAACATCTCTTCAGGAGTTCACACAGGCCAGTTTCGGCTCGCGGCCCTCTTATACGACGATTCAGGAAGACGGGCCACCGCAGGATAAGTTATTCAAAGTGGAGGTAGTAGTAGAAGATAGGCTTCTAGGAGTTGGGGAAGGCAGGACGAAGAAAGCCGCCGAGCAGTCGGCCGCAAGGAAGGCTCTTGAGGCGCTCCTTAAGGAAGAGATAGATCGGGAGAATTCACCATGAAGTACAGGCATCTTGTTGTCGGAATCAAAGAAGAACAGCGGGATCTTTTCGAAGCCTGGAGCTGGGAAGAGGGCTTCATGAATCTTTATTTCGAGGAATTGCCCGACATGACAGTAACGCTTCACGTTATACTCGCTGAGGGCGAGGAACTGCCGGAGTTTCTCACAGAGGTGGAGTTCGTAGATCTAGGCTTTTCCAGTGAAGAGGACTGGTACGAAAAGTGGCGTCAGACTCTGCGGCCATTTTCTCTCTGTGGTGGGATCACAGTAGTCCCGATGGAGGAGGAGAGACCGGTCGAAAGCTTGAGCGAAATCGGCCTGATACCGGGAATGGCTTTCGGGACGGGACTTCACGAATCCACCAGACTGGCAGCCTCTCTGATAAAAAAGGTCGTTCGTTCCGGTGACCGTGTTCTAGATGTGGGGTGCGGGACGGGAATACTCTCGGTACTGGCCATGAAATGCGGCGCTTCGGAAGCTATCGCGCTGGATATAGATGAACACGCGCTGGAGAAGACGCGCGAGACGGCCAGGATAAACGGGGTTTCCGTCGAAGTCGTTAAATCCGATTTCCTTTCGGCGCTTTCAGAAGGCGAGTCTTTCGATCTGATAATCGCCAACATGATCGCCGAACTTCTGGAGCGCTTCGCCGGAGACATGAAGAAATTTTTGAGGAAAAGCGGTTCGATAGTGCTCTCAGGAATTTACAGAGAGAAGATACGATCGATTTCGAAACTCATCGATGAAGATTTTACAATCGATGATACAGAGGAAGATGGCGATTGGAAAGCGCTTCTCCTGAAAGAGAGATAGTATCTCTCCAGCTGGATAGAGAATTGAAGAACGACTTCTCAACTGCCAGGTTCTGCAAGTGGGGATATCCACAGGTAATTCGGTCGGAGCTGATATCTGGAGCGAAACCCTTCCCGACTCTTTTCTGGCTGACCTGTCCCCTGTTGAGAAGGTTGGTCTCGACTATGGAAAGCGGAGGATTGATTCAAGAATTCGAATACAGGATCGAGAGAGAGAGCGTCTACCGCGAAAGGTATCTGAAAGCCCACGAAGAAACAGCTCTCATGAAAAGAGAGAGCCTGGAGGGATTGGAGCTTTCTGAGTGGCAGAAAGAGAAGTTGTTCGGGAGTGGAATAGGCGGTATAGCCAATCTGCTCAAGGTCAAGTGTCTCCACCTGCAACTGGCCAATTATCTTGGCGGGGTTTCAAACCCCGTTGGAAGAGATGTCTGGGAATCTTTGGGCGAAAAGGAATGTAGTGGTGAAAGAGTCATCTGTCTGGAGTTGTTGAGGAGAAATGAACGATAGCTTGCTCGAAAGAGTGTCGCAGCTGCCCGAAGAACCGGGCGTTTATATATTCAAAAGCGACAAAGACGAAACGATATACGTCGGAAAGGCCAAGAAACTCCGTCGCCGTGTCCAGTCGTACTTCAGAGAATCCACCTGGTCGAAAAACGAAAAAGTCAGGAATATAGCCGTCGAAGCCTCCGATCTCCAGTTCATTCTCGTAACTTCGGAAAGAGAAGCGCTCTTACTGGAAGCGAATATCATTTTCAAAGAGAAGCCCAAGTTCAACGTACTGCTGAAAGATTCGAAGGTCTATCCTTACATCTACCTGTCCGACGACGGGTATCCCTACCTGGAAATAACGAGGATCAAAACTAGGCCTGGCACCTACTTCGGACCCTATACCAGCACCGGGCTGGTCAGGCGTATCCTGGAATTGCTTCAGCGAATTTTCGGCATCAGGGGCTGCACGTTTGATCTTTCGAAGGTCAAAAAGCCCTGCTTTCTGTACCATTTGAAGATGTGTTCAGCTCCTTGCGCGGGGAAGATAACACCGGAAGAGTACGCTAACCGGCTGGAATCTCTCAAAGAATTCCTGGAAGGAGACACTATGAAGGTTCGTCATGCTCTGCTTGAGAGAATGAACATCCTGTCCCAAACTCTCCAGTTTGAGCGCGCAGCAGAGATAAGGGATATATTGAGTTCGATGGACCAGCTTTATGCCTTTCAGGGCGTGGAGGCCTCTTACGATCTAAAAGCCGATGTACTGGTCGTTTCATCAGGACTGGCGACGCTTCTGCAGGTTCGCGGTGGGATGTTACTTGGAAAGCTCGTTTTCGATTTTCCAGACGGCACTCCGGTAGATTTCATATCGCAATTCTACTACGCGAAAGGTAATAGACTTCCGAAAAGTCTCATAGTTTATGGGTTGAACAAGTCCGACCTTAAGCCGTTCAAGAAGGACTTCTCGTACATCGGAGAACCCAGGGACGACCAGGAGACCAGGTTGCTCCAGATAGCCTATCAAAACATCGATGAAGAATTGAAAATACGCCTGAACGCATCGCATTCGCTGAAGCAGGCGCAGCAGATTCTGGGTCTGGGCAAATTCCCCTCCCGTATCGAAGGCATGGATATCTCGCACACTCAGGGGCTATATACGGTGGCATCGGTCGTCGTTTTTGACAACGGCAAACCGAACAAAACCGAGTACAGAAGGTACAGGATAAGCGGGATCACCGAACCGAACGACTTCGAATCGCTTGCAACGGTAGTTAAGCGACGGTATTCGAAACATCCTCTGCCCGACCTCCTGCTGATTGACGGCGGCGAACCTCAGGTGAGGGCCGTCGAAAAGGCCTTTTCGGAGATCGGAATAGACGGGTACGAAATCGTCGGGCTCGCCAAAGAGCTCAATGAACTGGTCTTCCCCGACAAAAGAGGGAGAATACTGCTTCCGCAGGACCATCCGGTGCTCAGAATGATCATCTCGATAGACGATGAAGCTCACAGGTTCGCCGTGAATTATCACAGGGTATTGAGAGAGAAGAGGTACCGAAGTTCCAAGCTCGACGATATAAAGGGAATAGGTCCAAAACGCAAAAAGGCTCTGCTCAAAGCGTTCGGAGGTATCCCGGGAATAATGGAGGCCTCGGAAGAAGATCTTTACGCGATTCTAAAGAACAGAAAAGCGGTAGAAGAAGTTCGGAACTGGATAGAAAGAAAAGGTGGAGACTAGCTCCACCTTCTATGACTATTGCACTTTTTCCTTGAGTTCTTTCCCGGCTCTGAACTTTGGAACCTTTGCACCGGGGATCTTTATTGCCTTTTTTGTTCTCGGGTTGACTCCCTTTCGCGGCTTTCTCTCCACCACTTCGAAGGTGCCAAAACCGACTAACTTGACCTCTTCTCCCTCAGCGAGCTTATCGCCGACGATATCGACGAAGGTATCGATCAGATCGCTTGAAACCTTCTTCGTATAACCGGTCCTCGTGGAAAGCTCGTTGATAAGTTCCTTCTTATTCACGTAAACACCCCCTGGCTAGAATTCAGATGTCATCCATATTCTAACATCTTATGGAGAAGTATTGCAAGGGCTGTGTTGCGCAAATCCTCTAAATAAAATACATTCAGAAAACCCGCTCTTTTCCGTTCAACCTTTGACCCCTTCAAGCTCGAGAATTTTCTCGTTGCTTTCGATAATGCTCGTATAAGATGAGAGGTCCAGCAGTCCATTACCGCTCAGAGTGAAGACGATGACTTCTTCCTCTCTTCTCTCTCTGGCGCTTATGGCTCTTCTGATCGCTCCGGCTATGGCGTGAGATGATTCCGGAGCCGGAATGATGCCCTCGGTTGTCGCGAAGAGTATCCCGGCCTTGAAGGTCTCTTCCTGGGGGAAGTTTTCCGGTGTGACTATCTTCTCTTTGACCAGTCTGGAGATTATAGGGGCCGCCCCGTGATACCTCAGTCCGCCAGCGTGGATGGTCGGCGGCACGAATTCCCTGCCCAGTGTGTACATCTTCACCATAGGCGTCAAGCCTGCGCTGTCACCGAAATCGTACCGGAACTCGCCCTTTGAAAGAGACGGACAGGACTCCGGTTCGCAGGCGATGAATTCGATTTTCTCTCCCTCGAGCTTTCTTTTGACAAACGGAAGGACCGTACCCCCGAAGTTCGAGCCACCACCGTGACAGCCAAGTATAA
>DBRH01000083.1:66655-93298 GCA_002305955.1 Kosmotogaceae bacterium UBA1373
CCGAGCGAGTACTTTTTGTCTTTGGAATTCAATACAATTTCCACCGCTTCGCTGATGGCCATTCCAAGGGAACCGGGATAGTTTTTGTCGTTCTTGAGGAAGTTTCTGCCACTCTCTGTGTTCTCGCCTGGGCTCGGTTCCACCGTACCGTTGAACATTCTCATCATATGCTGTCTCATGGGCTTGGTCTCGTAACTGTTCCTTACCATGAAGACCCTCACGGTTATTCCAAACTTTCTTCCGGCGTAAGAGAGAGCGCTGCCCCATTGACCGGCGCCTGTTTCTGTCGTCAGTTCGGTGACCCCTTCGGCTCTGTTGAAATAGGCCTGCGCGATGGCTGTGTTGGTTTTATGGCTTCCGGTGGGGGAGTTCCCTTCGTATTTATAATATATTCTGGCAGGGGTTTTAAGGAACTCTTCCAGGAAAGTAGCTCTTATCAACGGACTTGGGCGGAACACGGCGTATTCGTTTAATACTGGCTCGGGAATTTCGATGAACCTCTCTTCGCTTATCTCCTGTTCGACGATGGCCTTAGGAAAAATTGCCGTCATATCGGCAGGATTCATAATCTCCTTTGTCACCGGGTTTAGAGGTGGATCCATCTTGAAAGGCAGATCGGCCTTCACGTTGTACCAGCTTTTTGGAAGTTCCTCAACAGGTAGATTAACCACGATTCTCTTTTTCATGCCTTTACCTCCTAAAAAATAAAGGGGCTCTCATCACGAGAGCCCCTTCAATGGGTTTACCTTTATAGCAAAAGGCTAACCCCCATTAAAGGGGCTAACCCACCACCAGAACTTATTCAGTATGTATGAACTCAAATGGTTAAATTCATCAATTCTACTTCGCATGATTAACTATACTATTTTTTACCGTCTTCAGTCAAGCGATGATACGTAAAGATTACATAAAAACGGGGATCTCTTTTTACGAGGTCCCCGCCATAGAATTATTCTAATCCTGTCAATTTGTGGATGTGGCTTCTTGGGTATCAGTTGGTGTTGAATCCTGGGTTTCCAAACCCTCAAGTTGAGATGCGATGCTATCTATCTCGTACTGAATATCGCTGGAAGGTTCTATGGACGCATAATCCTTCAGATATGCGAGCCTTGAGGTAAGCTTCTCTTTCTGCCAGACTGGATCATAATTAAGATCGAGAGCCAGACTGTTGTTTCTCAGCAGAACATCGAGAGCGGTCTTTCGAGTCTCCACTTTCATTTCACCGGCCAGAAGCTGGCCGAGAACCGCGTCGATCTGGTCTATTGTACTGAAAACATACTGAACGAAACTCTCCCCATACTGACTGAGTTGCGTTTGAAGGAGCTGAGGATCGGCGAAGATGTTCTCTAACTCGACAAGCCAGCCGTTGTAATAATCGGTTGCTACTGCGGGGTCATCTCCTTTGAGCTGGAAAATCAACTCCATTATCATTCCACGCTTCTCACCGATCTCGTAAAGTCTTTCTATCGCCAGCCTGTAGTTGGGACTTTCCGTCAGGGCCAGAGAATCGGAGAGCTGAATGAAGACCGCGTACTCCACCGGCAACGGATTTTCGGTTGCCGAAGGTCCGAAGAGTTTTGTCGCCAGAGTCACAACCATCGCCGTTGCACCGTTCTCATCGTTCATGACCTTTGTGTAATCATCGTACAGGAGCAGCTCGGGATCGAGTATCTCGTAGTCGAAAGCGTTATCTGCTATATACTTTTCAATCCAGGCGTAGTAGGTATCGTTCTGATAAGCGGAAACAAAATCGTTGTAGATCTGGGGATCGGAAACGATATCGTTCAACGATTCGATCGACTTTCGCTCTTCGACTATTATGAGATGATAACCGAATTCACTCTTAACCGGTCCGTACAGTACGCCTATGGGGGCCGTCAGTATTGCTTCTTCAAACTCCGCGACGGTCTGACCTCTCTGAATAGTGCCGAGCTGGCCTCCGTTGGCGGCCGTACCGGAATCGATTGAATACTGAAGGGCTGCCTCGGCGAAAGTGATTTCACCGGCGTTGATTCTGTTCTTGAGACCGGTCGCGGTGGCCTCGTCGCTCAAGAGAATATGTCTGGGCCTTATATATTCGTAGCTGTTTTTCAGGTTTTCCTTGTTTTGTTCGAAATAGGTCGACAGTGCCTCTTCGTTCAATGGTGCTATGTTATCCTGAACGACAACGGCCTTTAGAGACTGGTAAATGTAATTTCTTATCTCCTTTCTGAAATTATCCATCGACCCGTAGATCGCTTCTATCTGTGCAACCATTTCAGGGCTCGATGCATATTGAGAAAGCATAGCGTCGGTCTCGCTTTCGACTTCGCTTTCGTCTGGCAGCAACGAGTTCTCCAGAGCATAGATATCGACAACTTTTTCGTCAACGATATATGAAACCAGCATGAGCTTCAAAGCGATCTCGCTCGGCAGATACATATTGTCGAAGTAAGGATCGAGCTCCACACCCTGGCTACGAGCGTTGGCTATCGTTGCTTCGAGGGCTTGCTGAAGCTCCTCAGATGATATCCAGAATTCCTCGGACAGAGTTACGCCAGCCCTGGTGAGCTGGGCGACGTATCCGCCGGCCAGGATCGTTATTGAGAAAATTGCCAGAAAAACTATCAGTATCGCTTTTTTCAAAATGATTCCCCCTCGTGTATTTGGTATATTCATGATAACATTTCATTGGGTTTTGCGTGTCACAATTAGAGGTGAAAGTTTTGGAAAAGAAGGGTTTGAATCTTGAAAGTTTTCTCTCAACTTCCTGGAAATGGTTGAATAGCGAGGAAGCAGAACTTGCAGGGGGTGAGGGATCTCGTCAACCTCAGGCGATATACTTTTTCGCCGATGAACAAAACCGCTCCTTCTGCAGGAGGTACAACAGAGAGGTCAACTTCAAAAGAGACGTCGAAGATATAGGTCTCTGCGATAAGTGCGGTATGAGGTTCTGGAATTACAGGGCCGCTCAGATCTGTGTTTTCGCTCCCGCTGAGGGGTACTACACGATTGACTCCCGGAATGAAGGTAAAGAAACAACCGAGTTTCCAGATAAGGAAGTAGCCCTGTCAGGTATATCCAGTTTTGAGAGTAAAAGCTGGGAATAAATTAAGAAGAGGCCTTTCGGCCTCTTCTCATATATGGATACTCTTGCCCTCTATTCCTTCAAGCGCACCCAGGACAGTTTCTGACAGAGTCGGATGTGGGTGGATTGAATTCTCCAGCTGTTCAACGGTCAATCCGTTCTTCACGGCGATCACGGCCTCCATTATCAGATCAGTGGCCGAGGGAGAGACTATACTCATACCCAAAACCCTTCCGGTGCCGTGCTCGGCCAGTACTTTAACAAAGCCGGAGCTCTCTAGTATCGTTCGTGCCCGTCCGTTGGCGCTCAGGGGAAATCTGGAGACGACTACATCGGATCTATCCTTGAGATCGCTCTCCTTCAAGCCGGTAGAGGCAACCTCTGGACTGGAAAAGATTATCGAAGGAACGGCGGAATAGTCCATTTCCAGCTCTTCACCAGCTATATTGTGTGCCGCCACTATCCCTTCGTAACTTGCAACGTGTGCAAGCATGATACCGGCCCTGATATCGCCGATCGCGTAAACGCCCTGTACGCTCGTCTTCATACGCCTGTCCGTAACGACGCCCCTTACAATTTCCAAGCCCAGATTCTTTATGTCATCGGAGAGAACGGCTCTCCTGCCTACCGCGACCAGAACCTTTTCGGCCTCGATTGTGATCTCCTCGTCGCCAGTCGTATTGAGAAGATAGCCCTTATCGAGCTTCTCGACGGATACGACCTTGGTCTTTTCGAGGATGGTTACACCTTTTTTCTTCAGGACCTTCCTTATCTCCTCCGCCACATCAGTGTCTTCGTAGGGCAGAATATGATCGGCCAGCTCGACAATTGTCGTTTTGACTCCGAATGTACTGAAGAAAGTGGCGAACTCAACTCCGATGACTCCGCCGCCAACTATGGCAAGACTCGAAGGCATCTCCGCCAGTTTGAACACATCGTTGCTCGTCCACATTCCTTCGACCTTGCTGAATGGAGGGAACATGGATGGTTCGGAACCGTTGGCAAGGACTATGTTTTTTGCCTCCAACAAGGAGTTGTTCTTTTCAAGGAGTACATTGTGCGGGTCTTTAACAACAGCTTTATCGTTGAAAAAATCGACACCGTTTTTCTTTAGCAGCAACTCGATTCCCTTGCGTGAAGTGGTCACCGTCCTGTTCATGTGTGACATGATTCCATCGAGGCGGTAGTTGAGATCGGAAACATCCACGCCCAGTCTCTTCGACTTATCCTTTATCTCGGAAAACAAATGGGCCGAGGTCAGCATGGCCTTCGTCGGTATGCAACCCCAATTTGTGCAGGTGCCTCCCAGGTATTCCTTCTCCACAAGCGCCACTTTCTTTCCCAGCTGGGACAATCTTATGGCACAGACGTACCCTCCGGGTCCCCCCCCTATAACGATTGCATCGTACATCTCATTTCCTCCTTATATAAATCTTTATGTCGCCGTAGTCATCGACGATTTTCTTGAGAAACTCGTGACCTTCCCTTTGAACGAATACGGGAATTCTCTCGCCGGAAAGCGGGTAATCCACTATGACCAGTAGAACCTTACCCTCTTCCATCTCTGAGAGAGTCACTTTCGTCTGCATATCCGGGACCGGGCAGGACTCACCGCGCATATCGAGAAGAAGATCGGGTTTTACATCTACACCCGTCTCCCCGAGATAATAACGACAAATACCTTCCGAACAGTCCAGGGACCTGTACTCCTTCTTTTCGCTGATGAAGGCTATCGCTT
Source organism: Kosmotogaceae bacterium UBA1373 (assembly GCA_002305955.1). Lineage (GTDB taxonomy): Bacteria > Thermotogota > Thermotogae > Petrotogales > Kosmotogaceae > Mesotoga. Next base: position 71,461 of record DBRH01000083.1, read on the forward strand.
CTTCGAGCAATCTGTATATCCTGGGAGAACTGAAGTCGAATCTCTCGACTCCCTTCGAGAAGTTTGAGTTCAATATTCCCAGTTTTTTCATGTGCTGAAGATGTCTATAGATTGTGGAAAGATCCGTCTGAAGTCTTTCCGATATCTCCGAAGCGGTCATACAGTTATCAACGATCAGAGTCGCAATTTCTATCCTCGTTTGATTGGCGAAGACTTTGAATAGATCAGGTAACTTGAGATTCATCATAGAAATCCACTATCACCTTTCGAAGAAAGGTGCCCTTCCAGGAAGAGCACCTCTCGGATTTCAAAATCGGCAACTAACCGATAGTTTTTTCAGATTTTTCGATTATCTCTACAAACCCCTCGTAGGTGATCGAGGGAACGGTCAGCTCTTCGGCGCTGTAACCTCTGGCCGTCGCATCGTCGATAACCGCGAAAACCTCGGCCTCGGTTTCTATATCGTCTAAAGCCCAGAATATGCCGTCCTGAACCAGGACAACGCGGTCTCCCTTCCTTGCGGCCTTAAACTTTATAGTCTCTGCAACGTTGTTTTTGCCGTATTTTATTACAATAAGGGCCATATCAAACACCTCACATGAAAATTACGTTATCAAAGTCGTGGAGGAAATCGCCTGTATCTTTCTCATCGATTAATTTGACGCTGAAACTCTCTTCAATATCCTTTATTTTGAACTTTTCCACATGTTCTTTGATACCGTAAACCTCGGTCTCGTACCTCTTGATGAATCTGAAGCAGATCGATATCGGAAGCAGACCGAGACATTCCGGCTGGGCTTTTTTCGACAGTGCGACAGTCGCCTCTTCCACCAGAAGCACCGAAGGTTCGATATCTTCTCCGTACATCCCGAACGCAGTTCTGAAGGCCTCGTTTACCCATATGGAGCCTCCCGGCGCCTGATAAACAACAAAAAGTATCTTCTTCATCACCATCACCTCATGCCATAAGGTTCACGAACCTGTCGCTGCTATAAATAAGGGTCGCAAGCTCGGGCAGTCCGCTGGGGTTGGAGCCGGGGATTATCATATCCTTGGTAACTCCCCTGTAGTCCATACAGATTCCACAGATCTCCACCTTCAAACCTTTTTCGGCTATCAGGGTCTTCAGTTTCTCCGGAATGTTTCTATCGACTCTGATTGGTTTCACAGAACCGTTTATCGAGAGAATAGAATCGGCGAACAGGAATATGGTTACATCGTGACCTCTGTTCAGGGCCGCTTCCGCTAACTTGATCGCCGTATCCAGATCTTCGTAAGTGTACGGAGGAACGAATACCTGTATTGTTATCTTCAAAACTTCCGCCTCACTTTCTGTACAATATGTACGCCATCGTCCAGTTACCGAGAATCAGGAAGATGCTGGCAACTATGGATGAAATCGCAAGTGTTGGGAGACCGGCCAGGAAGTGCCCGATGTTACAGCCACCGGCCAGATTGGCACCGGCCCCCATCATTATACCTCCAACCATGACCTGAAGATACGTTTTTGGGTTTTTCGGCATCCTCAGTTTGAACTCTTTGGCCAGAAGAGACGCGATCAAGGCACCGAGTATTATACCGATTATTTCATAGCCATCCCATCTCAGAGGCTGGTTGGATATGAAGGTATCGAAGATAGATATCCAGCCGCCCGTTATCCCGAAACCATAGTTCCTGCCAGCCGCTTCGCTCGTTATCCATGCGATAGGCGAAAGTATGGCGAGCGCTATCGCGGCCATTTTCCAGTTGAACTTCGTCGGTCTATCCGTGGTCTTCGTACCCAGAGTGTACCAGAGCAACAAAGCCGCAACGATAGCTGCAGGTATCCATGGGTTAATGTTGAATATCGTTGCCAGTGTCGGGCCGACCTTATCGAAGTAAACCGGGGAGTTTCCAGCAACGGTAATGTTGAACCCGGCCGCCCATGTCCTTATACCTGAGAAAACTCCACCCCTCATCGCGAGTGCGCCTAGACCGTAGAAAACGGCTCCGAACATCGCGGTGGTCATTCCCTCTCCGGCCCTGTACGTGACTCCAGACGCGCATCCACCGGCAAGAACCATACCAAGACCGAAAACATAAGCTCCCACTATATTACCAAAAAAGTTCAAAGTCGGGGGAGCTATCCTTATCCAGCCCATCTGGGCAACGAAGAGAACTGTAATAGCCTGAAGTCCTACCGCGAGAAATCCCAGTTTCCACAGGTAATTGTCCTTAAACAGCAAAATATCTCTGAAAGCCGAGTTAAAACAAACTCTTCCACGTTGAAGAATGATACCGAATACTACACCTACTAAGAGACCCGTCCAGGCCATAGTCATTCACTCCCGTCTATCACTTGACTTTTATGTAGATCTTCCACTCGCTGGTGCCTGTTTCTTCGATTTCGAGAATCTCATGACCGAGATTCTTAACGGCTTCGGGTATTCTCTCTTTCGACATCGCGTAATCGATCCAGACTTCTAGAATCTCTCCGGCTTTCATCTTCTTGAGAGCTCTTTTCGTTTCAACATCCGGTACGGGACAGACTTCTCCTCTTACATCGATTGACTTTGTTACAGCATACTTCGCCATATTCATACCTCCAGTTTGGTGTGAAATAATTCACATTATGATATTAAAAATAAAATCTCATGGGCAACCTGGCAATTGAAAATTGAACGGAATTCAAGGTCGGTACAACAGAATGATAACCTCCCACAGTTACCCAATATTTGACCGTTTATGACAGCTTGGTAAATTAAGGTGCAGTTTCGGAGGTAATGAGTTTGAACGAAATCTTTCTCCCCTGGTCGGGTCATTTTCTTGGCAGGATGCTAGAATCGCACTGAGCATTTCCGATATAAAATCTATGGAGGTCGGCATGGAATTCGTAAAATCGGGATTCGTACACGTCTATACAGGAAACGGGAAGGGCAAGACAACAGCGGCCTTCGGCATGGCCCTCAGGGCCGCCGCCAGCGGTATGCACGTTTTTATAGGTCAGTTCATAAAGGGTATGGAATATGGAGAGATGAAGATCGCTCAATTGATGTCGAACGTTGTTCTGGAGCAGTTTGGGCGCGGTTGCTTCATAGACAAGACCCCCTCTCCCGAGGACTTCCGCCTTGCACGAGAAGGTCTCGTTAGATCAGAAGATATTCTGTCAGGAGGATCTTACGACCTGGTAATTCTCGACGAGATCTTCATCGCGCATTTTTTCGGATTGATCTCATCTTCGGAGATTCTAAATCTCATGAACATGCGAAGTGAGGGCACCGAACTGGTGCTGACTGGAAGAAAAGCTCCACAGGAAATCATAGATAGGGCCGATCTGGTAACGGAAATGGTAGAGATAAAGCATTACTACGCCAGAGGGGTTCAGGCGAGAAAGGGAATCGAATTCTGACAAGGAGTCTAACGGAGGATAAAAAATGAATAGGTACGTCGCACTGATCCTTGATCTGGATGGAACGCTTCTGAACGATAACAAAGAAATCTCAAGTGGGAATCTCGAAGCTTTGAACAGTCTCAGACTCAAGGGAATACCGGTCGGTGTCTTTACCGGAAGGGACTTTGAGATGGCCCGCGGATACCTCGATTTGATATCCGCAGAAGGCCCGCACGCTCTTCAAAACGGAGCGCTAGTGATCACAGGAAAGGGCGAAATTATTGGCCGCACCACGGTCTTTCCCGATCTGGCGCACACAGTGATCAACATGGCAAATGTGAGGGGTTGCGATATCGTTCTGAGAGAGGCGAGTATAAAACCACCAGACTGGTTCAGAGTAGCTGAGCTGAGAATGAATCCCTATTTGCCCTTCTTAAAGGCTTATTCGCACAGGATTGAATACATCGAGGACCTCCATGTCGCAGCCGAAGCTAGAGAGCTGCTCCAGATCGACGTTACGGGTCCTCACGAGATCCTATCGTCGATCTTGAAGGAGTTATCCATCAAGTATCCTGGAGGTTTCAGCCATTCGCTTATCAAGACTAACGACGACACGGCTTTTATGGAGTATTACTGGAACTCGATCGAAGACGAGACTCTGTTGGAGAAGGTGAAGAAAGATTGCGAAAGTTGGGGGCTCCTCTCGCTTTTCGGTCCGGGAATTTCTAAAGGAAAGGCTCTTGACAGTTTCGTCGAGTACCATAGTGTTTCCCCATCTGAGGTGATCTTCATAGGCGATCATCTGGCAGATATACCGCTGATGAGGAGAGTGGGAATGCCAGTGGCCGTGGCCAACGCCATGGATGTCGTGAAGGAAGAAAGTAAGTATGTAACTTCTTCAAATTCCGAGGATGGTGTGGCCAGGGCAATAGCCGTTTTCTTCGCAGATCTTTAGAGCCTACCGGTCATGGATTCTTGTAGCGCGAACATTAGTAACCTGGTGAAGATTCGATCGAGTCTCACAGTTGTTCGAAGACCGAATCCTTCGCCTGTCGCGTGATAGAATTTATCTGGAGGTCGTTAAATGAGAGTGACGGTACTGATTCTAACAGTGTTTTTTTCGTGTTTATGTGTCGCCACGGAGATTGAAATCCTCGAGAATCTGGTAGCCAGGAATCCCGAAGACAAGAGTCTTTCACTTGAGCTTGGAATAGCCTACCACAACGCCGGGGTGCTGGGAGACAAAGATCACGTTTTGAAGGCCATAAAACTTCTCGAAAAGCTGGTGAAAGACGACGAAGAAGGTCTGGCAACTGCTTATCTTGGATCTTCTCACCTGTTGAGGGCCAGGGACGACTGGAACCCCTTCGGGAAGCTCTCCAATCTCGGCAAAGGGTTCGAGTACCTCGACAGAGCGGTCAAGTATCACGGCGATAATATCATGGTCCTGGTTATACGGGCTAACGCGTACATAAACATTCCCGGAATATTCGGAAAACTCGATACCTCGATTGCCGATTTTCAAAAAATCATCCAGTTGTATTCACAGGACACGGTGGTTGATGATATTTTGCTGAACAGCCGTTTAAAGCTGGGAGAGGCCTTCGTGAAAAAAGGAGACAACGATAAAGCTTACGAGCAATGGAGATGGATATTGAAGAACGCGCCGGACACGCCTCAGGCGAAAGAAGCGAGAGAATTACTGAGGAAATGATCGAAGTGGATCAGAACGGACTTCGAGAAGGCTTTGAGAAGATTTTTTCCGATTCGCTGGGAAGACCTGAGAGAGTGCGAGAAGTAATTGACCGATACCGGTCGAATCACCGGGACCTCTTCCAGCCAGTCGAGAAGGTATTTACTTGTTGTGAATCCTTCAGATAATTCTTCAAGGAGGTAAATTGAATGCTGGTACTATTTTTGAATAAATTTGACAAATACTGGGATGGAAAACTAGATCAACTAAGGAAGGCCTTCCCCGGACACAGTTTCGTCTCATATTTGGATCACAAGGATCCGAAGGAACTGCTACCCGAGGCAGATGTACTGGTTAAAGGTTCGCTCGGCAAAGAGGAACTGGCAAAAGCCGTCAAACTGAAGGCCGTTTTCGTTCCCTGGACGGGTGTTGATGGCCTGCCTCTGACCGAGCTCAAGAAGCGTTCCATAATTCTGGCTAACAACCACGGAAACGCCGAAGTGGTTGCAGAAAGGGCCATTGCACTGGCGATGGCCGTTACGGGTAGAGTGGTAGAGCTCCATAAAAACCTGGAAAGAGGCGTTTGGCTGGGAAGACCCTCAAGTAAAGAATTAACATGGTTTTCAATGATAGGCAGAAAATGTGCAATTTTAGGTCTCGGTCAAATAGGCCAGAAAATTGCCACTTTCCTCAAAGCTTTCCGCTGCAGAATAAATGGTTTTAAAAAAGAGCCGACGGGTGACTATCCAGGCATAGACTTTCTCACGAACGATATCATACAAGCCGTGACGGGCGCCGAACTGGTTTTCGTGGCTCTGCCTTTGACCTCCGAAACCTTCGCAATCGTGAATCAGGAAGTTCTAGACGCCATGGGCAGCGCCTATCTAATAAACATAAGCAGGGGAAAAGTGGTGGAGGAAAGAGCCCTGGCCGAATCTCTAATGAGTGGCAAGCTTGCCGGGGCCGCCATAGATGTCTGGTATGATTATCCTTCTATCGATAGACCGGTTACACTCCCATCAAGATATCCGATTCACATGTTGCCGAACGTCGTTATCTCTCCCCACGTCGGGAGCTGGACCACAGAGAGCATGCAGGCCATGGTGGATGAAACAGTGGAGAGCATCGGTCATTACCTTCTCACGGGTAATCCGATCGACGTCGTGGACCTCGAGAAGGCGTATTGATCTCTTGGATGCATACTGCGGTAAAATACAAAATACAATCGTTTCGTAGAGATAACAATCCATCGGCCGGAAAATTTGACTCGTGCCGTAGGAAAAGTGTAGAATCTACTTAATTCAATGAGGAGTGCGTATATGTCTATATTCGATTTTTCCTGGATAAATGCAAACAGCTATTATTATATTATGAGCATCTGCTCGTGAGCCAGCTCTCCGGGTAGATGCTTTCGCATTTACTCCGGATAAAGATTGAGAGGGTCTCCAATCCGGAGACCCTCTTTCATTTTTAGAATGCGGGGTGAAGTATGGTAGTGATTTTAAGGAACGGGAGCGGTGAGGAAGAGATCAAAAAGGTTGAGGTGTTGTCCTCTAGTCTGGGTCTCAATTGCCACATCTCAAAAGGAGCGGAGAAGATAGTGATAGGTATCATCGGGGACGACCGGTACACCTCGGTTGAACGTTTCGAAGCGCTAGAATGCGTGGAGCAGGTGGTGCGGGTACTGAAGCCTTTCAAGTTAGTATCCAGGGAGTTCCATGGCGAGGATCTCAATGTCGAGGTCGGAGATGTATCGATAGGAAATGGGAAGTTCGTTGTTATGGCCGGTCCTTGCGCGGTTGAGGATCGGTCGATGATCGAAGAGAGCGCGGCCTTCCTCTCCGAAATGGGTGTGAGAATTATCAGGGGAGGAGCCTTCAAGCCAAGGACATCTCCCTATTCTTTTCAGGGACTTGGCAGAAAGGGACTCGAGCTTCTTAGAGAGGCGGCCGATAGATATGGAATGAAGACGGTAACTGAGGTGATAGGAGAAACAACGCTGGAAGCGGTTTCATCGCTGAGCGATATCCTTCAGATAGGTGCGCGTAACGCCCAGAACTTCCAGCTTATTCAGAGGGTAGCCAGTTGCGGAAAACCGGTGCTTTTGAAGAGGGGGTTCATGAACACCGTAGAAGAGCTTCTTCTTTCGGCCGAATACATTGCCTACGGCGGCAACATGTCGATAATCCTATGCGAGAGGGGTATAAGAACCTTCGAAACATCTACAAGGAACACTCTGGATATCTCGGCGATTCCACTTATAAAAATGCAATCGCCACTGCCAATAATTGCCGACCCGAGCCATGCTAGCGGGCGAAGAGATCTGATCATTCCCCTGTCTAGGGCCATTCTGGCCGTCGGAGCCGACGGTATAGAGGTTGAAGTTCATCCCAGACCGGAGAGCGCTCTGTCAGACAGCAAACAGAGTCTGAATTTCAGAGAATTCGAAAAGCTGATGCGCGAATTGAAGAGCCTCGTGAGTGCCAGAGAGCTCGTACTGACCTGATGGTGGAGGAAAGAGATGAAGATACTACCGGCGAAAAAAATAAGGACAGAAATAAAGGTTCCACCCGACAAATCGATATCCCACAGGGCTCTGATTCTCTCATCAATGGCAGGAGAACGAAGCGTCGTCCATAACCTTCTGGAGAGCGGGGATACCTTGAGCACTTTTCAAGTTATGAAAGAGATTGGAGCGAGGTTCTCCGGTGATTTCGAGCGCATGGAGATACTCCCGGCGCGTTGGAGAGAGGCCGTTCGACCTCTTGATTGCGGTAATTCCGGAACGACAGCGAGAATGATTTCCGGGCTTCTCGCCGGAACTACGGGCCTTCATATCCTCTTTGGCGACGAATCTCTATCCAGACGGCCTATGAAAAGAGTGATAGAGCCTCTTAAAAAGATGGGTGCCTCAATTTTCGCAAGGAACGACGACAGCCTGTTACCACTGTCGATAAAAGGCGGGGATCTTCGCGGTTGCGTCCACGATCTCCAGGTGGCCAGCGCCCAGGTGAAGAGCGCGATACTGCTGGCTGGCATGAAGGCTGAAGGCATAACCACGGTGATCGAACCCGCTCCAAGCAGAGACCATACAGAGAGAATGCTTGTCTCGATGGGAGCAAAGATGAAGATCGACGGAAGAGCCGTTTCCATAGAACGTGGCGAATTGAATCCCGTGTTTTTCCAGATACCGGGAGACGTCTCATCGGCCTCTTTCTTCGTGGTACTCGCAATTCTCCATCCCGACGCCTCAATTACCATCAGAAACGTGGGACTCAACGAAAGACGCACAGGCTTGTTGAGAACGTTGAAGAAGATGGGCGCCGAGATCGAATGGATGGTCGAGGAAACCTCGCCCGAACCCTGCGGTACAATAGTGGCGAAATCTTCCAGATTGACGGGGTTGGAGATCGATGCCGGGCTGGTTCCTTCGATGATAGACGAGATTCCCCTTCTGGCGCTCGCCGGGGTAAACGCACACGGATCGACGGTTATCAGGGGAGCGGGAGAACTCAGGAAAAAAGAGTCGGACAGAATTGCATCGACCATCGAGAACTTTGGAAAGCTCGGGATCGGAATTGAGGAGTTCGAAGACGGCTTTTCAGTTGAAGGGCCTCAGAGAATTGTCGGAGGAAGCGTTGATTCGGCCGGTGACCACAGGATAGCCATGCTCTTCACAGTTGCAGGTATCCTCAGCGAGGAAGGGATCGAAATCGCCGGCTCCGATTCGGTAAGGATCTCCTATCCGCGATTCTTCCAGGACATCGCGGAGGTGTGTCGATGAGGTTCTGCATAATAGGCCATCCTGTCTCACACAGCCTCTCGCCAATGATCTACACCCGTTTCTTCGAAATGAAGAGAATTGATGCTACTTACGAAGCCCTGGATATACAGACTGGAGAGTTCCCATCGGTTATTGACGGTTTGCTCAAGGAATACGACGGTCTCAACGTGACTATACCCTTCAAGGAAGCGGTCGTTGCTCATGTCGATAGTATGATAGAGAGATCTTTGCGTGCCGTGAACTGCATTTTCGAGGGAGCGGGCCACAACACCGACTGGATAGGCTTCAGTCATTCACTCAGGAATATAGAAATAGAAGAACCCGTAACGATTCTAGGCGCCGGAGGAGCTTCCAGAGCCGTGGTTTACGCCCTCAAGAGATCTGGAGTCCACCGTGTAAACATACTCAACAGGAGTCCGGCCAGGGCGGAAAGGGTCGCGGAGGATTTCAACGACGGCAATTTCGAGGTCAAAACCTTTTCTATAGATTCTCTTCGGCCTATAGTGAGAGAGAGCAAGAGCATCGTAAACGCGACGTCGATCGGAATGAAGGGAGAACGTCTTGACCTTAGAAGAGAGGATTTACAGGGAATTTCTCTGGTTTACGATCTGATCTACAGCGAAACGCCTCTCCAGAAGGTCGCCAGAGAGTGCGGAGTCGAGAACGTAATTGACGGAAAGGCTATGCTCTTCTTCCAGGCCTGCGAAAATTTGAAGATCTGGAGACTCTTCGATGAAAAGGTTTTCGAAAGAGCCTTCGAGGTGGTGACCGGATGAGGTTCAGCGTAGGTGGAGATTCGCACGGTCCGGCGATGTACGGACTCGTTGAAGGGTTGCCAGCCGGTTTCCAGGTATCGATCGATGAGATAGACAAGAACCTCCAGAGGAGACAGCGCGGCTACGGAAGGGGAAAGAGAATGGGGCTGGAACACGACAGGGCCATCGTGAAGTCCGGACTCTGGAAGGGCCTGACGACCGGGGCACCGGTTTTGATCGAGATAGCGAACCTCGCTCCCAGAAGCGAGATGGAGATGAGAAGTCTTCCCCGGCCCGGCCACGCCGATTATGCCGCATGGACTAAATACAGGCTCGACGATTTGACGGTTTATGCCGAACGCAGCAGCGCAAGGTGGACGGCTGCGCTGGTCTCTATCGGATCGATCGCATCCCAGATGCTGTCGAAACTCGGAATCGAGATCGTCGGTTCGGTCGTCGCAATAGGAAAGGTTCATTGCTCGATACCGGAAAGTGTTTGCGTTGTGGCGCGTGATGCTTCACCGGTCTACTGCCACGATCCGCTGGCGAGTTGTGAGATGGTGGCCGAAATAGAAAAGGCGATCGATAGAGGTGACACTCTGGGAGGAATCTTCGCTGTCAGCGCGTTCGGTCTTCCACCTGGAATAGGTGGATACGGCGAACTTTTCGAGAGGCTGGATTCGAAGATCGGACGGTACTTCATGGCCATCCCCTCGGTGAAGGGAGTGTTTGTGGGCAATTCCGATGTCAGTCTTCCAGGAAGCCAGTACCACGATCCTTTCACCGTCAGCGATGGGAGAGTCGCGAGGCGTTCGAACAATGCCGGCGGGGTAGAAGGGGGGATATCCAACGGCCAGCCAGTGGTCGTAGTTGCAAGCGTGAAGCCGATTCCTACGCTTGGAAACGGTATAGACTCGGTCAATCTGAAGAACATGAACGTTGAGAAAACTCCGTACGTCCGTTCCGACGTGACCGCAGTCCCCGCCGCTTCGGTCGTCGGAGAGAGTATGCTCGGCCTTTTGCTTCTCGAGTCGATCCTCGAGAAATACGGAAACGATAACTTCGATTTATTGAAAGGGAGGTTGGAGAATGAGAGTCTTCCTTGTTGGAATGATGGGCTCGGGGAAAAGCACCATCGGTAAGATCCTCTCTTCGGTTCTCGATCTCGAATTTGTGGATATGGACAGCGAAATAGAAGCCAGGAGCGGAAAGACTGTCGAAAAGATCTTCGAGAGCGAGGGAGAGGAAGTTTTCAGGAAACTAGAAAGTAACCTTCTCAAAGAGCTGGTAAGAAAAGACGGCATAGTGGTCTCCACAGGCGGCGGTATCGTACTCGATTCGGGGAATCGAAGAACGCTCAAAGAAGAGAATACCTTATACCTGAAACTACCACCGGCCGATCTCTTCAAACGTGTTGACACACTTAACAGGCCTCTCTTGAAGGGAGGAAAGGAAGCGATTTTCAGGATATGGGAAGAGAGGAGAGAACTGTACGAGCAATTTCCCTCGATAGAAGCTTCGAATTACTCCAAGTGGGAGACGGTTGCATCGATCTGCATGAGGCTATTTCCGGGGGATAAGAAGAGAATAATCAACGGAACCCATCCGGTGACCCTTGCCAACGGGGGGTTCAAAGCAATCGGAGGAATGCAGAACGCAGTTGTCTCACACAGGGTACTCAAGGTCTTTTCCGAGTGGATTCCCTCATCGGCCTTTCCAATAGAAGACGGAGAAGAGGCGAAGGGTTTTCACACGCTTTTCGAGATCTACGACTTTCTTATGGAACGGGGACTCTCGAGAAGCGACGTTCTTGCGGCCGCCGGGGGAGGTACTGTGACTGATCTGGTTGGATTCGCCGCTTCCACCTTCAAGAGGGGAGTTCCCCTGACTCTCTTTCCCACGACTCTTCTCTCTCAGGTTGATGCTTCCATAGGCGGAAAGAACGGATTGAACTTTCGGGGTGGAAAGAATATGATAGGCAACTTCTATTTTCCAACCGAAACGGTTCTCGATCCGGTGACAACGCTTTCGATGGATCCGGGAAGGTTTGAGGAGGGTCTAGTGGAGGCCTTCAAGATCTTCCTGATAACCGGACAGTGGTACGATCAATTCAGATCTCTATGCGGGAAGTTGAAGGGCAGAAATCTCGCTACCCTGAACAAGATGATGGAAGAGGCCGTAATTCTGAAGGACAGGATAGTGGCTTCAGATGTCCACGAAAAGGGAGTCAGAAAAATACTCAACCTGGGACACACTCTCGGCCATCTTTACGAGCCGATAGTCGGTGTGTCTCACGGAAGGGCCGTTGCCTGGGGACTGGAACGAGAGATGTATTATTTCATGAACCTCGGACTCGTCGAGGAATCTGTGTACAACGAAGTATGCGACACGCTTTCGGAAATATTCGGTCTCGATCTGCCACCTCTTCCCATTGAGGAAGCCTTACGCCTGTTGAGAAACGACAAGAAGGGGACGGCCTGCGACGAGGCCGAAATAGAGATACCGCTCCTGAGATCGCCCGGGAAGTATGAACTTTTGAAGGTTAAGTTCGACGAACTTCTGGCGGTGGTGGTATGAAGATACTCGTCATGAACGGTCCGAACCTCAACATGCTCGGAAAAAGGAAGAGCGACATCTACGGTGGTCTCTCTTATGAAGATTTGATAGACATTATCAAGGCCAGAGCCCTAGATCTAGAAGTGGAATGTGAGTTCTTTCAATCTAACCACGAAGGCGAATTGATAGACAGGATCCATGGACTGGATTTCGATGCACTCGTCATAAATCCGGGAGCGCTGACACATTACAGCTACGCATTGAGAGACGCGCTGGAGATATTCACCGGTCCGAAGATAGAAGTACACATCTCAAACATACACGCCAGAGAGGCCTTCAGGAACAGAAGCGTTGTATCGCCTGTTTGTACCGGTACGATCGCCGGGCTGGGCTTTACAGGGTATCTTCTAGCCATAGAGTTTATCGCCGGCCAAAGATGAGGGCCAAATCTGGTATTATTGATTAGATTCGTAAGTCTCGGGGGTGTGGTCTTGAAAAAGACTCTCTTGTTTGTGTTGCCGTTGCTGGTATTTGCTATTTCCGGATGTCTTAATGTGGCGGGTAGACCGGAATCGATTTTGAAATCACTCGAAAAAGAAGTGCTGAGGGGAAATGTCGACAGAATTCTGGAGCTTTACGCTGAAACCGTGGAGCTCTCGACGACGGCCAATCCTGCCGGAAGGTCCGTTACAAAGATTGATCTCAGGTACTATTACGACCAATTCCTGGCAGCACGAGAGATCTCGAGCTACTCTCTGGACGTCGAAAGCGTTGAAAAGCCTTCATCGGGTCAGGCCGTTATTTATGCTAGCTTCACGCTCACTTTCCGGTGCGACGATAGAGATTACTCTGTGTCAGCCCAAACGTCTTTCTCTCTCTCGAAAGTGAACCGAAAATGGAGAATAACCGGAGAGTGGAACAATCCGATACTCAGTATTTATGAACCGGCATCTCAATTGCCTGAATGATGTGGGTGGCGGTCACTCGACAGTATCAAACGCGTTTCTTATGGCATCGACAATTACCCTGCTCGTAGCCGTGGCGCCGGTGATCATATCCACCTCGAGGCTTTGAGCCTCTATAACTCTGTCGACAACGGTTTCAGCACTTTTAGAATAGCTTCCTGGTTTATTCTGGAGAACCTTCGCGGAGAGTATCGTACCGTTTTTGATCTCGACCTGCACAACTGCGTATCCTTCTGTTCCTGTGTAAATGCCGTCTTGCAACTCCCCAAAGGGTCTTGCCTCGACCGGTTTGGGGACTTCAACAGGTCTATTCCTGTGCCAGTCGCTCACCAGTGCCATCAAAGTCACGGAAACGGCTATAAAAATCGAAACGTTGATCCAGTATCTCATCGCATCTCCTCCAGGCTGGCAAATTGCGAATCTTCTCAATTGAATTATCACTTATTTAGAATCACGACAAATTACTCGTATGAAAGATTATGATTAAATTTATCGGAATTATTTACGACCCGCTGGTGTTCTATACTTTATATAGAGCCAGCCAGAATCTGTGGTCTCAAAAAAGAGGCCGCCATGCGAGCAGCCTCTTTTTTGATATCATATTCAACCCACTTTTTTGAATCCTGTGTCTACTATCGCTTCGACATCATCGGGCGAGATCTTCAACTTTGCCGAGCCAGACTCCAGGGAGGCTTTTGCAACGGCGAGCGCTACTCTGCGCGCTATTCCCGGCTCGAAAGCCTTCGGGAGTATGTAGTCGACAGACAGCCTGTCGTCGCCTACGGCATCGGCGAGGGCGTCGGTCGCCGCGAGCTTCATGGATTCGTTGATTTCTCTTGATCTCACATCGAGCGCACCCCTGAATATACCGGGGAAGGCCAGGACGTTGTTGATCTGGTTGGGAAAATCCGATCTGCCAGTGGCAACGATCTTTGCCCCTGCCTCTTTGGCCAGATCGGGCATGATCTCAGGTACGGGATTGGCCAGGGCGAAAACGATCGCTCCGGGCGCCATGGATTTAATCATTTCGGCAGAGATTATCCCACCGACCGAGGTGCCGATGAAAACATCGGCGCCCTTTACGGCCTTCGCAAGATCACCGGAAAGGTTGTCGGGATTGATCTCTTCGACTATCTCGCGGTGAAACTCGTTTAGCAGGGTTTTTGGGTCGTTTTTATTGAGAATACCGTTCCTATCGACCGCGACAATGTTTCTAACGCCGGCCGCAAACAACATCTTGATCGTCGCTCCACCGGCCGCCCCGATGCCGACCGTCGCGACCTTCAGATTTTCCATCTTTTTACCCACTATTTTCAAAGCGTTCCTCAACGCGGCAGTTGCCACGATAGCCGCTCCATGTTGATCGTCGTGGAAGATCGGTATATCGAGTCTTCGCTGAAGCTCTTGTTCGATATAAAAACACTTCGGAGAGGATATGTCTTCCAGATTCACCCCACCGAACGTTGGAGAGAGGGCCTGAACGAATGCGATTATTTCATCGGGCTCATGAACGTTTATGCAGAGAGGGAAGGCATCAACATTACCGAACTCCTTGAAGAGCAAGGCTTTGCCTTCCATAACGGGCATTCCAGCTTCGGGACCGATATCTCCAAGGCCGAGAACTGCCGTTCCATCCGATACGACCGCAACGTAGTTCCATTTGTTGGTGTAGTCATAGACCAGCTCATTGTTTTCGTTGATAACACGGCAAACGTCGGCGACGCCGGGAGTGTAAGCCAGCGACATGGCCTTCATGCTATCAACCCTGACTCTGCTTTTCACCTCGAGCTTGCCACGTAATTCTTTGTGTAGTTTCAGTGCCTCTTCGTTCAAAACAATCACCCTCTATTCTTAATGAAAACATCGTTTCCAAGGTAATCGATAGCGACGTAGAGCGGAAAGTCCTTCACCCTGACCCTGAATATAGCTTCCGTACCGAGATCGTCGAAAGCCACAACCGTCATGCTGGAGATTCTCCCGGCCAGAGCGGCGGCGGCGCCGCTGGGAGCCAGGAAGTAAGCTCTTCCGTACTCTTTGCAGAGCGAAACGGCCTGCTGGCCCCTCTTTCCTTTTCCCACCGTTGCCAGAACGCCTTTCAAATAAAGCATTTCGAGAAATGCATCCATCCTGTTCGAAGTCGTGGGTCCAATAGCCCCGAAAGAATCCTTAGTCGGTTTGGCCGGCCCCGCGTAGAAGATTATAGCCCCGTCAAGAGAAACCGGTAGTTCTTCGCCTTCCTCAAGCAGCATCTTCAGACGTTTCTGAGCGGCGTCTCTCATTAGAAGTAATTCGCCGGAATAAAGGAGTTCGTCGCCGGCACGCAATTCTTCAATCTTCAAGGATTACTCTCCCCTTTCTTGCGATATAGCAGTCCGTTGCGAGTCCCACCGGCATTATGGCGATGTGCGAGGGATAAGTCTCTATGTGCACCGAGTAAGCGGTTATACCCGTTCCCAGACCCTGATAGCCAATCTTCAGATCGTTGATTTCTCCCAGTATTCTTTCTTCCAGGGCCGCGTAATCCTTATCATGATGTCTCTCGTCGAAAGATCTGGTGAGAGCGAGTTTGGCAAGCACCATCGCCTTGTCCGAACTCCCGCCGATCCCTATACCCACTTTCAACGGTGGACAACCTCTGGCCGCACTCTCCTTGAGCGATTCGACGACGGTCCGGACCAGATCGTCCACGGTTGCGGTGGGATTCAACATGAAAAGCCGGGAGAGATTCTCGCTTCCCCCTCCCTTAACGAGAAAGCGGATTTCTAGCCTGTCTCCCCTCACCGGAAACAGGTGGCATACGACCGGCGTGTTGTCTCTGGTATTTACCCTCTTAAGGGGATCGGACACTATGGAGTATCTGTAGGGTTTGTCGTTGTAAACCTTTTTGACTGCCGAATTCAGTGTTTCGATGATCGGTTCTTCCAGAGCGACTTCGTTGCCCTGAAAGACGAAAAACTCGAGAAAACCTGTATCCTGACATATCGGGAGCCCCGTTTCTTTTGCGGCGATGGCGTTTTCCCTCAACACGCTCGAAAAGGGTCCTTCGTAGTGGTCGAGCAACTCGACGATCGCCGGATCCATCTCCGTGTTCGCCCTCGAAATAGCCTCTTCGAGTCTTTCGATAATTTTTCCTGCCGGAATCAAAGTTACACCCCGTCAACCCAGACCGTTGAACTCTACCGATAGATGTTCTTCGCTCTCTACGATTTTTTTGACTAGTCCGTCCAGCGAGTCTGTGATTATTTTCACTTTTTCTTCCATCAAATTTATAACACTTTCCATCGCGGAAACAGAGGGTCCTCCAGGGATGTTACGTACCTGTACGAAATGCCGGGGAGAGAGAACATTTCTGAGTTCGGAATCGCTCATATCAAGGGCTCTTCCCACCAGTTCAGAAAACTTTCCGCGGAGGGCTTCGAAAGAGTATCCCGATTTAACGAAAGCGCTCGTCACGCCGTGAGCCGTCCTGAAAGAGATGGCTTCTCTCCTTACGAGCTCGTCGGCCAGTTCCGTTGTTGTAGTACCTGTGGAGATCGCTATATCGTCGACCCTCCGCTCATCCACGGAGACTTTCAGAAGCGTCTCTTCCAGCAGCTCCAGAAGTCCCGAAAGCGTTTCGCAGCCTCTGGTGAAGACGGTGACCGGAGCATCGGCCACTTCGTTCACATCCTGGTATGGCACGTTGTGGAAGAGGTCAATCAGGCCCTGAAAGTCGCCGGCGGCCATCCCGGACTGGATTCTTATATGCTCGATTATAACCGGGTTTCGTTTCTGAGGCATTATGCTGGAAACCTGCACGAGTTCATCGGGAAAGCTGAACATTCCGACTTCGCAAGAGGCTTTATGCCCCATGTCGGCCATGAGGCGAGTTATATCGTAGAGAATGCTCTTGAACCACATCGACGGATAGGTTAGCCAGTGCGAGGTAACGATTGCCTGATAAGAGTTCGGGACCGGCCTTTCGAATCCGAGCAGATCCGAGACCAGCTGCCTGTCTATGTTGAAGCCTGTCGTTGTGATCGCCGCGGCTCCCAGAGGACACTGATTCACCACTCGCATGGAGGCGTTCAACCCGTCGAGGCCTTCGAGAAATTCGATCAGGAAAGACGAGAGGTAATGGGCGAGCGTCGATACCTGTGCGGGCTGGCCGTGGGTGTACAGGACCAGCAACTGTTCTCTGGATGCCTTGATCTTCTCAATCAAGGTTCCTGCCAGGAGCAGCATCTGCTTCATGAGCGAGATCGTCAACTTTCTCACGTACAATCGGAAAACCGTCGTATCCATATCGTTTCTGCTTCTGGCTGTGTGAAGCGATCCGGCCTTTTCTCCCAGGAGGAGTTCGAGTTGCTTCTCGTAGTAGAAGAAGAGATCTTCGACCCCTTCGGGGAACTCTCCGGGTATCTTCATAGTCGAATCTAATTCACTCATTGATTTCTTGAGTGCCGAGGCGGTCTTCGAATCGATTATTCCCTGCCTGGCAAGCATGATCAGATGGGCCCTGTTTTGCCGTCCGAACTCATCGAGGAATGTTGCCGCCCAGTGTTTGTAAGATTTTCCGAGAACGTGTCTGGAGTATATCGGAGAGAATCCCATATTAACTCCCTTTCAGAAGGTCATCGATGTTTTTGAAGACAACCTTTCCGATTTCATCGTCTGTATAACCAACGTTGATCATGGCTTTGTACTGTTCGTCGAAATAGGACTTTGCGTAACCTCTCGGGAAGTAGCTCGAATCTGTCCCGAAGAGAATTCTTCCCGGTCCTATGGTCTCCCTGTATTTTCTGAAAAGCATTTCTAGGTTCACCTCGTAAGGCATCCATCTCATCCACTGGTTGGATCCGCTGGTGTCTATATATACGTTTGGACAGGCCCAGCAGAGGTTCAAGGTTTCGAAGATGTAACCACAACCGAAATGTGGCACGATTATCTTCATATCTGGGAAACTCTTCGCCACGTCGTGTATTATCAGCGGGCTGATGTTCACATGGTTGGCGATTCCGCCGGCCGAGCCCATGATACCGAAATGAATCAATACGGGTATATTCTCACTCTGGGCCACCTCCCAGACCGGATAAAGATCTTTACTGTCGAGGGGGGTGTTAACCGCCGGTCCGAGTATTTTGTACCCTTTCAAGCCCTGCTCCCTGACTGCCTTTTCAAGCAAGTAGGGAGCCTCTTTCAGGGAAGGATCGTGATGGGCGTAACCGTAAAACCTGTCGGGATGAGCCTTAACTATCTCCGACATGGCATCGTTTCCACCGGAAGTCACAAAGACCACCGAGATATCGTACTCGATCGCTTCTCTGTACCATCTCTCTACAAGTTCATCTTGAGAACGCAAGGCTTCGGCTCCGTCGAACTGCCAGGCCTTTCTCCAGCGCGCTCTTTCCTGGGCCAACCATGGATGAACGCTGCCTTCTGATTTTCCAAAGAAATCCGGTGTGGGAAAATGGATGTGAGAATCAATTATTCGCATGGCTTTTATCCCTTCAATCCCGACATGGCGATCCCCTTCACGATCTGCTTCTGGAAGATGATGAAGAAAATGATCAGCGGTATAGTCGAAACGGCGGCACCGGTCATTATGAGCTCCCATCTGGTGAGGTTTTCGCTGGAGAAGTAAGACACACCGACCGGAAGAGTGTACATCTTCGGTGTCTGTGCAACAATGAGGGGCCACAGAAAAGCGTTCCAGTTACCGATGAAGTTGAAGATCGCAAGCGTTGCAAGCGCGGGCTTGACGAGAGGCATCACTATTCTCATGAATATGCCGAATTCCGAAACTCCGTCGATTCTCGCCGCGTCAAGCAGGTCGTCCGGTATGGTCGACATGAACTGTTTCATGAGGAACACACCGAAGGCGCTTATCATACCCGGGAACATTATGCTCCAGTAGGTCTCCATCCATTTCAACTGCCTGACCATGATGTACCACGGAATGACCAGCATCTCGGTCGGGATCATGAGTGTGCTGAGTATGAGTATGAAAATGATGTTCTTGCCCGGGAAATTGTATTTTGCCAGTGTGTAGCCCACCAGCGAGTCGAAAAAGAGAACGGAGATAGTCGTCACCACGGCCACTATCATGCTGTTCAGGAACCATCTGGGAAACATGGAGTAGTTGAAAATGAACTCGTAGTTGGCCAGCGATGGGTTCTCAGGTATTACGGTCATCTCGTAGATCTCCTCTGATGTTTTGAAAGACGAAGAAAACATCCAGACGAAGGGGAAGACCATCACAATTGCAAAGATCGTTAAAAATATATAGGCAAAAAAACTTGTTTTCCTGTCCGTCCTAGTCATATATACACCCACCAATCAGTATTGGACCCGCTTGTTCAATACCAGCAGTTGCACCAGCGTGATACCCATTATTATCAGGAAAAGTATGACGGTTGCGCTAGAAGCGAGACCCATGTCAAAAGATCTGAAGGCCTTTTGATATATATAAAGCACCAGGGGTTTGGTCGCATTGAGAGGACCTCCCGATCCCTGATCGGTCATGTTGTAAACCTGCGTGAAGATCCTCAGGAACGTAATACTCTGTGTAACCACGAGAAATACGGTGATCGGACTAAGGAGAGGTATGGTGATTTTGAAGAAAGACTGTCTTGATGTCGCCCCGTCTATTTTGGCTGCCTCTATGTACTCCTGGGGTATGGTCTGCAATCCGGCAAGAAATATGATTATACAGTATCCCAAATTTACCCAGACCGTTGTTACCACTATGGCCGGCAGGGACTGGTTCATGCTGGTCAGAAAAGGCTGCGCGTCGAGACCGAAGGCCATCAAAAGGTTGTTAAGTATTCCCGCGGGCGGTCTCTGGTAGATCCATCTCCAGACCCAGCTCACCGCCACCAGTGGTGTGATGTATGGCATAACGTAAAGCAGGCGATAAAACCACTGTAGATGTTTCACCCTGTTGAGTGTCGCGGCCAGAAAGAGCGAAATGACTATCACGAGTGGAACACCGAACAGAACGTACTTTATAGTGTTCCATAGCGAGGTCATGAACACCTTGTCTTTGAAGAGTTTAACGAAATTACTGAAACCGACGAAATCTTGTTTGGGTGAAACCAGCTTCCAGTTGGTGAAACTCAACCAGAAAGCATATATCATCGGATAGAAACGGACAACTATATAGAAAACCAGCGGGACAGCCAGGAAAACATATGCGGTTACGATCCTCTTCTGACTTATCTTCATTATTTTACCCCCAAAAAGAATGGCCGTGGCGACGCCACGGCCACCCGCTCTTCAAATTACTCTACTCTCGACCAGAATTCGTCGATTATTGCCTGATCTTCTTCGGCCGCTTCCTTGAAAGCCTTAACGGGGTCCATTCCCTGTATCCAGACCTTATCGACGGCATCCATCATTACCTGGCGCTGTCCGGTCTCGTCAACGAAGAAAGTTGCGTGGGCGTACTCGAGACCCTTGAGGAACGGTCCGTATTCAGGATGATCGTAGTAGGCGGCGGCAACATTCGGGTTGGCCGGAAGTTCGCCCACCTGCTCGAGCCACAGTTTCTGAGCGTATTCGGAAGTTATGAACTTGAGGAACTTGATCGAAGCGTCCAGCTTTTCGCCGGTCGCATTTGTCGTTATCGCGTGTGCCCAGAAAGAGGCGAAGTTGGACTTCACGCCGTTCATCGATGGAAGTTCCGTGACTCCCCACTTGAGATTGGTGAGAGGTCTGAAGGTTCCGAGTCTGAAAGAACCGTCGATAGTCATCGCGGCTTTCAGAGACCTGAAGGCCGTAACGTCATCGTTCAGGAAGCCTGGGTAACCAACCTTGTCCTTGGTGATCAGGTCGGTGTATACCTTCAGGGCCTCCGGAGCTGTCAGATGGTAAAGAACGGTTCTGTTGTCAGCGGTGTAAGGCGTTCCACCTACCTGTCTGACGAGAACCTCTCTTATCCACTGGTGACCCTGGCCGGAAGGCTGCATAGTCAGACCTTCCTGGATTATGTTACCCTTGTCGTCGTACTTGGTAAGCTTTTTCGCGTAATCGACCAGCTCGGCGAAAGTCGTCGGCGGGGTTTCTGGATCGAGACCGGCTTCGACGAAGAGATCCTTGTTCCAGAAAAGCGCGAGAGCCCTTACCGCAGTCGGGAGAGCGTACGGTGCACCATCAAACTCTATTCCTTTTGACACGAACGGGAAGAATTCACTGCTCAGGTATTCAGCAGAGAATTCAGCCGCAGGAAGCGGAACCAGGTATCCAGAAGTAACGTAAAGTGGAATCCATCCGTAGAAAAGGGTGAGAACATCCGGTCCGACTCCGGCAGGAACCGACACAGCGACTTTTTCGTTGAAGTTCTCGTAGGGGAAAGTAACCTGTTCTACTTCGATCCCCGGATTCTGCTTTTCAAACTCCTCGATCAACTGATCAACCAGTTTCACTTTCGTTTCGTAGTAGTACTGCCAGAAAGTTATCTTCACTGCACCGGCGAAACCGGCGAAGATAACGGAAACAACCAGCAACAACAATAGTGCTTTTTTCATTTACCCACCTCCAAAATAGTGATGTAGCTCATACTTCCATAAAGACTTTTCTTTGAACATTACAGACAGCTCCAAGCGAAACGCCCAGCTCACCGAGTTCTCCGCGCTTGAATGTCACGCGTTCGAGTATTTCACCGGGAACGGTCCTCTTTAGTACCGGCATTATTAGACTGAGTATCCTATCGTATTGGTTGTACCCGATTCCACC
>DBRH01000083.1:93312-94690 GCA_002305955.1 Kosmotogaceae bacterium UBA1373
TCTTTGAACCGGGGATTTATATCGGAATAGTCGAACATCTGTGCAACCGTCGGTTCGTTTTCGAACTCGGAAAGGAGTTTTTCAAAGGCGTATCCGGAAAACCAGCTTTCCAGGCTTCCAAAGACGAAACTTAAGTTCTTTTCCCTGCTCCAATCGGTTATCATGTAGCCTATTTCACCGGCCATGCCGCTGGTGCCTTCGTAAAGTTCGTTGTTTATTATCAATCCGGCGCCCGTCCCCGTACCGAGGGCAGTCAAAAAGACGTTTCTGCAGCCCTTCGCGGCTCCGGCCCACATTTCTCCCAGGGCATTGAGTGTAACGTCGTTCGAAACGAAGGTAGGGACTTCGAACCTCTCTTCGATGTGACTCTTCAAATTGACTTTTCGGAGCCCGAAGGCGGGCATGTAAAAGATCATTCCACTCTCGGGAGCCACAGTTCCGGGAACACCGATCCCGATCCCCATAACTTTTGAGACCGGAACTTTCATCACCGCCAGCACTGACTTCTCTACAAGTTCGAAGAAGGCCTTTTCATCGGAAATAGACTTCGTGGAGAACTTAGCTTTTTCGATTATTTTTCCATCAAGGTCTGATAGTATAGAGATCAGCTTGTTACCGCCAACATCGACGCCGACTATGTACTTATAGTCGGGAACGAAAGACAGAAGGATAGGTTTTTTTCCACCCTTACGTGAACTCTCGCCTTCTTTTGCTTCAACTATTGAACCTTGAGAGATGAAGTTGT
Source organism: Kosmotogaceae bacterium UBA1373 (assembly GCA_002305955.1). Taxonomy (GTDB): domain Bacteria; phylum Thermotogota; class Thermotogae; order Petrotogales; family Kosmotogaceae; genus Mesotoga. The sequence goes on from DBRH01000083.1 coordinate 94,058, forward strand.
TCACTACGACCGAAACCACAGGCTTGCTCAAACCGCTCTTTCTGGCTATATCTGCCCTGGAGATCAGTCCTTCACATCTCACAATTCGCATTACTTTTTCTTCAGTTTCACGTAAGCATCGACTCACTGGAATCACCTTTATTTTGTTAAGTAGCCTAACTTACTAACATTATACATCATGAGCGTCTTCTCAAGGAACTGGAATTCTGGAGAATTGAGCCTGGTACAAGGACATAAGAAGCAATTAGGATCGATTATCGTTGTTTTCTTAAGTATCGCTCTTTTAAAGAACCGGGGACCCCAAAGGTCCCCGGTATTTCGACGATTATATCACTTTACCTTTGGTAAACTCAGCATATTTGCAAAGACTCTGTAGCCACCCGGTACGAGGTAATCGAGCTGTCTATACCAGACGAGTGCTGTGTAGATGTAGGTACCCTTTCCGTAGTTCGCTATCAGTAAGGACCCGGCCGGTATATCTTCGCCAGGGTCGTCCGTATCGATCAGAGGCGTGAATTCCGGTGCCCATTTGCTCGGGAAGTAGAGACCTCTTTCCTGCTTCCAGCCTTCCCAGTCTGAATCTCCGATCACATTCGGCCAGTTGAAAATCGGGTGATCGGGGACGAGTATCTT
>DBRH01000007.1 GCA_002305955.1 Kosmotogaceae bacterium UBA1373
AACGGACCGAAGATGAATTAGCTAGAAATGACTGGCAATCGTTCTTTATCAAAGGAATATCCTTTCTATGCTGAGGTATATCCCCAAGATTATGAAAACCGTGCCCGTGACAGTTCGGGCCCAGTATTCGAACTGACTCATCCGTTTGAACATGCTGGCCACCAGCTTCGTGCCGACGGCTATTCCAAAGGCGACAATTATAACGGGCAACCCTGTGCCGATGCCGTAGACGGCCGGTATCAACAGTCTCGACTGCTCGCCGACAGCCAGGGGAATCACGCTTCCGAAGAACAGCGCCGCCGATACCGGGCAGAAGGTCAAAGCGAACAGCGAACCGAGAGCGAAGGCGCCAAAAAGACCTTTGCTTTTGATCTTTTCCTGAGACCGGCTGTCCAGGTTTCTACCACGGTTTCTGAAGCTGAGCAATTCTAGCAGAAACATACCCACGATTATCATGATCGGGCCGATCAATTTGCCCATGTATTTTTGAAGGATCCTCGATAGCCATGGTGCAGCTGTCAGGCTCGATACGAGTACGGCCCCGATCACGACGTAGGTCAGGACTCTGCCGAATGTATAAACTATCCCCGCAGCCATAGATTTCGCCGGACTGCCTATGTTTCTACTTATAAAGGAAACGGCGGCTATATTGGTGGTGAGGGGACAGGGGCTTATCGAGGTCAATATTCCAAACCACAGCGCCGATGCAAGAGAAAGAACGAAGCCACCCATTCAGTTCACCTCCAGAAAGGAAGCTACCTCGTCCCGGACGTACTGGATGTACCGCTCCCCTTTTTCGGAAAGATCCCAGGCCTCCCAGAGTTCTTTCCATTCACCGGCCTCGTCGTTCTTGTAGCTTTGAATCACCAGGGTGTTGTACATGATGATATACTCATCAACAAAATGATAATTTTCCGGGAGATCTATATTCACCACCTGCCATCTCAGGGTACCGTTCTCTACCCGGGAGGAGAAATAGGTCTCGAGAACCTTTTTCGCATTGGACTCCATATCCAGGCAGGTCTGGCAACGGATGGTCCCGTGGAAGTAATAGAGAGTTACATAATCTTCGATCAGAGATGTATCTCCGGAATCGGTCGAACCGGCTTCGGGCTTTTGAACCAAGGAATTGAGCCTTATTTCATCGTACACGAAATAGGCGACGCTCACGACAACGAAAAGCAGTAAAGAAAATGTGGCCAGCTTCTTCAAATTCACTTTTCACCCCCAGCGTGATTTTCAAAAGAGATATTCCCGCGGACCGTAACCGACGAGATCGCCAAGGCAGTAACACCTGTCGATGCCTCTTTTCTCCATGTCCTCCAGTACGGCTTCGAGAGCTTCTAAATTTCCGTGTATATCCGAAAAGAAGGCTAACCTCATTTTGAATCACCACATTTTTTGCGTCGCTCTCTCCTGATGATTCCGTACGTTTCCACCGCCAGTTCGATAACCTCCTCGACGAAAGAAGGGATCTCCTGCAGACCGTAGTATCTCCATCTTCCGTCTTTCCGCACGCGGATCAAGCCGGAATCGGTCAGCGCTTTCAGATGCCTGGAAACGGTTGGTTGCGGCGATTCGAGAAGATCTTCGAACTCACAGACACATAGCTCTTCGTATAGTTTTATGAGCGCGAGTATCTTCAGATTCGTCGAGTCGGAAAGGCTTTTCAGGACTCCAACGAGATCGACTTCAAGAGTTATCAAGACTTCATTCCTCCCTTCGAGAAATCGAAAAGTTTTCTCTTTTTCTTCATTATAGCCACCAGTGAAAGCATAACAGGCACTTCAACCAGAACCCCGACGACCGTGGCGAGTGCCGCGCCGGAATTCATACCGAAGAGTATGAGGGCCACCGCTATCGAGAGTTCGAAGAAGTTGGATGCCCCTATAAAAGTCGATGGCGCAGCTTCTGCATAATCTATCTTCAAACGCTTTACGGCGAAGTACCCTATGTAGAAGATGAGATAGGTCTGTATCATCAAGGGAAGGGCTATCAGCAAAATGTGGAGAGGGTTGTCGATTATGGTTCTGCCCTGGAACATGAAGACCAGCACGAGTGTAAGTAAAAGTCCGACCTTCGTGAAGGGATCGAATTTTGGAATGAGGTTTTCATTCAGGTACCTCTCCCCCTTAGACCTCACCACCAGGCGTCGTGTCATAACTGCCAGGACAAGCGGGATAGCGACATAGAAGACGACAGACCAGAAGATCGTGGAGAATGGCACGGGAAATCCCGTGGATACGCCAATCAGAAGCTTTCCCATCGGGGCGAAGAGAAAGAGAATGAAAAGATCGTTTATAGCCACCTGAACCAGCGCATAATTTATGTTGCCGCCGGCAAGGTAAGTCCACACAAGCACCATGGCCGTGCAGGGAGCCAGTCCGAGCAGTATCATGCCCGCGATGTATTCGTTGCCCAATCCGGTAGAAATCAGAGGGCCGAAGATCGCTTTTATGAATATCCAGGAGATCAGTGCCATAGTGAACGGCTTAATTGCCCAGTTGACAATTAGCGTTACCAGCAGAGGCTTCGAGTTTTTTCGGACGTTGACGATCTCCCTGAACTCTATCTTGAGCATGATCGGAAACATCATGAAGAGAAGAACAATAGCCACCGGAATCGACACGTTTGCTATCTGCCAGTTCCCAAGCGTATAGGCAAGCCCCGGTAAAATGTTGCCCAGCAGAGCCCCCAGTACCATCGCGACTGCCACCCAGATCGAGAGATACTTGCTGAATATATCGAGCTTCTGTTCCGACATATTTTCCTCCACAATATTCATATATTCGAATATGCGAATATGATACCCGAATAACATTTTGAAAGTTTTCTCGGAGTGTAAAATTTCATTGTTGCACAACAATGCAACTTGAGTTATTCTTGAGATTGGAAATTCGACAGGAGGTGCCAGATGGACAGAAGGGCTGTAAGGATTTTCAAGGCGTTGAGCTGCAACTGGCGTTTGAAGATACTCGAGCAGCTGTCGAGAGCAACTATGTGCATGTGCGAACTCGACGAGCTTTTTGCGATAGACAAGACCACACTCTCGCGCCATGTGAAGGCTCTGGTAGATTCCGGACTCATCACCGAGACCAGGAACGGCACGAGAAAGGAACTGAGCATCACGGACAAAAGGATACTGCGTATACTCGAGATCGCAGGAGAGATGACCGGCGATTCCCGAGCCGGCGAGGAATAGAAGATGTACAGTATCGTTATCTATATAATAACCGGTGTTCTGCTCTTGATTTCACTCATAGCCAGCCGCAAAAAGACGTTACTCGCCTTGAAGAAGGCCTGGAAGTCTTTCGAGAAGATACTGCCGGAACTCATCGCCATTATGCTCTTCGTCGGGCTTTTGATCGCCCTGCTCGATCCCGGGACTATATCGGCTTTGCTCGGAGACAACTCGGGGTTTCTCGGGCTTCTGATCGCCTCGGTGGTTGGATCCATAACGCTCATACCGGGCTTTGTGGCCTTCCCGATGGCCGCCATGCTGCTCAACAACGGAGCCGGGATAACCCAGATCGCGTTGTTCATTTCCACGCTAATGATGGTTGGCGTGGTAACCTTTCCGGTCGAGAGAAAGTATTTCGGAACGAAACTCACTGTTCTTAGAAATTCCTTCGCCTTCGGCTTCTCTTTCCTGGTGGCCGGATTGATGGGAATGATCTTGAGATGAAGTGCAGGAGATATATCTTTCCGCTTATCGTGGCCGTTGTGGTCGCTATCTTCACACTCATCGACAATCAGACAGGGTTCAAAGCCTTAAGCATAACCGGTTCAAGCCTTCTTGAAATGCTCTCGGTCATTCCTCCCATATTCGTGCTTCTGGGGCTTCTGGATGTCTGGGTACCGCGCGAGAAGATAATAAAACATCTGGGAGAGGAGTCGGGCCTCAAGGGCGTCGTTCTGTCTTTCGTTCTCGGCGCGGCCGCGGCCGGCCCTCTCTACGGCGCCTTCCCCATCGCGGCCGTCTTCATGAAGAAGGGCGTCAAGTTTTCAAACGTTTTGATTTTCATAGGTGCCTGGTCGACAACGAAGATCCCTATGTTCATGTTCGAAATGGGCGCTCTGGGTATTGAATTCGCTCTCCTGAGGCTGGCGATAAACGTTCCAGGGATACTCGTAATGGCGTTGTTGCTGGAGAAGATGACCGGCAAGGAACAACGGGAAGCCATCTACACACAGGCAGCCAAACTCAGCGAATAAATCAGGGGGTGCTCCGGGATGGAAAGGGATCTGAAGAGAGAATTGACGAAATTTGGACTTTTAGCGGCGGGTTTTCTGGTTTTTTATTTTCTGCCCTTCTCGGAGAAACACGTGCAGGAGGCCATAATCGGCGGTTTCACGATGCTCGGCTCTTATGCCAGGGAACACGTGCTGTTCTGTCTCGTTCCCGCGTTTTTCATAGCCGGGACGATAACCGTGTTTATACGCAAAGACGCGATACTCAAGCTGCTGGGTCCGGGTGCTAGAAAGATAATATCCTACCCGGTGGCGGCCGTGTCAGGCGGAATCCTCGCCGTCTGTTCCTGCACGATACTGCCGCTCTTCGGGGGAATCTACAAACGGGGAGCCGGCCTCGGCCCGGCCGTTGCCTTCCTATTCAGCGGCCCGGCTATCAACGTGGCGGCCATATTTCTCACCGGGAACGCGATCGGCTGGGAGATGGCAGTCATAAGGATGGTAGCGGCGGCGATTTCGGCAGTTTTCATAGGGCTCATAATGCAAAGTATCTTCAAAGAAAAAGGTTCAGGTGGCTTTGCCATCCAGGAATCGGGCGAGCAGCTTTCCTGGCAGGAGGCCGTAGGCTTTCTCGCCCTGCAAATGGCTTTCCTTATAGTCGGCGGCCTTAAGATAGATCCGATCGTTAAGGCTTCTATAATGACCGTTTCGGCCGTAGCGGTCTTCATCATGGCGATTCATTTCAAGAGAGAGATGAGGAACTCCTGGATAGGCGAGACCTGGGATTTCGCTAAGAAGATACTTCCATATCTCTTCTTCGGAGTCTTCGCGGCCGGCGTCATCTCCATCGCACTTCCTCAGAGTTTTGTAGAATCTCTTCTCGGCGGAAACAGATTTGGTTCGACTCTGTTTGCTTCTGTTTTCGGTGCGGTGATGTACTTCGCCACGCTTACTGAGGTTCCGATAGTCCAGTCCCTAATGTCCCTGGGGATGGGAAAAGGGCCGGCTCTGGCCCTCTTCATGGCCGGCAACTCTCTCAGCCTGCCCAGTATGATAGTTATAACAAAGCTGCTGGGAAAGAAGAAGGCCTTCACATATTTCGGCCTCGTGGTAGCTTTTGCGACCATATGGGGTTATATATACGGCAACTTACTTCAATAGGAGGTTAGATAATGAAGGTAGAGGTTTTTGGTTCCGGCTGTCCCAGATGCAAACAAACGGAAAAGGTAATGAAGATGGCGGTCGAAGAACTCGGCTTGAACGCGGTCGTTGAAAAAGTGACGGATATGATGGCCATGATGGAAAAGGGAATAATATCGACCCCGGCCGTGGCGCTCGACGGAGAAATAGTTCTCTCGGGCAAAATCCCTTCGCTGGAGGAAGCGAAGAAGCTCCTGAAGAGACTTTGAAATACCTTGCTTTACCCCTCGCTTTCCACTGACCGTGGATTAAGACCGGGAGTTACATATCGTTCCCGCTTCGAAGTTCGACAAAATTGGTACGTCGATCGACACATCCGGTTACACCCGAATGTTTTTCGCAGTTCTGCCGGAACGATTTCGATGGCTCTGGATAGAATACATACATGATCACACCGGACCAGAGCTTCTATTATTGCCCCGCCAGGGCGATATTCAAGCTATAATTAAAAGATGTACCCGGTGAACGCTGCCGGAGTTTCCGGCGTCTCAAATCTTGTGTGACGGGTAATTACTATACTTTACAGGGGGTCGATTGTATGGTTGGCATAATCGTCGATTCGGGCTGCGATCTTCCAGAAGCGATCAAAGAGAAGAAAAATGTGAGGGTAATTCCGCTCAAGGTAGTGCTCGAGGGAAAGGAATACAGAGACAACATAGATATCACGACCGAACAGCTGCTGGAGTTCATGGAGAACAAATTTCCCAAGACTTCGCTTCCCGGTTACAACGATATCAGTCAGGCCTTTGAGAGCCTTTACAGAGAAGGAATGAAAGAGATAATCTTCGTCGGGATCTCCAGCGGGCTCAGCGGAACTCTGGGGCTCGTGAAAAGATACTCCGAAGAGTTTATAAAGAAGAATCCCGGAGCGAAAGTAAATGTGGTCGATTCGAAGAATATCTCGATCGCCTCTGGACTCGTTGCTATGAGGGGTGTTGAGCTCTCCGAGCAGGGTGCGACCTTCGACGAAGTTACCCGCGCCGTTGATGAGGCCGTTAAGAAATCAAAGGTTTTCTTCTGCATACCCGTTCTTAAGTATCTCAAAGCCGGCGGGAGAATAGGAAAAGTGAGCGCCACCATCGGAGATATACTCGACCTTAAGCCGGTGATAACGGTGGGAGAGGATGGAATCTATCACAGCGTCTCAAAGGATCGCGGAATGAGGCGGGCCGTGAACACCACCGTAAGAAAGCTTATCGATTACATCTCCGGGAAAAAGGCCCGGTTCGTGGCCGCCTATACCTCCGACAGGAGCGAAAAGTCTCTCGAGTATTTCCGTACTATAATGGAAACTCTGGAGAGTCACGGCATAAAGAACATCATAACGGGCCAGATCTCCCAATCGCTCGTGTCTCACACCGGACCGGGCTTGATAGGCGTGGCGGCTCTGGTTGAATAAAGTCGTACGTCATTACGAAAACATAGAATGTGGAGAACGGCCTGCCATCATTTGTCTCCTGTAGCCAGTTTGACGACAAAGGCCGGATTCTGATGCTCTTGATCTTAAATCCACGCTCGAGCGATGAGACACTCGTGCTTGCTCTGTTATCTTTCGAGTGTTCCGGTATATCTCCACAAGAGGACAAGTAGGAAAGTTGCGATTTACTCAAAAAAGAATTGACCGTGCTTCGTTCGAATTAAAGAAACGATAGAGGACTCAAAGCAAAGCCAATAATCTTCAGCGGCCGGATCCGATTGACAAACAGTCAATGTTAGGGTTCTATGCTCCCGGGAAGAGACTCTTCAGATTATGCCGTATAGACGGCAAAAGTTGTTATATTATTCATGTGGGGCTCTATACAGAAAGACAAGTACGGTAGAAGGTCTTTATAAAAAGTTGTAGCTGAGTGCCGATCTTTCGATAACACGGAGGTGTCCGGATTTGTATGGCTGGATAAAGTTTCTGGGATGGTTCAATTTTTCGCTTTTGGTACTGAACTCATCGCTTTTCATAACGCGATGGTTTTACAGAAAATTCAACAAAAAACTTCAGAAATTCCCCTGGGAAGGTTTCAAGAACCTTATGAAGTTTCTGGCAAGGATACATCCGTACACAGGAAGTGTATTGCTTATAACGGCTCTTTACCACGGCTATCTTGCCACGGGAGGGTTCGTGATCTACAGTGGCAGTCTGGTCTTCTTCGGCGTTCTCGCACAATTCATAGTCTATCTTCTGGGAAAGTACGTACCGGCGATGAAGAAGAGCTGGCGACCTATCCACCGTTTGCTCATGCTCGTTACCTGGGCTCTCTTCTTCGTTCATGTGTTCGGTCCTTACTCAATCTGGATTCCGATCTTTTGACTGTTCCATAAAACTCAAGCTCTCGATGAAAGGCAGAACAACCTCCAGGAATTCCTGGGGGTTTTCCTCTTGAGGCACGTGGCCGGTGTCGGGAAAAACGTGCAGCACCGCGTTTGGGATTTCTTGTGATAGTCTTACAGAGTCTTCGACGGGCACTATTCTATCGTCGTCCCCACTGATAACGAGGGTCGGTATATTTATACTTCCCAGTTTTGAAACGTCGAACTTCTTTCTAGCGAGAGTCAGCTCCCAGAGAGCCCTGTCCCAGTTGTTGGCTTTCAAGGGTTTCTCGTAACCCTCGAGCATCTCCGGCGTTATTTCAGAGGGATCATGCCAGGCCAAGTCTAGGAGCGATCCCGCGTTGTTGAGAAAAGAACGTGAGACCAGCGGTCCGAGATGCCTTCCCTGAGGGGTCGAGGTGAGCAATTTGAAGAAGAGGTTATCGCTGTCGTTCGTGTAAACGGCCGCATCGACCATCACCAGGCCGATCACCCTTTCGGGATGTGCGATCGCAATTTCCAGGGCCGTCAGGCCGCCGGCTGAATTGCCTATGAGTACGGCCTTTTCGAACCCCAGATGATCCATCAATCGCACCGTCAATTCTACCTGGTTTTCCGAAGTGTAAGGGTTGAAATCCTTTATCTCCTCTCCGAGCGGTCTAGAAGTCAGGCCGAAACCGGGCCTATCGAAGGCCATCACCGTGAACCGGTCGGCGAGAGGCGAGAAAACTTCCCGCCACGAAAAGATACTGGCCCCGAACCCGTGGAGAAGCACAACCGGGGGAAAGCCTTCGCCCGATACTTTGTAGTGTATGTTCACGTTCTCCAACCAGACAAAGCGGCTGTCTTCATCGGCCAGAAGCGATGGATCTACCGTACCTTTCAAATCTGGAACCGGTATGAGGAAGGGCACAAGTAAAATCACTGCAAGTACTGCCACACCAATGATAAGTATCTTCATTTTACATACTCCCTTCTATCACTTCTCTTTAATGGCGCCAAAGGCCTTGCTGACTAGAGTCTCGGGATCTACTCCATCTACCGGAAGCAGGGAGTAGCCATAACTCAAATCGAAGGAGCAGCCGGGTATATTGCGCTTCCATGATTCGAATGTTTCGTTCAGTTTTTTCAATATCCTTTCCGCGTCTTCCGGTCTCTTCAATTCTTCC
>DBRH01000079.1:0-17585 GCA_002305955.1 Kosmotogaceae bacterium UBA1373
CCCTTTTCGTCCTCGTGCTCCACTTCCTCGTCCGAGAGAACCGTCGAGCATCTTAGACACCAGTTGACTATGTATTTGCCCCTGTATATCAGGCCTTCTTTGTAGAGTTGAACGAAGGATTTTCTGACGGCCTGGCTCAATCGCTCGTCCAGGGTGAATCGCTCCCTGCTCCAATCGACGGAACAGCCCATGGCCTCTATCTGCTCCCTGATCTTCTGTCTGTATTCCCTGGTCCACTCCCAGGTGGTTTCCAGGAACTTTTCACGGCCGAGTTTCTTCCTGTCGATACCCTTCTTGGCGAGGTTTTTCTCGACGGCGTTCTGCGTGGCGATGCCGGCGTGATCCTCTCCCGGGACCCAGAGAGCCCTGAAACCCTGCATTCTCTTGAACCGGGTCATGATATCCTGAAGGACGAGGTTGAGCGCGTGACCCATGTGAAGAGCCGCCGTTATGTTCGGTGGCGGTATCATTATGGTGAAAGGCTTTCCGCTACCCTTAGGTTCGAAGTGGCCGTTCTCCTTCCAGCAGGAGTACCACTTCTTCTCCAGGTCGGAAGGACTGTACCTGGTTCCCAGTTCTTTCATAGGACTACCCCCTTGCGAGCTTGCAGCGATTAACAGGAATTATATCACGAAGTGCCGGAGAGAATGGGGAGAGGTTGTGCATTTGAGGTTAAGCCGGCGGTTCACCGGGCGATTGCTTCGATCGGACGGAGAGTTCCCTTTCTCTTTCGATCTCCTCCTGGAGTTCCAGCACGGTTTTGGGCTCTTCGTAGAAAGTGTAGGCATCTTCGGCGACCCTCACCACCAGGAAGTAGTCCTGTATCCTGGGCTTTCCCACCAGCTTGATGTTCCTGGCGGGCAGAAACATATCCCTCAAAGAGGGATAATACAGATCGCCCGACGATGTGCTCTGGTGGACGGCCACTTCCTCGATATCGCACAGGGGTATCTCCATGTTGACCCGACCGGAGCCGGGTATGTTCACGCTGAAGTGGAAACTCCCCTCGTGTACCATGGCGTAGCTCTGGCTCATGTTGACTTTCTCTATTCTCTCGACCCTGCCGAAGGTGTAGAAGAGCGATCGAACCATGTTTCTGCTCTCTCTCCCGGAGAGGCCCAGCCGCCTTATCATCCTCTCTTTGGGCCTTTCTTCGCCCAGTCCCAGCAGCGCGGTGACCAGGCAGACTATGTCGCCAACGAGAAACCCCCCCCTGAAGTTGCCCGTCAACAGGGCGATCGATTCCACGATGATCGGCAACAGAGGGGCGATCACCAGCGATATATAAGCCGCTTTCCGTCTGAGGACGGTGAAGAGAACGAAGGCGGGGACACACGTCAGGAAGTAGAGGAGCGGACCGAGAAAGAGCCTGGTGGAGGCCGCGACTACGATAATCGCCATCGAGAGCAAGGCAATCACTTCCCGACGCAGAAATCGCTGAAGATCCTGTCGAGCAGATCCTCGGTCAGATTCCTTCCCAGAAGTTCGTCGAGGCTCTTGGCGGCCCTCTCGACGAGCGTGCTCACTATGTCGACAGTCACCCTCTCTTCTATGGCTTCTATCGACTGGAGGAGGTACCGCAGACACTCCTGGAGACAGACCCTCTGCCTGGCGCTGACGATGATCTGCTCTCCGATCGATGTCAGGTCGAGGGTCCTTTCGACCATCAGCTCCTCGAGCGATGTGAGGCCCCGTCCCGTCCTGGCGCTGATTACGACGTCGTAACCGGCGCCGTCGATCTGCCTTATGTCGGACTTGTTCGCGGCTCTGATCACTCTCCTCCCCTCCAGGTCGATTTTCTGAAGATAACCGGGATCGCCGGCCGGATCGCTGAGAAGTATCAGGAGGTCGGCCTCTTCGATGGCCTTCAGGCTCCTCTGTATGCCCATCTCTTCGATCGCATCGTGCGAGGCCCGTATTCCGGCCGTGTCGACGACTCTGAAGAGAACGCCTTTTATGTTCAGATCCTCTTCGATTGTGTCCCTGGTGGTCCCGGGAATATCGGAAACGATCGCCCGGTCCCTCCTGAGCAGCGCGTTGAGAAGGGTGGATTTTCCGACGTTGGTCTCGCCCACGATCACCGTCTTGATTCCCTGAGCGATCCTCAACCCCTTGCTGGCGCTCTCGATGAAGGCCGAAATACTTTCCGACAGGCCGTCCAGCTTTTCGCCCAGGTCCGTGTAATCGGTCTCGACCTCGTCGGGGTAGTTGAGCTCGACCTCTATGGTCGCCAGCAACCGGACGATCTCCTCTCTGAAGGTCGAAATCTCTGTGGAGATGCCCTCCAGGTAGCTCCTTCTGGCCACGTCCAGAGCCGTCTCGCTTCGCGAGGTTATCATCGCGTTTATAGCCTCGGCCTTCGGGAGATCGATCTTGCCGTTCAAAACGGCCCTCCTGGTGAACTCTCCGGGTAGAGCTTCCCTGAAACCGGCCTCGAGAAGAGCTTCCATCGCCCTGTCGATGATAATCGGATTGCCGTGGAAGGAGAGTTCCGCCATCTCTTCGCCTGTGTAGGAGGCCGGCGCCTGGAAATACACGAAGAGTATCTCGTCGAGGAACTCCCCCTTGACCTTGAAGGGCGTCAGATAGATCTTTCTGGGTTTTGGTTTTTCAAGCCGCTCCAGGAGAGGAAGGAGCCTCTCCAGTATCCGCTCGCCGGAACACCTGACCGTCGCGGTCGCGGAAACGCCTCTGGCAGTCGCCAGGGCGCATATCGGATCAGTGAACAATCTCTTCAGCTCCAAGGAATATCTCCTGAAGAACTCTCATCAATCTTCTCTCGGGTACCGGATATATCATCGTCTTTCCTTCCCTATCGTTCACGATCACTTTCTCTCTCTTCAACCGTATCGAGTTGCGATCGTGGTTCTCGGCGTGAGTCAACACGACTCTCTCGGAATGCGCGTCGTACTCCACGGTCTTTATGGCCAGCTTGAAGGCTCCCAGTCTTACACGAGAGGCCGTCAGAAGCGATTCCACCTGTACGGGGAGCTTCCCGAATCTGTCTTTCAACTCGGCCTCTATTTCGTCGATCTCTTCCCGTTCCCTGCAGGCCGCTATCCTGCGGTATATCTTCAGCCTTTCGATGGAGTCGGCGACGAAGGTTTCGGGAATGACCATGTCGAAGGGTATGCTCTTCAATTCCGTATCCACCGCCCTGTCCTGAATATCTACTTCCTGCTCGCCCTTCAACTCTTTTAGGGCCCTGTCGACCATCTCGCGGTAGAGGTAAAGTCCCACCGAGTTGATATTACCATGTTGCTCGGCACCCAGGAGCGTTCCGAAACCCCTTATCTCCAGATCCCTCATCGCCAGTTTCATGCCGCTCCCGGCGCCTGAGAACTCCTTGAGCGCCTTCAGTCTTTCACGCGAGGGTTCGGTGAGTCTCCTGGCGTCGTAAAGGAAGTAGGAGAAGGCCCTCCTGGTGCTTCTCCCTACACGTCCCCTGAGCTGGTAAAGCTGCGCCAGTCCGTAACGGTGGGAGTCGTCGACTATCAGCGTGTTGGCGTTGGGCACGTCGACGCCGCTCTCGATTATGGTCGTGCAGAGAAGAACGTCGAGGCTTCCGGTGTAGAAAGACCTTATCGTCCGTTCGAAGGCCGTCTTGTTCATCTGGCCGTGCGCCATTTCGATGCCGACCTCGGGCAGCAGTTCCCTCAGTCTCAACAGGAGATCGGGCAGTTCGTTGACCCTGTTGTGGACGTATATAGTCTGGCCGCCCCTGTTGACCTCCCTCAGGACGGCCGTCCTGATCAGCCTATCGTTGACCGATCCCACGTATATTTCCGGCGTGGTTCTCCCTGCCGGAGGCGTGGAAATAACCGACATATCCCTCAATCCCGAAATAGACATGTACAAAGTTCTGGGAATGGGCGTCGCGCTCATCGAGAGAACGTTGATCTGGAGCCTGAGCTTTTTGAAATGTTCCTTCTGCATAACCCCGAAAAGCTGCTCTTCGTCGACTATCACCAGTCCGAGATCGGCGAACTGAACCTCCCTGGAGAGCAGCGAGTGCGTTCCCACCACAACGTCTATCTCTCCCTTTTTGAGTTTTCTGAGAAGTCTGCTCCTCTCGTTTTCCGTTCTGTAACGGTCGAGGATCTCGACCCTTATGCCAAAAGGGGTGAGGCGGGAGGAGAAGTTCTCGTGGTGCTGTCGCGCGAGCACGGTCGTGGGGACCATCAAGGCCACCTGCTTGCCGGAGATTACGCTCCTGAAGGCCGCCCTTATGGCCACCTCGGTCTTTCCGTAACCCGCGTCCCCGCTTATGAGCCTGTCCATAGGCCTGCCGCTCTGAAGGTCCGAAAAGACTTCATCGACGGCCCTGAGCTGATCGTCGGTTTCAACGTAGGGGAAGCTGTCCCTGAAGCTCTTCTCCATCTCGGCATCCCCCGCGAGCGGTATTCCCCTGACGATCTCCCTGGAACCGTAGAGATTGCTCAACTCGCCGATCAGAGCCTTTACCTCGCGTTTCACTTTGGACTTCTGCCTGCCCCAGCCGTTACCCTTGAGTGAGTTGAGCTGCACTATGTCGGAATTTCCGACGTATTTGTGGACTCTATCTACTCTTTCGACGGGAACGTAGATCTTGTTGTTGTCTCTGTATTCGAGAACCAGGTATTCTCTCACCCCGAGCACGTTCTCGATGGTTCTCACGCCTAGATAGCGTCCGATGCCGTACTCCTTGTGAACGACGAGATCTCTCTCCTCCAGTTCCGTCCAGTCGACGATCGGCACTCTGGGAATGAACTCTTCCTCTCTCTCCTTCGGCTCTCTCCTGACCGCTTCCAGGGTCTCGGTCTGTTCGCTGTCGTAGGGCATCAGCGTGACTGCCGAATCCGAGACTACGGTGTAGTCGGCCATCTTCAGGAAGACCTCGGAAGAGACACCCCCGTACCTGACGTACAGAAACTTGCGTACCGGTCTGTCGGAAAGGAGCTCGATCGTCTCTCTCTCCCTTCTCGAATACTCGGCGAAGGCTTCGTCTGGCCTGACGAAAACTATGGCGTAATCCTTCAGGTAATCGGACAGAATCGTCTGCTTTTCGTAGAATATGCCCGCGATGGTATCCATGGTGTCCATTCTATCCAGGAGCGCTTCATCACTTGTGCCGACGGCCTTTTCGGCCATTTCGATTCTCCTTCTGGCTCTCTCTTCGTTATCGCTGGTGTTGAGGCTCTCGGCGGCAGGCGTGATCCACGCCCGGTCAAGTCTCTCAACGCTCTTCTGCGTTGAAGGATCGAAGAACCTTATAGACTCGATCTCCCTGTCGAAGGTCTCTATTCTGAGCGGATGGCCGTTGCCCGGAACGAAGATATCCGTTATCGAGCCCTTGATCGAAAATTCGCCGGGAACGGTGACGTTGAACGTTCTACAATAGCCCATTCTGACCAGGTTCTCTTCGTCGACCTCTAGTTCTCCTCCCGTGCGTATAGCGGTCGTCAGTTCGCCGAAAACGTCGAGCGGAACGGTCTTTCTGAGAAGGCCGTGGAATGAGCCGAAGACTTTCTTCAACCTGCCCAGCGAGAGATTGTAGAGCAGCGAGACCCTTTCGGCGCGTATGCGCGGCGAGGTGCCGATCTCCTCGAAGGGAAAGACATCGTGAGAAAAGAAGTAACCCTCCTCCTCTTTTCTGGCGTGAACGGCCGCAAAAGATTCGAGCATTCTCTCGGTGGGAAAGATTACGAGCACCCTGTCGAACGAGGAGAGGTTTTTCTCTATCCATGAAACGGGGTCGTTTACCCTGTATAATCTTCTTTCCAAAGTATCCTCCAGAGTCTCTTGAAAATGGTGTGGGCCGCTCTCAGCTGAATGGTTTCACGATCGCCTCTGAAACGGTCCGTGTAGCTCCAGGACCTCTTTCCGAAACTTATGGCCGTGCAGACGAGTCCGACCGGTTTTTCGATCGACCCGCCCGACGGACCGGCGATTCCACTCACAGAAAGGCCTATGTCCGTTCCGAAAACGGCGGCGACGCCGCGGGCCATCTCCCCGGCCGTCTCTTCAGAAACGGCTCCGAAACTCTCCAGCGTCTCTCTTCTCACCGACAGCAGAGAGGTTTTCACCTCGTTCGAATAGGCGACTATACCACCGGGGAAGATGGCCGACACCCCCGGAACGGAGGTCAGGATGGCCGAAAGCCTTCCCCCGCTGCAGGACTCGGCCGTCGAAACCGTCTTTTTCCTTTCGACGAGCATCTTCACCACAACGTCAGCGAGTTCCTCGCCGATGGTCGTATAGATGTTCTCACCATACTTCTCTCTGAGCAGGACGATGATCTCTTTGAGCTGCTCGCCGTTAGGGCCGGAGAGTATAACCGTCGGCCCGGTGTAGTATTTGACACGGGTGACGAATTTCACATTCACGAATCTATCCAGCAATTCCTCCAGAGTTTTTTCTATCTCGGGTTCGGTTATATCTACAAGCCCCACGGTCCGAGTAAAGGGCGCCGCCGGACGGTTCATGTGTTTGATCGCCTCGGCGAAGACGGCTTTCATCTCCATCGGGGGACCTGGCAGGACTACTATCTCTCCGGCGCCCATCTTCAGAAAGCATCCCCGGGCGCTTCCTGCGGCGTTGGGCAGGATAGTCGAGCCCTCTACGGTATAGGCCTGGCGTTCGAGATCGGCGGGAGCTTTCCTCCTGAAGCGCGATTCGAAGCTCCTCTCTAGACTCCCGTGATAATCGCCATCGTAGATCAGCGGCCGCCCGGCGTATCGGGCCACCGTTTGCAGGGTTATGTCGTCGAAAGTGCTCCCCAGACCTCCGGTTATTACGAGAAGATCGGCCCTTTCCAGCGCGCCTTTCATCTCCCGTATCATACATTGAGCATCATCCTGTACCGTAACGATCGACTGGACTTCGTAGCCCATGGCGGTCAGACTCTCGGCCAGGTAACCCCCGCTCGTATCCTTGACAATCCCCTTCGTTATCTCATCACCGGTGATAAGGATTACAGCCTTCAGATGATTCAAATGACCACCTCCAGAGCAATTGTATCACCAACTCGCGGGTGTTATAATTGGGTGCCGGGGGAGCCCAAGAGGCTGAGAGTGCTTAAGTGCAGACCCCAGGAACCTGATCCGGTTAGTACCGGCGTAGGGAAGGCTTCGGGAGACGCCTCCGGCTATTTTTCAGAAAATGGAGGTGTTTCCGGTGAAAGCTCTTTCTCTTCTGCTGCTTGTATTGCTCGCATCGACCGGTCTTTCCATGCTGGTCGTGTATTCATACGATTCCTTCGTTCCCCTGGCTCTCGAAACCTTCGAAGAGTTCACGCTGAAAACAGGGATCGAAGTGAAGCTCAAGACGCTGAGCGATTCCGGCTCTCTCGTAAACTACATAGTCTCGATGGGAGAGAAGTTCGACGGCGATGTCGTGATCGGAATCGACAACCTTCTTTCAAGAAAGGCCTTCGAAGCCGACATATTTCTGCCCTACAAACCGGCCGGCAGTGAAAATCTGATCAGCCAGGATCTGATCTTCGATCCCCTGTGGAGACTGACCCCCTACGATTACGGAGCGATCGCGCTGATCTACGACAGNNCCCTGATACTCCAGGACCCAAGAACCTCGAGCACGGGACTGGCCTTCCTGTCATGGACATACTTGCTCTTCGGGGAGGATTTCGAGCAGTTCTGGCGCGCGCTCAAACCCTCGATTCTGACCATCACGCTGGGATGGGACGACTCCTTCGAAAAGTTCGAGGCCGGCGAGGCGCCTATAATGGTCTCTTACGCCACCGACGGCGCGTACTCGGCGCATTACTACGGTCAATCTCTCTATTCGGTTCTGATTCCACAGGGAAAGGGCTACGTGCAGATAGAAGGCGCGGGAATCGTACGCTGGACGGATAACCCGGAGGAAGCCGGGATGTTCCTGGATTTCCTGTTGAGTCCGGATTTTCAGAGGCATGTTCCGCTCAACCAGTGGATGTTCCCGGTGATCGAGGTGGAGATGCCGGCCGTCTTCCAGTACGCCGTAAAGCCCTCGACGATCCTGAAGCTGCCCCCCGAGGTAGAACTCGAGGAATTGATCGGAAAATGGGAGAGAATAATCTACGAAAAGTAGCGTACCGACAGTTCTCTCTTTGCTGGTAGCGGCTGCGATCCTCCTTCCGCTGGTAGTTTCCTTCGGATTTTCCGGTCTGGACTCGCTGGGCGAGGCCGTCTCCTCGCCTTCCTTTGCCGGCATAACTCTCTTCACCCTGAGACAGGCGGCGTTGAGCACCTCTCTGGCGCTTATGGCAGGACTCCCGGCGGCCATATACTTTTCCAGAAGCAGATCCCGTCTCTCAAAGCTTCTGGGGCTGACGACTTATATACCGTTCTTCTTTCCGGGGATCTCCATGGCTATAGGCTTTCTGGCGATCTACGGCAGGAACGGGCTTTTAAACTCCGCGCTGGCCCTTTTCGGCTTTGAGAGGCTTCAGATACTCTACTCGTTCGGGGCGATACTGCTGGGCCACGTCTTTTACAACGCCCCCATAGTGATACTGATTCTGGGAAACGCTTTGAAGAGGATCCCTTCCGATCTTCTGGAGACGGCCAGAATAGACGGCGCGGGAAAATTGACGCGCTTTCTGAAGGTCGAACTTCCCCTGAGCGTGCCGGCGCTGGTCAACTCGGCGCTCCTGATTTTTTCGTACTGCTTCACTTCCTTCGCCGTGGTTTTGATCCTCGGGGGGGCCCAGTTCGCCACGCTCGAGGTCTCCATATATATGTACTTCCGCCTCCTTGGGCGGCCCCAGATGGCCGTGGCGCTGTCGGTGATCCAGTTCGCGTTCATTATGCTCTTCGGCGTGCTGATCTCCATTTCCGAAAGAAGAATCCCCTTCGAGCAGGGCGAACAGTACATCGAGAAAAAGACGGCCACGCGACTGTACTCTCTGCTTTTTCTGGTTTTCGAGTGGGTGCCGATTCTCGGGGCTTTCACGAGTTCCTTCTACGATCGGGCGAGGGGAGAGTTCATCTTTGGAAGGGTGGCCGGGCTCTTCAAAGGGGAGTTGCCGCTCATAGGGACCTCGTTGGCGAGGACCGTCTTCAATTCTCTCTCGCTCTCGACGGTCGCATCGGTTACGACCGTGGCGATAACTTTTTATCTGGCGTGGACGGCCAGGAAGATCCGCGGGGGAGCCAGACAGTTGAAGATAGTCTCATTGCTGGCTCTCTCGGTTACGCCTTCGATGATGGCCATCTCCTACCTCACGACGATCGACTTTCTCCCCGTTCCGGTTTTGATGTTGCTGCTGTACTCGCTGGTGGCGCTTCCCGTTTCGCTGAACTATATCAACGGTCAGGTGCAGAACGCCGAACTGGACTTTCTGGAAGCGGCCACCCTCGACGGGGCGTCGAGGGCGGCAAAACTCAGATATATGATTCTCCCGTTTTTCAAGAACACTCTCTTCTACGCGGGAACCGTAGTCTTCGCGATTTCGATGGGCGAGTTCGGCGGCTCTTTGATTCTCGGCGCACAGGACTTCCCCACTTTTGCGGTCGCCATATACAGGTTGAACGGGAGCCGCTACCTTCTGGAGGCCAGGTTCCTCAGCTCGATGCTCGGTCTGATGGTCATCTCGGCGGTAGCTATTGCGGGATATCTTCTTTCGAGATCCGGCCGTAGTAATCGCAGCAGCGGCTGATCGCGCAATCCTCGCACCTGGGACCTACGGGTCTGCATATCTGGCGGCCGAACTCCACCATCGAACCGTTGACCGGCCCCCAGAGATGCGGCGAGATGATCTTCATGAGCGCAAACTCAGTCTCTTCGGGGCTTTTGGTCTTGACCCATCCAAGCCTGTTGGATATTCTATGAACGTGCGTGTCGACGGCGAGGGCCTCTTTCCCGAAGGATATGTTCAGAACTATATTCGCCGTTTTTCTGCCTACGCCGGGTATCGAGGTCAGTTCTTCGATGGTGTCGGGAACACGGCCGCCGAACCTTTCCAGCAGTATTTCGGCGCAGTTCACTATCCGCTCTGCCTTCTGGCGGTACATACCCGACTGCTTGATCAGTTCGTACAGCTCCTCCGGCCTGGCCGCGGCGATCGATTCCATGGTCGGGAAGACCGAAAAGAGCTTCCTGGAAGCTTCGTCGGTGTTCTCGTCCCGCGTTCTCTGGCTCAGTATGGTGCTTATCAGAACTTTGAACGGTTCCCTGTAACCGTGATCGTGCTTGAAGTTTTCGATCATCCAGCCGGAGACGGCGTCCGGGGAACAGTCCTCAGGCATCGTCCCCCTCCAGAAAGGCCCTGTAGGCCCTGTAAGTTTCGTAGAGATCGGCCTTGGAGATTATCTCGTACGGCGAGTGCATTCCCAGTACCGGAACGCCGGCATCTAGCACGGTGACGCCCTTTTCGGCGAAGAACTTGGCCACCGTACCGCCGCCGCCCTTGTCGACCTCGCCCAGCAGAGCGTTCTGCCAGTGTATTCCCTTTCTGTTGAACAGTGCCCTCACCTCGCCGACGAACTCGGCGCTCGCCTCGCTGGTCGACGACTTTCCTCTTGAGCCGGTGTACTTGGATATGGCGATGCCGTAACCGAGTTTGGCGGTGTTGACCGGATCGTAAACATCCTTGAAGGTGGGGTCGAAAGCGGCGGCCACGTCTCCTGAAAGCATCCTCGATCTTTCCAGCAGGAAATCTATGGAATACATTTCGTCGATCATCGAAAGATTCAACAGCCTCTCTATGAAGGTCACCCAGAAGCGGCTCTTGGCACCCGTCACGCCTTCGCTGCCGATCTCTTCTCTGTCGAAGAGGAGCACCATCGTCGTCCTGGAAGGCACTGTGGATTCCACAAGGTCGGCAAGGGCCGTCAGTGCCGTGTAGGAACAGACTCTGTCGTCGTGCGCGTAGGCGCCGATCATCGATCTGTCAAGACCTACCTCTCTGGCCTCGAAGGCCGGCACGAGCTGCACGTCGGCCGAGTAGAAGTCCTCCTCGACCATTCCGTACTTCTCGTTGAGGAGCTTCAGGAAAGTCAACTTGACGGGGTTTTCGATCTCGCACTGTTCTATGACAGGAATGGAAGCCGAAAGGGCGTTCAGATCCTTGCCCTGGAAGACTTTCCTGAAATCCCCCTCTCTGCCGTCCAGGTGCGGAAGCAGATCGGATATGACGAAGACCGGGTCCTCCCTGTCCAGGCCTATCGACACGTCGATTACAGTTCCGTCCTTCTTCACGACCGTTCCCACGAAGGCGAGGGGAATGTTCAGCCACTGATACTTTTTCACGCCGCCGTAGTAATGTGTCTTCAAAATCGCCAGCTCGGAATCCTCGACCAGAGGATAGGGTTTCAGATCGAGCCTGGGGGCGTCGAGATGGGCCGCGACCATGTCGATCCCGTCGGCTAGGTTCTCACCCAGGACGGCGGCCACCAGAGACTTTCCATCCCTGGTTATATAGACACGCTCGCCCTTCCCGACCCGGTCGAGGCTTTCCAGCGGTTTGAAGCCCTTTTCCTCGAGATATTCAACCAGGCAATCGACGGCCAGTCTCTCGGTTTTCGCCCTGTCGATGAATTTCATATACCCCTTCGCGTAAGCGAAGACAGTTTCGCCGTCGAGCGATAGCCACGAGTTCTTTCTCTTGTACGTCAGTTGTTCGAAGAGTTTCTTCGCTTCCTCTTTTTTCAAAATCGCACCTCCGCAAGAAATTACAATGAATTATCTATACCCTTTGGAAATCTTCAAATAGATTTTAGCCGAAAGCTCCCGCAATTTCATCACACATCGTTTGATCAATAAACTCTCCGGACGTTTCCTTCGACTTTCCGGCGAAAGATGAGTATAATTGGTATGAGATTGTTTGAACCCCGAACGTCTTTGCGATGTCATATAAGACAGATTAGGGTGGTCTGGTTGGACGAGAAGAAGCTAATAGACGGTCTGAAGAAGAAAAAAGTTTGGGCATACGAGGTTCTGTACGACGATTACGCTCCCAGACTGGGTAGTGTCATTAAGTCTTATCTCGGTTACGACGATGTTGAAGACGTAGTTCAGGAGGTCTTCATCAAGGTTTTCAGGAACGTTCGAAAGTTTAGAGGCGACGCCAAACTCTCGACCTGGTTGTACAGAATAGCCGTCAACGTTTGTAAAGACACTCTGTCCAAAAGAAAGAGAAACAACGAGTTTCTCACGGACTTTCTAGAGAGCGAGGATAAAGTATCGCTCGAACCGCCGGCATCCACCAACGTTTTCAGGGAAGTCATGGACGAGATGTCTTTCGAAGAGCTCATGAACGTCGTTTCGAAACTCTCTGAAGACGACAGGTTGCTTATAAAACTTAGAGACATCGACGATCTTTCATACGAAGAGATCGCCGATATACTGGACAAACCGGTAGGAACCGTCAAGAGCAGATTACACTATGCCCGAAAGCGTCTTAAAGAGCTTCTCGAGGAGGTCGGGTACATTGGATAATGAAAGACTTGTACGTATTATGGATCGAGAGATCCCGGTCGAGGAACTGAGGGTGGAAGAGAAAAAGGAATTAAAAGAGTTCGCGAAGGCCCTGGTGATGTTCAAGGAAAAATGCTGCTACAAACCTTCCGACCAGTCCAGGGAAAGGGCCGTAGCGAAAATCAAGAAAATGAAAACGAAGCCTTACAGGATGCTGGGAGCCGTGGCGGCCTGCATGATAGTGGGCCTCTTCTCCGTCAACTTCTTCACCAACAACACGATCCTTGTGAAGAAGAAGGGAGACCTCTATCAGCTGGCCAACGTACTCGGCTACGGCAGCGGCCTTAACGAGAGGTTGAAGGTCAATCTTCTGGCGACGGCCGACACGCAGAATCAAAACTCGGTCGCTATGATGGAGAGCGAGATGGAAAGATCTCTGGGTTTTCTGAGCTCCATGCCCGAGCAGAACGATTTTGAAGTTTCGGGTATTAACACCACTTATTGAACTAGACACACCCTCGGACACAGAAGGAGTGAAATCGCCATGAAAAAGCTGTCCATCCTGATAGTTTTTTTGTTGCTGGTTGGGCTGGCCTTTGGTAAGGACGCGGTTGAAGAGCTGGGCAAACTGATCAACAATCTGAAGAACTCTTCATACGAAGTCGAAAGGTTTGTTCAGGAGAGCGGCATAATAACGCTGGCAAGGAGCGAAAAGGTGGTGAAATCCGGTCCGTACAAGCTGGTCACTTCCTATTCCTCGATCAAAGGTGAATTCGGCTGGGTGAGAAACAACAACGGCCAGTTCGCGGTATTCTCGCAAGAAGAGGTGGCCTTCGAGCCTTTGACCAACCTCAAAGATTCCGAGGACAATCTGATAGATCTCTTCAACAACAAAGATTACACCGTCTCACTGTTTCTTGATCTTCCCAACAGTACCAAAGTCACCCTTTCCTCTGGCGGGTTGACCATGGAAGTCACTTTCGACAGCGGCTATCGCCTCTTGAAGCTCGTAAAATCCTACCCCTTTCACACAGTAAGCGTGAGCTATCGCAACTACTCCGATCTTTCCGGCGAGGGACTGGCAAGGCTCACCAACGCGACCAGAGGCATGAGTCTGGTAAGGCCTCCGGTCTATCTCTCCGAGGCGATGATGGAGGAGTATTTTTCGTGGTCCTCCATGGACTTCGCGACCGACGGCAGGTCTTATCTGTACACCCTTCTTATGTACTCTCCCAGTTACGGGAAAATGATACTGTACTTCTCTTTCAACAGCGAACCGGAAAATCTGCAGCAGTTTTCCATAAAAATGGCCGAAAGCAACGGCTTCAGTTACGCTCTCGAAAAGATCTCTAGCACATCGGCCCTGAGCCTTCTGGGTATGGTCGATTCGGCCACGCTAAGAAAGATTCTGGACAGCCTTCACTGAAAAACTCCGGCAACACCCCGATGTACCACACGATAAACCAGCTTTTCAAGAAGCTTTCTCATAATCTCTCAGTTTTTATTGTATAATCAATAAAACATGTTTTTGGAGGTCCTGACTGATGGAAATTGAAGAGACAATAGCTCTTCTGAAGAGTAGAGGCTACAGGATAACTCCTCAGAGGGTAGCGATTCTGAGGATACTGAAAGACAACACCAACCACCCTGGCGTAGAAGATGTCTTCAGATCGGTTATAAAAATCTATCCAAACATCTCCATGGCTACCGTTTATAACGTCATGGAAGTGCTAGAAAGGGAAGGCATAATCAAAGAAATAGCCGTCAGCAACGTCTCCCGACGTTACGATCCGAACGTGAATCCTCACGGTCACTTCATATGCAGGGTTTGCGAGAAAGTCTTCGATGTATCTTTCTCAAACATGCGCAGTCTGGGAAAGTATTCTCCTCGCGAACTCGACGAGTTTGTGATTGAATCGCTTGAACTGATATACAGAGGAGTCTGCAAAGACTGCAAAGACAAGACCTGAAAGCCAGTCAACTCCGGAGGTGCGATATGTTCAACGGGCTCGACGCGGGACTTGAAGAAGTCCTCAAACGGATAATGGAAACGGCCAGCCTGAACGATCTTCAGGAAGTGAAGGCCCGGTATCTGGGGAAGCAGGGACTGGTCACTTCTCTGATGAAAAATATCAAGGAAATCTCTCCCGAAAAGCGAAAGGAATACGGCAGAGAGGTGAACGAACTCAAGAATTCCATAGAAGAGGCCATAGACAACAGAAAAAACGAGCTGGAAGAGCTTGCAAGACTTGCCAGAGAGAGTGCCGAGAAACCCGATTGCACTGTGCCGGGAAAGAAAAGAGACATCGGCTCCTACCATCTGATCACTCAGGTGATGGAAGAGGTTCAGGATATCTGGGTCAGCATGGGTTTCGAAGTCACCACCGGTCCGGAGATCGAGACCTCTTACTACAACTTCGAGGCTTTGAACACTCCCGAATGGCATCCGGCGAGGGACATGCACGATACTTTCTACACCTGCGACGGCCAGCTACTCAGAACACACACCTCTCCGGTGCAGATCAGAGTCCTGGAGTCGCGAAAGCCTCCGCTGGCCATATTCTCTCCGGGAACCTGCTACCGCAAGGATACGCCCGATACCACCCATCTCCCCATGTTCCACCAGTTCGAGGTGCTCCTCGTCGATAAGGGGACCTCGGTGAGCCATCTCAAGGGGACCCTGAATCACTTCGCCAAAAGGCTTTTCGGGGCCGACAGGAGGATCAGACTCAGACCGAGCTTCTTCCCCTTCACCGAACCGAGCTTCGAGGTGGACGTCAGCTGCGGTATCTGCGGCGGCCAGGGTTGCAGGAGTTGCAGGGGCTCGGGCTGGCTGGAGATTCTCGGCGCCGGAATGGTCCATCCGAACGTCTTCAAAAACGTGGGTTACGATCCCGAAGTCTGGAGCGGATTCGCTCTGGGAACGGGGCTGGAGAGGATCGCGATGTTGAAGTACGATCTCGAGGATATAAGAGACCTGCTGAGAAACGACCGTAGATTCCTGAAAGGCTACAGGAGGGCGATCATATGAGGGTGTGCCTTGAGTGGCTAAGTGACTTCATTGATATTGGCGATAGATCTGTCGAGAATATAAGCCGCTCGCTGTCTTTGAGCGGTACGGAGGTCGAGAGGATCGAGTATCCGTGGGCAGGACTGGAAGGGGCCGTCGTCGGAAGAATAGAGTCCGTCTACGTCCATCCCGCCGGTGACAGGCTCCTCGTGACCGGGGTGAACACCGGGGAAAGAACGTTGTCCATAGTCACCTCCGATACGACCGTGAAGGCCGGAGAGACGGTGGCCGTCCTTCCCGAGGGTTCGCTCTTCGACGGAAAGGCGATCGCGGCCAGAGAGTTCTCCGGCGTCAGGTCCGAAGGGATGTTCCTCTCTCTTCAGGAGCTCGAACTCGAGGAGAGGTCGCTTCACATAATGAGACTGGAATGCGCAAGGGTCGGAGAGGATCTTAAATCCCTGCTCAGGCTAGACTCTCCGGTGATCGAGGTAGAACTGACGGCCAACCGGGGCGACTGTCTGTCCATGATAGGCCTGGCCAGAGAGGTGGGGGCCGTACTGGGTTTGAAGACCGGAAGACCTCCGGTCGAAAACGATATCGACACCGGAGAGGATCCGGTTTTGAAAGTTGCGCTCAACGATACAGGCTGCAGACGATACTCGGCCCTCCTTATGGACGGCGTGAAGATAGCCCCCTCTCCTTTGTGGTTGAAGAGGAGACTGGTCGCCGCCGGACTGAGGCCGATAAACAACGTCGTGGACATCACCAATTACGTGATGCTGGAGACGGGACATCCCATTCACGCCTTCGATGTGGATAGAATCGGATCGACGAAAATCCTCGTAAGAAATGCCAGAAACGGCGAAGAACTGGAGCTTCTCGACGGGCGCAAAGTCGAGCTGAACGAAAGCGATCTGCTGATAACCAACGGCGAGACTCCCCTTGCCCTTGCCGGAATTATGGGCGGGGAGGATTCGGGAATAGACGTCACCACCGACAGGGTCCTTCTGGAAGTTGCCGTTTTCGATCCCGTGAGGATCAGGAAGACCGCCAGAAGACTCGGCATATCGACCGACAGCTCCTACAGATTCGAGCGCGGAGTTGATTACACCGATTCCATATACGTCCTGAAGCGTCTGGCCGGACTGATGGAGGAACTCTGCCGGGGCAGGGTCGCCTCTAAGATAGTGGATGTGGGGCGGATCGAGAATCCCGAAGGGATTTCGCTCAGAAAAACCTTCGTCACGGAGCGTCTGGGCAAGGAACTCCCGGACGGGGAGATAGAGAGGATTCTTACCGGCCTGGAGTTCGGCGTCGAACGCCGCGACGGGGGATGGATAGTGACACCGCCGGCCTTCAGGGCTTACGACACCACCCAGGAGGTAGATCTGGTAGAGGAGATAGGAAGGATCTACGGTTACGATCGCATAGACGATGAGTTGCCGAGGATACTGCCCGTTTCGATCGGTGTCCCGGGATACCTCAAAAGACAGCGCAAGCTTAAGGAGCTCATGGTCGCGAACGGGTTCGACGAGATCATAAGCTACAGTTTCATGAACCCAGACGAGATAAGAAAGGTCGATGAAGAGATCTCTTTCGTTCCCCTTCAAAACCCTCTTTCGATGGACATGGCCGTCATGAGACCCTCCATGGTCTTCGGTATGCTTTCGGCCGCTTCCTACAATTTCCGCAGACAGAACAGGGACCTGAAACTCTTCGAGATAGGCTCGATCTTCTCCCCTGAAACCGGAAGAAGAGAGTACACCGCGGTGGGCTTCGCTGCGATGGGCAGAGAGAACCCCCTGGACTTCTCGGACAAGAGAGCGATCGACTTCTTCACCGTCAAGGGAGTGATAGAGGAGCTCTTCTCGCTCTTCGGAGCTTCTCCCCGGTTCGGTCAGATATCCAGAAAGTGGCTGGAACAGGGAAAGGCCGTGTCGGTGATCATGGACGGCAGAGAAGTAGGGTTCTTCGGAGCCTTCAGCCGCACGCTGGCCGATTCCCTTTACGATATCAAATCGGGGGAGCTGTACGTGGGCGAGCTCAATCTGACTCTGATCGATTCGATGAGAAACGAGTTCACGGGCTCTCAGAGGATTTCGCCCTTCCCCAGAGTATCGAGAGACCTGTCTTTCCTCGTTCCCTCCTCGCTCGCCTATTCCGAGCTAGAAGGGATCAT
>DBRH01000079.1:17608-22317 GCA_002305955.1 Kosmotogaceae bacterium UBA1373
GTGACGCTCGATTTCGAGAGTTTCGAGAGGACCCTGACGGACGATGAAGTAAACGATTGTATCGCCAAAGTGCTGGATGCAACATCCAGAGCCGGAGTAAAGTTACGTGGATGACCTGATACTGAACTCACTGAACAGGAAGATACTGGCCTTTCTGCCGCAACTTTGGACGGATATCGATACGGTCGGTTTTTCCGTCGCAAGAAAGAGCAGTTTCAAGGATATAGTGACCTCCATAGACATCGAAATAGAAAACAGACTGCGTCTCTTTCTCGAAGAACTCCTCCCCGGAGCCGATTACCTCGGGGAAGAGTCCTCCTCGTCCGTCAGATCGGGGCTGATGTGGATAGTCGATCCGGTGGACGGCACGACCAACTTCTCCAAATCCAACCCGCATTACTGCACGCAGGTCGCTCTCTACAAAGATGAAAAGATCGTCCTGGCCGTCACTTACGACCACAACAGAAGAGAGCTCTTCCACGCCATAGAGGGGCAGGGCGCCTATCTAAACAGCAAGAGGATCTGGGTGAGCAAAGTCGACGATGTAAGCGAGGCTTCCAGCCATGTGGGACTCCAGTATTCTTCCGAGCTCTCTTTCAAAAGGGTGACGGAGAGGATAAACCGTGCCATCGAAGCTTGCCGGGCCGTAAGAATCACGGGCAGCGCCTGTCTCGATCTGGCCTACGTGGCCTGCGGAAGGGCCGACATCTTCTGGGAAGAGGCTCTGAAACCGTGGGACGTGGCCAGCGGTATTCTCCTGGTCAGGGAGGCCGGCGGGGAAGTCACCGGCTGCCTCGACGAACGGTTCGATATATTCAAACCGGACATCTTCGCCACGAACGGTTCGCGGAGGCTGGCCGGGCAGTTCAAAGAAAGAGTTCTTTATTAAATCCCGTCAGGGGAAGAACCTCCTGTGCTCTACGTACATGCATTTGTCCTCCACATAAAGCACAGATCTTTCAGAGGCCAGTTTTCTGGCCTTTTCGCTCCTTATGTCCTTTTGAAGCCAGACGGCCCGGGCGCCCAGTTCGATGGCCTCTACGGCTATCTCTTCGGCTTCTGCCGAAGGCCTGAAGATCTCGACCGCTTCCAGGTTCACGCCGTCGGCTATCACCGACTTCAGGTCGGGATAGACCTTCATGCCTTCGTACTCCTCCATCGACGGATTGACCGGGATTATCTCGTAGCCCTTCTCTTTCAGATACATCGGAACGCTGTTGGAGGGTTTGTCGGGATTCTTGGAAAAACCGACAACCACGATGCGTTTGAAAGTCGATAGAATCTCTTTCGCTTTGTCTTCATGTTTCACAGGAAAAACACCTCCCAGAATGATGAGAGCGCTGCCCAGAACGAGCGAGAAGAAGAAGAACCAGTTTCCAAACCTGGTGTAAGGCGTGATCTGAGTGCCCGGAAGGTACTGGAAGGCACCTATCACGTATTGAGTGTTCGTCTCGTTCATCGTCGGCAGTCTTTTGAGTACCCTTCCGTACGGATCAATTATGGCCGTAATACCCGTATTGGATACCTGGAGAACGTACCTTCTGTTCTCTATGGCGCGGGCTATGCCCTTGGAAAAATGTTGTTGCAGCGCAGTGTCGATGTTGAACCAGCCGTCGTTTGTGGATATTACGATGATCCCTGCGCCGTTGAGCGTCAGGTTCCTTGCCACCTCGCCGTAAAGCGAATCGAAGCAGATCTGGGCGCCGATCCTGTGGCCGTCGACGGAGAAGACGGTGAACTCCTCGCCGGCGTAGAAGTAATCTAGAAACTTCAAAAATTCGAATACTCCCAGGATCTTAGGCCAGGGTAGAAACTCCACGAAGGGCGTGAGCTTGACCTTGGCGTAGAACTCGCCGGAAAAACCATCTCCATTCACAAACCTCACCTGGTTGTAGTTCTCGCCGTTGTAAATTGGAAAGCCGACCAGTATCTCGAGATTTCTCTCCCGCGCGAGGTTGACCAGCCGGGTTCCCGTGGGCGAAATCCTTATATCGCTCATGAAAGTGGCCTCGGGCATGATGACGGTCGAGCCTTCGGGTATCTCCTCGAGACCCATTAGAACGACTTTCAAAGTCTCTTCGGGCGGAGCGTAGTATTTCAGCTGTTGAGAGATATTGGTCTGAAGCGCGTACAGGGTTTTCTCGCTGCTTTTGTCGAACGGCCGGAGAGGAATCGCGCTCTGGATAAGAGCGTTGACCAGCGCTACCATCGCGACGGCCGTTATTAGCAGCGGTACGCGGCCGCTTTTTCGATCGGAGCAGAGATGGGCCAGATAATGATTGACCAGGACAACTACGAAGACCAGAAGCAACGGCCCACCCAGCGCCAGCAGTTGAGAGATGCCCAGCTGGCTGTTCAAGAGCGCGTCAGAGAGTCTGCCGTTGGTGAATCCCAGGGGCCCCAGCTCTCTCAGGCCCTCGAAGACCGTGAAAAAAGAAGCCGCGAAAAGCGCTCCGGCGAGGGGACGGGCCTTGAAGAACCTCTGGAATATGGAGTAAACGAAACCGAAACCGGCGAAAGGCACGGCGATGACCAGACACATGAGCACATAAGCGACGACGCCTATGAAATTCGGGAAGGAATCCAGAACCTCGGGCACGTTGAGGGCAAGAACGGGCAACTCCCAGTAGTGAGTGATCATCAGATAAGCGAAACCGAAAAGGAAGCCCTTCAGGGCGCCTCCGAGGGGCCGGGCCGAACGCATTCCCATGAAGAAGGGGATCAGCGCGATCCAGACCAGATAGCCCCAGACCATTCCGGGCATCGAAAGGGCCGTGAGGAGGGCCGATAACAGAATCAGTTTCAAACTAATCCCTCCGCCAGTTGAGAATACGATCTATGGCCTCGGCAACCCCGCTTTCATCGTTGGTCTTTTCGGTCACGATCTTCGCGTGTTCTTTGACCTGGTCGGGAGCGTTGGCCATAACCACCGGCAGGGGACACCTCTTCAGAATGTCGAGATCGTTGTAATTGTCGCCTATGTAAGCCACCTCCTCCCGGTCGATTTTCAGATGTTCCAGTATATGTTGCAGACCGTTGCTCTTGCCCACGCCCGGTCCGAAGAACTCGTAGAAGGCGTGGCTTTCCAGAGCGTCGTTCTTCACCACAGTCACCCTGTCGGGACCGGGACGCATGGCTTCGATCATTTCTATTATCCTCTCTTCTTCGCCCTCTATCGCTATTTCGGCTATCCCCGGTTCCCGTATCCTTTTCGAAGGGTCCTCTTCGAGAACGATCCTGTAGGCGTTGTGCGCATAATAACCCCTGTAAGGGCTATCGAAGAGGCCGGCCGTGGAAATGTCCGGCAGTTTGAAAAAGTCGAAAAAGATCAGGCTGTTCAACCCTCTCTCGCGACTGCGGTTGTAAATCTCCACGGCCTCGGCCGTACCTAGCAGACACTGAGAGATTATCCTCATGGCTCCATCGTAGCCTTCGATCACCAGCGCGCCGTTCTGGTAGGATACGGGAACGCTTATGCCCAGCTGCTCGACGTACTTGTGTCCGGACACGTAACTCCTTCCGGTGGAAATCGACACATGGACACCGCGCCCCAGGGCTTCTATTATCGCTTCTTCGTTTTCTCTCGATATCGACTTGTCGCTGTTGAGAAGAGTACCGTCGAGATCGATTACTATCAGTCTGATCATAATTCATAACCTCCAAGAATCGACTACCTGAAAAGTCTCCAGTCTGCGGTTGGTGGATCGTGTCCATTCGAAACTTACGGGGAAGGCGAACTCCGGAGCCAGCCTGCCGCGCTCTATCCAGTAACGCGCTTCTTCGCTGTTGTAGATGCCGGGATTTGCCAGGATTTTGAGTTTTGTTTCACCGTCTATCCATCTGACCTCGTCTATTTCCTCCACACGACCGAGCATTGCGGTGATTCTCTCTCTAAGCTCCACCGGTGGAAGCGGAGAGACATTGACGAGGGCTATATTCTTCGAAAGCGGTCCGGCTATCTTCACGTTCGCCAGAGTGTGGGGGAAGGACTCCAGACAGTCCAGCAGGATCTCGTTTGAGATAGCCACGGCATAGCCGTGATAAGAAGGATTGGCCATGATCTTGAGGAGGTGTTTCAGTTTGCATCCTTCACGCACCGGGGCCTCGCCTATTCTCGGAACATGGATCTTGAGTTCTTCGAGCGCCATTCCTATCAGCTTTTTGTCCCAGCCCCTTATAGGAGCATAGAAACCATCTTTCAACGCGATGCCGGTCTGTCCCCACGTATCTGACTGGTTGGCGCCGGTGGCGATTATTCCGAGGGCGCTGTTGCGCATCGAGGGAAGTTTCGCATATCTCGTGCACCGGTTGCACGAAGGACCGTTTTTCCAGACAGCCTCCTGCGCCTCGTATCCGGGTGTGAATTCCAGTCTCAAACCAAGCCTGTCGGCCAGTTCGACGACGATTTCTAGGCCTCTGCTGTAACTGTAAGGGCCGAAGCAGACATTGACCAGTTTCACACGATCCCTTCCAAGCGCTTCGCTTGCCAGGGCCGCAACCAGCGTGCTGTCCTGACCTCCGGAAAAAGCGACCGTTATTCTCTCTCCTCTGGAAATCTCTCTGATCTCCGCAATAGTCGTATCTATCAAATTACCTTCCATATCACGCACCAGGTATACCGGTCCCGAACTCGACGAAACCGGACGCTCTCTAACAGATATTCTAGCAGACACCCGGCACATGGTTGGTAAGTGTGGGTTAAGGAAGAG
>DBRH01000079.1:22372-27020 GCA_002305955.1 Kosmotogaceae bacterium UBA1373
CCGTCACCAGACGAAACCCCTGTCGAACTTGGATTTCACGATTCGCAGTTTCCGCGGGATGTCAAGCCCGTAAGGACATCTCTGGCTGCAGATGCCGCAATCGGTACAGCTGTCGATGCCCGGAGAGAGTACTTCGTACTCCCTTCTGCCCTGTTCTTCGCT
The DNA here is from genome assembly GCA_002305955.1 of Kosmotogaceae bacterium UBA1373. GTDB lineage: Bacteria > Thermotogota > Thermotogae > Petrotogales > Kosmotogaceae > Mesotoga. The sequence goes on from DBRH01000079.1 coordinate 22,535, forward strand.
CGAGAACCAGTGGGCCAGCCTGTCTCTAAGGGCGTAGTCGGGAGCCTTCCCGATTCTGCCGTCCAGCATCTGTCTGTCGTACCTGCCTTCGGCCAGAAAGAAGCCCGGTATGTTGATGCCCTCGGGACAGGGGAGGCATTTCATGCACTGGCGGCAGACGTAGTCGGCCAGCTCCGGAGCCCTGGAAAAAAGTCCGTCCAGTTCGAAGGGTGTCATGGAAGGCCCGTCGAGGACCGACAGGTCTTCATCTAGATGCTCAGGCGAGTTCATGCCGCTCACTATACAGGAAACGGGCAGTGTTTTGACGTACCTGAAGGCCTCTTCCACGCTTCTCCAGAGATAGCCGTCGGCCAGAGGTTTCATGGCCAGAATACCGATCCCGTTCGAGAGGGCGTACGGCAAGATCTTCATCTCTATCTCGGGAAAGTTGAATCTGTCGAAGTAATTGAAATGAGTCATGAAGAGGTCGAAGGGATACTCATTCAAAGCCCGGAAGAGAGTGCCTCCGTAGCCGTGGCTCGTGATGCCGGCGAACCTTATGAGCCCCTCGGTCTTCGCCCATTCGAGAGTTTTCAAAGCTCCGTCGGAAGAGATTATCTTCTCCCAATCGCCGTTTTCGGTCACCGCGTGGAGAAAGAGTATATCGATATGGTCTCTTCCCAGAGCTTTCAGGCTTTCCATCAGCTGCCTCTGCGAACCTTCGAAGGTCCGCTCGCCCGTTTTGGTGGCGACGATAACGCCTTCTTTGGGAAGAAAGCTCGAGAGTTTTCTTTCAGAATCGCCGTCGCCGTAAGATCTGGCCGTTTCGAAGTAGTTTCCTCCGGCGTCTAGATATTTTTTCACTATCTTTCCGACGGTCTCGACACCGATCTCAAGAAGATGAAAGCCGCCCAGGCCGAGCAGGGAAAGCTTAAGGCCGGTTTTTCCAAGAGTCCTGTACTCCACAACACTACCCCCTCAGATTATCTTCTCTTCTCGAGCAGCTCTATTATCGTGTTGTCTATCTCCGACATTCCCCTGCTCATGAGAAGCTGTATATTTTCGATGGACTTGTCCAGCGTCGGCGCTATGAAGCCCTGGGCCGAATCGATCCCGAGATCGTCGATCGCCAGCAGGGCGCAACTGTAAGCCTCTTGACCTCCCAGTCCGGCCTTCAGCGCGCAGCTTTCCTTAGCTCCGTCGCACATCATACCCGTCGTGTTGGAAAGAACCGTGATCATGGCCCTCTCCATCACCGATCTATCGCCTCCCAGAAGATAAACGATCCCGGCCGATGCCCCGGTGCCGGCCGCCGTAACGCAGCCGCATATGGGTGCTGTCCTTCCCAGCTTCTTCTTGAGGTAACTTGAAAAGAGGTGGCTGATGGCGACCGCCCTGGCTATCTCGCCCCTGGATTTATCGTAATGCATGCCCACGAGAACTACCGGCAGGGTGGCGACTATTCCCTGGTTGCCGCTGCCGCCGCTGCTCATCACCGGCAGGGGAGCCCCGGTCATCCGCGCGGCCGAAGCCGCGAGACAGTACTTGCGGATCCTGTATCCCAGGCTTCCGCTTTCGCACGCCTCTGCCTTCTCTCTGGGGGCAACTATCTTTTCCAGACCGTATCCGGCTATTTCGAGGTTCATGTTGATACCCTCGAAGATTCTGTCGATCTCACCGTCGGTCATCTCATCGACCGCCTTGAAGATATCTTCGACGGTGAAGTCGATGTCGCGGCTTTCGACGGCTCCCTCGTCGCTCTCGATCTCCCTGCCGTCCCTTTCGACGAGCACGACCCTTGTGTGGTGGTCCTTTATCACGACTCTGGCCGTGTGGGTGAAACCCTTTACAAGCGCCTCTATGTATATTCCTGTTCTCGAAGTGTCGCATCTGACCGTCACTCTTCCCGAGTCGATCATCTCTCTGGCCAGGGCCACCGACTCTCCGCAGCAGGGTTTCAGCGCTTCCAGCTGGAGCGACGAATCACCACAAATAACTCCCAGGGCCGCAGCTACCTCGTTTCCCTTCTCGCCGGTTCCGGGTATGTAGACGTACATCCCGTTCTTGTAAACGCTCTTGCTCGTGATCACTTCGACTCTCTCAACTGAATCCTGTAAATGACCGACCGCAAGCGAAACACAGTAAGCTATTGCACCGGGCTCGGTGCAACCGAGTGCCGGCTTCACCTCTTTTACAAGATACTCCTCGAGAAAATGCATTTCGATCCTCCAATAGGTAAGTCTCTGAAAGAGTATAGCATCGAGTGCTGTAATACACCTGAACGATTGGAGAGCCGGCGCAAAGTTTGGCGCCTTGAAACGCTTTCATTCCGGAAATCACTTTCAGTCTCTTCAACCGTAGGGGCGACAACGATCACAACGGTGTCCACATAAATTTACAAAACCATAATTTTCGATTATCGTGGGAGGAGTATGATTTTTACCAACCGGTAAGTAAAAATCTTCTGGGGGTGTTTTTAATGGGCATTGTAGAAAGTATGAAAGCTTCAATGTTGAGACAGGCGGGAAAGTTCGTGGGTTCTCTCGTCAAGAACTCTTCGACGGAAAATATAGCTCGTCTCTTCGGAACAGTAGCCACGCTCAGTAAAGAACCGACCAAGAGCGGCTTGAAGAAACTCACGCAGATGGCCAAGGACGATCATCCGATGATCAAGTCCTGGCAAAAGGTTTTCCAGAACGCAAGTCCGAAAGCCGTGGAAAAGGCTATGACCAATCTGGTGGTCAACGAATTCGCCCTCGGCGAAAAGATCCGGCAGGAAAAGATGCTCGAGCACGAAGTCGTTATACCCAAACTGCTCGTTTTGAGTCCCACTTATGCCTGCAACCTAAACTGTGTAGGCTGTTACGCCGGTCTCTACGGAAGGAAATACCAGCTGTCGAAGGAAGAGGTCAGCTCCATCATCAGGCAGGCGAACGAACTGGGCATCTACTTCTTCATTGTAACGGGCGGAGAGCCTTTCGTCTGGCCGCATTTGCTGGAGATCTTCGAGGAGTTCAACGACTCTTACTTCCAGGTCTACACCAACGGTACGTTGATCACCAAAGAAGTCGCCAAAAAGCTGGCCGAGCTCGGGAACGCCACCTTCGCGGTATCGGTGGAAGGTTTCGAGGGCGAAACCGACTGGAGAAGGGGAAGGGGCGTCTTCGAAAAGATCAAGACGGCCTGGGCCAATTTGAAGGAAGCCGGAGTGATTTACGGAACCTCCGTGACGGCGACACGTCTGAACCACGACGTCATGATGAAGGACGAGTTCTGGCAGTTCCTCAAGGACAACGGCGTCGCGTACGCCTGGGTCTTCCAGTTCATGCCGGTCGGTATGAATCCGTCCATGGACCTGGTTCCGACTCCCGAACAGAGGTACGAACGTTTCTTCAAGACCGAAGAACAGAGACTCGGCGGAGAGTTCGCCTTCGTCGCCGATTTCTGGAATCACGGATTCCTGACCAACGGCTGTCTGGCCGCCGGATCGAAATACCTTCACATCAACGCCAAGGGCTATGTGGAACCGTGCGTCTTCCAGCAGTTCGCGGTGGACAGCATAAGAGAGAAGAGCCTGATAGAGATACTCAAGTCTCCCTTCTTCACCGCTTACAAGAGAATGGTCCCTTACAGCAACAACCTGTTCAGACCCTGTCCGATAATCGACAACCCGAAAGTGCTTCGCGCCATGGTCAACAAATTCAACGCCATCCCGCAGCACGACGGGAGCGAAAACGTGGTGACGGAACTGGCGGGTCAACTCGATGAACTGGCCGAAGGCTGGAAGCAGTACGCCGACAAACTGTATTACGAAGAGGGCTTCGCCGAAACCCATCCGGCTCACAGGGGCGTGTACGACTTCGAAGTGAGAATGAGGAAGTACGCCAACAACGAAGAAAAGCTTGCTATCGATAAAAAACCCTGATGGATGAAGGTGGTGAAGTCCGGTGCGCGCCAGGTTGTCTTCAAAGGAGAGAATCGTCAGAGCCGCCCGGAAGGCCTTCGCAGATAGAGGTCGGGATGGAGTGAGCATGTCGGAAATAGCCGGTATCGCCGGAGTAAAAAAGGCCCTCATCTATTATTATTTTCCAAGCAAAGAGGATCTTTTCTACGAAGTCTGGCGGTACTCGATCGATGAACTCGAAGACCACATTTTTTCTGAAGCCGACGGAGAAAATGTCTATCTCTCGAAGATAAAGAAGATCCTCCGGTCGTACATAGACTTCATAACAAGCAAGAACGAAGTCAAGAAGATAATGGACCAGGAGAGAGCCAATCTGACCAGAGAGGACATAGAATCCTGGAAAAGGGTACGGGACAGGTACCTGTCGCTGAAAAACAGATTATCCACAGTGATCAACGACGCGAAAACGGCCAGAGAGATTTCGAAAGACGTCGATCCCGACAGTACGGCGGACCTCATCTTGAACGGTTTCAGCATCACCGAAGACCCCGAGGGACTCGAAAGCATAAGAGAGATAATATGGAGAGGTCTAATAAGTAATTC
>DBRH01000045.1 GCA_002305955.1 Kosmotogaceae bacterium UBA1373
TCAAAGTCTTTCTTTAATCGGGAGGAGCAAATGAAAATAAGCGATCTTCGTTTCACAGAAAGGAAATGGGACTTCGTAAAACCTTTTCACATCGCAAACAGCGTATCCAGCTCTAAAGTAAACATCGAAGTTGAATTGGTTCTCGCCGACGGCACGATCGGTCTGGGTGAGTCATCCTCTTCGTTCAGAGTGAACGGAGAGAGCAACGAAAGCATCTTCCAGCTTCGTGCGGAGATGCTGGAGACAATTAAGGGACTGGACGTGAAAGATTACCGCAGGGTATTCAAGAAGCTCGACGCTTATTCGAGAAGCGCCCCTAGTTTGAAGGCCGCGGTTCAGTTTGCAACCCTCCACGCCTTCTCCAGACTGATTTCCACACCCGTCTACCAGATACTTGGAGGGATGAAAGATTTCGTCGAAACCGACAAGACTGTCAGCATAGGGAGCCTGGAAGAGACCGTCAACGATGCCAGGGAGATCTTCAACGCCGGTCACAAAGTTATAAAGATGAAAGTCGGTGAAGATCTTCAGAGTGATATCGCCAGGGTGCTGGCGGTCAACGACGAAATAAAGGGCGTGAAGTACATAATAGACGCCAACACCGGCTACACGCCAAAAGAAGCCCTGCGCTTCATCGACGCGATGTACAGGAACAACATCCCGGTCGGCATATTCGAACAGCCCGTAACGGCTGAGGACTTCGACGGACTCAAAATCGTCAGACAGGGCTCGATGTACCCGGTCGGCGCCGATGAAAGCGCGCGAACGAAGTTCGATGTCATGCGTCTAATAAAGGAAGGCGCGGTGGATTACGTAAATATCAAGCTTATGAAATCGGGTATCTCAGATGCTCTGGCGATAGTGGAAATGTGTAACAGCGCTGGAATCGGACTGATGATAGGCTGCATGAGCGAATCGGGGATCGGCGTCTCGCAGAGCGTCCACTTTGCGGCCGGCACGGGGGCCTTCATGTACCACGATCTCGATTCCCACCTGCTGCTGAAGAACGTGGAACCGGTAGGTTTCAGACAGGAAAGAGATAGGCAATATCCAATCTTATTTTAGTGTTCCATTTCTGTTGTCACCCTTATTTCGTGGGAAAAAAGGAGGTGCAAGAATGAAGCGAAGCTTCATGCTAGTTTTCTTAACTGTACTCATTGTTGCAGTCACGGGATTTGCCGCGACACCGAAGGATACTCTGGTGATAGGCTCCAACACCGGTATCTTCATAACCATGGATCCGGCAGTTGCCTATGAGGTTCTTCCAAACAAGATCGTCGCCGCCTGCTACGCTCAGCTCGTCAATCTCAAAGCCATCGACGGCGTGATAGTTCCGGTTCCCGATATCGCCGAGAGCTGGGAAATCTCCGAAGATGGACTCACCTACATCTTCTACATAAGGCAGGGCGTCAAGTTCTCCAACGGGGATCCCCTGACTGCCGAAGATGTTCTCTTCTCTTTGAAGAGACCCATCCTTCTCGACTCCGTCTCGGCATGGTTCCTCGTCGATATTTTCGGGATCAACAAAGATAACGTTGACGAGAAAATCAAACAGATCGACGAAAACACCATAACGATAACCCTGAACGCTCCGTACGCCGAAAACATAACCCTCGGCATACTCTCGAACATGTTCACCGGGATCGTGAACAAAGACGTAGTTCTCGCAAATGAAGTCAATGGTGATCTCGGTACGGCCTGGCTCGCCGACCATTCCGCTGGCGCCGGTCCATACGTTCTGGTGCAGTGGGAGAGGAACAACGTGATTCTTCTCGAGGCCAACCCCAATTACTACGGCTCTCAGCCGCCTCTGAAGAGAATAATGATAAGAGACGTCCCCGAGGCTTCCAACCAGAGACTCTTCCTCGAGAGAGGCGACATCGACGTCGCCTGGGACCTCACGCCGCAGCTTCTCACCGAGGCCAAGAAGAATCCCAACGTGGTCGAGGTTAAGGTTCCGGGTCACTCTAACGAGTATCTGGCCATGAACGCCAGCTGGGGACCGCTCAAGGATCCGAAGGTAAGAGAGGCCGTCAGATACTCCATCAACTACAAAGAGATCGTCGAGGACATCATGCTCAACAACGCAATGCTGGTGCAGGGCTTCATCAACAAGGGATACTTCGGCTACGTCGAAGAGAATCCCTTCTACCAGGATATAGAAAAGGCCAAGGCGCTCCTCGCAGAAGCTGGATATCCCAACGGATTCGAGGTCGAGCTGATCACGAGCAACACCGATACCAGAAAGGCCGAGGCCGAAAAGATCCAGGCCGATCTTGCGAAGGCCGGCATAAAAGTGAATCTGGTCATCGTGCAGTCTTCTCAGATGTATGAAAAGTACCGCGCACAGGGCCACCAGATGATCATCGCCGGCTGGGGCAACGACTATCCCGACCCGGACAACCTGGCCATGTCTCACGCCAGTTACAGGGCCAACCAGCTCGCCTGGAGAAACGCCTGGTACGACGACTACGCAGCCACCCTTTGCGAGTGGGGTCAGATAGAGCCCAACCAGGACAAGCGTGAACAGATCTACAAGGACCTGACCGAATACTGGTTCCACAACGGACCGTTCGCCATGCTCTACCAGACGGTCGAATTCTGGGGAATCCGCAAGGAAGTCAAGAATTTCGAAGAAGCGGCGTTCGGTTACGGAATGCTGTTCGACTTCACCAAGGTTTCTAAGTAAAATATCCCCCGCCCCGCTCTCTGAGCGGGGCGTTATCCTTCATAAAAATCTAAAGTCTCTATTGGGGGTAATTCTGTGAACTTCGGACAATTCTTACTGAGAAGACTATTCTTGATGATCATAGTTCTATTCGGGGTCGCCTGTATCGTCTTCTTCATAGCAAATATAATACCCGCCGATCCCGTGGGTGCGATCCTTGGTGGAAATGCCCCTCCAGAAGCCATAAATAGACTGAAGGCCAAACTGGGGTACGACCAGCCTCTAATCATACGGTTCGGAAACTTCATTGCAGGCGCGTTGCGTGGCGACTTCGGAGTGTCTTTGAAAACCAGCAACCCGGTCATGAAAGACATCATGAACTATTTCCCCGCCACGATGGAGCTAGCCATCGTCGCGATAATAATCTCGATCTTTCTTGGGATAACGCTGGGTGTCCTTTCGGCCGTCCATCGAAATAAAGCGATAGACCAGTTCTCGAGGATCTTCTCCATACTGGGAGTCTCGATGCCTGTCTTCTGGATAGGGCTGCTGCTGCTGCTGGTTTTCTACTTCAAGCTGGGGTGGCTTCCCGGCGGCGGCCGACTGGGTTTCTTCACATATCCGCCTCCAAGAGTAACCGGAATGTACCTTATCGACTCGGCCCTCGCCGGCCAGTGGGACACTTTCAAGGAAGCGTTGCTCCACATTCTCCTTCCCGCCTTCGTCCTCGGCTACAACGCCACGGCGTCGATCGCGAGAATAACCAGGGCGAGCATGCTGGATGTATTGAAGCAGGACTTCATAAGAACGGCCAAGTCCAAAGGTTTGAAGAGAAACGTCGTTATCTACCGCCACGCCCTCAGAAACTCTATGATACCCACCATAACCATAATAGGGCTGGTCTTCGGAGGTCTTCTGGAGGGAGCGGTCCTGACCGAAACGGTTTTTTCCTGGCCGGGACTGGGCAGATACATAACGACTGGAATGCTCTTCCTCGACTATCCCGCAGTCATGGGCGGAACGCTGTATATAGCCTTCATCTACTCCCTGGCCAACCTGATAGTGGATATTCTTTACGCGCTTCTCGATCCAAGGATGAGGATGTGATCTGAATGGAAAAGACAGCCAAAGTATCCCGACCTTTCATGGATGATCTGAAACACACGGCTTTTCTCTGGAGAAGAAGCCGCCTGACGATGATAGGGTCGGTAATAATAGTGATATTCCTGCTGATTGCAGCCTTCGCCCCACTCATAGCGCCATACAGTCCAGTCGAACAGAACCTTTCGATAAAGCTCCAATCGCCGAGCTGGCAGCATCTCTTCGGAACGGACCAGTTCGGGAGGGATATTTTCAGCAGAGTCATCACAGGATCGAGAACGGCTCTCTGGATCATATTTCTCGTTTCGGTAATAAGCGGTTCGATCGGTATAATCATCGGGGTGACGGCCGGGTATTTCGGGGGTATCGTCGATGAAGTCCTCATGAGGATCACCGATATGTTCCTGGCCTTTCCCAGCCTAGTGCTGGCAATGGCTTTCGCCGCCATGCTGGGGCCTAACCTCACCAACACGATCATAGCGATTTCAATCGTTTCCTGGACCACTTACGCGAGACTGTCGAGGGCCGAAGCGATAAAAGTCAAGTCCCAGCCGTACATCGAGGCCATAAGGGCAGCTGGCGGAGGCAATCTGCGCATAATGTTCCTCCATGTTCTTCCCATGTGCATTTCGCCTGTTCTCGTTCAACTGACGCTCAGGATGGGCACCATAATACTGACCGCTGCGAGTCTCGGCTTCCTGGGGCTGGGAGTGCAGCCACCCACGCCGGAATGGGGAGCTATGGTTTCCGACGGCCGAAACTTTTTGATCGACCAGTGGTGGATCTCGACCTTTCCGGGTATATTCATAGCCTTCGTTGTTCTCGGTTTCAACCTCCTGGGAGACGGAATCAGAGATATGCTGGATCCCAGGTTGAGGAGGTGACCGTATGGAACTGAGAGGCAAACTGCTCGACGTGTCCGGCCTGAAAGTCTCTTTCTACACTTACAGGGGAGTCATAAAGGCGCTCGACGGTGTGGAACTGTGGATGGATTCCGGAGAACGTCTCGGCGTGGTCGGCGAAACCGGCTGCGGAAAGTCCGTCACATCGCTGGCGGTAATGAGATTGATCGAACAGCCTGGCGAGATACAGGCCGGCAAAGTGATTTTCAACGGCAAGTCGCTCCTCGAACTCTCCGAAGAGAACATGAACCGGGTGAGAGGCATAGAGATGTCGATGATCTTCCAGGAACCACGTTCGTCGCTCAACCCTGTCATGAAAGTGGGATACCAGATCGGAGAGGCCATAGCGAAATCGAAGAAAATGCCCATAAAGAAAACGTATCCCGAAGTCAGGGAGATGCTCAAACTGGTCGGCCTCGATCCCGACAGGGTTATGAACAGTTATCCCCATGAACTCAGCGGCGGCATGTCCCAGAGAGTCATGATAGGAATGGGCCTAGCCACCCATCCGAAGCTACTTATCGCAGACGAGCCGACCTCGGCGCTGGACGTTACGATACAGGCGCAGATACTGGAACTCCTCGACGAGCTGGCAAGAAAGATGGGAAACGCCGTGATGCTCATCACCCACGACATGGGCGTCGTCGCCGAATTCTGCGACAAAGTCATGGTGATGTACGCCGGTAACTCCGTCGAATACGCCTCGACTGTCGAGCTCTTCGAGAGGCCGCTCCATCCCTACACGGGGGGACTGCTGCTGGCGGTGCCGAGAGTGGGGAGGACCGACGAGCTCAAGGCGATAAAGGGAACCGTGCCCGATCTGGTGGATCCGCCTTCCGGTTGCAGGTTCCATCCCAGATGTCCCCGCGTCATGGAGATCTGTAAAGAAAACAGACCGCCTCTCGTTCAGGTGGAACCGGGACATTTCGTGGCCTGTTATCTCTACGGCAACGAAGGCGAGGTGAAGGAAAATGCCTGACACTCTCATAAAGATAGAAAATCTGAAGACCTACTTCCCGGTTAAAAAGTCGATACTCTCGAAGAAACTCTTTGTGAGGGCCGTGGATGACGTCACGATGGAAATCCCACGGGGCTCGACATTCGCCGTCGTAGGCGAGTCCGGCTCGGGAAAGACCACGCTTGCAAGAAGCGTCTTGAGGCTTATAGAACCGACTTCGGGGAAAATCTTCTTCGACGGCTCGGAAATCCTCAGATTGAAAGGCAAGGACCTTCTGGATGTCAGGAGAAAGATGCAGATAGTCTTCCAGGACCCATACAACTCTCTGCATCCAAGAAAGCTCATAAAGAACATCATAGGAGAGGGAATGAAGATACACTTCAAGATCACCGAGAACGAAATAAGGGACAAGATCTCGGCCGTGTTGAAAGAGGTCGGTCTCAGGGACGAACACATGTTCCGCTATCCTCACGAGTTTTCCGGCGGACAGCGCCAGCGAATAGCCTTCGCCAGGGCCATCGTCCTGAAGCCGAAGTTCATAGTGCTGGATGAGCCCACCTCGGCTCTGGATGTTTCTGTGCAGGCGATGGTTTTGAAGATGCTGAAGGACATAAGGGCGCAGGAAGACCTGACTTATATGTTCATAACCCACAACCTCTCGCTGGTCGATTATATAGCCGACAGGGTCGCCGTCATGTATGTGGGAGAAGTCGTCGAAATGGGCGAGAAAAACACCGTTTTCAACCATCCGTCCCATCCGTACACCGATCTCCTGATGGCTTCCAACCCGATACCCGACCCGAAGTTTCAACGCGAAAAAAGGTTGCTGAAGGGCGAAATTCCAAGCTCGGTAAATCCGCCTTCCGGTTGCAGGTTTCACAACAGGTGCCCTCACGCCGATCAAAAATGTGCCAGTCAGGCTCCTGAAATGAGAGAACATGCTCCGGGACACTTCGTAAGGTGTCATTACCCTCTTTGAGCAGTTGGTTTTTGTATCAGACTCCTGAAAGCAGGGACAGGTATCAAGATTCTGTCCCTGCTTTTTTGTACTATGAGAAGCTATTCATGTTTTCTAAGCTCAATCTACTTCTTACCGGACTCTGTATCTTGATGTGTAGATTTGAATCTCTTGCTTTTTACTGGGTAGGCTCTTAATTTCTTTCTTTCTTGATATATAAATAAATAATAATAATAATCTTCGTAGAAAACTCGTAGAAAACTCAGTCAAAGCTTTTGTGGAAGCGAATTTGACCCATGTTCATAACTCAAAAGTTATCTACATTAAATGTAGATAACTCACGCATGGACCATGAATGGCCGATTATAGAATGTAGAAAACTCAAAACGCCTGTATTTGTTTTCTGGAGCTGAATTAAGACGTTTTTTACTACATGGCACATGTTCATAACTCGACGGGCATGTTCATAACTCAGTTTGCTATACGAATCAATATGCGATAATCGTTTCCCATAGCCAGATACGTCGATTTGAGTTATGAACATCGCTGTAATTGCCTTCAAACAAGGCTTACAGAGATTTAAGACCGAGTTATGAACATTCAATGTTCATAACTCTCCGAAAAAAGGAAATGTATTTCCCGAAAAAGCCGGTGTTTTGGAAATAGATTTCCCAAAAATTTCGTCGTGGAAATTCATTTCACGAAATCGGAAGTCCATTTCCTAAATTTTAGAGACTTTTATCCATTCATGAGCAGTCTGACTATGAGGTAGAGATTCGAGATGACGAGAGAAACCACGGAAAAGGGGAAGCCCAGCTTCAGAAAGTCCAGAAAAGTATTTTTCTTTCGGGCCTCTTTGTTGAGCATTTCGAAGGTTATTATGTTGGCCAGATGACCGGTGAGAGTACCGTTGCCACCGAGATTCGCGCCCAGGGCCAGGGCTATCCATAGATCGTAGGGCAGCGGGTATATGGCCGAGAGATTGGCCACGATGGGTATGAAGATCGTCACGACGGGTATGGCGCCGGTGATCATGGCGATGAAACCGCTGAGCCACAGGATCGCGCTTGAGAGAAGGATCGGGTTGCCTTCGAGCTTCATGGCGATCCGGGAGAGATCGCCGGCGATCCCCGAGCTTTCCAGAGAATAAGCGAGCGAAAAGAGACCAATGAAGAAGAGTATCGCGTTCCAGTCAACTTCATTTGCCATGTGATCGAAGTCCTTGCCGGTGTACAGTAGCAGAAAAGCCGCGCCGAGTATGGCGAAGAGCGACATTTCAATATCGACGACGCTGTGGATTATGAAGCCTATCACAACGATCACCAGGGTAGATAGGGAGACTATCATGAGCCTGGGGTTGGTTATCACGCCTTCGGTCCGCATCTCTTTTATTACCGAGTTGTTTTGCGAGACCGTAGCCAGGCTCTTGAGTATGCTGAATCTAGACATCAACAAGAGCACGACAAACGATATGGCCAGGGGAATGAAGACCAGGGCCGTGAACGTGAGGAAGGGTATCTTCGATGCGTTTCCTATGATTATGTTCGGCGGATCTCCCACGAGCGTCATGCAGCCGCCCACGTTGGAGGCCAGTATCATGACCGTGGTGAAGGCGAAGGGGTTGAAGCCGGCTCCATCGGCGACAAAGAAAATGACCGGCATGAACATTATCATGGTGGTGACGTTGTCCAGAATCATCGAAAAGAGGGCGATCAGGGCGGCGAACAGGGCAGAGAGAAGCATGATGTTGCCCCGCGTCCACTTCAAGGTCCTGATGGCTATGTACTGGAAGAAGCCGGTCGATTTTATTACCGCCACTATCACCATCATGCCTATAAGCAAAAATATGGCGTTGAAATCGACGAACTCGGATATGGTCTCTATGCGCATGCTTTCGGAGACTTTCAGCACTACCAGCAACATTCCGGCAGTGAAGGCGAGCAAAACCCGCCGCTTCTTCGAAAAGACTATGAGCGTGAAGGCCAGTATGAAATAGATGCCGACAAAGAGTTTATCCATACTGTTCATTGTAACCCCATAGCGCGCTCTTTGCAAAACCCATATGAAGCCCGGGCCGTTTGGCCCGGGTTATTGGAGGTTCTATGAAGTCTAAATGGCGTTCTGTGACAGTTGCTGTGTTGTTTCCACTTTCAGGTTCCGCACTTGCTCACTTCACTTTCAATTGGGGGGGATAAAGTATTCAGTTGATTTCCATGTTCCCTGCGTTGCGGATCGCTCTTTCTCCAACAATAGCATCACCTGCCGCTCTCCTGTTTTGTGGTACCTTCCCGCCTGTTGCTATGCTTCTCAGAACCGTAACCCTGACACCGTATTCATCCGACATTCTAAGGACGAGCACTTTCTGCAATGGTTCTATTCTCTGTCTTGTCGAGAATTTTCCTTCACCTTCCCGGGGTTTGAGACTTTTCAGATCTTCTGGAGCCGTTTCATTCCAGCCGGTAGGAATGTCGCTCTCAGTTCTTGTCTCGTAAAAGAGAATTCTATCAAGACCTTCATCTTTCCATGTTTTCATGAAATAGCTCAGCTCATCCAGAGAAAGTCTCCTGTCGCTCTGCATCGTGTAATGCCTGGTTCTGGTTACGTCCCGAAATCTTATTTCTATCGTTCCCTGACTGTACCAGCTGTTATATTTTTCGATGAAGTGCTCAACGGTCATCGATTGTGGCAAGTTCTCTCTGACGAACTCTCTTCCAGTAATGACCACCTCCCCGACGTTCTCTCCTTTTCGTTCGGCGAACAGCTCTTCTAATCTATTTTCGCTGGGTTCTGTCACTTCGCTGTTCTTTCCAAAGGCTGATCTGTCTGTATGTGAAACTGTTGTTTTCGTTCCCGTCACCTTCATCACTCCTGCTGTCTTTATCTTTCAAACCCATTCTAGTAAATGAATTTGGGAGAAATACAGTGAGAATTTGGGAGATTGTGGGATTTTATGTGGAAAGTGATACCCATGCGGGCGATGTTTCGGATTTCCTTTGCTTGCTTGTTATACTTCTGGCGATGGAGTAAAATTGAGACGCTTACCTTACTTTAATGGAGGCTCTGAATGATTCGCAAATTTATCGCCTATTATCGCCCACACTTGAGGCTGTTCATTCTGGACATGGCCTGCGCCTTCATGATCGCGGCCATAGATCTGGTCTTTCCGACTTTCACGAGTAGGGCGCTCGACGACTATATCCCCTCGGGAAATATGCGAGGGATAGTGATCATCGCAGTGGTTATGGCCTTGCTCTTCGTATTGAGGGCCGTGTTCAACTACATCGTGAACTACTGGGGTCATGTTGTCGGGGTCCGCATGGAATACAACATGAGGAAGGATATCTTCTCCCATCTTCAGACTCTCTCCTTCAGTTATTTCGACAGGGTGAGAACGGGAAAGATAATGTCGAGGATCGTCAACGATCTCAGAGAGATAACCGAACTTGCCCATCACGGCCCGGAGGACCTGCTGATATCCTTGATCACCCTGACGGGTGCTTTCATCATTCTGGTGCAGACCGACTGGAGATTGACCCTGGTGGTTTTCGCGTACATTCCCTTCATGATATGGTTCGGCGTGAAGAAGAGACAGAAGATGGCTCAGGCCTTCAGAATCGTGCGAAAGAAGATAGCCAACGTCAACGCCCAGGTGGAGAACAGCATCTCCGGAATAAGGGTGGCCCAGTCCTTCACCAACGAGAACTTCGAGAAACTAAAATTCGATATGGGCAACCGGGAGTTCAAAGAGTCCCGGCAGTTCGCCTTCAAGTCTATGGCCGAGATGACGACCGGCATAGACCTTCTGATGAACCTGCTGAAGGTTACGGTGCTGGCTCTGGGTGGGTATCTTACGTACGCCGGCGAGATCACGGTCGGTTCGTTCGTGGCCTTTTTTCTTTATATAGAATTGTTTTTGCAGCCTATCAGGAGGCTGATGCAGTTCGCCCAGCAGTACGAGGACGGAATGTCCGGTTTCGAGAGATTCATAGAGATAATGGAGACCAAGTCTTCAGTAACCGACAGTCCGAACGCCGTCGAACTCAAAGACGTGGTTGGAGAGGTTAAGGTCGAGAACGTCACTTTCGCCTACGACGGCGGAGAAAACGTTCTGAAGAACATAACCCTGGATATACCGGCCGGAAAAATGATCGCCCTGGTCGGGCCTTCTGGAGGGGGCAAGACCACGCTCTGCCACCTCATACCGCGGTTCTACGATGTTAAGGACGGAAGGATCACGATCGACGGCAAGGATATAAGGGATGTCACACTGAATTCGCTGCGAAGGAATATCGGGATAGTCCAGCAGGACGTCTTCCTCTTCGCCGGAACGGTCCGCGACAATATAGCTTACGGAAAGGGCGACGCGACAGACGAAGAGATAATCGAGGCGGCCACGAAGGCCAACATACACGACTTCATAATGACGCTGGATAAAGGTTACGATTCCTACGTCGGAGAGAGGGGCGTTATGCTCTCCGGAGGACAGAAACAGAGGATCTCTATCGCCAGGGTCTTCCTCAAGAACCCTCCGATTCTGATCCTGGACGAGGCGACTTCTGCCCTCGACAACGAGACCGAATTGAAGATACAGGCCTCTCTCGAAATGCTCTCCAGGGGAAGAACCTCTCTGGTCATAGCCCACAGATTATCGACTATAAAGAACGCGGATGAAATAATAGTCATCACTGCCGACGGAATAATAGAGAGGGGAAGCCATTCCGAACTGTTGAAACTCTCAGGCCACTACGCCAGACTCTACAAAGCTCAATTCAAGGGCTACATACCGGATATGTAAAAACAGGCGCCACGTTTCGTGACCCCTCGAACGGCCTCTACTGTGAGGACGCAGCTGATATACTTGTGTTGTGTTTCGATCCACGGGAGGGATGAGTCATGGATATGGAAAGTGAATTCTTGCTCAACTGGTACGAAAGACAGCTCCTGGTGAAAGGGATCGACGACAGATTACAGTTGAAGCTATCGGGGGAGACCTTCGGAAGGCTCACCGGAGAGCTTGAAGAGCTCGTGGCGGAGTTGCTAATAAGGAGCGGTCTTTCCGGAATAACCAAGGAATTTCCCAGGCAGGAGATACTCCCCTTATACTCTCCGCTCATATACAGGCAGGAAGAGACCGTTATCTTCGAAGACGGTCCCCTTCTCGAGATTGTCGTCGAAAAGGAGAAGAAAAGGATCTCCTTCCCCCACTCTCTGCCGTCGGCCTTTGCTCCGATAATCGCGGGCAGGATCTTCTCGTGGTTTATGGACGGCAAGTACGAAAAAGCCTTCAATATGAAGCTCCCGGCCGGGCTCGATCGCATCGGCCGGCCCGGCAAAGTAATGGTGGTCGGTGCCGGCGGCCTGGGCGCTCCGCTCATAAAGATTCTGCTTGACCGCGGCCTGAAAGATATCGCGATCGTAGAGCCCGGCGAGATAAAACTTAACAACCTGCACCGACAAATATTGTACGATTATGGTGACGTTGGATATCCCAAAGCGACGATACTCGAGAGAAAACTCTACAGAATGTACCCTTCGGCGAGAGTGAAGATCTACAGGGAGCGTTTCACCGAAGCTCTTCTCAGAAGCGAGAAACCGGACCTGGTGGTGAGCTGCGTGGACAATTACGGCGCACGTTACGAGATAAACGATTCCTCTTACCGCTCGGGGATTCCATACGTTGACTCGGCCGTAGATGGGTTCAGCGGCTACGTGATGTTCAGGAGACGCGGCCTGGCCTGTTACAGATGCTTCATGGGCGACGACAGGAAGGATACCACCGCGCCGAAGGGCATACTGCCCTTCACGAGTTACTTCGGGGCTATGCTTCAAGCGGCCGTGACGATCGACTTCCTGAACCGGAGAGGGTCTATCGAGAAAGTCTTCTGGTTCGATCTAAGGAACGATATGTACGAAGAGATCGATATCGGAAAACGAGAAAACTGCAAGGTCTGCAATTGAAGAGGTGAAATGGCGATGGAAGTGGTTTACGGACAGAAAAGATGGAGCTTCGACAGGGCGATGCCCCTGGAAAGGCTGGTCGAGGAAACGGGCCTCAGGAGAGAGGCGGTCCTCGTAATGGCCGATGGCCGGCTGATAAGAGAGGGCGAAACCATTCCGGCCGGATCTAAGGTGCTTATAATAAGCGCGGCAAACGGAGGATGATACGCTAGCATACCCACGCATACCGTCGTATAGTGCCATATATAGGGGTTTTTTGGCCCCTATTGTTTTTGTTGGGCGGTTGGTCCTTTTTGAAAACTGTCTTTATGTACTGCTAGAATCTTATAGATAACGGAAGAAATACGGAGGTGGAGAAATTGGAAAAGAAACGTGTTCTGATACTTGGAGCTGCCGGAAGAGACTTCCACAACTTCAACACATATTACCGAGACAACGAAGAGTTCGAAGTCGTAGCCTTCACGGCGACCCAGATTCCGGGAATCGATGACAAGAAATACCCCGCCGAGCTGGCCGGCAGGCTTTACCCGAACGGCATCCCTATACTGCCCGAAGACAACTTTGGAAAACTGATCGACCAGTACAAGATAGATCAGGTAGTCCTTGCCTACAGCGATCTCCCGCACCAGTACGTTATGGAAAGGGCCGCCATAGCCAACGCTCACGGGGCCGATTTCGTCCTGCTCGGACCTTCCAAGACGATGATAAAATCATCGAAACCTGTGATCTCGATCGTCGCCGTCAGGACGGGCTGTGGAAAGAGCCAGACCACAAGAAGGGTGCTCGATATCCTCAGGGCCAAGGGAAAGAAAGTAGTGTCTATAAGACACCCGATGCCTTATGGCGACCTCGTGAAGCAGAAGGTCCAGAGATTCGCCGACTACGCCGATCTGGACAGGCACGAATGCACGATAGAGGAGAGAGAAGAGTACGAGCCGCACATCGACAGGAAGGCCGTTATATACGCCGGAGTCGATTACGAAGCGATCATGAGAGAGGCCGAAAAGGAAGACGTGGATGTTATCATCTGGGACGGCGGAAACAACGACTTCTCCTTCTACAAAACCGATCTCTACATAACTGTCGTAGATCCGCACAGGCCCGGTCACGAGACCACTTTCTACCCGGGCTTCACCAACCTCATGATGGCCGATGTTGTAGTTATAAACAAAGAAGAGACAGCCTCCCCCGAGGGAATCGAAACGGTCCGCAAAAACATCGCCAAATACAACCCCGAAGCCATAGTCGTCGACGGCGCCTCCCCCATAACGATCGAAGGTGGCAAGGCATCGGAGATAAAGGGCAAGAGGGTGCTCGTGGTCGAAGACGGTCCGACGCTGACGCACGGTGGAATGAGATACGGAGCCGGCTGGGTGGCCGCCAAGAAGTTCGGCGCCAAAGAGATCGTCGATCCCAGACCGTACGCCGTCGGCTCGATCGTGGCCACGTACGAGAAGTACAACCATATCGACGAGATCCTGCCGGCCATGGGTTACGGCGA
>DBRH01000031.1:0-506 GCA_002305955.1 Kosmotogaceae bacterium UBA1373
TCTGTAGGCATCGTGGACCACCAGCCCGTAACCCATCGATCTCAGGAGCTCGCTCGCTTTCACAAGGGCGTGTGCGGCCGGTTGCTGGAGAAAGGCTCGCTCTTGTGAGTATAGGGGCACTCCCATGAAGTTGTCGTATCTGGCATAACGTATGTCCAATTTTATCGAGGGATCGAGCAGCGTCACTTCCACGAGGTCGTGCGGCAGAAAAGTGCCGGCTTCGACCGGTGGAGTCGCTTCCATAGCTGTCGGAAGCAGTTTGTCTATTGGTTCGACAGGTGTTATCTTGAAAACATCTCCCCCCTCCGGTCCATAGAATTTTCTCCTGAAAACCTCTCCTCCAGCGATGCAGCTTACTCCCATGCCGGATTCGTCTCTGTCGAAAGTTATGATCGTGAATTTGAAGGGATTGGGTTCACATAGATAGTTATCCTCACATAGCTCCGCACATTCGACCGGCAGATATCTCGACCTGTTGAAGATGAGTTCCCCGTCGCTGCTTTTCA
>DBRH01000031.1:605-12003 GCA_002305955.1 Kosmotogaceae bacterium UBA1373
TGTCGAAAGCGAACCTCACATATTGGAATCTATCGCTTCGAACCTCTCGAACATATAGTTAATGTAACCCTTCACATAGGATGCGGTTTCTCTGAGAATCTCCACGGTCATTTTATCCAGTTTTTCTGTCTTGCCTGCCTTAACGAGTTCGTCGAAATAGCTCTTTCCTAGCCAGACTATTTCTTCCGTCTCGAGTTCGTCCTTCATGAGATGCTTCAGTTCATAATAGACGGGATTCAACTTTCCTCTCGAGAAGCCTCTCAGATCGACGGCTGCCTGTTTCGGACTCTTTATGGTCTTCGCCGGGACTTCGTCTATGGCCTTGACCAGTGGCCCATACTGTCCCCAGAGCAGGTAGCCGCCGTAGAAGTCGTAAGCGAAGTGATACTTGGCAAAGACGGTCTGCCATTTGTCCATGTTGAACGGCAGCTTCAGCAGTTCGAATAAAGGCGCGGGGAAAGTATGAAAGGGCTGCCCGACATCTTCAAGGTAATGCATCGCCCTGGCCATAAACCTGTAAGCCCAGTAGTGATCTCCCCTGCCGTAGGCCAGTTCGGAAAGGTCGCTGAAATACTGTACCATGTCGGTAACCTCTCCAACCCTAATAAAGCACAGCAACCTGTATTCCATATGACGGATGCCCTGACTGTCTCCCAGGAGTTTCTCAATCCCCTCCATAGGCAGTCCTTTGTCCATACCCATGTCCGGTTCATAAGCATAAACGGAAAGAATCTGCCACACAGGGGCGGTATTGTTCACCGGCTCGGGATTGGGAAAGACCGGAATGAAGAGATCGATATCTTCCTCCGGCATGTAGTTTTTACCCAGATAATCGTAGAACCCGGTTATTGCGGGATTGTAGGGATGGGTATCCACATCGGCGTATGTATAGGGCGTTATTTGCACATATTCTTCTAAAGGCAAGGAAAACCTCGAGACTATCGTATAGGTCAGTGCATCGTGCCCGGACCAGGCAAATCCCAGAGCGGCTAACATGATAAATAAAAATAAGATCGCCTTTTTCATAATCAACACCTCCGGATTCATAATAGCAGAAGGATAGAGTTTTTTTGCTTAAAACTCCGGGTTCACTGCAAATAGTTGGTTTTAGCGGAGAGTGATGTGCACTTTTGTGAGTCTATCAAATTGAAGCCCCGTTTGTTTTTGTACGATACAATGGTTGTATCTGCTAGTATTTCAGATAGAATCTTTCAAGGGAGGTGATCGGAATGTCTTCGAATGAAGGGAGAGAAATTGCCGGGGTTTTTCGAGGTTCATTTGCCATCCGGGGATTCGAAGATATAGAGTTCAACTTTCAACTCTTGAGGTCGCTTGGAGCGGTTTCCTACGGTGGAGGAACGGTCGGCGAGATACTATCGATCGTGCCGGCTATAAGACCTGAAGAGCCCGAAACCTGGGTGACACAGTTCAAGGATCTGGCCATCAGGGCAAAGAAACTGGGGCTGGATCTCATGCAAAAGGGCAGAATGAAGAGCGCCCACGAAGCTTTTTTGAGGGCTTCAAGCTATTTCAGGGCCGCCGAATATTACGGAGACCCGAGGGACTCAAAAAACAGATATATAGGTATGGAGAGCAGAGATTGTTTCATATACGCCTTCAGAACGGCAAATCTCGAGTTTGAAGCCGTCAGGATACCTTACGGAGACGATTTCATTCCCGCGTACTGGATCTCGCCGCTTACACAAAGCTCTCAGACAAAAAAGAGAACCATCATGATGATGAGCGGCTTCGATGGAACCTCCGAAGAGATGTATTTCCAGAGCGGGGCCGCGGCACTGAACAGGGGTTACTCGTTGTTGCTTTTTGACGGGCCGGGTCAGGTGGGTATGAGGAGATTCTCTACCGAAACGCCTTTCAGAGCGGATTTCGAAGTGGCCGTGGCGAAAGTGGTAGATTATCTGCTCTCGCGTGGCGACGTTGATCCCTCGAAGATCGCCCTTTACGGTATAAGCCTCGGTGGATATTTTTCGCTGCGCGCGGCGGCTCATGAACCTCGAATCAAGGCCTTGATCTCAAATTCACCCATAACGGACATCTACAAATACATGATCGGCGTGGCCGGCGAAGGGGCCATGAACTCATCACAGGACATAGGGCTCGACTATATCGACGAAATCCCAGCGGAGTATCTGAGCAAGGGTAAGAAGCTCCAGATTCTCAATATCATTCTGCGTTACGGAGAGAGGTCGATGTTCGCAGCCTTCGAGAGAATGAAGGAGTTCACCGTTGGCGAGGCGATAAAGAACATACGCGCACCCTTCCTTGGAATGGTAAGCCAGGGCGAGGGACTCGGCGCAATGGGACAGGCAGAGGAAGCCGTCAAAGGCGTTTCCGGACCTTCGAGCCTGAGAGTCTTCACAAAGGACGAGGGGGCGGACTCTCACTGCCAGCTCACCAATCTCCCCCTCTCCAACGCCGTCCTTCTCGACTGGCTGGATGAAGTCTTCGGAGTCAGGTCGTGAAGAGGATCGGACTGCTGGGAGGCATGAGCTGGGAATCTTCGTTGGAGTACTACCGGTTGCTCAATGAAGCCGTCAAAGAGAGACTTGGCAGTCTCAACTCGGCCGATTGCGTGATGGTCTCTATCGACTTCCAGCCGGTGGCCGATATGATGAAGCTCAACAACTGGAAAGGGATCGCCCGTGTTCTTGAGGATGTATCGAGAGATTTGAAGAGAGCCGGCGCCGACTTTCTGGTGATATGTACCAATACGATGCACCTGCTGGTCAGGGAGATTGAAGATGCGTCGGGATTGAAAGTCCTTCAAATCGGGGAAGCCGTTGCGGAGAGAATAACCGCGGCCGGCCTCAAGACCGTCGGACTCCTCGGGACGCGCTTCACCATGGAGAGGAGTTATTACCGCAACACTCTCGGCAGACACGGGATCGAAGTGATCGTTCCTCAAGAGCGAGACAGGGAGAGTGTGGACAGGATAATCTTCCAGGAGCTCTGCAGGGGAATCTTCACTGAAGAGTCCAGAGAGAGCTATAGATCGATAATCTCGAAACTCCAGAGTGAAGGAGCCAGCGGAGTGGTGCTAGGTTGTACCGAGATACCACTACTCATAAAGCAGTCCGACGTCGAGATTCCCGTTTTCGACACCACGGCGATTCACGCGGCTGCAGCGGTGGAGTTCGCGCTTGCGGACAATTGAATTTGCAAGTCTCTCCTGAAGAGAAGAAGCAGAATCTAGTAACCTATAATGTAGTACTGTCTAATACAAAGGAGGTAAAACTTATGAGAAGAACTCTCCTGCTTACGCTGGTCATATTGCTTGTATCTGCTATGGGCCTGGCCAGTGTTTACAGCAACGCATCCAGCAACAACCTTGAGGGAGTAAAGGAAGATCTCAAAAGTGGTGGCAATATAAACGAACTGGGCTATAACAACAAATCGGCTCTCATGACGGCCGTCGATTACGGCTATGCTGAAATCGCCAGATTTCTCATCGAATCCGGTGCAGATATTTTTCTGATAGACAACGATGGATTCACTGCCCTGCATTACGCTGCCAGAAAAGGACTGACGGAGATCGCGAAACTACTCGTCGAAAGAGGTGCCGAGATCGACAAGTACCCCGACAGTTCAAAATTTTACGCCGGTTATACCCCACTGATACTCGCCTGCGACAGTTCGAGGGACGATAAGACTCTTGAAGTAGTTAAGTACCTCGTAGAAAAGGGAGCGAACCTGGAGAAGGTCGAGTTCGCTTTCAAATCCCCGCTGACGGCAGCTGTCTTTGCAAAATCCACAAATACGATAAGGTTTTTGCTCGAGAGCGGTGCCAATCCGAACAACGCGCTCAACGACGGTAGAACGCCACTGTATCTTGCCATATCGGAAGGGTTACCCTTCGAGGCCGTGGATGTTCTTCTGGCAAAAGGCGCGGATGTATCGCTGGGAACTGAGTACTATACTCCCCTGGGGCTGGCCGTTTCGAAGTCTAACCATGATGTCACCAAAAGATTGATAGACTTCGGCGCCGACTATTTGAAAGTCGATTCTCTGGGTAACACCATACTGCACAACGCTGCACGCAGCGGCTCGACTAAGAATATAGAGCTGTTTGTCGGGTTGGGAATCGATATCAACTCCATAAACATGGAGGGAGATACGCCCCTTCACATCGCAGCCGAGCGTGAATACTTCCGCAATGTCGAACTCCTGATATCGCTCGGGGCCGATGTTCTGGCAAAGAACAACAACGGATATCTACCGCTGCATATACATCTGGCTGTATATAAAGAGAGCAAAGATACTATCGAATTGCTCCTTTCGAAGGGAGTGAGTATAAACCAGAACGAGGTCGAGTTCGGATTTTCGCCGCTACACCTCGCCGCAGGGAATGGCATGCTTGAGATGGTTAAATTCCTTGTTGAGAAGGGCGCCGACATATCCATCCAGGCGGATAAAAAGATCGCGCCCCTGCACATGGCTGTGGGAAGATACGGTAAAGTCGAGGTTATCGATTACTTGCTGGAGAAGGGGGCGAATATAAATGTCGAGGACGAAGACGGCAAAACTCCCATCTTCTACGCAGTTATTGAGAAAAACCTCGAGGCTGCTTCTCATCTGGCAGAGAGAGGGGCCGATATAAACCATGTGGATTTACTTGGAATGACGACCGCACATTATGCCGTTCAAGACAAGTGGGACGGTATAGAAATGTTGAAGATCCTTCGCCAGTTCGGAGTACCTGTGAATATAAAGGATAATAGCGGAAAGATGCCCGAAGATTACGCCGCCTCTGAAGAGATAAAGGAGTTCCTGAGATCTCTCTACTGAGTGTGGCGGGTTTTACGTTCGAACGAAAGTAATTCAAAAGAACTGGAGAGCAGGAAGAGCCGTCCTTGGGAAACCTGAGGCTAGAGGTAAGAGGCGAGAGGCTGGAAGGTCGATAAGATCTCGACTTTCTTACCTCTGACCTCTCCCCCTCTTACCTCTGTTTAGAGACAGACGAGATTAGATCCCGTATAAGAACACTACGGGATGACACCAAGGGAACATTTCAGGGCTGGCTTCTCACGGCCAAAGCGAGAGAGTCATGACTGAAGATCCTTGATTTTTTGAGAATACTGTCTGGCCTTTTCCTCTATCTGTAAGGGCGTTCCCTTCGTGAGGTCGGAGCCGATTCCGACAGCTGCAGTGCCGGCTTCGAACCATAGATTAATATTGTCCAGACTGACGCCGCCTGAGACCACACATCGGGCCTCCGGGAAGGGACCTCTGAGAGACTTCACGAACGCCGGTGTGAGAACGTCTCCCGGGAAAACCTTCACCATCGAGAGTCCGAGGCCGGTTGCCTTTACGTACTCCGTGGGAGTCATTATTCCAGGAAGATAAAGAACCTCCATCGCCCTGGAGTGTATCGCGAGCTCTTCAGAGAGATGGGGACTGACCACGTATCTCGCGCCGCTGCGGATGGCAAGGTCGAACTGTCCGTCCGTAAGGACCGTTCCGGCCCCAACGTAAGCCTCCGGAAGCTCCCGCGAGATGATCGATATAGCTTTTTCCGCATCGGGTACAGTGAAGGTTATTTCGAGTATTTTTATACCTCCACGATAGCAACTCCTGGCGATCTCTACACAGCGGTCCACTGAATCGCTTCTGATCACGGCCATTATTTTTTCCGATTGTATTATCTCTTTCATGCTCTCCTCCATTTTCTTCATAGAACAATTCTTCCAAAGTTCTTCAAAGTCTCGAGTACCCTGAGAGTGAGGATTGCGACCCATTCGTCCCACGCAGGAGCGAGGTCTCCGTCGTAAATGCTCTTCGACCATGTGGGTTTGATTCTGCCGTTGCTCTGAAGAGTCTGTACGTAGCAGTCGAGGTTCTTCTCTATAAGTGCGCCATCGATGCCGAAGGTTCTGTCCGGCCCGGTGGCAAAATCGAGGGGCCGCGCCGTGTACTCGCTTTTCCACTCATCCTCGTCACAGCAGGTGAGACTGTTCACCGCCTGAACGATTTTATCCTCGAGCCTGCCGGCCCTCTCCATATCGAGCTGATGATGGAGTCTCTCGAAGCAGAAAATTTCGTGGAAGGAACCGAATTCCTTCATTCCGTTCAGGTATTCGATGGCTTTCTCGATCAGCGCATCCACATTCAGAGACGTGTACTCCCTATAGCGATGCAGGTAACCTATGATTTCAGCCGTTGGGTTGCCCCAGTTTATATCTATCGACGACATGCCCTTTTCGCTGTCGAAATGCCACCAGGGCGCATGGGGAAAATCGTTAACGCTCTCCGGCACAGATAACCAGCCCATTCTGCCGGGTATGAAGGTCTTCTCCAGATATTCTACGGCCCTGGAAATCATTTCCCGCTTGGCGGTGCTGTCGTAACCGAGTTTTGTGATAATCTGAAAGGCTACCGATGTTGCCATCGGTGAGGAGTATGGAAGTCTGAAGTCCGGTTCGAGTGCGTTTCCAAAGCCACCGTCTTCGTTCTGGTATCTGGATAGCTCCTCGATCACCTTCTCGCCCGAATCATCTTCGTACAGATAGGAGAACAGCTTTTCTTCAAGATCTCTGCCGTAATCCTGCATGAAATACTTGATCTTCCAGAGATCTTCTTTTCTCAATACAAGCAATTTTTCGCCCTCCTTTGGTTTCCGGAAATCGTTCAGTGCACGAACCATTCGGCCAGATTGTCGAACAGTTCTCCACTTCCCGGCACCGGTCCGTTCAACTCTTGCCTCCAGAACGTGATCTTCTGACTATAGGATACCACTACGATCGGCATATCTTCGAGCCATAACTTCATAGCCCCCAGGTAGTACGGGATCCTGTCCTTCCAGAGGCCCTCGGTGGCCGCTTTTCTCTCTATCCTGAACAATTGTGGATTTACATATCCCACTTCCCAGCCGGTTTTTAAGTCGTCGGCATTCTCCACCGTCCAGGGAGTAATCTCAGGATAATCGAATGCTTCAACTCTGAAAAAGGCCAGCTCATAATCGGCCGAATATACGTCGCCGAGCAGACTTCCCCAGTCTAGTCTCTCCACCTTCAGATCCACTCCGATCTCCTTCCACATCTTCACGAGCATATCCGTGAACTTCTTATCGACTCCCTGGTGAACCTTGATCGTAAGTGTGTATCCCTTTCCGTACCCGGCACTCACAATGAGTTCTTTTGCCCTTCCAGGGTCGTAGGGAAACTCCCCGATCTGCGACAGGAGTTCCTGAAGAAAAGCTGTTCGGACATCTATGGGCAGAAGAGCTGCGGTAGAGCCGATCCCGATCGTGCCCGACAGTTTCTCGACATCCAGAGCCATTCTCAAGGCCTTTCTCAAAGAGCTCTTAGAGAGAAAGTCGTTCCTGTGATTTAGAATCAAAGCATAATAAGAACCGTCGGGAGTGAATTCGTACCTGTAATTTCCATTCTTTGCGTCGTTTATGAGTTCTGTCGTCGCACCTTCTTCGTTGAAGAGCATGCTCAGTTCGCCCTTCAGAAACATCTCTATCCTCTCTTCCTGATCGGCCTCTTCTATCAGTCTTATTTCGTCCAGAAGAGCATGCTCGGGCCACTCAGCGAAGTATAGAGGGTAGTGTTCCGACCCTTTTCCGCCGTGCCATTGTGGATTTCTCTTAAGTATGATCTTTCCCTTCTCGCTCCCCTCTGCCAGGTAAAAAGGTCCGGAGGTGGCCTCCAGGGGAGGTTTACCTGAATACTGGCTGACAGCCACCTCTTCCGGTTTCAATCCGAGCTTCCCTTCGTATATGTGTCTGGCCAGTAATCCCGTCCTTAGATAACCGGTGAACTCGGGAAATGGTCGATTGAAATAGAAAACGGCGCTTTTGTCATCCAGGGTTTTCATCTCTACGTAAGAGAGATCGTTCAGAATTCCGTAGAGTTGCGAGTCCTCGCTAACTTTCCAAACTGCCAGCGAGTATTCTAGATCATTCGTAGTAATCGGAGTTCCATCGAACCAGTGGATCTCGTCTCTGAGTTTTATATGCAGTTCTTTATTCCCGTCTCTCCACTCCCACCTTTCTACGAGCGAAGGCTCGATTCTATCCCCGCTCAACTTCCTGAAGAGGGGGTCCTGAGTGGCAGCCGTTACCCAGATATCGCCCCGGACCAGCTCAAGGCCGGGCAGGAAGTGGCCGGTAGTATCTATTGGGAGAGAGATGGATCCACCGGATATTTCTTCGAAGTCGAACCGGGAACTGCTGGATCTGACCGTCAAATCTCTCGCGAGTAACGTAGCGGCGAGCAGTACGAGTAAAATAACTGTCAAAAATTTATGCACGGGCAACCTCCAGAACATTCATCAACACAATTATATCGAAATTACCCGCTCTGTGGAAAAGAGTATTTGAGTATCGGGATACGCGAAAGAGCGGATTCTAGAAATTGACTGACATCTTTCTAAGATCGTTCAGTCTTCTGGTTCTTTCGGAGTAATAATGAAAGATATTTCAATAACGCGGGCAGGTTATTTATTGTCGGACTAAATAAGTGTCAAAAAGTAAATCCAGCTTCAATAATATTTAGGAATAAGCTTTGGATTTCTCCATAGTTTGTGCTATAATCAGTCAAGCGAAAGAGAAACTATTCGAAAGGAGGCGTAATAGAATGATGATGAGACTTAAAACAGGATTTTTCACCACCCTTAACAGGGTCTCCGGTGATGCCGCATTCTGCCACGCCTTCATCCGTCGTGTGAGGTATAAAGACGTATAACCATAGACGATGTTTGAAGGACCGTGGCGAGTAACAGCCACGGTCCTTTTTTTTATCAACCATTTCTCCAGGAGGTGGAGTTATGTCAGTTAAGGTAGAGGTCGAAAGAATCGAGAAAGTGGAGCAGAAGAAGATTCAGAGAAAGCAGAGAGAGAACGAGGTTTTTGGTCCTTACTGTTTCTGGCTTTGAGGAATGAAACGGGGACCATGAAACCCGGCTCGAAAGTACAGGGGGTGAAACAATGAAAATAGCGTTAAGCGGAGAGATTAGAAAGGACCGTATTAGTTGTAGTGTTGTACTTCCACCCTTCATAGATAAACCGGATAGTCTCATGGAGTTTCCCCAGGATAGTCGCCAGGAGGTGGCGTGATGAAAAAGATTTATAGAGGTTCGAGAGAGATTTTCATAGATGGAATAGTTGAAAGACAGAAAGTTGAGATCGAAAGCAAGTTCAGCAGACCTCATTATCTTTGATGGAGGTGCGAAATGGCCGACGCGCTTTTCGCAAATAACGTAGTCAAGTTTTTCAAAAAGAGCAAGAAAGAGATCAAAGCGCTAAAGGGAGTAAGTTTGAGGATAAAAGAGGGAGAGATCTACGGACTTTTAGGGCCGAACGGCTCGGGTAAATCGA
Source organism: Kosmotogaceae bacterium UBA1373 (assembly GCA_002305955.1). Lineage (GTDB taxonomy): Bacteria > Thermotogota > Thermotogae > Petrotogales > Kosmotogaceae > Mesotoga. Next base: position 9,946 of record DBRH01000031.1, read on the forward strand.
CGTTCATCAGGATCGCTTCAACTCTTTTGATACCCGACAGGGGCAGCGTATCCGTCTTCGGACACGATGTGGAAAGAGAGCCGGGAATCGTTCAAAAGCTCATCAACAGGGTTTCCGTTGAGGCGAGTTTCTTCAGAAAACTGTCAGCCATAGAGAACCTGGCCTTCTCGGCCGGTCTCTATGGCATTTCGAAGAAAGAAGCCATAAAGAAGATCTACTATCTTTCCGAACGTTTCGGTCTGGATGAGAAGAGATTGAAAGATCCGCTGGAAGACTTTTCAAGAGGTATGCAACAGAAAGTCGCCATCGTCAGGGCCTTCATGACCGAACCACGAATGCTTCTTCTAGACGAACCGACCACGGGACTCGACCCGCGAGCCAAGAAGGATGTACAGTCACTCATAAGAGACGTGAAATCAAATATGAACACGACCATGCTCCTGACCACCCACGACATGCAGGAAGCCGAAAAGCTCTGTGATTATGTGGGAATAATTCACCTGGGCAAGATCGTTGCAGAAGGGAAGCCGCAGGAGTTGAAGAACCAGCTCAGAGGGAAGGTGGACAACCCGACCTTCGAGGATGTCTTCATGGAATACACGGGAATGTCTCTTGAGGATGCGCAGTACCAGGAGGTAGAAACGGCATGAGTTCGCAGGCACTTGTAAGAGAGCTGAGGGCCTCGTGGGCCTTTATCGAGAGAAACTTCAATTTCACCAAGAGATACTGGAAATGGGAACTGGTCTTTTTTGTGTACACGATAGCCAACTCCGTAACCATGGGTTTCATAGGTAAAGGTATCGAAGCCTTCTCCGGAACGAAACTGGATACGAGTTATCTTATACTGTACATGCTTTTAGGATCGATCCTCTGGGGTTATCTTTCCATACTCTTCGAGATAGTTGCCGAGACGGTTGCCTGGGAGCGCTGGGAAGAGACTATAGAGTACACCTTCATGGCCCCTGTGAGAAGAGCGACCCACCTTTTGAGTACCTGCGGTTACGCCATACTGTACGGGATTTTAAGGAGCGGTTTGATTCTGCTGGCGGTATCGATCTTCTTCGATCTGAATCTGGAGAAGGCCAATCTGCTTTCCGCGGTCGGTATCCTGGCGGTATCCAGCTTCTCTTTCGTGGGTCTGGGGATAGTCGCGGCCGTATTGCCGCTGATATCGCCCGAGAAGGGAGCCCAGGTAGTTCACATATTCCAGGCGCTCCTTCTGATGTTCTCGGGGGTCTATTACGAAGTCGACGTGCTGCCGCAGTGGATGCAGCAGGTCGGGAGGTTGTCTCCCGCGACATATGCCTTGAGAGGAATGAGATCGTCGATACTCGAAGGCAAGGGCATGATCGAAATGTGGGGAGATATATGGCCTTTGATCCTTCTGGGAGGGTTACTCCTTCCGTCGGGGCTGCTATTTTTCAGGAAGATGGAGGGCTGGGCCAAACGGAAGGGCGTTCTGAAGAGAAGCGGATAGCGATGAGAGGATTGATTGAGAAACCTATTGCGAAAACGTGAACTTCTCTTCAAACAGCTGGATACAGGCCTGGACGACTTTTCTGTCGAAAAGGATATCGACTCCGGCCGAAATCTCGTTCAAAGCCTTCTTGAGACCCAACGAAGACAGGTATGGCCTGTGTGAAGACATGGCTTCAACCACGTCTGCCACAGCTATTATCCTGGCCTCCAGAGTTATTTCATCTCCCTTGAGGCCATCGGGATAACCCGATCCATCCAGCCTTTCGTGGTGCTGTTTAACGATAGTGGCGATGGGCAGGTCGAAGCTCATTTCCTTCAGCAGATCGTAGCCCGTTACGGGATGCAGCTTCACTAGATCGAACTCCATCTTCGAAAGCTTTCCGGGCTTTGAGAGAATCTCGCCCGGAATCGAGATTTTGCCGATATCGTGAAGCATAGACGCGATCCTTATGAGCTGAACTCTGCTTTCTCCGAGATTCAGTCTTTCCGCTATGGCGCACGCCAGCTGGCTCACTCTCCTCTGGTGACCGGCGGTGTACGGGTCTCTAATCTCAACCATTCTCAAGAGTGTGTTGAGTA
>DBRH01000076.1:0-656 GCA_002305955.1 Kosmotogaceae bacterium UBA1373
AAGATCATGCATCCCGTTTATTCGGTTCAGCGGCCGTCGATGGAGATCTCGGAGAGGCTCTCTCCACGGGAGATCGCCTGATACAACACCCGGCCTATCGCCTGGCCCATGCCGGCAACGGTCGGCATGACTCTTGCGGCGCTCTGACCAGAAAAGTCGCTCGAAAAACAGCGCCCGATGATTGCGAGATTGCCCAGATCGGCGCTTATCAGAGATCTCAGCGGTATTTCGTAGTAATCGTCGTAGACGGGGATGGCCTTTCTCTCTTCCTCGCTCACCCGCTGCGTTGACCTGTTGTGGACGTCTATGCCGTAAGTGGCCCTCACGACGCCGTCAGGGAACTTCCTGTGGGCCTTCACATCCTCGCCGCTGAAAACGTAAAGCCCTCTCACCCTTCTGCTTTCCCTAACGCCCATGAGCGTCGCTATTTTCTCTATTCCCGATTTTTCAAAGCCCCTGACGTACTCTCTGGCAAAGGTTATCAGCTGGTCCGTCTGGGCCATGCAGTCGGTGACGGCCTCGGACAGTTCGAAAGGATCGACCGCGCTTTTATCGAAGGAATGGGTGGTGTTGACTGAGGCCCTTCCGCTTCCGGGGAGCTCTATGAAGAAGAAGTAATTGTGCAATTTGTCGTACCCGGCCTTCCTGGCTCTCTC
>DBRH01000076.1:668-1512 GCA_002305955.1 Kosmotogaceae bacterium UBA1373
TCCCGGACCCGGGCGTAATCGATCCCCGATACCGTGAACATCAAAGTCATGGCCTGGTTCGAGCCACTTTCATCGCCCTGGAAGGTTTCGGCCCCGGCCATGTATGAGAGCGTGGCGTCCCCGGTCGCATCCACGAAATACCTGGCCTCTACCTCGAAGGCGCTCCCCTGAGACGAGAAAAACTTGACGGATTTTATCAGTCGGCCGCATCTTTCGACTTCGATCGGAATAGAATGTATAACCAGAGAGACACCGGCGCTTTTCAGTTTTTCAAAATATATTATCTTCATTATCTCCGAATCGAAGGAGTTCGCGAGCAGCCCTCCGCGTCTGGCAAGATCCTTCAGTATCTCCTCGAAGATTCCTCCCACAAGGCTCCCCGAGTCCAGCCAAAACCTCATGAAGGGGTTGCAGAGACCGAGGGTGGATATGCCTCCGACAGAGCCCTCGCGCTCGACGAGAAGAACGTCTAGACCGGCCTTCCCGGCCGCTATCGCCGCGTGCACGCCGGAAATGCCGGCCCCGACTATCACCACGTCCTTCTTCAACCTGATCAATGTGAGCGACCTCCCGCCCGGGACATGAGCCGGTCCTTCTTCCACTCTTCGAGGTAGCTCGTGAATCTCCTCGTTATCAGCTGGGGTCTGGTTATGACGCTCCCCACGGTAACGGAGAAGGCCCCGGCCTCGAAGGCTCTGACGACCTGCTCCGGTTCCCAGTAATTGCCCTCGGCCACCACGGGAATGTCGAACTCTCTGGACAGCACTCTAACCAGCTCTATGTCGGGTTTAGGTTTGTCGCTGCTGTCGTCGGTGTATCCCGAAAGCGTGGTCGCGAGAAAATC
>DBRH01000076.1:1591-3061 GCA_002305955.1 Kosmotogaceae bacterium UBA1373
GGCATCCTCTGAAGTGGGGGTTATATAGACGCGGTAACCCTCTATGTTTCTCTTGTTCAGCCCAATAAGAGGTATGTCGAAGGCGGCCTTTATATCTTCAATGTCCTGCGCGCCGTTGGCCCTTATGGCGCTGGCCCCTCCCATGATGGCGGCCTTCGCCATCAACACCATGACCCCGCGGCCGTGGAGAGGTTCGTCCTCTAAAGCCTGGCAGGAGACTATTATCTTCTTTTCGATTTTTCCAAGTTCCATACCCAATACTATCACCTCAGAGTTCAACGCTTCGTCGCTACGCAGAGGCCCAGCTCGAAGGACCTGTGCCAGGGGAAGAAGAGCCTCTCGATTTCGAAGTCTATTCCCAGCGCCTTGCGAACGGGTGGAACAAAAGCCGTCAGTTCCTTCCTGACGAATTCCTCGGCCCACGATTCCACGGGGATAACCGTCCACGGCCGGGCTCCCTTCTTTTCGGCCTCGACCAGCAGCTTCTGCCTCACGTTGGACTGAAAGGCCCAGTGCTCGAGGAAGAAGATCGCCTGGAGTTCCTTGATCTTCGACCGCTCGAGGTTGAGCAACCCCTTCTGGCCGAGAAACTGCACTATCGAGTGGGCGCACACGGTACCGAGCGTGTTTCCGGCCGTGTTCCAGGCCGAGTAGTTCGTTTCCAGCCAGTCCAGTTCGCCTTTCAGAAGCCCCTTTACCAGATAGTTGTCCGCGCCGTTGGTGTACTTCACGTCGGCTATACCCTTTATCTTTCTACCGGCGGCCTTCAGATCGGCGAAAAATCTCTCGTAGGGACCGGGATCGGCCGGATCGGCCGGCTGTTGAGGGCTGTCTAGGCCTATTTCGGGGTTGTTGGTCAGAAGTACGATGTCACCCTCGCTCTCCAACCTTCCCCCGGCCGCTTCGATGTGGTTGCGTATGCCCCGGTGCAGGGGAGAGCCTTCGTAAGGCGGCACCAGCTCTTTGTATTCGGGAGAGGAGTAGCGCACTTCAAAAGTCGGAACGACCCCGAGCGACTCCGACAAAACTCTCGATAGAAGGCTGAGCGTGGCCTCGTCGGCGCCTGCGTGTATGGAAACCTTCGGGCCGATTCCCAGAGAATCTACCCTGGCCTGGTGGATCTCGCTTTCGGCCAGAGAGATGCTCTCCTTGCTGTTATCGTCGAGAACCAGGTTCAAAAAGTCCAGCACGCCCCTCTCGACGAGTTCTATCACGAGTGAAACCAGTTTTCTGTTTCTGACGCGTCTCACGAGATAATCCTTCACGAAATGGACCGGAATCTTTCCCATCTTCTCGATCACAGACCGGTGCACCCTCTCGCCCCTGAAGCTCCTGGCCAGCAGCCTGGAAAGGTCGTACACATCCAGGCCGAAGTACTGCCAGTAATCGGGTTCCTCTTCGGCCGAGTTGTAAAAGGGCGTTCTGGTAACGGTCGTCGTCGCGTAGATCTTCACGTCGCGATCCTTCAAC
>DBRH01000076.1:3115-9859 GCA_002305955.1 Kosmotogaceae bacterium UBA1373
GTCTCCTCCAGCCATTTCAGCAGTCGCCGAATATCCGGGGGCGTTTTCTTTGCCCCCAGATAGGATTTTGGCGGAGTCACGACGTTTATATTCGCCGCTCTTGCCAGTAGCAAGAAATAGTCTCTCGTGCAGAAGCGCTCGTCTACAGGGAGAAATACGACTCTTTTGTCGAACATATCTTTACTTCACTGCCCAGACTGTGGCCTCGGCCAGCATGGTCCACGCGTTGCCCCTGGGTCTGATCTCGATCTTCACATATCTCGCCACTACGGGTTCACCGGCCACCCAGTATATCTCGTTTATGAATTCGTTCTGCGCAGGATAGGGATTGGTAATTGTGGCAAGACCGACGGTCCTGAATTCCATTCCATCGTCGCTTACGCCTATCAAAAGACTGTTGGGCAGGTTGACCGCCGAGGCGAACGAGCGCATGAAGTGGCTGGAAACCCTGACTATCGAAGTGGGTTCGAGAAGATCTATTATTATCGTCGGATTGATCGCCGGGTTGTCGAAGCCGATCATGTCGGCCCAGGAGTACCTCGCAAAGCCGTCGGTTACCTCTATCGAATCGGTGTCCGCATATGCGTCCGAGGAAAGCGGTATGAGCATGTACGGCTTGCCGACAGAAACAGTCGCGGCCTCCGTCAGATCCACGGTTCCCCCGACGACGGCTCCGAGCTCTTCTGGGAAGGCCCCGTCTCCCACGATAACCTCGGCGACCATAGTCCAGGCCTCTCCTCCGGGAACTACCTCGATCTTCACGTATCTTCCGTAGCCGACGAACTCGTCGCTAGCCCAGTAGAGCGTTGCGATAGTGTCGTTGGGAACCGGAGCCTCTGCGTATGTTATCCCCATGCCCAGATCCTCGTATAGTTCGCCGTCTTCCGAGATGGACACTATGAAATACTCCGGCAGATTGACGGCCGAAGGGGCCGAGTACATGATCTTCAGAGCGACGTAAGACACCTCTTCGAAGACAGCGCCGAGATCGACAACGATCGTAGGGTTGGCGACGGGGTTCTCCCAGCCCACCATGTCTCCCCAGCTGAAGTTGAAGCTGCCATCGGTGAGTTTAGTTCCAGTATCCGCGTAATTGGGATTCGGCTCAGGACTCAACGTATAGGTCTTGCCGGCCGACACGTTGAACTCGCCGGCGAACATGAAAGAAACCACCATTAACGCGAGAAGTAACAATATACCCTTTTTGAACATTTTTATTCCTCCTCCTTTTTCAAGGTGCTCTATGATTTGATACCTCCAACCTGTATTCCTTGAATGAATGTCTTCTGTGCCAGAAAGAAAAGAACGATTATGGGAAGGGTCATCAGTACGGAACCCCCCATGAGTTGCGGCCAGGCCGTCGTACGCGATGTCGACAGTTGCTGGAGACCGATCGAGAGCGTGTACATTCGATCGTCGTTCAGATAGATCAACGGATTCAGAAAGTCCGTCCAGGTCCATATGAATATGAACAGCGCCGATGTCGCCAGAGCCGGTTTGGACAGTGGAAGATAAACCTTCAGGAAGATCTTCCACTCGTTGGCGCCGTCGAGCTTCGCCGCGTCGGAAAACTCTCTCGGTACGGTGTCGAAAAACTGTTTCAGAAGAAATATCGAGAAGGCGCCACCGAAGAAAGTCGGTACTATGAGCGGCAGGAACGTGCCGACCCAGCCTAGTTTGTTGAAGAGAACGAACTGCGGTATCATGGTGACCTGCGGCGGTATCATCAGCGTGACCAGCAGTATCCTGAAGAGAACCTTCTTGCCCGGTATTCTGAAATAGGAGAAACCGAAGGCCACCACGGAAGACGAAAGCATGAAGCCCAGCAGAGTCATTCCCGTCACTATTACGGTGTTGAGAGTGTACCTCAAGAAGGGCAGCTCTACGAGCAGGTCGGCGTAATTGGACCACAACACTTCGGAAGGCCACCATACAGGCGGGAAGGCGAAAACGTCGTCGTAGGATTTGAGAGAGGTCGAGAACATCCAGAAGAACGGTATCATGAAAAACACGGCGCCGGCTATCAGCAAGAGGTATATCCATGTTTTACCGAGCGATCTTTTCTTCATTGCTTATCTACTCCCCCGAAGTAACCGTATTTTCCGAAAAACTTGAAGACGAAGACGATCGCGATGGAAGTCATTATGAGCAGCACCCAGGCCATGGCGCTGGCGTAACCCATTTTGTAGAACTGGAAGCCGTTCCTGTAGATCGACAGCGCGTAGACCAGCGTAGAATTTTCCGGTCCGCCACCGGTCATTATGAAGACGCTGGTGAAGGACTGGAAGGAGTTTATTATACCCATTACCACGTTGAAGAGTATCACCGGACTGAGCATCGGAAGAGTTATCGTGAAAAGCCTGGCGATTTTCCCGGCGCCGTCCAGTTCGGCCGCTTCGTAGAGCTCGGTGGGTATGTTCTGCAAACCGGCCAGATATATAACCATCGCCCCGCCGACTCCCCAGACACTCGTCAAGATCAGGGCCGGTTTCGACCAGGCCGGGTCGGTCAACCAGCCCGGCGTGGGAAGACCTATCTTTTCCAGCAGCAGGTTCACCGGTCCGAACTGCGGATTGAGGAACCACTTCCAGAGGAGCGCCGTCGCAACGGCCGGAACGATACTCGGCAAAAAGTACAGGGTCCTGAATATCCCCAGGAACTTGACCTTTGTGTTCAACAGTAGGGCCACGAGGATGCTCAGGACCTGTGCGAGGGGGATACCGATTATCGCCAGATACAACGTGTTGTAGATAGACTTCCAGAACAGAGGATCTTTGAAGAGCTGGACGTAATTGTCAAGTCCGGCCCAGCGTGGCGAAGATAGCCCGCTGTAATGCGTGAAGCTGAAATACAGCGATGCGATTATTGGATAGGCCGTGAAGACGGCAAGACCGATCAGCCAGGGAGAAAGGAAGAGCAAACCGATACGCGCCTCTCTAAGCCTGGACTTCGCCACTTTGCTCATGGGTTATTCGTACCTCCCCAGTTCCCTTATTACGGCCTGCTGAACATCGTTCAAAGCCTGCTCGGCCGTCTTGGCTCCGCTCTGTACGTATTGCAACGCCTGATTCAGCTCCTCCATGTAATACAGTCCGATCGGAAGCGTGGGGAAGAAATACACATAACCGTTGGTCAGCATATCTATGTATATCTCCATATTCGGAAGCATTTTCGACTGGAAGGCCTGATTGTCTATCGCATCGACCCTGGGGGGGATGTTCGACAACTCGGCGGCGAACCGGGCGGCCTGATCTTTATCGGTCAACCACTTCAGAAACTCGAAGGATTGATCGGGGTACTTCGAACCCTTGGGGATAGCCCAGAAGGAGCCGTTCAAATAGGCTACCTTCTCTCTGCCGCCTTCGGGGGCCGGGAAGGGCGAAACTCCGTATTCGAAATCGCTCTTGGCGAACTGCTTTATGAAGAGCAGCTCCCACTGTCCGGCCTCCTGGATCGCCAGCTGTCCCCGGTAGAAGGGGTTGTAGGAACTGGCCATCTCTCCCCAGGTGGCCTGGAAGACCCTGATCTTCTGCAGATCGAACTTCTTGTAGTACGAAGCCACCCAATCGAGCGCCGCGACGTTGCCGGGATGGTTGGCCGTTATCTCTTCGGTTTCCGGATCCCACAGCTGGCCGCCGAAGACGTAGAAGTAAATATGGCTCACGTTCGGCAAAAAGCCCAGCCGCCTTATATTACCCCTGGTGTCCTGTTTGAAAAGCAGTTCGGCGTACCTGTCAAGCTCCTGGATATTTTCCGGCGGTCTGTCCGGGTCGAGGCCGACCTCTTTGAAGAGAGCCTTGTTCCACATGAAGGCGTAAGCGTTGAGGGTCGTAGGGAGGCCGTACTTGATCCCCCTGTAGGCTCCGTAAGACCAGACCCCGGGAAGGTAGTCGGACTCGTCGATCCCTGCCGAGCCGAGATAATCGTTGAGCGGTATCAAAGCGCCGCTCTCGCCCAGTGGCACGACCATCCAGTCCCAGATCGTCACTATGTCAGGCGTCGAAGAACCGGCCAGAGCGGTGTTTATCTTCTCTCCCTGTCCTATCGGAACGAAGACCGGCCTCACGACTATCTCGTTCTGGCTCGCGTTGAATTCCTCCACCAGTGCCAGAAGGGCCTTCCCTTCGTCCCCTCCCCAGGCGTACCAGAAGGAAAGCTCGGTCTTGGCCAGACCGACCATCGCAACTGCCAGTATAACCGTGATCGCAAGAACTTTCTTCATGATCAATCCCCCAATCCTGTGTATTCTTTATAGGCCTTGTAAAGCTCTTCGGCCTTGCCTCCCAGCCTCGGAGTCATGTAGTGTGGGAAATCGAATATGACGACTTTCTCGGTGTAGGGAGACTGCATCTGAAGCTGGTCAACGACCCTTTCTATATCGGCCGGCACGGCCTGCCAGCTTCCGGCATCGACGGGCCAGCCGTGGATCTGGTCGAAGACCTCCACGTTTACCCAGAACCTCACTCCGTGCTTGTCCATGATCGGCTTCAAAGCCTTTATAACCCCGGCCGACTCGGCGACCGAAGTTCTTCTGGTTCCGACTCCGTCCTGCATGGCTATGATATCCACCTTCGCCTCGCTGAGCACATAATCCCACCATTCGGCATACGCTTCCCCGTTGGGGTTGATTCCGAAGTATGGAGAGATCATGACCGGCTTTCTGGTGAGGAACTTCGCGTAGGTAACCATGGATTTAAGATAAGTCCTTATGCCGTCTTTCCTGGTCTGCGTGAGGAAATTCCTGTCGTCTATCTCTTCGGGAAGGTACCAGCCGGCAAGAGAGGCGTGAGCGCCGTAAAGACTGAAAAGCTCCGTCAAGATCTTCTGGTTCATGTTTATCTGTTCTTTGGGATCGAACTCGCCCGACCAGTAAGAGGGGTTGAGCGAGAGACCGAGGAAAACTTTCATATCGAGCGAATCGGCGGCCTTCAAGAGTTCGCCAAGCGTGTCGTTTGCCTTTTCCTGTTTGTTCTCTTCCCAGGTGACCTTCCCCGCGCTCATGAAGGCCTTCCCGTCGTTTGAAACGGCTACTTCGTAGCCCTTCGAGGGGATCTGAACACCGGATATTTCCGATCTCATGAACTTGACAGCGATAGAGTCTATAGTGGTCAACTCTCCCAGATCTACAACGATCTCGATGGGTTTTTCCGGATACTGCCAGCCCACCATCGCGCCCCATGCGTAATCGGCCACACCGTCGGTCAATTTTCCGTCGGAGGGATAGCTGGGGTTGGCCTGGGGATCGACCGTGTAGGTTTTTCCGGCCGAGAGCGCCTCTTCCCCCTTCTTGACGGCGATCTCGGGGATCATCGTCCATTCTGTGCTGGTCGGTTCAATTACTATCTTTACGAACCTCGTTCTGGTCGAACCGCTCCACACCAGTTCGGCGATACTTTCGTCGGGCGAGATCTCGTCTGTTTTCATATACCTGGAAGGGTAATAGAACCTCTCCCCGTAAGCGCTGTACTGGATTATCACCGTGTCCATGCCTATATCCTTCATGAGAGAGAGTTCACTCTTCCACTGTTCCTCGGTGAACTGGGAGAGCTGTCCATCTAGCTGTATGAAAGCTCCTGTTATATTCTTGACCTCGCCGCTGCCCGCAAAGGCCGTCAGGCCAGATACTACTAGCACGAGAAAGATAGCGATTACCTTCATTCGATCAACCTCCTTCAAAGTTAGCCGTCTTTGTGAATATTCTACCAGAAATTATTATTTTCTCCAAAACTAATAGATAGTTTTGAGAAATACTCACAAACGATGGCAAACAATGGCGAACGAAGAACTCGAAAAAACGAAATGGCAGCCCTTTGAATCTGATGAGCAGAATGGAAGGGGTCTGAAATAGCCGCCCTTCGAGAGCGTTTCCAGGTTGCAGAGTGGGGATCTATTTTCTTAAGTGTGCGAGGTCCACGGGGTCATTCAGATAGCCGATAGCGCCTCTATCGTTTCGACTTTCTCCGGTTCGCCGGTTCTCACCGACTCGAAGATCGAGAGTATGACCAGAGAGGTGTTCACCGCGTCTTCGAGGCTTACCAGGAACTCTTCGCCGCTCGCCAGGCAATCGATGAAGTGCCTTATGCTTTCGTATGCGAATCCCTTCGCCTTTCCGTGAACGAAATGCCTCACAAGCACATCGGGCCGTTTCGCTTCTCTCTGTGTATAGCTTTCGATCATCTGGTTGTTGCTGAGATCGAGGTTCACCATTCCCCGGCTTCCGGTGAAGTTGAACTTGATATCGTTCACGCAGGGGTTGGTGTTCGGCGTTATCCAGCTGTTCTCCATGGTCGCTATACCGCCCTTTCTGAACTTGAGAAGGGTCTGGTAGATGTCGGTGGTGTCCAGTCCCATGTTTTTAAGGACGCCGCCGCTGCTCACCGAATAAACGCTTTCCACCTCGTCGTTGAAAAACCATCTCAGAGTATCTACCGAGTGACTCCCCAGGAACCAGAGGATAGACGAGCGGGCCGACCACGGCAGCATGTCGGTGGCCACCCAGACTACGTCGTTCAATCTGAAGTAGGCGCTGACGGGCGTGCCGAGCTCTCCACCGTCGAGCATCTCTTTGGCTACGGCAAAGGGAGGGCTCCACCTGTTGTGAAGATCGGTCATGATCCTCACCCGGTTCTTCGATACGGCGCCGACAATCGCCGCAAGATCCTCTCTGGTGGTTGCCAGCGGCTTCTCAACGAGCAGGTCTTTACCGGCGTTGGCACAGTCGACGGCGATTCTGCCGTGGGCGAA
>DBRH01000052.1:0-327 GCA_002305955.1 Kosmotogaceae bacterium UBA1373
TCGCTCCGTAAGGATTTCGAGAACCTTGGAATCAAAAAGGGTATGAGACTCCTGGTTCACTCCTCGCTCAGCAAGCTGGGCTGGGTTTGCGGCGGTCCCGTGGCTGTTATAAGAGCTATCGAAGAAGTCATCGGAGTGGATGGAACTCTCGTTATGCCTGCACATTCGGGCGACCTTAGCGAACCTTCGAGCTGGCAGAACCCGCCGGTGCCAGAATCGTGGCACGGGACAATTCGAAAGACCATGCCCCCTTTCGACCGCTCGGCGACGCCTACCAGAGGGATGGGCAAAATACCCGAGACTTTCAGAAAGATGAAGGCCGTCGTC
>DBRH01000052.1:351-3777 GCA_002305955.1 Kosmotogaceae bacterium UBA1373
ATGGGCGAAGGGTCGCCGCTGGCCAGGATGTACGAGCTCAGGGCCTTCATCCTCCTGATCGGGGTCTCCCACTCTAACAACAGTTCTTTGCACCTGGCCGAATACAGGGCCGAGTACCCTTCAAAGGAAGTCTGTAAAGACGGGGCTCCGGTTGTGGAAAAGGGCCAGAGGGTCTGGAAAGAGTTCTCCGACATCTCGCTCAGCACCGACGATTTCGAGGATATAGGCAAGGCCTTCGAGAGCGAATACCCCTCCCTGGTGAGCCGTGGAAGGGTAGGCTACGCCGACGGCCTTCTGATTCCGCAAAGAGAACTCGTGGATTTCGCCACTAGATGGATGAGCGAGAATAGAAAGTGAGCGGCCGGTGAGGGACGGTTTTCGGTAACCGCCTGTTTCCTGCAGGCTTCCCGTAATAGTTTATAATATTCCTGAGAAGTCGAAAGGAGGAATAGTCATGATGAAGCTAGTCGTTGTAAGACACGGAGAAAGCACCTGGAACAAGGAGAACAGGTTCACCGGCTGGACCGATGTCGATCTTTCCGAGAAGGGAAAGGAAGAGGCGAAAAAGGCCGGCGAAATCTTGAAGGCCGAAGGCTTTGAATTCGATCTGGCCTACACATCCGTTTTGAAGAGGGCTATAAGAACTCTCTGGTACGTTCTGGACGAGATGGATCTGATGTGGATACCGGTGATAAGGGACTGGAGGCTCAACGAGAGGCATTACGGCGCCTTGCAGGGCCTGAACAAGGCCGAAACAGCCGCCAGACACGGGGAAGAACAGGTGAAGATCTGGAGGAGAAGCTACGACATACAGCCGCCCGCGCTCGAAGAGAGCGACGAGAGATTCCCCGGCCGCGACCCGAGATACGGAAATCTCACGGCCGACCAGCTTCCAAAAACCGAGTGCCTGAAGGACACCGTTGCGAGGTTTCTGCCGCTGTGGAAGAATGAAATCTCAAGCGACATAAAATCCGGAAAGAAGGTTCTGGTAGTGGCCCACGGCAACAGCCTCAGGGCTCTGGTCAAGTACCTGGACAACATTCCCGACGACGAGATAGTCGGTCTGAACATACCTACGGGAATCCCTCTCGTTTACGAACTCGACGACGATCTGAAACCCATAAAGCATTATTACCTCGGCGACCCCGAAGAGATCGCCAAAGCCCAGCAGGCCGTGGCGAATCAGGGCAAGGCGAAATAGCCGCAAGTGGAAATATATGAGAAATCGGGAACGAGCGAAGGGTTCCCGATTTTTCTATGGGTAGTACACAGGCGAGGTCCCGGTCGCTGAAACCACCCCTATGGTAATAAAATAGACCGGAGGTGAGAGATGTCCATATTCACTTTTCTTATGGATCTGGCGAGGAAGGAGTTCAAGATCGATTCTCTTTCCGGTCGCGACAGGCTGGGCTTCGACCGACCGGCAGGTCTGTATATACATATCCCCTTCTGCAGCGAGAGATGCGATTTCTGTCCCTACAACAAAGTGAAATACCACCAGGAAGCGGCGGCCGGTTACCCGCAGGCTCTGGAGAGGGAACTTGAACTCCAGGGAGTGAAGGGCTTCAGCTCTCTATATATCGGCGGNNGGAGAGCTTGCGCTGGAAGTCCATCCGGCCGATGCAACAGTTGAAAAACTCGAGAGAATAAAAGGAACGGGAATCGATTTCGTAAGTTTGGGAATACAGTCCTTCGACGACAGCACCCTGCAGAAGATGGGCAGGAAAAGGCAGAGCGCAGCCCTTTCCAGGGAAGCGATCGAGAGAGTCGTTCTGGCTGGCTTCGACTTTGTAGACGTCGACCTGATCTTCGACTTCGAACTCGAAAGCGAGAGAACTGCACGCGACCTGGAGATCGCCATGGATTACGGGCCACACCAGATCTCCGTCTATCCCATGATGAGGTTCACCGGCACGGCGCTGGCCGGTACGAAAAACGATCCCGATAGGGAGTTGCAGATTCTCGAGATACTCGAAGAGAGAGCCCGGAAAAGAGGTTACTCTCGGGACACACTCTGGACCTTCAAAAAACATGGCGAATCGAAGAGATACAGCTCTGTCTCGCGTGAGTTCTTCCTCGGACTCGGCACCAGCGCCTCTTCTTTCAACGGGGGACAATTCACAACCAACACTTTCTCCCTGGACGAATACTACCGGTACCTCGACGGAGGCCGCATCCCGGTAAGGAGGGCGATAGAGATGAATACTTTTCAGGCTTCTCTCTACTACTCTTTCTGGGCCCTGTACGGCGGTTCACTCGATCAGGAGAGACTGAGATCACTCTTTGGAGAGCCGGACATCAGGCTGTCGGGGCTGCTGGAGCTGGCCAGAAAGACGGGATATCTACGACAGGAGCGCGAAAAACTGGTTCCAACAAAAAAAGGCTACAGGGAGCTCCATATGATAGAAGAGTGGCTCACCTACAACTTCATCGATGTGATCTGGACGGAGTTGAGGGAAGAAGCGGCAAATAGAGCTCACCCGGGATCTGTCTGGTAGAAGGTGTCGGGATCCTCGAACGAGAAGCGGCCGGCCTTTCCCGAGGCCACATCTCTGAGAAAAGTGTGCGAACCCCTGGTAGTATCGTACTGGCCCTGTCTGGCAAGAAAGCCCCTCTTCCTGCAGAACTTATCGATTAAATCCTCGGAGTTTTCGAAAGACGCTCCCGTATATTCGAACAGACTCTCTTTTCCGTACCTGCCCACGATGAGATCGAGCACTCTCTCGAAAGCGTCCATCGGATCGAACTGCTCGTAAGGCAGAGAGCCCACGGCCAGCAATTTGGTAGTTATGTGTGGCGAGTGAAGGTTGGTGTAGAGTATTCCGGGTGTGTCGAGAACGGCGATCTGCTGGGATACGTTGATCCACTGAACACCGCGGGTGATTCCCGGACGGTTGCCGGCCGCGAGAGATTTCTTGCCCTTCAGCCTGTTGATGAACGTGGACTTTCCAACGTTCGGCATCCCAACCACCATGAACCTCTTTTCGAAGAACTTGCTCTTGACCAGGGGCACCACTTCCCTGATTATGAACTGCCTCGCGTCGCTGTTCATGAGGCTCGCCTCTATGACGTCCGTGCCCTGCGAGGAGAAGTGCTGCCTCCACAGCTGTGTGATCTGCGGATCGGCGAGGTCGCTCTTGTTGAGAACGACGATCCTCTGCTTGTTGTGAAAGAGCTTCTCGGCTTCGTAAGCCCTGCTGGTCATGGGAATCCTCGCGTCCAGCAGCTCGACCACGGCGTCGACCGACTTGATATTTTCCTGGATCTGTCTCTTGGCTTTCTGAATGTGACCGGGATAATACATGACTCTACCTCCGGTCTGGATTATAGCACGGGTACAATTCTCCGGTCCTCTCGCTTCTGTTGCTATAATAGAATCGAAGCAAAGATCAAAGGAGGTAGTACTGTGAAGACAAACAAAGACAC
>DBRH01000052.1:3787-4638 GCA_002305955.1 Kosmotogaceae bacterium UBA1373
ACGCCCAGGCTTTTCCCCGGCACCGGAGGCATTACCTACAATTTCGCTCTGGGCGACAGCGCCTTCAAAATGACCGGCGATCACGTTGAGCCGGACGTTTCAACGAAGAATCCCGACAGCGACAAAAACACGGCCTACGTGGCCTACTCGTGCATAGGCAATTCGGCTCTCGTTATCAGCGGCGACGCCAAAGGCGAGCGCGGAGTGGTGACGGGAAAGCACGGAGGCATAAACCATGTTTTGATCCACTTCAAGGAAGAGGTTAAAGAGAAGATGGCCATAGGCGACAGGATACAGGTCACCGGTTACGGCCAGGGCCTCGTTCTGGAAGACTACCCCGGAATAAGGGTCTATAACATAGATCCCTATCTTCTCGAGAGAGTACCGGTCGTAGAATCCGATGGAAAGATACACTTTCCAGTCAGAGCCATAGTTCCGGGATACTTGATGGGATCTGGCTCCGGCTCCGGGAACCCCGCCGGAGGGGATTACGATATAATCACCAACGACCGTTCCCTGGTAAAACGCGTGGGCCTCGACAAATTGAGGATCGGGGACTTCGTCGCGCTGGAGAACCACAACGACTCCTTCGGACTGGGCGGCTATATGGAAGGCTCGGTAACCATAGGCGTCGTGGTTCACGGCGACTGTATCATAACAGGTCACGGACCGGGAGTGACGGTCATAATGGCCGACGGCGAGGGAATAATCGTGCCGGAGGTATCGGAAAAGTCGAACATCGTTGACTTCATCTGAGAATCGGGCGATGTCGCAAATCGAAAGATCTTTGTCCCCGGAGGGGTAGTATGAGAGATCCTGGCTTTGGCGTATGGGTTGCGAGATCGACGCTC
>DBRH01000052.1:4680-7539 GCA_002305955.1 Kosmotogaceae bacterium UBA1373
GATTCGCAGTACAGCTCCCGTATTCTCCCCCGGGCCGAAGAGCTGGACGGCCCTTTCGACGGCCTCTCGGAGACGATCGAAATGGCCCGCGGCAGCGGCCTGAAAATCTCGGCGTGGATGAACGTGAATCTGGTTTGGAAGTTCGGCGACAGGCCCTCCTCCAAAGAGCACGTAGTCAACTCCCACCCGGAATGGATAACCTGCGACGAGCGGGGCCTCTCGATGCTGGAATACTCCTCTTGCGATATAGAAGAGGTCTTCGGACCCTTNNCCCTTCATCGACCCGGGTATCACGCAGGTCAGGCGTTTCACAGCCGAGATCGCCGATGAGCTGGCCTCTTACGATGTTGAAGAGGTACACCTGGACTTCATCAGATACCCTTTCAGGACCTTCGGTTACACACAGGCGGCCCTTCACGAATACAGGAGATGGCTGCGGGCCGTAAACCTTAAAGACACGGAAGAGAACTTCGACAGATTCAGAATAGAATCGACGGGCGAGCAGGTACGGCTCATACGCGAGAAAGTGAGATCGAGGGGCAAAAAACTCTCCTGCGCCGTCTTCGACGACTACAGCGAAAGGGCGGTTAAGGAGAGGCTTCAGCCCTGGCTGGAGTGGCTGGAGGATGGACTGATAGATTCGGCCGTCGTTATGGCCTACGGAAGAGAGCCGGACGGGGTGATCTCCCGCGTCGAAAATATTCGCAACATACATGGATCGTTGAAGGGTATAAGAGTGGGACTGGGAGCCTTCAACTACGCCGGGAGATGGGACGATTTCATCGGTCTCGTGAAAAGGGTGAGGAAGATGGATCCCGACGAGATAACCTTCTTTGCGTTGAGCTCGATCGACGAAGAGCTCGCCGGGAAGTTGAAAGCTCTCGACTGACGGGAGGTTGTAACGGTGAGATTGAGAGATTTCAAGCTCGAAGTCTATTTCGAAAAGTACGAGTTCAAGGCGCCGTATCTTCTGGCCCAATCCGACTGCGAATCTCTCTCGGCCAGAGAGCTGCTGGAACTCTCAGGCGAGGGGCCCGACGGCCTCCTGGATACCTGGCTGGGATACACGCAGGTCAGGGGAGAACCGTCGCTCAGGGAGAAGATAGCCGGCCTTTACGAGAGCGCATCGATGGAAGACATACTTGTCCACTCCGGGGCCGAAGAGGCGATCTTCAACTTCATGAACGTCTTCCTCGAAAAGGGGGATCACGTGATCTGCCAGTTCCCCGTTTACCAGTCTCTGTACGAGGTGGCCCGTTCAATCGGTTGCGAGGTGAGTCCCTGGGAGTTGCGACAGACTGCAAAGGGCTGGGAGTTCGATCTGAGCCTTCTGGAGAGATTGATCAGACCCGAGACGCGCCTGCTGGTGATAAACAACCCCAACAACCCGACTGGATACCTTATAGACAACGGAGAACTGTTGGAGATAGCCGCTCTCGCCGACAGGAAAGGCATATTCGTTTTCTCGGACGAAGTCTACCGCGGACTAGAGCTTTCCGAAGAGACCCCCAAACAGAGGGCCTTCGCGGATATCTGCGAAAACTCCCTCTCGCTCGGAGTGATGTCTAAATCCTACGGCCTGGCCGGTTTGAGGATCGGCTGGATAGCTTCTCACGCAAAAGATATTATGGAAAGCATGACCAGGTACAAGCACTACACTACCATCTGCAACAGCGCGCCTTCTGAGTATCTCGCAGAAAGGGCTCTGGAGTGCAAAGAAAAGATCCTGGCCAGAAACGCGGAGATCATAAAAAACAACATAACCCTGGCCGAAAGCCTGCTTCTGCCCACCGGGCTCATAAGGCTGAACAGGCCCGAAGCAGGACCGATAGCCTTCAACGAGTATCTCGGAGGCGACGTCGACGCCTTCTGCGAAGAACTGCTCGAGGAGACAGGCGTCCTTCTGCTCCCGGGAAGCGTTTACGATTTCCCGGGTAATTACTTCAGAATGGGGTACGGTCGGAGCGGTTTCGAAGAAGGGCTGCAGAGATTGAAGAGTTTTCTGACCGGTTGAATGGGGTTATCATCAATTCGAGGTGATGTTATGGTTCAAAAGGAAAATGTTTTGCTTACGGTCGAGACGCTGAAGGATTCATTCACCAAAACCGAATCCAGGATAGCCTCTTTCGTTCTGGAAAATCCCAAGAAGGTCATATACATGTCGCTCACCGAACTCTCCGACGCCCTCAAGGTCAGCGAAGGGTCGATCGTCAGATTCTGCCAAAAGGCGGGATTCTCGGGTTTCCATCCCTTCAAGATCGCCATGGCCATGTCGGAAAGCCCCGCGAGAGACGAGATCGGGGGAGTCTCCGATCCGGAAAGCCTGAGTGAATTGAAAAACTATGTAGCTCAGAGATATATGGACGTGATACGCGACACTAGCGAATTCATCTCCGAGGAGACCCTCAGGGAGTGCGTCAACGCCGTGCTCTCGGCCGGAACCGTGCTGCTGGTGGGTGTCGGCGCGTCGGGAAACACCGCGCAGGATGCCTTCTACAAATTCATGAGGATAGGTCTCAATTTCAAATACTCTTCCGACGCACACCTTCAGGCGATGATGGCCTCGCAGCTTACCGAAAAGGATGTTCTCATGGCGATCTCTCAGAGCGGAAGCACGCTGGAGATAGTGGATATAGCCAACATAGCGAATAAAGGCGGTGCCACCGTGATATGCGTCACCGGGTACGCCCGCTCCCCGCTCGCCAAAGTCTCCAGTCATGTCCTATTGACCCCCACCAGGGAGACTCCCTTCGAAAGCGGCGCGATCAGATCGAAAGTAGCCCAGCTTTACGTTCTGGAGTTGCTCTTCATGGCGGTTTTTCAGAGGATGCGCGAAACAGGCCAGAAAAGTATCGAAAA
>DBRH01000052.1:7669-16155 GCA_002305955.1 Kosmotogaceae bacterium UBA1373
GATTATGCCCCCGCTTTCTATACAGGATGGTGATCAGATGGCCGAAAGATTGATCGAAGTATTCACCGATACCGATCCGGTCGAAAACATGGAAAAGCTGATCGAGGAGAAAACTATCACCGGATACTGGACGATCAAAACTTCCGAAAAACTCTGGGAGACAAAGATACTGGTTATGGCCGAAAACAGCGAGAAGATCCTGGATTCTCTCGAGCAGTATTTTTCCGGCAGCGAGAAGTTCAAAGCGATCATCGTTCAAGTGGAGGCTTCGCTGCCCAGAGTTAAAGAAGAAAAAGAACCGGAGGAGGAACGGCAAGAAGAGAAACAGCCCGAGAAAGGCATCTTCAAACGCATAAGCAGAGAAGAGCTGTACAACGATATCTCGGAAATGATCTCGAACGACGCGGTCGACATCGCAATGACAATTCTATCTGCCATCGTTGCGACGATCGGCCTTGTCAGAAACAGCCCGGCGATAATAATCGGGGCGATGGTCATCGCTCCCATGCTAGGTCCAAATGTTGCCCAGTCTTTCGCAACGACTCTCGGAGACTTTTCCCTGCTCGCGAAGTCCGTGAGGACAAACCTCATTCGAATAGGACTGGGTTTCGCTTTCGCCCTTGCCTTTGGACTCTTGCTGAATCTCGATTACAACACCCACGAGATAACGAGCAGAACGGTGGCCGACATCGGCGACATAGTACTCGCCTTTTCCTCGGGGACGGCCGCGGCATTATCGATTACCTCCGGAGTATCTACTTCGCTTATCGGAGTCATGGTGGCGGTCTCTCTCATGCCTCCGCTCGCCTCTGCAGGAATGCTTCTTGGGAAGGGCGATATCGCAGGGTTCTCCGGGGCGATACTCCTGTTTTTTGTGAACATAGTCTGTGTGAACCTGGCATCAATAATCACGTTCAGGCTTCAGGGAATCGAGCCTCGCACTTGGTGGGAGGCGAACAAGGCGGGCAAAGCCGTCAGAGTGACGATCCTGGGCTGGCTGGTAATTCTGGGGCTGCTCGTTCTTTCGCTTTATTTGAGCAGATTACTGTGAGATGCGAAAGGATGTGGAAGCATAACACGTTTTGCCGTTCGCAAAGTTCTTAAATCAGACCCAGGCTCGACGGGAAATAGAAACGGAATGAAAAACTTTCTTCTTTCCCGTTGTATCGCACTGCGATCTGGCATCTCAACCGTACTTGGAAAGAGCGGTTGTTCGTTGTTAGTTAAGGAGCTTGAGAAGAGGAGAGAGGGCGAGACTGAAGAGATGCGAAGATTCTCGTCTTCTCGTGAGTGAAGCGAACTCTCGAATGCGCTCTTTCCCGGCCCTTATCAACAACCGTTCTTATCACTCGAAAGAATTGAGTAGTTCATTCAGAAAGTCTGCTACTGTTATGGTCAGATCATCCTGGACTAATCCCAAATCGATATTCACACCGGCGTGATTTTTGTCTTTGGCATGGTACAGCCGAACCGGCACTTCGGAAAGCTGGAGTTTCTGAGCGAAGTCACTGGAAATTTCCTCTGACTCTATACGTTCGCCGGCATAAACTATCAGGAAAGGGGAAATTGATTTTCCCGGAGCAACATGATTGATTGGCGAAGCATCATCCCATAACGGTACGCAGGTGAAAGGATTATCTCGGGAATAGATAACGGCGCCAGAAGAAGTTTTTATCTTTTATTGAAAACACCGAAAAGCCAATGATTCATACAGTCGGAATTAAAGGCGTTTCCGGTAAGGAAGAGATGCCGAATTGGGACCCGACGCGGCCGGAAGGCAGGAACAGGAGCCGCTGTTATTGGTGAGGGGTGAATACGCCAACAACCAAGAACCTGGACGCGCAGCGTCGGAACAACCGCTCTCCTGCTCTTTCCAAGGACGGCTCTTAACGCTCACTTCACAGGACCAGCGATTCTCCGTTGGCGATCTCCCTCGATCCGGCCGGTAAACCGGAAAAGCTTTCCACAGGTTCGCTCGCGACTATTTTAAGACCTTCCCTTTCGTAAAGGTAAAGTCCGTGGTCGAGGTCGTTTTTCTCCGAGTTCAGTCTCAATATCCAGATACTTTCGAAATCCGTCAAAAAAGCGTTGAGCGAAGTGTAGCAAAAATTGTCCGCCACGAACCCGGCAGCCCTGCCAAGTGCCTCGGCAGGGCTGAACCTTTCCATATGACTCAAAACAAGTTCGAAATATCTCTGGGTATCGATCGTTCCGGGAGCACTGGCGAAATCGAAGACCGTCCCGTTATGGCAGAAGGCGTAGTTTTTCCCCTTCACGACACCGTAGAAAGGGTGAACGTGGTCGGGATTGACAGAGTATCCCGGGGAAGCCTTACGTGCGTGTACGATCCCCAGCCTGCTTTCGATCAGCGGTGGGTCGGCTTCACAGATGGATCGGACAGAGTTGTATCTCAACCTTTCTCCGCCGGCCATCGCAAGACCGAAGCCATCGCCGTGAGGGTTGTTCAGACCCTCTCTGGCCATGTTCCGAAGTATATCAACGATCTCGAGCGATTCTATTTTAGTCGGGCTCTTGAAAGCCAGCATCCTACACATGATTACATCCTGGGTATCGCATTCTCGACGCTGTTTCCGACCATGTCCATAAAGTATCTCTGGAGTCTTACATCGTCCGTCAGCTCGGGATGAAATGAAGCGGCCATGATGTTTCTCTCTCTTACAAGCACGGGTGTTCCCCCGAAACAGGCCATCACTTCGACCTCTTTGCCGGTGGTCGCGATTTTAGGCGCTCTTATAAAAACAGCCCTGAAGGGAACGTCTCCGAAGTAGCTGACGTACAGGTCGGCCTCGAAGCTGTCGACCTGTCTTCCGTAACCGTTTCTCTCGATCGTGACATCCAGAACGCCCAGGGTGTCCTGCGCGGGGTAGTTCTCTATTCCCTTCGAGAGGAGGATCATGCCGGCACAGGTGGCGAAGACCGGCATGCCCGAATTTATCCTTTCTCTTAGTGGTTCCCAGATTGCAAATCTCTTCAGCAGCTTCGTCATGGTGGTCGATTCGCCGCCGGGCATTATCAAAGCCTCGACTGTTTTGAGCGCGTCGCTATCTCTTATCCATACGGCCTCATGACCGAGTTTCTTAATTACAGCCAGGTGCTCTTGAATATCTCCCTGAATACCGAGGACTCCGATTTTCAATTTTTACCAGCCTCTCTCTTCCATACGGACTTCGAGCTTGCCGATCTCCAGGCCTTCCATGGCGTCTCCCACATCTTCGGAGATCTCCGCCAGTCTGTGCGGGTCGTTGTAGTAAAGAACGGCCTCGACTATGGCTTTGGCCATTTTCGCCGGATCTTTCGATTTGAAGATGCCCGATCCCACGAACACCCCGTCGCAACCGAGCAGCATCATGAGCGCGGCGTCGGCCGGTGTGGCGACTCCGCCGGCCGCAAAGTTGACCACCGGGAGTCTACCGAGTTCCCTCACCTGGCTCAGTATTTCGACCGTAGCCCCTATCTCTTTGCCGTAGTGAACGAGCTCGGCGTCGTTCATCATCTGAACCTTTCTCACTTCTTCGTTGACGGTTCTCATGTGCTTGACGGCCTCTATTATGTTTCCCGTGCCGGCCTCGCCCTTGGTCCTTATCATGGCCGCGCCTTCGGATATCCTTCTGACGGCCTCTCCGAGGTTTCTCGCGCCACAGACGAACGGCACCGTGAAGAGTCTCTTATCTATGTGGTACCTGTCGTCGGCCGGGGTCAGAACCTCCGATTCGTCGATGAAGTCAACTCCAATGGCTTCCAGTATCTTCGCCTCGGCGATGTGTCCTATGCGGGCCTTGGCCATCACCGGGATGGAGACCGATTCCATGATCTCTTTTATAAGACCGATCTTTGCCATCCTGGCTACTCCGCCTTCTTTTCTTATATCGGCCGGTACTCTCTCAAGCGCCATAACTGCAACTGCGCCGGCTTCCTGAGCGATTCTCGCCTGCTCGGGATTGGTAACGTCCATGATCACGCCGTTTTTGAACATTTCGGCGAATCCTTTTTTCACAGTCCACGTTCCCTTAACTTCCATGTTCAACACCTCTCTTTTTATTGTCATTCCAGTAATCGCTTTCAACACGGGATAACCTCGAAAGATCACCCTTTCCCCTTCCGACTTTTGCGCAGGGTCGGCCATCGACTTCCACGATGTCCGCGGTGAAGTCGAGTTTGTCCTTCAGAAGCGACGAACCCACGCCGTAAACGTCGGCCGGGACTTCGAGCTTTTCGAAGAGATCGATCTTCTCGGCGGTGAATCCGCCTGAGACGATTATTTTCAGGTCATGCATACCGTTTTTATCGAACTCTTCTCTGGCTCTCCAGACGAGCTCCGGGCAGACCCCGAGCGAGGATCTGTCCTTGGGAACCACCGATTTATCCCTAAGGCTGCCGGATGTGTCGAACCTCACGCCCCAGACTCTGCCTTTACCCGTACCTATAACGGGCGAAGGATCTGTCTGGCCCAGAGTGAATTCTCTCCCGGTGAGGGCCGTGTAAGCCTTCGCCACGACATCGTAAGTGGTGCCTATCACGTCGTTGTTCCAGTCAACCAGTACTATCCTGTTCACTTTAGAGTCTATGTATTTGTCGAATTCCAGAGCTGCCTGTGCCGTGTCGCCACCGTAGACGGCTATTAGGGCGTGCGGTATGGTTCCCATGCTCTCGACGCCCCAGTAGTCGGCGTTGGCGTCGGTTGATACGCCGAAGGCACCGGCTTTGAGAGCAGCATATCCGTCGGTAGCCTGGGTCCAGAAGTGATCGAAACGGGCGCTGAAGAAGAGGATCTCTTTTCCCCTTGCAGCCTTGACCACCGATTTCACG
Organism: Kosmotogaceae bacterium UBA1373; assembly: GCA_002305955.1. GTDB lineage: Bacteria > Thermotogota > Thermotogae > Petrotogales > Kosmotogaceae > Mesotoga. The sequence continues at coordinate 12,497 of DBRH01000052.1, forward strand.
GCCGTTGCAGTTGAAGAGGCCCTTGCAATGACACCGAGAAGTATAGTCTCCAGATATCCGAAGTAGCGCGGGTCACCTTCCACGGTCATTATCGGTTCCATATCCCGGGCTTCATCACCGTCGTACAGGGCTTCAACATCTAGCTCTTCCCATCTATCCTGCCAGAGATCGTTCAATTTCATCTTGAGATCCCATTTCCATGAGGAAAGCTCGACAAGGGCTTCACGATCCATGTCCCATGCGGCGTGGTTTATCTGCTTTTCGACTTCGAGTATTTCTTCGAAAAGCCCTTTGGCGCGTCCCTCATCGGCATAGTAGCCGGTTCCGAACCGCAGTATCGCCAGCGCTTCATCGATGCCGACGATGGTGGCATCCCTTCTGGGAAAAAACTGGTACAGCACTCTGGTGCTCTTGTTTGCGCATTTCAAAACTTCGACAAGCCTCGTGAAATATTTGTCGGAGTAGTAGCCGGCCCTCATCTTGTCGATGGGGACTTTGAACACTCTGGGATCGAGCCTGAGCTTCTCCATAGATGCCCCCTGCATATTTATGTGAATCGCCTTCGACTCAACATCAAAACACACCGGAAAAGAGCCCCGGTAACCTGATTATATAATAATAAGATAGTTTCGGCTTGTTGGTTTTGTTAATTGCAACGGGTCGGAGCGATCCAAAAGAAAACCGGCCTTACGGCCGGTATCCTTCGTTTTTATTCCATCATATCCAGTCGATGGAAATCTTCGACATATCCGACTTGACGTTTATCTGGCAGGTAGATGAAGCACGATCGATGTTGGTCGATACGTAGCCCCTTTCTCTCTCCATAAGATTGTTGAAGTTGCTCCAGTTGAGTTCGCCCTCGTGGACTATGCTTATGCCGACATCTTTCGGAACTCTTATGTTGAGGGAGGTTACCTCACAATCGATGTCTATTATGCAATCTCTGAGCGTCGATGGAATTATGGAGAGTCTCGATAGGGAGGTTTTCACCCTGGCCCTGTCGAGGTTGAGGTTCGAAAAATCCAGCACCGTGTCGGCTCCATCCAGGTTCGCCTCCACTCTCAGAAGAGGCCTGGAGCTTATTTCCATGTTCATTCTCGATTTCGAAAGAACGCTGGAAACACCGGCTTTAGCCTTACATTTGGCTTTCAGAGTCGCTCTGTTCTTGTCCATGTTGTACTGCAAGTTGCCGTTGAAGCTCAGTTTATCGAAACTTATATTCGCATCTATACCGTTCGAAGAGTTGTCCATAAGCAGAACCTTGGTCAGGTTGGCCTCTAACTCCACGTCGAGCTCTCCGAACTCTTCGGGACGGGAGACGTTGATAGTCTGGCGCGTCGAGGATGGCTCTTTGCCTACTCGAAAAAAGCTCTTTCTGAAAAGCACCACTATTCCCCATCCCACTATGTATGAACCGATCATCGCAACCACCAGTTCCCAGAAACCCCATCCCCTGAAGTTCTTTATAATGTTGAAGCCGATCAAAAGATCTACGACGAGAATCGCTCCGAAGATCAGGCTACCCATGTGTTCGGCCTTGAATCTCCTGAAGACTTTGAAACCGTTGTACAGGAAAACTATGGCCAAAAAGATCTCAACGGCGAAGGAGAAGCTAGGTAGCACGTGGGTGACCGACAGGATTATGAGTAACCCCAGGAAGATCGCCACTATCCCGCCGAACTTCACTTTTCATCACCTTCCTTTTTTTCTGGTGGTTCTGGTTGCTCGGGAGCTGGTGGGACTTGAGGAGGCTCGTGCCATTCGTTTTTATCGTTTATTTCTTCGACGGCCTCCATCATCTTCCCGTCTTCGCTTTCTTCATAGCCGGATTCTTCATTTTTTCGGGCGCGCCTTGCCTCTTCGTCGACCCGGAGCATATCTTCTATTTCGACCGACGAATAGCCAAGAATCGAAAGCATCTCGAAGGCGTAATTCCTCGTCAGCTTGCCTTCTTCGTACAATCTGACTATCTTGTTGGTCTCCCGGTCTTGAAGGTTCTCCTCGATGCTTGAGGCCTTCTCGGTCTTTTTCGCCACCACCGGTTCGCCGTCATCCTTCTGCTTAACTTCCCTTGCGGGTTTGCCGCCATAGGCTGTGCTTATTATAAGATCGCCGGAAACGCTGCTCATCTTCAGGTACTCCTGTGGCTGACCTTCGCTGGTGCGGTAGTGCTTTTTCTCGACTTTTATCAGCTTGATATCGGAATTTATATCCCCGCTGACCGAGGAAACTGCGGCATCGACCTTAGGATCGCCCGAGTAAGACACGTAAACGTCGCCGCTGACCGATGAAACGTTGGTCTCTCGCTCCATGGGGGGCAATCCTTTGATCGTGAGGTCTCCGGATACGGAGTTGAACTTCCCCCTGCGGTAGTTTGAAGCTACGAAAGAGAGATCGCCGCTCACGGTATTCAAGTTGAACTCGGTGGCCGAGCAGCTCTCGATGATGGTGTCGCCGCTCACGTTGTTGACTTTGAGCATCCGGAGCTCGAAGTCGGCCAGTTTGATATCCCCCGAGGCGTTGTTCAGATCGAGTTCGAGTATGTTTCTGGGTACCTGGAGCCGTATGTTTTCAACTTTAGCCTGCACATCGAAGAGGTTCTTGATGAACGGAATGCCTATATTGACACCCCTCTGAAATCTTATATGGAGTTTACTGCCGGACTTGTCGGCTTCGGGAACGTAATCGCTCGAAGAGACGCTCACGAAGGCCACAATATTGCCCTGCTCGACAAGCTCGACCTGAAGATCGGCACTCGCGGCACTGACCTTCAAAGCTTCTATGCCGGCGCTGTCAAATTCGAATTTCTTCTCCATGATATTCCCCCTCAATCCTCTATCCTTATCGTTATTCTCCTGCCGTCCGCTTCTATTTCGACGCTTTCTCCGGTTTTTATTACTTCTTCGAGCACTTCTTTGATGTTCATGTCGATATTCTCGTTCCCGATCTTGAAGTTGGCATCCTTTTCTTTGATGAAATTTCCCACGAAACTGGCCAGCTTGACCGGAAGTTTTATGTTCGCCTCTATTTTACCGCTGTTCATATTGAACACTTCGATGTTGAACTTTCTCCTGGACCCTGTCGTACCATACGTTTCCACAAATTCTCCAAGAAGGTCCGTGCCCTGCTCGGGAGAAATCTTTCCGTCGGCCACGAGCTTCAGGATTTTAGTCACTTCAGCCTTGTCCATACTATCACCTACTTCTTCTTTCTTACTTTTCTGAGCATTTCAAGAGCTTCGTCGGGCTGCAACTCTCCCGATTCGAGTTTCTCGAGGATTTTGGAAGCCTCTTCGCGGTCCTTATCCACCACCTGGTAGCCCATTCCCCGCACTATGTCTTCCAGCCTGTTCCTTGCCGTCGGGTACGAGATATCCAGTTCCTTCTGGACTTCGGAGAGATTTCCCCGATTCTTGATAAAGACTTTCAAAAAATCCAGCTGTTCGGGCGAGAGTTTCATTATATCGTCCAGTTCGAACCTCCCCCTTATACTGGTTCCACAACTATCGCACTTGTACTCCGTGATCGTCATCTTCCCCCCACAGACGGGACAGTTGGTTATAGAGTATTTCATCGATGCACCTCCAAAACATGAGTCGATTCAACAATTGTTGTCAACTGTGTTCATTATACAACTTAAAACTTGAAAAGTCAAATATG
>DBRH01000052.1:16173-16504 GCA_002305955.1 Kosmotogaceae bacterium UBA1373
CGAGTTGTCTGAGAAGCAGATTTCCCTGCGGAAGTACCGGAACTAGATAGATTTAATGGATTGTATAATATCTTAATTGATAGGGGAGTTTTCAGTACGGAAGCACATAGAGGAACATCATGAGAAGAAAAGTGGTATTCCCCAGCATGACCAGTATGTGCCAGAGTTCGTGGTGGGCTATCTTTCCCGGGAAGGGATTGGGTTTTTCCGTTATGAAGATGACGGCCCCGATCGTGTAGAATAGTCCGCCCATGAGCATGAGGAGAATAGACCATATCCCCAGTCTGATATACACGCTGTACACCATAGAGAGCGATAGCCAGCCCATCAG
>DBRH01000052.1:16574-18899 GCA_002305955.1 Kosmotogaceae bacterium UBA1373
ACCAGGCAGAAAGGCGTGTACGTTCCGGCTATGAGCAGATAGATCGCACTGTGGTCGAGAATGCCGAAGATCTTGAAATACCGTTTGAACCAGAGAAAGAAATGAAGGATACTGCTCAGAGTCATAGATACGAAGACACTGAAACCGTAAATCGAGAAGCTCACAAGATGCATCCACTTCCGCTCTATCGCCGAAAAGACGATCAGCAAGACCAGCCCGGCGAGCGCTAATAGCGCGGCCAGAAGATGGCTTATCGCGTTGAAAGCTTCGTTGGAATTATCGCCGGATATCATGGGATCCAGCTTTCTTTCCGTTATAGTCTCCAAAGGACTTCCTTTCTTGGAAAAGAGATGCGGTACTTTTCAATTATAAACGGTGTTCTCAACTTACGCGTTAAGAGAGAAACTGGGGGCAGAGGACAGAGACCGAGGGCGCCTTTTATTCGAGAGAGCCGGTATCGAACACGAAGCCTCTTTCTATTACTCTCAGCAGCGCATCGACCACTTTCGGATCGTACAGAACCCCCGAGTTCTTCTCCAGTTCGGCCACGGCTTCTTCCACTCCCAGAGACGCCCTGTATGGTCTGTGGCTCGATATGGCTTCGAAGACATCGGCGACTGCCAGCACGCGCGCCTCGATCGATATCTCATCGCCTTTAAGCCCAAACAGGTATCCCGATCCATCGATTCGCTCGTGGTGCTGACGAACCACTTCTGCGACGGGCATTCCAAAATCTATATCCTTGAGTAATTCGAAGCCCTGTTCGGGATGTTGCCTGATGAGCCCCCACTCTATTTCGTTCAGCTTTCCCGGCTTGTTGAGTATATCGGCTGGTATCGCCAGCTTTCCTATGTCGTGAAGGAGCGAAGCTATCCTCACGGTTTCCCGGCTCTTGAAAGAGAGTCCCAACTCTTCGGAAACCACCGCCGCTATTTCTTTGACTCTCTCCTGGTGACCGGCCGTGTACGGATCTTTTATCCTTAGCATTCGCGACATGGTCAGTATCAATTGATCCCAGCTTCTCTTGAGAGCCCCTTCGGTCCTTTTTATATCGGTTATATCTCTCCCGATGCCGACTATTCCCGTTACGTTCCCTTCGCGGTCGAAGATAGGCGAGAGAGAAGTATTGTAGAAGATATGTATTCCATCTACTTCGGTAGACCATTCGTATTTCGTCGATTTGCCTCCGAGAGCGATCGCGTTGTTCTGCTCGTGAACCAGCGCATCTTCGGCGGAGAAGATGTCTCCGGCAGACTTTCCAAGGAAGAACTCTTCTCCGGATCCCATTTTCTCGAGCCAGCGACCATGAATTGCGGTGTGTCTACCATCTCTATCGAGCTCGAAGATTATATCGTCGGTCGAGTTCACGAGTCTCTTAAAACGCTCCTCACTTCTGACTAGCTCTTCGGAGAGCTTCCTCTCTTCGGTAACTTCATATGAAAAATCGACCACGCCCAGAAGTCCGCCATCTTCACCGAAAACCGGGTAGGCCTTTATATGCCAGACTCTTTCACCGCTGGTGATTTCGCCCGTTACATTTTTCCTCTCCCTCACGGCCAGAGCCACCGAACAGTTTTCACAGGGCTGTTTCAACCCGTACCAGATCTCATAACAGAGCTTTCCCGTAAGATCTCTCTGTGAGCTATCGCAGGATCTAGCGTAGGCCCTGTTCATCCACACAAGGCTCAGGTCGGGTCTGTGATAGGCAACCAGTTCCTCGATGTTGTCCAGAACGAGCGACATTTCGCGCTCGGATTCCAGCAATTTCTGGGTGATCTGCCTCTGATCGGTGATATCTATTCCGATCGACTGGAACTCCACCACTGTGCCAGAATCGTCTATGATCGGCCTGTTGTACCATCGAACCCAGTGTTCCTTTCCCTCCGGATCGATCGCCGGATCTTCGCGGACTATACTGTCTCTCAACGCTTCGGCCCGGTTTATCGAGAATCTCAAATCCTCCTGGATATCGATCTTAGATATCTCCAGCCACTTCTTGCCTATCATTTCGCTTTTCTCGTATCCGTAGAAACGGGCGTAAGTATCGTTGACGAATGTGAGCGAAGTATCGGGCAGCCACCGGCAGATCAGCAGATCGGGATGATCTACGAGGGCGTTGTAAAGGCTTGAATAATTCTTCTCCATGTTATCGGTCGATCCGGACAGTCCAACATAATACCGGTGAGGTCACAGGCCAGATGGAAAAGATACGTATGTACATGACTTTCCCCCATTTATGGAGTGTCGTTGAGATCCGGCTGGATTTTACGTTAGTATATAAATCGTGCGTATAAAAATATAGACTCTATTCGAATTATAAATCAA
>DBRH01000052.1:18935-30337 GCA_002305955.1 Kosmotogaceae bacterium UBA1373
TATCCGTCAGCCCCTATTTCCTCGGCATAATCACGGCTCACGGGGGCGCCTCCTATGAGCACCTTGACCTTTTCTCTCACGCCGGCTTCTCTGAGTGCGTTTATGACCTTCGGCATGTTGAGCATCGTTGTGGTAAGTAAGGCCGATATAACCAGTATATCGGGTTTTTCTCGTTTTGTGGCCTCGACGAAACTCTCCGGTTTCACATCTACCCCTAGATCGATTATTTCGAATCCCGCCCCTTTGAGCATCATACAAACCAGGTTCTTGCCTATATCGTGCAAATCGCCCTCGACAGTCCCGGCCACAACCTTGCCTACCTTCCTGACCCCGCTACCGACCAGAAGCGGTTCTATAAGATCCATCGAGGCATTCATGGCTTTAGCCGCAACGAGAACTTCCGGTACGAAGTATTCCCCTCCTCTGAACAACCTTCCTACCTCGTCCATGCCCGGAATCAATGCGGAATTCAGTATATCCTTAGCGCTTAGGCCTTTTTCAAGGGCCTCCTGCGTCGCCTGCTTCGCCATCGCCGGCATCGTTTCGATTATGGCGTTTTTGATTCTCTCGAGCAGCTCCATCTCTCCGACCTCCCTGGGGGTATATTTATCTCTTTCATAAAGTCTATCATCTATATCGACTGTTATTGCTACGCAACAACGCTTTTAATCGATAAAGACTCTTTTTGTCGCCCCTCGGAAAGTTCCCGTAAGTACCTTTCATCAAAGGCGATCCAGATCTTTCTCGAGCAATATGGAAAACTCTTTCATGCCCACCGAGAGGGCCCATTTATAACAATATGCGTCGCAGTTGCATTCGAAAAACATCTCCCTGGCCTGAACCCCTTTCAGCCTGCGCAGAGATTCATAGAGGAGACTCCCGGCCACCCCCAGCCTTCTGAAGGGGTGAACTACAAATACGAAATCCAGGTAGCCGAGAAAGTCGTAAGTCATCAGGTCCTCAAAAACAGAGTAAACCAGAAACCCCGCCGGACTGCCACCGTGCGAATCGATAAGCAAGGTCCCCCCTCTTTCAATGACGGCGTTGAGCCTATAATAAAGTTCACTGAGATTCATCGAAAGATCTTGCGCCAGCTCGGCGCGAGAAATCGTTAGGCCTTCCGAGAACATCAAAAGGTCGGCCGGAACACCTAGAGATACGCCAGACTCCTCGCGGACGGGAGATCGGCTTTCGATCGAGAGGCAAACAGTGACTGGACGGAAACCTCTCTTTAGAAGGATCTCCCAGCCCGGTCCGCCCCGAAAAGTGTTGCCGGATACTTTCCCGTATCCCTGAGAGTACATCCGGGAAAGGGCGTGATCCAGGAGCTGCGTGGCGATTCCTCTCTTTCTATGAGCCTCCTCGACGAAGATGTCGAAGATATGTCCGGTTTCTTCCGGCGAATAAGTCTCTTCCCTTCTACGGCCGAAATGAATGTATCCTACGATCGTTCCCCGGCATCTCATGACGGCCACGCTATCCCCGGCATTGAGAAAGTCACGGTAAACTTCATCGACCGGCCTCAATTCCCCGGGCGAATATCTACCGTTGCTGGATTCCGGTATGGCTTTGTACATTCTCGTTCTTATTTCGTTCAGTTCCTGGGGCGTCGCTTCATCGATATAATACATCTTTCTCCCGCGAGACAGTGATTATGGATAACATCTTTGATCAAGGTCATGTATGATAATAATAACTCATTCAGTGGAGGTGAAGAAGTGAAGAAACTTCTCACAGTAAGCACAATTATCCTGTTGGCAATGGTTTTGTTCGCACAGTCGGAGTTCATGATTCCCCTGAGTACGGCCGATTTCGCCCTCAAAGGTCCGGTGAAATCGATGAAGACAGTCTACCCGCCAAGCGATGTCGATCTCGGAGAAGATGTAGTGATGCCTGCGTACGAGGTAATCTCTTTCGATGAAGCGGGAAAGATAGTTTCTCAGATCTCTTACGATAAGGACGGAAAAGAGATAAATGCCATCCTTTACGGCTACGATGCTTTCGGAAAGCTTTCCGCGATCTCTGGAAGAGAAAACGGCGAGGAACAGATAATAGGGGAATTGACTATCGAAGACGGTAAAATCATTTCTATCGTTGCAGATGAAGGCGAAGACAAGTCCACCATCAACATGGAGTACGACGAAAACGGCAGACTCGTCGCCCAGATCATATCTGGAATGAGCGAAGGGCAGGAAATACAGATCGCCGTAAACATGGCCTACGATGAAAGAGGCAACCTAATAGAAGAGTCCATGAGCATGATGGGAATGGTACTATCGAAAACGGTTTTTGAATACGACAGCAACAATCTCAAGATAAGAGAACTCGAGTACATGTACATGTTCGCCGAACCCGGCACCGAACCGGAGCCTATTGCGTCTCAGTTCGAGTACAACGAATGGGGAGACGTATTCAAGAAGATAAGCGATAGCTTCTTCAGTGACGATAAAGAAGTTACGGTCTATGAGTACGAATACGATGCGGCGGGCAACTACACTCACATGACGGTATATTTCCTTTACAGTATTCAGGATCTCGAGAAGGAAAACTGGAAGGAACTGGCAACCGTCGAAAGCGAAGAAACCAGGGAAATCGAGTATTACTGATAACGATTGAACAAGAAGAGGGCGGAAACGCCCTCTTTTTTGTTCATCCTTACCCATAACCTGTACTGCAATCTCGGGTTCTCGATCGTAAAACACCTCTTGAACAATGGCTTTTGACAGCTTTTCCAGAGAGATTACACTGTGTATAACTATGTGTCTTTCAAGACCTTCATGATTGTATAATTGTCTGTCAAGATGACATATTTACATAGAATTCCGTGTAGGCAATACACTGCTCCGCATTCGGGGAAGGTGATACTATGCGGCTGAAACGAGTAGTTCTTGTAATGATAGTTCTTGCAACTGTCTTTTTCTTGCTGTCTGCCTGTTTTCCCAAAGATCCCCTAGAGGCCGCCACAAAGAAGTTCATTGAACTGATAAAAAAAGAGGGAGAGCCGGAAGATACCTTTGTCGGAGTTCGCCTGGCCGAGGTCGCCGTAGGAGATATCATCACTTCAGAAACGGCCGACGGCGGGCAGGAATTTCAATACCAGCTTCAGGGTCTGAACCAGGCCGGATGGCTTTTCTATCTCGACGAGGCTCCGGGAGCTTTCTACGACCATCCCGGAAGATTGGTAGTAATCAGCAAAAACGGACAGAAAATCTTCGATCAGAAGATCGAAGGCGTGCCCAAGGTGAACGACGAACTACCCGCTCCCTTACTCACGCGTTCACAGTATATAGCAAGCACTATCTGGGACAAGAGTAAAATCGTTTATCTTCCAATTATAGACTGGATAGATGTCATAATAGCCAGAATAATCCGTAAAGGGGCTGTAATAACCAGCGGTCTTACTCCGACCCAGAATCTCTACGCCGAGGCGAGGGACGCCAGAGATCTCATGTCGACTTCCTTCAAAACACTTATGGGAGCCGATAAAGTGCGCGATGTGAAGTACACTGCCGGTGGACCGGCCCCCAACTGGACGGCCGTTCAAAACGCGATGAACGATCTCTTCACGAACGAGAAGATAAACCACATGACGCTCTATTTCGTAGCCCACGGCAACATCAACCTGATGAACCTCGGCGGAACCACTTTCTATGCCTCTCAACTCAGAAGCTATATACAGGAACATGCCAACACGACTTTCTGTCTGATCATCGAATCCTGCCACGCCGGAAGCTGGCTCGATGGACTTAAATCCGGCGGTGTGATGCCGGCCAACATCGAGATAGCCATCACCACAACGAGTTCGTCCAAGAGTGCTTATCCCGACTGGGATCATGTTGGCGGCGTGCTCGCCGACTTCAACCCTTCCGACGTTTACGTGGAGTGGTCGGGAGACTTCCTCCAGAAAATGGCGTACTTCACTAGCGACGCACACTGGCCAGAGGTTCAGACCTACGCCACGACATACTCCACTTCCGACATCGCGGCCCTCCTCTACAAGTGCTTCACGGCCATAAAAGGAGCGACTCCCCAGACCACTTCGCTAACACTCACCGAAAGAACCATAGCCGGGTTTATACAGGATCCGAAGGTTTATAGAGACTGGTAATTCAAATCGAGCGGGCCCCGCTGTGGGCCCGCTTTTTCTCCATGAGTTAATCGATGAGAAAGCCTTTTGATTTGATTGATTTACCCATACCGTTTTTGATATAATAATAACGAACATTTATTATGCACAAATGTGCGTATATTTTTCATAAGGACGTGATCGACTTGACCGGACTCGAGAGAAATGTTGCAAGCCTATTTTCTAACGGAGGGCACCTCTTTGTTGTCGCACTAGATCATCCGCAGTTCTTTGGACCCGTCGAAGGGATAGATAAACCGGCTGAACTCATCGAGAGACTCTCGATGTCCAGAGCTGATGGATTCATCGTAAACCCCGGCATAACAAGACTTTTGAATGCCAGGACCGTGTCGGGCAAGAAGTTGATCGTGAGATCGTCGATCGGCGGCAGCAAGTTCTCCGACTACAAGACTTTCCATCCTGCGGTCGTCTCTGCCGAATCCCTTCTCGATCTCGGGGCCGATGCGGCGATACTTATGCTCGTTCTCGGAGGTCGCGACTATGACTCGATGGAGAACGTCGCCCGCGCGATAGACGAATATCACTCGCTATCGATCCCCGTGGTCGTGGAGGTACTGGCCGAAGACTTCAATAAGACCAGCGACCCCGATCTGGTCAAGACTGGAGCGAGAATAGCCGCCGAACTCGGCGCAGATGTTTTGAAGGTCTTCTATACGGAAGATTTCTCCGTGGTGGTTCAGGGCTGTCCGGTGCCGGTAATACTGGCCGGAGGACCCAGAAACCTCGATGTACTAACAATGGCCAGAAACGCCGTCAATTGCGGCGTAAAAGGCTTCGCGTTTGGAAGGAACATTTTCCAGAGCGAGGACCCCGTGAAACTGATAGCCGAGCTCGACGGAATTATCAGGGGGTGAAAGCTATCCCGAAATCGATAGACGATCTCCTGATGTACAGGATAGCCAGGATGTATTATCAAAACGATCTAAGTCAGGCTCAGATAGCCAAGAGGATCGGCCTGTCGAGGCCACAGATCTCGAGGTACCTGAAACGCGCCCGGGAGACCGGTATGGTGGAGATAAACGTGAACGATCCTTACACAGGGGAGAGCGAGGAGATCTCGGCGAGAATCAAGTCGCTTCTGGGGCTCAAGGACGTCGTAGTGGCGCCCCTGGAGAGGTCCAAAAACGACGACCAGGAGAAGATCTTCGAATCTATTGCGGCGAAGGCCAGCTCGTATTTACCCCCGATAATATTGCATTCCAAAACCGTAGGGGTAGGGTGGGGCAGAACCCTGTACAGAACGATAATAACTATGGACCACTTTTCCAGGGGAAGCGATATAGTTTTCGTTCCGTTGACCGGCGCTATAGGGCAGACTGTTCCTTTCTACCAGGTCAACAGCATGGTGGACAGGCTGGCCGAGAAGTTCGGTGCTGAAAGGGTCTTTCTGAATATACCGGCTTTCGCCAGTGCCGGAGAGTTCTACCATTCTACCATACTCTCGTACCCTTTCGATTCCGTGGGTGATTACTGGTCGAAACTTGATCTGGCAATCATAGGTCTCGGCGGTCCGAAAGGAACTCTCAGCGCGGAGATTGAGCCTTCAATAGTGGCGATACTCCGCGAACAGGGGGCCGTCGGCGATATTCTGGGACAGTTTTTCAAAAGCGACGGCGAGATCTGCATATCCGGAATGGAAGACAACCTCGTCGGAATACCGATCGGTAAACTAAGAGAAGTGGAAAACGTGGTGTGTCTTTCCGGAGGGGTAGAAAAGGTAGAAGGGATAATTGCGGCGGCGCGCGCATGTTATTTCAACACTCTCATCACCGATGAGAAAACGGCCAGCCATATTCTGAAAACTCTGGAGGATGATCGATGAAGGCGCTATTTTATCTGGGACCCGGAAAACTCGAATTAAGGGAAATTGAAAAACCCGCTGGGGACATAGTCATAAGGGTTCTCGGAGCAGGAATATGCGGTACCGATCTCAAGACTTACCTAAAGGGTCACCCCATGTTCAAACCTCCGACCATACTCGGTCATGAATGCTACGGAAGAATCGATGCGATAAACAATTACCGCGGCGTTTTGAAGGTCGGAGACATCGTTGCGGTTGCGCCTTATCTGGAGTGCGGCAAGTGTGATTCGTGCAAAAGAGGTGTTCCGGAACTGTGCAAGTCCAAGACTTACGTTGAGACGGGATGCTTCAGCGAATACATATCGATGAGCGAAGAACACGCTCTGAAGGGCCTCTTCAAAGCCGAGGACGATCCCCTGTACTCTCTGGCCGAACCGCTGGCCTGTGTCTACAACGGTTTCGAAAAGCTCGGCAGAAAACCGGAAAAACTCCTTATCGTCGGTGGAGGTCCTATGGGTATGCTCCTGGCTCTTGTGGGTCTATCGGAGGGTTGCGAGACCCGCATCGTAGAGAAATCCGAGTGGAGACTGGAGTATATCCGTCGCGCCGGTATAGAGGGGAGTGCAGAGCGACCCGGCGGTTTTTTCGACTCCGTAGTCCTGGCCGTCAACATCCCGGAGCTAGTCGGGGAATACACCCAGCTGGTCGCAGACGGAGGTTCTCTCCTGCTCTTCAGCGGATATCCAAAGGATTNNGGCAGCTTCGGTTTTGGGTTCAGACACTTCGAGAGGGCCGTCGGTAATCTTTATGCAAACCGCGACCTTTTCGGCAAACTTATAACCCACAGGTTCGACATGAGAAATGCGCGCGAAGCTTTCGAGCTATTGAACAGGGGTAGAGCGATGAAAATCATTTTCGGGATGTGAGAAAAATGCCAAAGAAGATCCGCCAAAGGTACAACCCCAGGGAGGTTGCGGTCGCCTTCATTTGTCTGGCGCCGGCGCTTTTTCTCGCCACCGTCTTCGTCGTTATACCTCTGGTGAATGTCATATACCTCAGCTTCACCAACTGGGATCTGCTCAGGGCGACCAAAAAATTCATCGGATTCTCCAATTACCAGTACATATTCAAAGACGAGAAGTTCCTGAAATCCATTCTGAACACCCTTTATTTTGCAGCGGTAAAGATTCCTCTCGATCTGGTCGTGTCGCTTTTCATCGCCACGCTTCTCGACAGGAAGGTCTTCGCCCGCAGGTTTCTGAGAGCCTCATACTTCGCTCCGGTTGTTCTCCCAATGGTGGCGGCCTCTCTCATATGGATTTGGATTTACGACCCATCGCTCGGACCGCTTAACCAGATACTCGGACTCTTCGGAGTCAAACCGATCCGCTGGCTGTACGATCCCGAGTGGGCTATGCCTTCGGTCATCTTTTTCGCCCTGTGGAAAGGTCTGGGCTACGATATAGTAATATTCCTGGCAGGCCTTCAGGCGATCCCCGAAACTTACGCCGAGGCTGCCAAAATCGATGGTGCCAGCGATAGGAAGATTTTTTTCAGAATCACCCTTCCCTTACTCTCGCCGGTGATTTATTTCGTCATACTCATGGGTATAATAAACTCCTTCAAAATATTCACTCCGGTTTCGGTGATGACACCGACCGGCGGACCTCTATACAGCACCGGCGTGATGGTCTTCTACATTTATCAGCAGGCCTTCCAGAATTACAGGATAGGCAGGGCCTCGGCGGCTGCGGTGGTTCTGTTCCTGATGATCCTCTCGCTCACCTGGGTACAGAGAAAAGCCGGCAGCAAGAAGGTGATCTACGAATGACAAAGAAAGGCCTGAAAGGCGAACGCGTAAGAAACAGAGTGGCTTTCATACTGCTGCTGGTAGGACTCTTCGCGATGCTTTTCCCGCTCTTCTGGATGGTCCTGTCGGCCTTCAAGACAAAAGCCGATGTCTATTCTTATCCTCCAAGATGGTTCCCCAGTTCCTGGAGCCTGGACAATTTCGCGAAAGTCTTCGAGATGGTTCCCTTCGGCCGGTATTATTTCAACAGCATACTGGTGACATCGCTTTCCACCCTTGGACAGATTATCGTTTCTATACTGGCCGCCTACTCGCTGGCAAGGCTAAGGTTTCCCTTCAAGAATCTCATCTTCATGTTCGTGGTTGTTACCATGCTGATGCCCTTCGTCGTAACGATGATACCGACCTTTCTGATAATCAGCAGCCTTAAATGGATAGACACATACCAGGGCCTGATAGTCCCGTTCCTCTTCAACGGTTTTTCGATAATCTTTCTGGTGCAGTTTTTCATAACCGTTCCGGTCGATCTGCAAGATGCGGCCAGAATAGACGGGTGCGGCTATTTCGGGATCCTTTCCCACGTTATTCTGCCGAACACGAAGCCGGCAATATCCACGATCGCTCTCTTCACGTTTCTCGGTCACTGGACCGAGTATCTCTGGCCGCTGATAGTTATCAACACTACTGAAATGCGAACTCTCCCAATCGGGCTGAGATACTTGATGACCGAGGGCAGCAGCGAGTATCAACTAATGATGGCCGCATCGGTTATGGCCATAGTTCCGGTTCTACTGGTTTATATGTTCTCTGAAAAGCAATTCATAAAATCGATCACGATGACAGGACTCAAATCCTGAAGGGGGTGTTCATAGTGAAAAAAGTACTGCTTTTAATCGTTATCTCGGTTGCGGCTATATCGCTCGCCGTTACCGAGATCACTTTCTGGTACGCCCTGAGCGGCGTATCGGGAGAATCGATCAAATCCATTGTCGATGCTTTCAATGCCAGCCAGAGCGATATCACAGTCAAGACAGTTTACTCGGGAAGCTACGCCGATACCGCACAGAAGATAACGGCGGCCCTCGCAGCGAAGGCGCTGCCCAACGGAGGTATCATCCCGGCCGGACCGATCTTCACCGGCGCACAGGATAATTACGTTCTGCTCGACTACATCCTGGCCGACCCCGAATTCGATATGGACGATTTTTACCCCGCCATGTGGGACTACTCCAAGTACCAGGGCAAGGTCTGCGCGATTCCTTTCAACATAAGCACTCCGATCTTCTATTACAACAAGGACCTAATGAAAGCCTCGGGTCTGGACCCCGAAAACCCTCCGCAGAACTGGGAAGAGCTCCTGACGGCCGCGAAGGCTATAACCAAAGATACTAACGGAGACGGCGTACCGGACATCTGGGGAGTCGACATGGCCGACGCCCCGTGGATATTCAAAGCCTTATTGCTTCAGAACGAAAACGACATTATCGATGTGGCCACGATGACTCCGCTCTTCGACAACGCGCGCGGTATAGAAACGGCCCAGTTCTGGAAAATGTTGATAGACGAAAAGGCGATGCCCGTCGGTCAGCACTCTCTGGCAGAAAAGATGTTTCTGGGAGGTACCCTCGGTTTCTACCTGGGCAGTTCCAACAGAATAGGCAGATGGCTGGGTACGACGAGTTTCGAATTCGGAGCCACATTCCTGCCGGCGGGAGCCGTTAGGGCCGTCCCCATAGGCGGCGCTGTTGCCGTTCTCTTCCCGAAGAATGCGAAAGAAGACGAAGCGACCTACAGACTCATCAAATGGTTGACCACACCCGAGAACGTAGCCAAATTCGCCATGGAAACCGGCTACCTTCCAACGAGAAAATCAGCGCTCGAATTACCTGAAACTCAGCAATTCATGGAAAGCACACCGATGTGGCGAGTGGCCTTCGAACAGCTCACGTTCGCTTACTCGTACTGGCACTTCAACGAGATGGGAACAATGGACACCATGATTTCCGAAACGTTAGAAAAAATCGAGAGAGGCGTTTCCAGCCCGGATGACGCTATGAAAACTTTAACCAGTGATCTCAAGGCAGAGATCGAGGCAAATCTGGAATGAGGATCTCGTTCTCGACTGCCGCACTTTATCCCAGGCCGAGCCTTGAGGCGCTCTTTCTACTCGGGAAGACAGGTTACGGTGAAGCCGAACTGATGCCTCAATGCATGGAAGAGACGAAACCGGAATTCGCGAAAGAAACTGCCAAAACGGGAATATGGGTCAGCTCCATCCATTTCCCGCTCGTCTTTTTCTCCGTTCTCTACAACCCATATCCGGGAATGATGAAAGAGGCCCGGATCATGGCCGAAGAGATGGCCAGATCGGCGGAGATTATGAAAAGCGAGGTAGTTGTGGTTCACGCTTTACCGAAGATGGACGCGATCAAGGCTCGTCTTTTCGAGGAACCTGTAATCGAAGTTTTGAGAACTCTGGCCGATAAGCTCAAGCTTGCCGGGGCAAGGCTGGCAGTCGAAAACAACCCCAGCACGCTCGGTGACACGCCGCAAGGTCTTCTTGAATCGTTGGAAAAGATAAATCACGTCAACGCTTTTCCGATGGTAGATACAACCGAATCTTGGGAGGCGGGAATTGATCCGGCGTATTTCATAAGGCTGGCAAGGCCTATCCATCTTCATCTGAGCGACCACGCCGGTGATCAAAAACACATTCCGGCGGGGCAGGGCGAGGGCGACTGGAAAGCCATACTCTCGGCCCTCAAGGAGATAGATTACAGCGGTATCTACGTCCTTGAACCGGCTTACCGTCACTATCAGGAGGATGTGGAAGCGAAGCTGAGGCTGGCCAGAAAATCTCTGGATATCTTTCTTTGAAGGAGGCAGATTGTTGAGAGTCTCGGTACTGTTCAATCCCGGCGCCGGAAAAAGCGATAGATTCGCTGCGATAGCTGGCGAGATTCTGGACAGGTTCGAAGGTCACACTCTGTTCACCGGCGAAATCGATTTCGGCGAAATTCTGCTGAAGAAGGCCGACATTAGTGTGGTGCGAACTTCCAGGGTATCTTTCGTAGAGACTCTCGAAGCATACCTCACCGGTTTCTTTGAAAGGAACACGGATCTCGTGATCGGTGTGGGCGGGGATGGTTTTCTCGCCCACATCGCCTCTTTTCTAATCGAAAATGGATTGCAGACTCCCCTCATGGGCATAGCCGGAGGCACCGCAAACGTTGGCCCACTGATCGGGTACGATATCGATCGGTTGAGGAAGTTCAGTCCCGAAAACCTGCGCATCGAAAGCATTACGGCGCTGATTGCGAAAGGCAGCCGGGAAAAAAACTGCTACGCTTTCAACGATATCGTCGTGGGCGACACATTTCTCGGAACCATTGATGGGATAATGGTCAACCTGAGTGCGGCCGATTTCATCAGAGATCTCTCGAAGATAGAGATCAGACCATCGGAAAGTATAGCCACAGAGAATTTCAGGATCCTCAAGAACGGCCGCCCCGTTCCACCACCACCTTTCAAAGTATCGCAGATAGTCGTATCTCCCCTGTTCAAAAAGGAGTTTTACGCGGGGAAGGCCGTAACCGGCGCTTTATGCTGGGCACCTTATTTTTCGTCCGGAGCGGCCGTTTCGG
>DBRH01000052.1:30386-30562 GCA_002305955.1 Kosmotogaceae bacterium UBA1373
CTGTCTTCTTATTTGATTGCCGATGGCAATGTTTGCTACAAAATCAACGAAACGGTCTCTGTCAGATGCCTCAAAGGAGCTGTGAAAAGCGTAAGACCAACCCTCGATTAGAAAGGAGAATTAGCCAGTTGAACAAATATCTTAAGGCTCTTCAGGCCCTGGCCGTCGGCGACGCC
>DBRH01000048.1:0-12719 GCA_002305955.1 Kosmotogaceae bacterium UBA1373
TTCGGCTATGGCGAAGACTTCTTGAAGCTTCTAGATAATGATTACAGCTGTACGGAAAACTACAAAAACTACCTCCGGAAAATGATTCGAGAAGTCTGGTCCCTGCAATGGATTGGCGATCAGATACCGGAGACCGTTGAGCATTCTCAGCGCCATAGCAAAAGGCTTATGGAATTCACTGTCAATCTTATAAACACCATTGGTGAAGAGAACTTCCTCAATGGTGTCCCTAAGCGCTTGAAAAATGAGTTTTATTTTGTGCTTGCCATAGCGATGAACGTTCATGACCTGGGTCACACAAAGCTAACCTACAAACTTGGAGACGGTCGCATATTGCCGCTGGACAGTCTTCCCTGCGTAGTAAGAGATCTTCACCATGAGCTCTCATACCAGATGCTGGAAGATGATAATAAATTCAAGCTCTTCGGTGAAAAGCCAGACTCATGTGATGATGAAAATACCTGGAAAAACATCAAGACTGCTGTAAAACTAGCAACAAAATATCACAGGGGTTATATGCCTATTTCTCATCGAGTTGATAAAGTTAAGGATTTTGTTTCCATCTTCAATCTCGACACCACTCCTTTGAAAGAGGTTGTCAAGAAGTATTTTGACAATGAAGACTGGCAAACTCTCACACTGATGGTCACCAGTTGGTTAAGATTCATCGATGCAACAGATGTTCAATCGGACAGAACAGTAGACACAAATTACTTCAGAGCTCGCGTTCTTAGAACAATCTACGAAATCCAGTCGTTGGGCTATGAATTCGAGAGAATATCGGTCTCAAAACACGCACCCAGGAAGCTTGTGGCTGAACTTCTAGAAAAGCTGAAAGAATTGAGAGAGGAGTTCATGGCTTCAGAGAAGCTTAATAAGATTACTGCAAAAGAAATAGCTGACATTGCGGAATCCCTTGAGAAGAGATGGGTCTATCCGGAAATAGAAGAAGCGATACAGAAGCAGAATATCTCCCTTGCAGCTGACCTCAAACTTCTGTCAAAGATCTCATTCAAGGCAATACAGTTTCCACATTTCGAGAAACATAACACAATAAACTATGTTTATCCGGAACACTTCATCGAAAAGGGAGAAGAAAAAGATTCGGGAACTCTTAGGCTGAGAATAAGCATCAATGAAAAGCTTCCGATAGGCTTTGAAATGGGCATTGTTAGTTCTGTTGAGGATGATATTCTTAAGGAATTTGAGAAATCTGAGCTTGACACTTATTCAATCAAAAAACTCGCATTCAAGGAGGATTAACGCATGGAGATACTACTTACCCCTCTCGGCACATCCCCGGGAGTGCTTTACACACTTATCAAAAGGCTGAATCCAGACAGAGTAATAGTCATCACCTCGAAAAAGGGCGAGGAGAAGCTCCCGGAAATATGCGAGAAAGCCGGCTTCGATCATAATAAGATCAAAGCTTATCTCTTCGATGATCCATATACAGGCTTTGAAGAGATCGCCGGCGTCATTAAGAGAATGATCTCGGACTTTCCGGTTGACATCACATCCAGAATTACAGTAAATCTCGCCGGGGGAACATCCTTCCTTCAGTATGTCACAGGTGAATTTTCGGAGGTACTGGAATCGAAAAAACTCGATGTGACAAAGGTTTTCGCAGTGGATAGAAGAGATTTCGCACTTCAGAAAGCCGAACCGTACGTTGTCGGCGAAGTCGTTGAGCTGCCCGGAGAAGACTCATGGGAAAGATAAGAAGAATTATCACAAACGTCGGAGCGACGATCTGGCAGAGAATGGTGAGAGAGCTTGAAAATTCAGTTGGAGAGCTCGCGGGCAACAATATTCTTAATTACATCAGGAAGATGGAAATAGATCAGCAGAAGAAGATATCCCCGGAAATCAACGGGCTGGAGACTTTCGGAATAGACAAAGATGATCTCCTTATATTCATTGCAACGAATACCGAAGTATCTAAAGCATGCATGGAAGGTCTCACCGAGTTCTACAGGTCCCGGGGAATCAGTGTTGTGACCAGAGTGGTCGAAGGTTTGACAGATGATTCGAGTACAGCCTTTAAAAAGGGGATCGCAGATTACGTAGATCTGATTATCAGCCTCTTTGACAAGGGCGAGCAGTGGTATTACGAGAACTTCTTCAATGCCACCTCCGGATACAGATCGCTGATCCCGTACACGACGATCGTTGCGGCCGTCTTCGATTCCAGGGTATTCTATCTCTACGAGAACTCGCCGTTCTTGCTCGATCTTCCACCCTTCCCGATCAATTTCGACTTCGGTATAATGGAGCAACATTCAGCTTTCTTCGAAAAAGTTGAGAACGATTGTGTTCCTTCCAGAGAGGCAATAGAAGAGTTTGGATATGAACTTTTCTCCAAAGTTGTCCCGCAAGTGTTGCTTGAAGAAGATGGGCTGGTCTATCTCTCGAACTTTGGAAAAATCCTTTGGGGTAGGTACACTGTCTCGAACCCCGAAATCTACTTCAGCGATTCAGCCCAAAAATTTATAAACAGAGACCCTGTTTATCTCGACTATGTCAGAAAGATGCTCAGGGGAGAGGCCGAAGCCGAACACTATCTTCACGAATATGTTGGAGATGCTCAGTGCTATAAATTTCCGGCGAAAGGGGTCAGGATATTCTACATAAGAGAGGGAGATGGCCCCTTCAGAATAGCGGCCATACTTCCTAACCATGACGAATACGAGAGATATATCAAAACAAAACAACACGAAAGTAGCCTGAGCTACACAAAAACCAGAATAAATCTCTGAAGTCCGGGTAAGGAGAACTGAAGATCTAGAATTATTGAAAGCGGACACGCCAAAGGTTCCTGTGAAACACCTGATGCGGGCAGCCATTTTCCAATCTGGTTATCTGCTCAAAGCCAGTCGCCTCAGGCGGCCAGTTTGCTTTCTAAGAGCGTTTTTTAGTGGTGGGTTGTGCGCTGTTGCGCACAACCTCCATTATATTAAGGAACCCGCTTGCCGCTTCTCAAAATCGCTTCCCCGCCAGTTCGATCATCCCCATTCCCAGGGAGTTTTTCTGGCCCAGTCCGCAGTGGTATAGAAAAGCTATCTCTTCTTTCTTTCCCGTGATTTTGACGGGTACCATCGAGCCGAATACTTCCGTGTCTTCTTTGATCTTTAGCCTTAAGTTGCTTTTTCGGCCGGTTCTCTTCAGGTATTCCCTATCCACCGTNNAGTTCTATGTCGCTTTCAATACCGTGGAAGATTTTGAGCTTTTCTTTTGCGTTTCTAGTGAGGTATTCGTCGAAAAGGTCCGGCTCCTGATAGGCCCTCAGGTAGGTGGGGGTGGTGTACTCCTCGCTGCGGGTAGATAATACGATCGGCGAGATACACTTGAACAGCTCTTCGCCGTCGGAGAACTCCTGGGAAGTTGCAAAGGCTCTCTCGATGAGCAGCGAATGATTCAGAACTCTTATCTCTCTGTTTAGCAGCAGGAAGTCCACAAGGTTCTGCATGAACTCCCTGACCGGCGAGGAGATGTACAGGGTGCCTTCATTTTTGGTGAATACGATCAATTCGCCGTTGTCCCCGCCCCTGGTGTAGCCTCCTGGCTCGGGAATTATTCTCGAGAAGCAGAAGAACTTGAAGCTCTTGTTTCCATCGACGAATCCTTTGTCGTGAAGCCACTTCGAATAATCGGGATTCGCCTGCTCTATCATCGAGTAAACCAGTCCCGATAGCTGATAGAAGTGATCGCGTGGAATAGCTTTATTTTTTAAACCGCTGAAGTTAAGCTTGACTCTCAAAGTAAACCTCCATGATATTTTAGATAACCACGTCTTCCGAAAGGACGATGTCCCTTTCATCCATTTCGGCGTTCATAATCGAGGTTTTCAAGACACGTTCGAGTTCTCTGAAGTTGCCCGGATAGTCGTGCGACTCGAGCTTTTCGATAGCCTTGAGACTTATACGCACAACCCCTGCGCTTTGTTCGATATTTTTCTTCTGCAGCAGGTAACTGATCATATACCTGAAGTCTGACATCCTTTCTTTCAGGGCCGGTATCTTTATTTCGTAAGAAAAACGCTGATAAAGATCATTTCTGAAATTACCGCGCTTCGCTTCCAGTTGAAGATCCCTGTTGGTCGCCGCTATGAGCAGAAGGGGGATCTTCACCCCCCGTGGGTCGGAGTATCCGTCTATAATCACGCGCAAATCATCCAGATAAGTCAGAAGCTTCGCCTGGACGCTCGCCCCTATCTCGCCTATCTCGTCGAGGAACACGGCGCTTCCGGCCATCGAAACCATCTTGCCGACCCTGAACTTCGCACCGGTGAAAGCCCCTTCGAAGGTCCCGAACAGTTCATTCTCCAGAAGGTTCTCCGGTGTGTTGACCAGAGAGATTTTGGCGAATCTCTTCGAAAGATCAAATCCCAGTTCGCTTGCTATGTATTCCGCAAGCAGGGTCTTTCCGCATCCGGTAGGACCCGTAAGAAGTATCGTGACCGGCTTTCTGAAAGAGGGTTCCATTTTGGTTGAACACTTTTCTATTTCTTTCAACAGGTCGACGGCTTCTCTTGTGTTCTGTTTTTCGGATGTTTCGAGTTCGCGCAGCTTCTTCAAATTGCTCTCGACTTTCCCGTAAAAATCTTTAAGGCATCCGGAATAAACACTTGTGGCTCTTATCACCTGCCTTGTCTTTACCATGGTCTCGTGGGTTGAAGTGTCTGCAAAAAGTGAGAGATAGTCGTCTTTCTCGTCGTCCACTTTTGAGACCTTCCAGTCTATGCTCTTGGAGAATTCGCTTTCCGGATAATATGACGCCAGCTTGTTTCGGATAACCCTCTTCATCACAGTCTCGAATCTGGCTATCTCCGCGTACTCCTGCTTCTCCCCGTAGAAACGGTCGACGGGGAAGACCCCGAAGGCTCCACACTCTTGCGCGTGTCTCACAACGTCCAGAGTGAGGCCATCCTTGAAGAACATACAGATGTTTTTCTCGTTTTCCATATCCCGGCAATTCGCTTCGTAATAGCCGCTTGAAATCAGAAGTATCCTCACAGTTTCTTTCGATCCTTCACCCTTTTCCGAAACCTCTGCATAACCGGCCTCAACGAATAGCTCTACTTTGTCTCTGAGGTCTGCCTTGTTCTGTATGAGGGACTCGAGAATGTTCTTCAGAGCCCCTGTATCTTCTTCCTTCAGCGATTTGCTTATAATGAAAAGCTCGACTTTTCCAGCCAAAAGAATCACCTCAATCGTTCAAAGAGTCCCATAAACCCTTCGCTTTTCTCCAGAAGATTGTAGAAAGATTCAATGGTTCCGCATTCGTCGGGGAAGCCCTCGGAAAAGATGCGCGAGTTGATTTCGATAGCCCTTTCTATGATGCGTTTAATACCTGCCGATAAATATATGTTCCCATCGGTATTTGAAGCTATCTCTTTTAGCTTTTCTTTCAAATCTTCACCTTTATTCTGATCGCCCAGGGCTATCCTCAACATGATAAAGGCGAGCCCGGGATAATAAGTCTTTCCCGGCCTTCCGGGTAGGGTGAAGCAGTTGAAACGTATGTAATCGCCTTTGTGGCTCTTCAACATGTATTTTAAATGGGTCCGGTTGGTTTCTTCCTTGCGTTTTTTCCCCGCCAGAGTATGGGCGGCGAAACCCTCGTACAGACTCTCGATCGAAGGTTCTTCGAACCGGTAAAAACCGTTCAGATAGTTTTCCAAGACCGTCGCCACTCTCTTCACGTATTCTCCAAAGAGCGCCATTCTTTTTTCTTTGTCTTTCGGATGCAACTCGTACGAGAAATTCTTGCGGTATCTTCTGAGACAGTAGAAACGGCTGCCCCTGACTATTTCGATCAAGACCCTTTTTTGAGCTATGTATTGATTGTCATCAGGCTCGAAAGTAAAGAGTTCCGCATCCTCGTCGGATGTCATCGGATCGGAAAGGGCCGTCTCTTCGTCGTTTGTCTCCGCCTCTTCAACAGAATCCTCGTCCACCGGATCGATGAGTTCTTCTTCTTCCGAAGTTTCCACCGGATAATCGCTGAGACTTCTCAATCTGGAGCGATCTTCTCTTTTGCCTTTTTCTTTTGCTTTTTCCTGTGTTTGAATAGTCTGCTTCTCTTTTCTTTTTTCAAGGCTCACATCTTCACCTCACCCGGTAACAATGCGTATATGGCCTTTGGAGAGCTTTCGGCGATCACCCTGCCTTCGAGAGGTTCTATCCCGTCCCTCCCCCGCTCAAAGGAAAGCGCCGAGAAAAAGCCTCGCTCCAGGCTCGAAAGGTATTCCTTGACGCCGGACTCGTTCTTGAGCGACAGATCTTTCATGCGCCTGAACAGTATCTCGAAGTATATCGAGCTGACGTCTATGCTCGCCAAAAGAGGTGTTTCTTTTTGGCCTTTCTTCTGTTCCTTACTCATAATACCTTCTACGGAGCTTTCCGCCAGCCTCTCTATGTATTCCACATAGTTGTCCTCTTCAATTCTGAAGAATTCTGACGATACACTTTGCATTGTGAACCCGCTCGAACCGGTCTGGAAAGTCTTCATGGAAAGCTGCGTGCCGCGCTCGCCTATCGTATGTCCGGCCAGCACGCCTATATAATCTCCAGTCGTACGCTCGCGCATCGAGGATAACTCCAACCCGCAGCATTTGGAGCAAAGGCCGTTGACCGTCTCGCATGTAACGGGACTCCTGACGATAAGATCGCAATCCTTGAATTCTTTAAGATCATCCCTGGTAACGAGTCTCCAGTCTTCATCTCCCGGTCTTTTCACGTACCTCCCCAGTATGAAGCGGGAGAGATCCACTTCGCTCTTCTCGAAAACTTCAAAATCTGCCCGGTCAATTCTAATACCGTCTCCCGTTTCACAATCGATTTCGGTTATGCGCAGAGGATAAAGAAACTCCACCAGCTTACGGGTGAAGTAACCGGCCTGGGCGACGTGAAGCTTTTTGTCCATCAGTCCGGCCCTCGATCGACTCGCGATAGTCCGCTCAGGGTCCAAGTCTCCCGGTCTGACTATGTACTCATCGTTCGACAAACCCTTCGCAAACTTCGGTATCTCCTCAAAATTCTTTTCCTTTCCCCGGCTGCCCGATTCCTTTATTTTCTTGGCGTTACCTGAAAGCGTCGCGAGCTCGGCGAAAGATATGCTCAATGTCGAATCCATCGACGCATCCAGAGTTTCTTTCTGCCACTTCAAGAGTTCGGCGGGCAAATTTTTCGCTTTCCGAACGATATTGAGGACTTCATTTTTGACTTCGGACTTTTTCAAACCCGACCGGACATACTCTCCGTACACGAGGTCCTGATCGATGGAGTACACCAGTTCGCCGTTGCCTACTCTGTACGGAGAGAAGGAAGGGAGCATTCTCTTAAGCTCTTCTCCGGTATACTCGCCCTGATCTATCGGCAAATAAACGGCCATGGTATCTCCATCGAAATCGGCCCCAAACCCCTCACAAAGCATTATAGGCAGGCCGATGGTTCTGTGCTCCCAGAACAAAGGCTTTGCCGCGCTGATACTGTGTTTGTGCAGCGAAGGCTGGCGGTTCAAAAGCACCACGAGCCCCTTCTCTCTGGCCAGATCGGTCGCCCTGGCGGCCGCGGCGGGGCGGTTTGAAGGATCGACATTCAGTTCTTTCAGCTCCTTCAGCCACTCCAGGGCCATTTCCAGGGGCAGATAAACGTGGTCGATATCTATATCCGTGACGGGTGTTATAGTTGCCCTGGCCGAGTAATGAATTCTCCTGCCGAGCATATACTTTCGCAAATAACCGTTCTTCGTGAGCAAGTATTTCTTCTCGAGCTTTTTTTTGGCGGAACCCGGGTTTTTTTCTTTTTTGGAGGGTCGAATTCCACGCAGGAATTTCTTTCTGGCAGCGATTTTTTTCTCTTTCTCGTTGCCCGAACAATTCTCTTTTACATCTATTTCTTTGGGTTTCTGGAAGCGTATGGAACACGGCTCTGCTATCGTTTGGGGATCTACATCTTTATAAGTGTTTACCAGCGCCCTGAATGTCCAGAAATAATCCTCTTTGAAATTCGAGGGATCTTCGGTGTTCGTAATCGAAAGGGCGTTTATCGTGTTTATAGTATTATGATCGAAGAGAGTCCAGAATTCCATCTCTCCGATCCGCTGACCACCGTCTCTGCGCTTGCCTTTCACCGGTTGGCCCGTGATAGGAGAAACCTGAGCTTCGCTGACAACATGAAGCTTATCCCGCACACAATGGTCGAGTCTTACAAAGTACTGGTAACCCACGGTAGCTTTGAAGGATTTTCCGTCCGGAAAACTGAGAAAAAGCTGCGGCTGATTTTCTTTGAGCTTTTCGGCGATATCCAGAGGTTTAAAAGGTTCATCGACATACTCACCTTCCAGCGATTTTTGCGTTTCCAGGAGCTGCCCCAGGTTCATTCTGGTTATGACCCCGAAAGGGCTCAAAATAAGGTCTAGAGGTCTTCTCTGTCCCTTCAGTTCTACGGAAGGCATTTCACTGTCCGGCAGGATCTTCGATATCGTTCCCTTGTTGCCGTGTCGCCCGGTGATTTTATCGCCAACCTCCAGAGGCTTCCTGGTACCGACTTTCACTGTTACTTCGACCATGCCTGTATCGGAGAGATCTTTTTCCTTCATATCCTTCTTTATAATCTTGTGAAACCTTCTCAGTCTTATCTGATCGGTGCTCGCGTTCGACTGGATCACTCCGGGATAGAGAGAGCTATAACACTCGGCGCTGTAAGAGCCTTTTATCTTCGACCAGCCTTCCTCTCTTTTCTGAAATACCTCTCTTTTGAAGAGCCAGTCTCCCTTTCCAACTTCGCTTCCAGACGACCTGAAAGCGTATTCCACTTTTATTCCGGCCTTTTCGCTCTCGATGACGACTTTCGATTTACCCGCTACTTTGACCTTGCTGTCGGGCGTCACGGGAACGAAATCCTGGAAAGTCATGGATCTGACCTCGTCTATCGCCATCTTTTCGGCAAAGCTTTCAGAGCAGACGATACCGTCCTCGAAGTTCAGTCCCCAGTACAGCGCATAACCGACGAGGGCGTTGACGCCTATGTTCATGTCGATCTCGTCGTACACGGGAGTAGTTATCAAGGGTTTTTCACTACCGACTACCCTGACCGCTTGCTTGAGGTTCTTCCCGCCCATCGTGACTCTGGTGCCGTCCGAATACATGATGAAAGGAACCATCCTTGTAGAAGGGCTGAAATTGCCTTCCTTACCATCTTTCGACTCGATTATCTCGAGTTTTTCGGCATCGTAGGAGGCACCGCTGGCCATAAACAGTGTCATTCCGATCTGCTCCGACTCGGGTGTTTCGAGAAGATCGAGCTTCCCGATATGCGATGAATGGGGACGCCTCATGGATTCCGGCACACGATCTCCCGGGACAACCACCTTTCTCAGGTCGGATACCTTGAGCAAATCGTTGGAGTCTTGTAGTTCAAACAAAACCGGAACTTTTATCCAGATGAATTTGCCGTGACTATCTTCACCCTTCCGATCGCTTATTTTGTTTTCATCGCTTCTCCCTGAAGGCTCCAGCCGGTGGTACTTCACACCGGATTTCTGTCTATTGAATATGCATTCGGCGGCGTCTTTTACTTTTTCTATATCCCCCGATTCCCCGTTTTTGGAAAGGTATCTCAGTACATCGGCCATTTTCAAAGCCAGAGAGAGAAAATACCCGGGAATAGCCAAATGCTTTTCCAGATCGAGTTCACTCAGCTTTTCCTCTCTCGACTTTCTCACAAGAACCAGAGGCGAGGAGTATTTATTTTCATCCATGTAATATACTCCCCTCGAATCCGGCTCGAGACATTTGAAGCGAATCTCCTCGTGTCTTCCATTGTATTTGAAAAAAAAGCGGACCAGAGAAGAACGCTCCGGTTCTACCAGCCGTTCAATCACTTCAAGATTCGGACGATACTTATCGAAGAGAGTGGGGTAACGGTCTTTCAGAAAGCTACCGATTCCTTTGAAAATTTCCTCCAGCGAGAAACTAAGAGTATTCATTGCGCAAACCTCCGACTAATCAACTGCTTAATCCGTTCCCGGTAACACAATTATATCTATTTGAAATGAAATATCCTAGAAAGTATAAAAAATATTCCACAGACATTGCNNCTTTTTATTCTACACCGGGAAGTAAACTCCAGTCTTCTCAACCTGTTCGTGACGCCGGAGCCGGTTGCACTAACACACGCCCCGCCGAAGAGGGGCTGTTTAGATCAGGCAATAGGAGTGTGTGGTGTGGTTCCCTGTTGAACAATTGTGTCTTTCGGGCTGTCTCAAAGTTGTTGAGATCTTTACCTGGAGAGATCTTATCGGGTAACCCGGATAAAGTGAAGCGTGTATAATTGTTATGGAATGTGAAAGACGTACGGAGGTGAAGTTCTATGAGTTTTGCCCTGAAACGGGGTGGAAGACCTAAAATAAACCGGATAAGGAACAATTTCATAAGGGCTTCAGTCCTGCTGGCAGTGGTTACGCCGGTCTCCATATACGGGATTTTCGGTTTCATGAACGCGAGCAAAAGGCTCGAAGGCTTCGGCTGGTTGCTTCCACTGCTGATCGTGATATGGGCTCTGGTCGGCGCCATCTGGCTTTACTCGTTCTACATGTACAGAAAGGCTCTCCAGAATGCGAGAAGCTACTATACAGGCCTCAGATCGAGGCGCCTGAAAGCTTCGGGTTCCTCCTTCGACCGGTCGATTATCGTTCCGATAAAGATGAAATCAAGCTGACCTTCTGTTGTTCATGAACCATTCGTAGAGCTCAGGGTTCGAATACGTCTCTGTCCAGGCGTCGTGTCCTGCTTCGGGATATATCTTCAGCTGGACGTTGCCGCCGGCCGATTTCAGCTCCCGCACAAGCACTCTGCTCTCCTCCACCGGGACGATGTTGTCCTTTTCGCCGTGAAAGACCCAGACCGGGATGTGTTTTATCTCAATCACCCGTTCGGGGAAGCCCAGTATGCCCAACCCCCCGCCGCAAATCGGTGCGATCGCCGCGAAGGTCTCCGGGTATTCGACCGCCATGTGCCATGTGCCGAATCCACCCATAGAAAGGCCGGTGAGATAGAGCCTGGACTCGTCGATTCTGTATTGTTCGACAATAGTGTCTATCAGGTACTTCAGGTCTTCAAGCCTGTTCAACCACCAGTCGTTCTCCGGGCATTGCGGCGATACCGTCACGAATGGAAAGTCCTCCATCTCGTTCACGACTCTGGGAATGCCGTGCTTTTTCACCAGCGATAGATCGTTTCCCCTCTCGCCGGCTCCGTGGAGAAACAGTATGAGCGGCCAGTCGTCCTCTATCTGATCGTATTGCAAAGGTAGCGATAGATAGTATTCCAGCGATCTCTTCAAGTTGAAAACCACTCTCGAAGGATGAAGCTCCATTCTTCCACCTCCTCTCGGTCTTAATTTAGAGGATAACACAATACTCCCGGCGAGCCGATAAAATCATATACTCTCGCAAAGTCATGCGCCGCTTTCCTTTTTCAAAAAGGCTCGTTCATGAAGACATCGCATTTTTGTATGTCCTCGCCGTTGTAATCCTTCAGGATTCTTGCCATCTTCAGTTCCACCATTCTCCTCAACGACTCTCTTCCGCCGATAACGGTCGAAATCGCCCCGATCTCGATCTCCAGCTGCGCCTCTTCTTCGGGGATTTTTGTCAGGTTCAGCACCCCGTCACGTATCTCCAGCATGATGCCGCCGACGTTCCACGGACACTGCGCGTCTTCGATCTTGAGCGCGATTTTGACGTCCGGGCTGTCGAGCATCAAGCCGTCGAGTTTCATGATATCAACTATTCTTATCATCGATCCCTCTCTCAACTGGCATTCGTCGGGTTTGTCGTAAAGATACGGCCAGATCTCGCAATTCATGGGCCCGAAGAGATGGATCTTGTTGACCTGATGGGAGAGGCTCTTTATATACGAGAACATGGCCTGTCTTACCTTCTCGTCTTTGCTCACAAAGGTAAGGATGGAATGAAAGTAACTGCCTTCTTTCCGGTCCAGGTTGATCGAGTAGTCCATCAGCCCAACGACTTCGCTTTGTCTGGTGAACCTGACCACTCTCTTGGCGACCTGGGAGGACCATACTGGCGATAGCCTGTCACGCCAGTCGGTTTGGTTCCTCAAGACGTAATTATAACTGGAGGAGGCGTAGCGCCGGTAAAACTCTATCGATTCTTCATCGGGGAAGGCCATATCCCGGGCGTCGATGTCGCCGGAATCGAAATCCCTTATGCTTGAGGGCGAGAATTTGATCAGCTGCCACCTGTCGAAGACCTCCCAGCCGTACTTCCTGTAGAAGTCCCTCTGGAAGGGATAAAGAACCGATACGGGATAACCGAGATCTCTCATGGACTCCAGAGTGCCTGACAGAAGCAGCCTGACGCCGCCCTTGCCCCTGTAGTCCTGCCTCGAGCAGACGAGCGCGATTCCGCCCATCGTAACTGCGCTTTCCCTCAACCTCATTCTGTAAGGATATACGACACATCCGGCCACCAGGGTCTCCCCGTCGTAGGTTCCATAAAGCAAGCGGCCCCCCTCGACCAGCTGCTCAAAGAGTTCTTCCAGTTCGTCGCGGTCTCTCTTCTCGAAGGAAAAGGCCAGAGCCGATACCTCGATCATTTCCCTGTAATCGGATATTTCTTTGAAAATCACCTTATCTCCCCCTATTCTCGATTTGTTGCATATGTGTCACGACGAACATTGTATCATGAAG
>DBRH01000048.1:12897-17990 GCA_002305955.1 Kosmotogaceae bacterium UBA1373
TGAAGGATTTTCTTTCCTACTGCCAAAAGTACGGAGGAGAACACGATGATTCGTATCTCCCCGGAGATGATTTCGCGATCGACGATGATCATCCTTCCTATTTGCTCTACGATGAAGATCGGAGAGTTTGCGGCGCCTCTTCGCTCATGCTGGAAGAGCGCTACAGGAGAGCCAGGAAGGGAAGGTTCATGATATTTCACTCCACTCAATCGGGACTGGATGGTTACAGGGGTTTGCTCGAAGCCATCCTTGCCGAAGCTACGGAAGCGGTTAGGAGCGTCTATCTCTTCGTTCCGCCCGGGCCGGAAATCCAGCGTGTGCTCGAGAGGCTGGGCTTCGAGATCGAACGCTATTCATTTGTCATGCAGAGAAAAATGACGGATTTTGAAATCCCCGTTCAAGAAGGCATTAGCTTCGTGGCCTTTAACGAGAGAGAACACAGAGAACTCTACTGCCGTATAGTCAACAGCGCTTTCAAGAAGATCGCCGGCCATATCGATATAAGACCTGAGTGGGTCTCGGCGATGATCGAAAAGTACAACATTCCGGCGGAGGGTATTCAGTTGCTTTACTTTGAAGGCACTCCCGCAGGTCTCTTTTTCAGTGAAATAACCGAAGACGGAATGCTAGAGATAGGGCCGATAGCCGTGCTGCCTGAGTACCAGGGTAGGGGATTGGGTAGAACGCTGTTGCGCAGGGCCGTTCAACTGTCGCAGCGAT
Organism: Kosmotogaceae bacterium UBA1373; assembly: GCA_002305955.1. GTDB lineage: Bacteria > Thermotogota > Thermotogae > Petrotogales > Kosmotogaceae > Mesotoga. The sequence goes on from DBRH01000048.1 coordinate 13,618, forward strand.
TAGGTCTGGACAGCGTGCTCTCCGTGAACGCTGAAAACGAGAAGGCCCTTTCTCTGTACCTCAAGGAGGGGTTCACGAAGGTCGACACCAGGATCTGCTACGGGCTGAATCTGAATCCATGATTCTATCAGATCGGCAGGCTCAGTATTTGCCGGGCAGGATTCTCTCGAGTGCCCTCGGATCGAGTATCTTCACTTTCCTTCCCTCGAGGGATATTATTCCCTCTCTCTGAAGATCCGACAAGGCGCGGGAAATGACTTCCCTGACGGTTCCAAGACCGCCGGCGATTTCGCTCCTGGTTTTGTCGAGAGCGAAGGTTTCCGAATTTTCGCGGGTGGATTTATCGATCAGGTACATGGCCACTCTCTGTCTTACCTTTCTGAGAGAAAGTATTTCGATGAGGTCGGAAAGGTTGTCGATCTTTTCGGAAAGGCTGCCCAGAAAGCTCAGGAGGAACCGCTCGTTCTTGAAGGCCTTCAGCAGGACCCTGAGCGGGATCTCGAGGACTTCCGAAGGTCTTTCGGCGACCACGTTCGTTCGGTACGGGCCTCTCGAAAAGACGAAGCCCTCGCCGAGGAGATCGCCCTCCCCGAGGAACTTTATGATCTGTTCGTTTCCCGATGGAAGAAGCTTCGACACTTTTAAACCGCCCGAGAGTACCACTGTGAGACAATCGCAGAGATCGTCGGTGGTATAGAGGAGCTCGCCCCTTTCTACGGAGACCGTCCTCGAAGCCTTCAAAAGAGTGTCGAGCTCATCTCCGCTCAGTGAAGCGAAGAAAGGGCTCTCGCCGGGTTTCATTTCACGCTCTCGATCCGTTTTCTTTCTATCAGACCCAGCATGTGGCCTTCTGGGTCTCTGAAAAAGGCGAGAATCGCGTTACCCGACTCGAACGGACCCAGTAGAATCTCGGCCCCGCGCCTGGCAACTCTCTCGAGAACTATCTTTATATCTTCGACTTCTATATACAGGGCCCTGTGGGGCGGGAGAAGCCCTTTGCCGGTGAAGATTCCGCCGTCTATGCCTCCGGCGCTTCCGCTCTTGAATGAATAGAACCCGGTATCGTCCACAGAGCTCTCCCATTCGAAGACATCCCGGTAAAACTCCGCCAGGGCCGGCCCGTCTTTTGCGTTGATTTCCCAGTAAACTATGGGGCTATTTCTCTTCGCCACGGTCCTATCCCTCCTGCGCATCCGATACGTTCCTTGTCATGTTCATGCTGGTGACTTCGTAACCCATTTTCCTGTAAAGCGAAACCGCCGCCGCGTTGTGGGCGAACACATGGAGCGAGATGCTGGCTATTCTCTTTTCTTTCGCGTACTCTTCCAGGGCGGCGAGGGCGGCACGGCCGTACCCCATTTTTCTGAACTCTTCGAATATTATAAGATCGTATATGAAGGCTTTCTTCGGACCTTCTCCGGGGGCGATATTGAGCCAGATATATCCCGCCCTTTCGCCGGTCCCTTCATCCAATATGCTGAAAAAAACGTGGTCCTGTGTGTCGATTCCCCGCGGCAGGAGAGTGTTTATCTGGTTCATCGATTTCTCCAGAGCCTCTTCTCTGGTCCATCTGCCGGATCGAACGTTATCTTTTGCATAATTGGCCGTGAGTTTTTCAAGGTACGCATCGAAATCCGCCGGCGACATGTTTTCCAGTTTAACCATAAGACCTCCCAAAAGACTCATGCCAGTCTCTCGAAGATTTCCTTCTCCACTATTTCCCTGGTCCTGTTCGATTCTATCTTTTTATCGCGCGTACAGGTTTTACTCATCGCGTCTAGACGCGATAGAAGATCTCTGAAGATCTCGAGCGCGGTTCTTTTGATCCCCGTCGATTCGAGGTTCGATAGGCGAACCGCGGTATCGGCGAGGAAGCTCTTTTCGATGGAAAGATTGTCGAGAATGAAATCCCGCATCGTACCGATAGCCGCCTCCGTGATCTTCACCGGGCAGGCGTTCCCTATGAACTCGTTGAGCAGAGAGGCATCGAAAAAACCTTCGAAAAAGCCCCTGAAAGCACGCGAGTTTTCGTATATCTTCTGAAGCCTTTCGAATGCGAGGCTGCACTGCCCGTTTCTCACGTAACCTTTTATAGATTTCTCGATGGCCTTTCTCAACTCCTCCATGATCTCTCTGTTGGTTTTCTGCTCGGACAGTCCGGCGAGCACCAGTTCCCAGCGGCTATCGGGCAGAATTTTCGTCTTGAAAAACCTGCCTTCGATCTCCGACATATCTTTGATCGTCTGAAGAACCGAGGAGAGGTCGTCCTTTGAGGCCAGGTTTAAACACCCGGAATTGAGGAGATTGTTCAGAGATACGAAGGAACTGGAAAATATTTCGCTGGCCGCAGAATAGACCGGACCGGCCTTGAGTATGGCGATTATAGACTTCCATATCTTCTTTTGAAAGCTCACTCGATTCCTCAAATCGACTTCGAGCGATAACTGTTCTATGTACTGGAGATCCTTGAGAAGCTCCATCACGAGGCAGTCCCAGTTTTCGTTCACTTCCTGCAGAGCCACGCCAAGGTCTTCGTAGGTCTGCAGAAGCGAAATTACGGTCTCGCTCTGGCCCCTTCTCATGAGCTCCATAGTGTAACTCCTCATGTTATCTACGAGATTTCTTATTCTTTTCGAGATCTCATTCTCCGACCCGGCACCCCTGTAAATAGCGCTCGATGTCACCTCGCTGGCCGCCGACACGACTGCGCAGAAAGCATCCCGGTCGTTCTCGCTTACGGCCCTCTCGGTGAAATGCACGAGTATCTTGAGTATTCTCACCGTCTCGTCTGCCCTCGTGGTGTTGACTCCCTTCGCTTTCAGATATCGAAGGATGTTTTCCAGTTGCATGATCCCCAGAAGCCTGATCAGATAAGGCACAAAGAAGGATATGGCGAGAAGGCCGCTCGAAAGAAAGGCCTTCGTCCAGGCCGATCCGGCCTGTGGAAAGCTCGCAAGAAGAAGGGTACCAAAGACCACGTTGAACACGAACAGACAAGCGACGAAATAAATATCGGGGAAACGGGCGAACATATACAGAAGTCTGGTCGAATAAGTGCCGGAGATCATGATCGCGGAAAGCATCGTTACAATCACGGTCGTTGCCAGCAAAGCGGCCTGAATCAGTACAGTGATACCCGCTATCGATTTAAGACTGTCGAAATAGCTTTCTGAATTGAGGATCGACGGGGTATTGTTTAGTATGATTAGAGAAGGAACGAGAAATGCCAGACCGAAAAAGACGTAAAGCAGCAACTGAGAATGCCCGATTTTCCAGTGCTCGCTTTTCATTCAGGTACGCCTCCTTTTTGAGCGTTTGACGGAGAAGATCGATTTGTTGTTGAGCAAACAGTTTTCCGCTTTATACCGTTCCAGTAATATTCTAAACCCTGAACCGTACCGACGGTTTAATCGATGGAGGGAGAGACATGATTTTTGTCATGATCGTTTTGTCGGTTTTCGCCTTTCTGCTTCTGGCCGGTTTTGTTTTTTCCAGCAAGGTCATAAAGCCGAATTGCGTTCCATACGAAGAGACGTACAGAATGGAGATCGATAAAGGCAGGTTCGACCCTGTCTGGTACGACAAGCTGAAGAAAGAGGAGCACTGGATCGACTCGCCCTACGGCTATAAGCTGCACGCCATATACCTTCCATGCGACGCTTCGAAGAAGACCGTGATCATATGCCACGGGATAACCTATTCGCTCTTCGGATCGATGAAATACGCCAGGATCTTTCTCGATCTCGGGTTCAACGTGATGACTTACGATCATAGAAACCACGGCAAGAGCGGCGGTAAAGACACCACTTTCGGTCACTACGAGAAGTACGACTTGAAAGCCGTCAAAGAATGGGTCCTGAAGAGAACGGGAGAGGGAACGATCGTCGGCCTGCACGGGGAATCTATGGGGGCGGCGATCGTGCTCCAGTATCTGGCGATGGATGAGAACATATCGTTCTGTATAGCCGATTGCGGATTCTCCGATCTCAAAGAGTTGTTGAAGATTAGAGTCAACAACGATTTCCATCTTCCGGCCTTTCCCTTCATGGATATTGCCGCTCTTATCACGCGTATCAGAACGGGCATGAGCTTTGCGGACATCAGCCCCGTAAAGGCTGTCGGGACAGTCAAGACCCCGGTGATGTTCGTCCACGGCTCGGAGGACTGGTATGTACCGGCTTTCATGAGCCGAAAAATGTACGAAGCCAAAAAGACCGGCTCTAGAAAACTCCTCGTTGTACCCGGAGCGGCGCACGCCTCCTCGATAGCGACCGATCCCGCCGGATACACCGATGAGGTCAGGAGCTTTCTGGAGCAGTACGGCCTTTCATGAGTCGGTAGCCCTTAGGAAGAGCACAAGAGCCGTCCTTGGT
>DBRH01000048.1:18088-21784 GCA_002305955.1 Kosmotogaceae bacterium UBA1373
GTTCCACACGCCGTCCACCGTCCTCCGAGAAGAGCACAAAATGGGGGCATTACGGACAACCCCTCTTTATCACTCTATGGTCGGGTTTTCGCCCCCGGCGGGGTTTGTGAGTCCGTTGAGGTAGGCGATCAGCTCTTCGATCTCCTTTCCCGATGCGGGCGTGTCTATTATTTCCCGCGGTGTCAGGCTCTGGCCGAAGTACTCCCTGTCCGCGTCCGAGTCCTGCCTTATGATCGAGCCGCCGAGAGAAATGCCGGCGAAGAGGCCGTTGCTGACCGAATAGGAGTAGATGGCCGCTTCGAGCTTGTAGTCGGTGTCGGCCGCAAGCGTCTTTCCTGTCGGGCCGGCCGATACGGAGGCGCTGCCTCCCAGTGTTATGTTGTTTCCCAGGAAGCCTTCGATTCCCTGTTTGTTCATAACCACCAGGACCAGGCCGCTTTTCTGGACTCCGGCCTGAAAGCCGTAGCTTATGCCGTAGAGTTTGACGAAGAGCGGACCGTACCATCTGCCCTCCTCATCCCTGCGCAGTAGGAAGCCCTCGCCGTACTGGCCCCCAAAACCGAGCGCCGCCTTCACCATATCCGGGTATATGACTATCCCGTTGGATTTGCGCAGCAGTTCGATAAAGGAGCCGCTGTCCTCCGTGCCGGATAATTCTACGATCACTTCAAGTCCCTTTTGTATCCTGTCTCTCGGGATGCTTGCCCCGAAGGCCGTGAATGAAGCCACAATGATCACCACCAGTAAGATTTTTCTCATCTGAAACCTCCTTTAGGAGCAGGTTCTCACTTGACTTTGAGGTATATATTCTGTTGATTCTGTCCGAAACTGGCCGTCAGTATTTTGAACTCGCCTTTGGAAGCTATTTTCGAAAACTGTGCCTTCTCTATTTCGACCTGCTGGTACTGGTAGTAAGGGAGGTCCTGTACGTACGCTTCCTGTACCCCGTTCCTGTCGGTGATCGCGTAGAGAAACCTGAGGGCGTTTATAACAGGCGATTTCAGAACCGCGACCGTGATGTAACCCCCCTTGATCTCGCGTTGCGAGAAGTCTCTGGAGAAAAGTTCCCGCGACTCTTTGTCGTAAGCCGCTATCGTCAGAAGCGGCTTGCCCGACAGGTCGAGCTCTACCTTCGAGAAGACGATCTCTTTCTCTTCGATACCCAATAGCGAGAGTATCTCTCCTTTCGATAGCGAGACGCTCTCGGTGTTTTCCGGAGCTTTTTTGTCACAGGAAGTTATAGCTAAAATCATAAGCAATACGGTGAAAAACAGGGGTATTCTCTTCACGCAGCCAATCCTCCAATCAATGGTTTCGGCAGAACTGCATCATTATATCTGAACGGTCTGTGATCAGGTAATCGCAGACGTCCCTCACCTGCGCGAACAGCTCCGGATCGTTGAGAGTCCAGAGCGATATTTTGACGCCCTCCGCGCGGAACTTTTCGAGCATTTCCCTTCCCCTTTCGATCCCCATGTAGTTGAAAAGCTCTTTGTTCAGGTTGAGCGCGAAGGGTCTGTATTTTTTCACCGTTTCGTCCAGGAACTCTTCGGCCCCCTCCTTCAGCACCTCTCTGTCTATTATGGGTGCGATCATGGTTTTGTCGCCGAAGGCCTTTCTGAAAGCGTCCAGACATTCGTGGTGAAAGGATGAGAACATGGTTCTATCGAGTGCGTCGAACTTTCTCACGATGTCTATCACGCCGGGAACGGCTTCTGGGGCCTTTATTTCGACGTCGAAGTATTTATCGCCCGGCAGGGTCCTGTAAAGCTCTTCCAGCGTTGTAAGCCCATCTTCGCCGATCAGCCCCATAGAGTCGAGCTCCCCGAGAGTCTTTTCGGCCACCACTGTTTCCAGTCCCATGGTACGCTTCAGGGTCGCGTCGTGACTGAGGATCACCACTCCGTCCCCGGTGAGCCTCACGTCGGTCTCTATTCCGTGTGCGCCGTGACCCAGCCCCTCCTTGAAGGATTTCAAAGTGTTTTCGTATCTTCCCTTTCCCATTCCCCTGTGCGCCAGAACCAGCATATTTACCTCCGTCCGATCAGTCGAATACTCTCATTTATACTCTGTCTATTCTCCAGGCCGCTTTTCTCAGTCTGTTCATTATGGCGAGGCCGATCCCCGTTTCCGGGAAGGGCTCCGAGATGATCTGTGTGTAGTTAAGGTTGTCCCGGTCGCGCAGGGCTTTGAAGAGGCCAGACGCGACTGCGTAGAGGTCGTTTCTCGAGCCGAGAACGACCTTTTTAACGTGCACCGGGTAGTAATCGGCCAGTTCCTGCGAGCAAAGAACGACCGATTTATCCCTTCTGGCAAGGATTCCGGCCCTCGAGACCACGTTGCCCGGACTCCCTTCGATCAGAATCAGTGGAATCTCCGGCGAGTAGTGGCGGTATTTCAAACCGGGCGAGAGCGCCTCGCCCCTGTACTCGTCGCGGGCCCGGACGAAACCGGGGATCTCGAGTCCGGGCAGTAATTCGCCAAGTCTTTCGGCATCCACCGGGCCGGGCCGGAGCAGAGTCGGCTTCTCTCTGGAGAGATCCACTATCGTAGATTCCAGGCCGAAGATCGTGTCTCCGGCGAGTATTATCCCGCCCACGCGGCCGTTCATGTCCTCTATGACGTGTTCCTCGGAGGTCGGACTGGGCCTGCCGGATATATTGGCGCTGGGCGCGGCGATCGGTACCCCGGCCGCCTCGATGAGCCTCAACGCTACGGGATGGGAAGGAAACCTCAGCCCGACGCTGTCCAGTCCCGCCGTCACACATGCCGGGATCGCTTCGCTCTTTTTGAATATGAGGGTCACCGGACCGGGCCAGAGCACATCCAGTATGGAAGAGTACCGCCCCAGGTCCTGCACGGTGCATTCTCCTGCCATCTCCAGCGAAGAAACATGGACTATGAGCGGGTTGTCCTGGGGCCTTCCCTTGGCCCGGTATATCTTCTCGACCGCTCCGGGATCGAGCGCGCTGGCTCCCAGGCCGTACACGGTCTCGGTCGGAAAGACGACGAGTTCACCGGCCTTTATGAGACCGGCCGCTTTTTCTATGCCATCGACCCCCGGATTCTCCGGGTCGAGCCTTATCATCTCCGTCTGCATATGGAGCCTCCTCACGATAAATAATACAACGTTATCTCATTCATGTCTTTTCCGGTTGTGTGTGTTATATTTCTCGATGGGAAAGCGAGGTTGGAATAATGAGAAGATTCAAGGCTATATCCGGCGAGCTGATCGTCGTCGCCGGGACGCTCCTGGTGGCTATGGCCTTTTTCCTGGTCTTCACGTGGGGAGACAGCGCGGTGACCATGACCTACATCACCGTTACAGACAAGATAGACAATTCGCGCGAAGGGAAGTTCGATTTCACCGTTGTGGCCGAGGGCGGCGAGGTTTTCGCGTTGAGAAACTCGGAGAGCCATGGGATTTACTCGGCTTCAAAGGTCTTCAAGACTCTAGAGATCGGCAAGAGATACCAGGTGCTGGTCACGGGCAGAAGGCTTCCCTTGCTCGGCCTGAAGAGAAACATCATCCAGGCTTCACTCGCCCAATAGATCTATATCGAAACCATCCGCTGCCGGTTTTTACGGAACTCTCGCGAAAATCCACTTAGAGAACCGTGGAACCGCCTCCAAATTGATCCATCTGCCGTTGCCTTCTTCGGTAGAAAAGCCCGGCAATATCTCTTTTGATTGTCG
>DBRH01000048.1:21832-23851 GCA_002305955.1 Kosmotogaceae bacterium UBA1373
TCCGAAGATATGACCGTCGGCGTATCCGACTTCCTTGAGCCATGCATCTGGATAGCCTGCCGACGCGCCAACGTTGGGGATGTTGATGTAGCCGTCGCGGTACTTGGTTATAAGGTATTCGTTGAATTCCCAGACTTCCGCCATTACTCTGTTCGATACACCGGCGACGTAATCGGTCAGGAATTCCTTACAGAGTTCCGGATCTACCGCGTAAAGCTGTGCCGCGGCCGCCTCTATCGCCGGCTGCACCGCGAAGAGCTTGCCTTCTATCTTCTGCTGGAGCGCCTTGATTTCCGGGTACATGTAGCTGAACTTCAACTCGGCCCAGTTGCCCATGAAGTTCAACGCCCAGTTGGCAACGTTGTAGTCGAACTTTTCGAGACTTCCCGTGTCATACGCGTCCGGAATATCGGTAATACCGCAGTACATAGGGATGATTATCGATTCGTGCGGCGCCGACGGCCCCCACCATATCACTCCACCGATAGGATCGGGGAGCCAGCCTCTCGACTGAGATACGAACACATAGTCGCATCTGAATATGGAGATAGCCCTTTCCCAGCTGCCCTTGATCAGTCTGCTCGAGCCTGCATAGCGGTTGGGGTTGCCGAACGGTCCTGCTGCGAGTCCCTGCGTCAGATCGAATTCCGTGCCTTCGTAGAAATCTCTGAAGAGGTCGATAACATCGGCCACGGAGAGCTTCTTATCCGGAACCACCGAGAACGGTAAGGCCTTTGAGAAGCTGTCTTCTACCCACGGAGAGAAGCCCTTGGACGGAGCCACTCTGTCGAGAACTCTCCAGATTCTTCTGAGACTGTAGTAGGGGTAGGAGTATTCGCCGGTGCTTACGGTGGCCATCCAGTCGATAGGACCGGAGCTGGGGTCGTACCAGCCGGCCGCCGTCGCGACTTCGATCAGGTTCGGGGAGAACATTGTGTCGGGATCGTCGGGATCGAGTTCCCTGATCCTGAAGATGTTGGCCTCAACGAAGACTTCTCCGTCGGGGACTTTCTTGGCCGCCCAGAGAGCGCTCTTCTGGTCGGGTGTCGCACAGATCTCGAAGACCCACGCCTCTTCGGTATCTGCGACAGTGAGAGTTTCGCCCCAGCCGTAGTAGCCGTACTCTACAGCCAGCGCGCCCATGAGCTCGATAGCCTCTCTGGCCGTCGTGCATCTCTCGAGAGCCACTTTCGAGAGCGCGGAAACGTCGAAGATACATTCGCCAGCTTTGGCCTGCGCGTAAACCTTTGCCGAACAGGTACACTCGCCTATCGCGAGCTGGTGCTCGTTGATGATCCCGTAAGCGCCATCGTAGTAAGCGTATGTGTGCTCGACCTGATCGATATAACCGAGAGGTTCTGTCGGCGGATAGTTTGGATCGTCGTAGGTCGGTCCCATATCTTTGCCCACATAACGGGGATATCCTTCCAGGAACGGATAAACGGCTCTCTGTGCACCCGGTTCATAGTCTGCGGCAGGAACATAGACATATCTGAAATCACAGGCTCCACAGTCGCACGAATGACTGGTCATAACCGATCCGTCAACGGAAGCACCTTTTGAAACCAGGATAGTTGTGCATGCCCAACCGATGCTTACGATCGCGGCAACAACTATCAGAACTAACAGGATCTTACGCAATTGAAACCCCTCCTTGAATATGGAATAACCCCGATGCGGGGCCTAAATTCACAAACAACCATTTTTTCTCCGGCTTGAAGGCCGATCGATCGGACGGGAAGAATCTAAAAAAGACTGGCTTTCGGGAAGCATTTGAAAAAACGCCGATGGCAAAGAAAGCATCCATCAATTTCGATAACAAAAAATCTATTCAGCTTTATACAAGCCAAATCCGGTCGGAATCAGAAAAAGAGTCAGAATTACTTCCCCGTTCGTAATCCGATATCGAAGGACGGCCGAATCGCCTGCCTGAAGAATCATCCCAGTGGTTATTATAGCAAGAGACAGTATGACAAGCGAACTTTTCGTATTATTGGTACATAAGCTTAAATATTGGGC
>DBRH01000048.1:23883-29854 GCA_002305955.1 Kosmotogaceae bacterium UBA1373
GAGAGAGAAGAGAGACGCGAAAAATGGGACTGACGCAAGGAGCCCGTCAGTCCCTATTTTCGCTGATGCTCTTTTTCTCGAGTTTTGTCAATCTACAGCGTACAACCCACCGCCAACAAAGATGTGCCGGCACGAGTCGAATACGTGGATGGAACTGTTCGCTGAGCCCGTGAAAAGTTTAATTACAGCCTATCGGAGGTTGAGTATGCCAAAGGCGAGGAAAATGCTGAGCGACTGGGATGCGCCGTATATACAGTCGCTCGTGAAATTGATAGAAACGCAGAGTAAATCGACGCTTGCAAATTGGGCTGTCGATTATTCCGGGCGAGTTCTATTGCCCCTTTGGGGTAAGTATTATCCAGACGACCCGCGTCCACAAAACGCATTGAAAGCCGCCCGGGAGTGGTTGTCGGGAAGGATAAAGTTGCCGGAGGCGAAAGGGAGAATCCTCCAGTGCCACGCGGCCGCCAGAGAAGCCGAAAACAATCCCGTTGCCCGAACCGCCGCGAGAGCTATAGGTCAGAGCGCATCGACCGTGCACTCGGCAAGGCACTGTATCGGACTGGCTCTATATGGAGCGTTAGCGGTTGCGTACGATGCGCTTGGAACGGACGCGCCCCGGGAACAACTGGAGCGGCTCGTCGCCGAAGAATGCGAGCGTATGCTTGACGCGCTGCGTGAAGTGTCGATTGAAAACGAGCCAAACCCTGCGAAAATCGACTGGAAGTGTTGAACGACGGGGATAGAGCACCGGTTGAACTACTCACCACCTAAGAGGTGGGAGACTCCTTGGTGTCTGTTTATAAAAGCGATATAAATGATAACCAGCAACAAAGAAAACATATGAACCCTCTCAACTCAGATGGTTTTTTCACACGATACCTTGCGGCATGTCTGCCGATATGTAGAAACCGACGCGCCTTGTTTCGCAAGAAACTCTATTCAACTTTACAGCATGGAAATGTTTACCGGAAATGCTTTTTGTCGCCACGATAAACCGCAAGGAAAGAGAGAATAGCTCTTGCAAAAACAGATGTGGCATCGCGGTGTCCCTGTATCTACTTCTTGTTGTTTTTCAAGAGGTTGAGTGCTGAATCTTCATCAAGTGGTCTACTTATCAGATATCCCTGTATCATGTCACAGTTGTGTTCCCGCAGGTAACTGAGCTGCTCCTCATACTCAACCCCTTCGGCAACAACACAATGGCCCAGCTTATGAGCCATGGATATTATATCTCCGGTGATCGCCTCTTCCGTCTTCGATACCAGCAATTTATCAATGAAGCTTTTATCAATCTTCAAGCAATCGATGTCCAGTTCACTTACACGGGCAAAAGAGGAATAGCCTGTCCCAAAATCATCGATCAGTACTTTGATCCCGGCGGCTTTAAGCTCGTTAATAACAGTGTTTATTTCTTCTCTCTCTATGGAGAATACCGATTCAGTAAGTTCAATTTCGACATTCTCTGGATTCAGGTGCATATCGTTGATCATGTTCAGCAACCTACTGGCAAATCCATTTTCCAGTATCTGAATTATCGAAATGTTGATCGATACAGCTATCGTATCGTGGCCAGTTTCCTTCAGTTTCTTCAGAAAACGAAGAGCCAGGATAATGATTCTTTCTCCAAACGGAGCAAGCATGTTCGTTTTTTCGGCCACCGGAATGAACTCCAAAGGGGGAACAAAACCATGTTTTTCACTGTCAAGCCTGGCTAAAGCTTCGAATTTACAGACCTTATTTGTAGCAACATCAAGAATCGGTTGAAAATGCAAATAGAGTCTGTCAATCTTTATTCCCTCGGCTATTTCTCTTATCTCCTGGCCGATCTCGTTTTCACGTGTAATCTGAATATCCAGTTCAGTACTATGGAACAAAATATTAGAACCACTGCCGTTGTTTTTTGCTGCTATTTCACTTGTATTCACAAGTTTTGTCAACAGCTCGTCAGTGTCGTGCGCAGTCGATTTATCTATCTGAAGTATCCCTATGCCCACAGCTATTCCGTGGATATACAGATAAGAAGACAATGTATATAATAGTCTTTCAGAGAAGGCAGTCAGTTCTTTTTCATCTTCATAATCTTTCACATAAAAAACGAATCGATCCTCGTATGTATTGAATAACACACGTTTATCATTACTATAAGCCTTTAGAGAATCAGCGATATTCCTGAGCAGAGTCTGGTTGTAATTATTCCCATAACGAAGACTCAAGACATGCATGGCAGAGAGATTGATACTCACCAAAGCGCGCTTGTATGACGAGGGTATGAGTGCGTCGCTTTCCAGTGTTTTTTCCAGTATTCCACGGTTATAAAGTCCTGTCAGCAGCATGTGTTCACTGTTGTATTTTAAGGTTGCCTCGATGTTCTTTCGATTTGTAATATCCGTAATGATGCAAACGTGGTCACCGGGCTTTTCATTTGAACTGGCAAAACGAGATATAAGCATATCGACCCAAACAACGGAGCCGTCCGGCTTGATATAGCGCTTTTCCCGCGGGTAATAATCTATCTTGCCTTTCTTGAACTGATCGAAGTATGCCAGATCGGTAGCAAGATCGTCCGGATGCGTTATCGTCGTCCAATCGGTGTTTTGCAGCTCTTCTCTCGTTCGACAGAGAATTCGTTCGTACGCCGGGTTAATATTCAAGTCATCGAATTCTTCATTTCTCGTGAATTCAGTCCCGCTTATAATAGCTATCCCAACCGGGGCTTGTTTAAATACACTGGAATAGAATTTCTCTCGGACCGTCTGGGTATTAATTCTCTTGATATAGTCATCATTTTTCTCCTTATAAGCTCTTATCAAAGAAATGATCACAAGGACTCCGGTATAAGAGATGATTCCTGGTAAAGATGAGGTCGACTTGTTGCGAATCAGGAATCCAATTGCAGTTACGAGACTGATGGAGTTAATTATCAAAGACGCGATATACCCCGGCCTGTTTCCTTTCAATACCAGGTATATCGAAATGAACATCTGTATTTGAACAAAGATTCCTCTGATTTCCGATTTGTCGAGTACGACAGACGCTATGGCAAAGCTTTTCTCTGGAAGCAACACTTGCAGTGCAGAAAGGATTATGTATGCAAGAACACTTACGAATAGAATCATGTAGCTCGTTTTTTTGTCTATACCTTTCGTTATACCAAAGCTGTCTTTTTGCAGAACATGATATATGGAGATGATGGGGATCAGCATAATAGCCGGGGCCATCTGAGGCAACTCAGAAAATACGCTGCTCAAAACGACATCGGTAATCGTTCCTAGAAAAAGAGCCGCGATGATTGATACTCTCACAATGCGGGAGTTCTTTTTTGTTACAGGAGCTGATGATTTTGCGCCCCATCTATACAAAAGCAGTAACCCTATGAGCGCATAACCTATGTAATAGGCATAGAACATCCAGTCCCAGATATTGTGTTGTGAAGTATTGGTCCAGCCAAACGCGGTTTGGTGAAGATTATATGGGAAAGGGTTCATCGGATTGGGAACAGCGAAAGCGAAAACGGAAAAGAAGGCTGGCAAATACAGACATAAGTAGAACCACCACTTTCTGAGCGAAGGGGCTCTACCCGTTATGATCAATATGAAGTGGAGTAATATCGCGTAAACTGTGCTCCAACCGACCGCCGAAATACGCCGAAAGATTTCGCATGTCGCAGCGTCATTGGCAGTGGTTGACATCGCCATGCCAGATGACCAGATTGCAATCGCGGCCGTAAGGGCAAAAAAGGCTCTGTTGGCCGGAGTCTTATGATTGCTTTGTAACGTAAATATCCCGCTGGTCAGCACAACCGTACCCACGGCAAAAAATAATAGTGAAGTAATCAACGTTAGCATGCCGTTCACCCTTTCCCTTTCAGCAGAGACTACCAAAGAAGACTTCACTAAAAAGGTTTTTAAGAACGCTGGCTCTCCTATTTTACTATTAGTTAGGTTAATTTATCAATTCGTATAGTGATCTAAACTCTTCTTCTCAATTTATGCGCTTCGAATTAGAGTAAGGAGGGGAGAATTTGAAACCTATATCCATAGCCGTTGACATGCATTCGCACGCACCTGTGAAATTGTCATCCCGAAAGTTCCTAATAAGAATGGTTGTTGGTTGTTCGTAAAAACACGAGAGAAAGAGCGTCAAGAGTTCGCTTCGCTCACGAGAAGACGAGAATTCTCTTAAGAAACGTTGTTGGTTGTGCGTGGTGTGTTGTGGGTAAGAGCGGGATGCCGGATCGAGGTCCGGCATGACGGGAAGGGAGGAAGCCTGTCATCCCGTNNCTCTCTCTTCTCTCTCCTCCTCTCGCTCTTCCGAAGGACGGCTCTTTCCAAATGGATCTGTTAGTCCTAAATGTTATGCGCTTTCTATACCACCGATTCTCTTTTGCTGTCAAAGTCAGTTAAGCTTTTCCGGCCCAGCTGTCTGCTATGGTTGCTTCTGCCACGAGAGGCACGTCCATGAGACCATCACCGGCGCCTTCCATAACTTCCACCAGTATCCTCTTCGCTTTTTCAGCGGCACTTTCGGGAACTTCCAGAATGATCTCGTCATGAACGATCGCCACTATCATGGCCCCCGTGTCTTCAAGAGCTCGAGGGAGTCTGCCGAGGGCTATTTTCAGCAAATCTGCCGCCGTGCCTTGCACAGGAATATTCAATTTCACAGAAAGACCGGTGTCTTCCGATAATAAATATCTTCTGCCGCTGAGAGTTCTGACTTCGTGTTGTGAACTCAAACCTACTCTTCGTTTCAGATATTTCAATCCGGTGTAGTGGTTGAAGAATCGCTCAATGAACTCCTGTGCTTCTTTCACGCTCATTTTCACACCATAACCGCTTTCAGCGTAATTCGAAAGTCCCCTCGCTCCCATTGCAAAAAGCAGGCCGAAATTCACGGCTTTTGCTAGCTGGCGCTCCTCTTTCGTTATTTCCGAGGGTTTCTTTCCGATGAGCACGGCCGCGGTTTCCCGGTGGAGATCCTCGTTGTTTTTGTAAGCCTTGATCATTACAGGGTCTCGACTTATAGCTGCCGCCACCCTCAATTCGATCTGTGAATAGTCCGCGATAACGAACTTGTTTCCCGGCGCCGGTACGAAGCAATCGCGAAATCTGGCCTCTTTGGGAATCTGTTGAAGGTTCGGGTTCGAGCAGGAAAAACGACCCGTAGAGGCTCCGATTTGCCAGTAGGATGGATGGATTCTTCCGCTGACAGGGTGAATGTGGTCTGTCAATTTATTCGAGAAAGTCGAGATGGCCTTTGCGGCCCTGCGATAGCGCAATATCGCAGCCACTTCGGGATGCCTGTTTCTCAGCTTCTCGAGTGTAGAGGCGCTGGTGTTATCGACTCTTATACCTTTAGCGCTCAATGCTCTCAGCAATTGTTTGGGGCTGTCGAGATTGATACCGGCATCGAGAAGCTCTCTGCATTCCATAACCGATTCTTCAAGTTCACTCTGAAGAACTGCGGTCAATTTTTCCAGTCTGCGAGTGTCGAGAAAAATCCCGTTCAGTTCAAGGGCGACCACTGCCGGAAGTGCTTCAAATTCGAGCTCCGCCACTCTGGACAGTCCTGATTCCTCTATCGCTATCGATAACGGTGTGTAGAGCTCCAGCAGTACTGCAACATCCCTGGCGGCGTACTCGAGCTGTTCCTGTGTCAGTGTTCCGGTCCAGTCGCTCAGCTGTTGTTCCTTGGGCAGCTCCACGTTCAAGTACTTCTTCGACATGTCAGACAGTTTGGCGGATGTGCCGGCAAGCCCGGAGGTCAGGAGCAACTCGGCAAGCATAGTGTCGAATAGAGGTCCCTTCACGTCTATTCCGGCGATTTTAAGGAACTCGATATCGAACTTGGCGTTGTGGAAGAGCTTCAGAGTCTTTTCACTGCCCAGTAATTCATTTAAAGGGCCGGAGACAGACGTTATCGTATCCATATCAAGGAGGAGAACGGGCTTTCCGGGAACGCCAAGCTG
>DBRH01000048.1:29869-30210 GCA_002305955.1 Kosmotogaceae bacterium UBA1373
CGAGCTCATCGAGAGCCTGTTCGGTATTCGGGTATATGTATCTCACATCTATTTGTTCCCGATCCTGTGAGTTACTGGTCTTGCTTTCGCTTTCCGGGGGCGCCTCTATATTGTAATCAAATAGATTGAAAGTCTCGCCTTTTGGTTTCGATGGGCTCTTCTTTCTAATTTCCACTCCGGGGGATAAGTTGTCTTTTCCCGCTTTCAATTGCTTTGACACCTCATTCCGTTGATCGTCTCTCATAAGCTTACCCCCATTCGAAGCTCAATTCCAGTGCATTGCATAGTCGACCGGATCGTCTTTTTTGTGCCGGCTCATTCAGGTACCGTTACTCCGATTA
>DBRH01000048.1:30243-31042 GCA_002305955.1 Kosmotogaceae bacterium UBA1373
TGCCGGGCGACAGGTTTATCTGGCGAGCTT
Organism: Kosmotogaceae bacterium UBA1373; assembly: GCA_002305955.1. GTDB lineage: Bacteria > Thermotogota > Thermotogae > Petrotogales > Kosmotogaceae > Mesotoga. The sequence continues at coordinate 30,274 of DBRH01000048.1, forward strand.
TGCGGCCTATTCTGAGGCGCCCCTTCATGAAACGCTACAATCTTCACGCGGTGAACGCCGAAAAGCTTCCCGATCCGCCCTTCCTTCTGGTCGGAAACCACGCTTATTTCATAGATGCCGCTCTGATAGAGGCTTTTGTGAAGTATCCCATCGTGTGGGCCGTCGCGGCCGGCAATTTCAAGCTTCCCCTGGCAGCCTCTATTTTGAAGGCGGCGGGCGCGATCGAAAAGAGGAAGGGAGTCCCGGATGTCGCCGCGATGAGAAAGATCCTCAGGGTGTTGAAGGACGGAGGCATAATCGGTCTGATGCCCGAGGGCTCTGTAACCTGGGACGGCGAGTTCGGCGAGGTGCCACCCGGCACTGAGAAGTTTCTCGACAGGGTCGATGTTCCCGTGGTGGCGGCGAGGATGAACGGGGGTTATCTTACCAGGCCGAGGTGGGCCGATCACCACCGCTGGGGAAGGATCGAGATCGTTTTCGAGGTCCTTCGCGGAAGCGAGGCGCTGGATTTTCTTTCGCGTTCCTCCGACTGGGAATGGCAGAGAGAGAAGAGGATACTTTTCAAAGGGCGGAAAAGGGCCTCCGGCATAGAGAGGATCGTATGGTTCTGCGAGAAATGCGGGGGCTTTCGCACAATCGCCGCCAGAGGCGACGAGGCCGTCTGCGCTGAATGCGGTGCCGCTCTGATAGTCGATGAGTATGGCTATATCTCAGGAAAGAGCGTGCCTGAGGTTTTGAAGGTCCAGAGAGAGCTTCTGGCGGCATATCT
>DBRH01000048.1:31080-36275 GCA_002305955.1 Kosmotogaceae bacterium UBA1373
AAGGTCGGAGAGAGGAGCTATCGGCTGGAAAACGCCAGGGGCTTCTCCACTTATCTGAAGCGTTTGAACGAGTTCAACTACGACCGCGATGTGATAAGACTGAAGACGGAACACTCCTCTTATCTTCTCTACTGCGCCTATCGCATTCTTGCAGGCCCGGAGGCTGCTACACTATAACCGAGAGGCTCTGCTCCTCCTTCCTGTAGTGAGACGCTACCGTCGCGATGGCCTTCGAGAGTCTTTCTATACCTTTTTCGATTTCTTCTTCCGGTACCCCGAGAGGGTTCAGTCTCAAGTAGTTCTTTCCGGAGGAATCGAAAGTGAAGAGGCTGCCCGGCGAGACTGCGACGCCCTCTTTCAGGGATTCTTCGGCGACTTTCCAGCAATCCATGGAATCGGGGAGCTCCAGCCAGAAGAAGTTCCCGCCCTGCGCTTCGTTCACCTTCACGTACTGCGGCAGGTACCGGTAGCAGGCCATCCGGGTCTTTTCGCATTTCCTGAGCGATAGTTTGATGTAGCGCTCCAGGTAAGCGTCGTACTCACCCGAGGAGAGGAGCTTCGCGGCCACCAGCTGGCTCAGGTTCGGCACACCCAGCGAGATCATTCTCATCGGCTCGATCAGCTTTTCTATGAGCGCCTCGTCGGCCACGATCCAGCCGATCCTCAAACCCGGCGCGTATGACTTTGAAATACCGCCGATCTCGATAACGCAGTTGTGAGTGTCGTAGTATTTCAAGGTTCTGGGCATAGGGCTCTGGTACTGGATTTCCGAAAAGACCGTATCGTCGATTACAGGCACGGAATACTTTTCGGCAAGCCTGACGAGCGATTCCTTTTTCCGTTCGGGCATGTTCGCCCCGGTAGGGTTGTGGGAGCAGCTCATGGTGTATATGTACTTCACCGAGCCCCTCTGGAGAGTGTTTTCCAGCGTGGCCATGTCGAAGCCCTCACTGAACCTGTTTACAGGCAGGACCCGGTGCTGGAACATCCTGGAGATTTTTATAACGTTCAAATATGTGGGGTTCTCGATTATGACGGCCTCTCCCGGTCTGGCCAGAGCGGAAAACAACAGGTAGATCGCCTCCTCGGTTCCGATCGTTACGAGAAGGTTTTTCGCGGAGACTTTCATACCCGAGCCGTTCAGCCTTATGGAGAGATACTTGAGGAGCTCGGGGTTGCCCCTCAGCGAGGGGTACTGGAGCGATTCGTCCAGTTCTTCCTGTGTTAGACCTTCCAGTATCTTTTTCAGAAGAGTCATCTGGTCGGTCCGCACCTCGGGAACTCCCGTGTCGAGCCTGATGCAGTCGGCCGGCCGACCCTTTGCGAGCGATGACCAGCGGGCCTCTCCCGAGGAAGATGTGGCCCAGGTGCTGAGCTGATCGCTCCAGGATATCATGCCGAACTCTTTCTTGAGCGGTGTCACCGCGGCCACATAAGTGCCGCTGCCGGACTTCGAATCGAGGAGAGCGTCCAGCTTCAGCTCGTTGTAGGCTTTGATCACCACGCTCCTGTTAAGTTTAAGGAGTCTGGCCATCTCGCGCTCGGAGGGCAGTCGCGTTCCTTCCGGTATGTCCCGCCTTAAAATCGCAGCCCTCAACTGCTCGGTGAGCTGTTTGAAAAGAGGTACGTTCGTATTTCTCTCGATCGATACTTTCAGACCTATCACCGGCCTCACCCCCTACGAAACGATTATAACTTTTGCGGTCCGCTCTACCATACCACTGACAGGCCAGCAGAGCGTACCACTTATCTCTTGTCTATTAAATGCTTATACAAAGAGACTTTCAGCAATTGATGCTGAATAGGATGGCAGAGGAAATGGATCGTTCCAATCCTTTGCCGGTGGAAAGACAGCCGTTCCTGGGCGGTGATATATTCATAGCGAAGGGAGGGATCGTAGATGATACACAACCACTATCCGACTATAGAGGATCTCAAGACCGGGGAGATCGAAATCGAGAGGGAACTGGAGAGTCTGCGAAATGAAAGGATCTGGAGGAAAATCAGAAGGAGCCTCAGAGATGCGAAAAAAAGACGGTAAAGTTGTCAGGAGTCACGGCGGAGTCTTCAGAATCGGCTGAGTCGCCTCATCTGGAAGTGGAATGAGTGTAAGTCAGGCCAGCCTTGTCGTTTATTCTCTCCCTGTTGTCCACGACCCATTCCAGAATCGATTCTGCGAAGGCGGCCTCCTCGGTACAGCCGCGGGCGAGAAAGAAATGAACCTGGTTCAGGAGAACGGCCCCCAGAAGATACACGATGCTCTCCCTTTCTTCAATCGTCAACGTGTTCTCGAGGCAGTACCCCTCCAGAAGGTGAGGGATCAGGTAGAGCGCCAGCGAGGGAGAGCCCATTCTCTTGAACTCGGTCAACACGCTGGATATGAGATAGGAGAGATCTAAAACCTTGACTTCCCTGCAGGAGTATTCGAAGTCTATGACCCCGGAAACCCTTCCGGAATTGACGATTATATTGCCCGGGTGGTAATCCCCGTGTATCGCCTGAACCGGAAGCCTGTAGTAGAGCGAGAAGAACTCGCCGAAAAACTCTTCGATCCTCTCGCGGTCTAAATACGGCAGACGGTCTCCCTGGCAGGAGAGAAAACGCAGCGAGCTCGATAACGTCGTGAAGAGATTCCTTCTCTGGATGGTGTTGTCGTTCAGTCTGGAGAGCGCCGAGTGCAGTCGTCCGGTGAAGAGGCCGATCTCGCGGGCCATTTCCGGAGTGGCGCAGGATATATCCAGATCTGCCTTGTTTCCCTCTATGTACGTGAAGAGAGAGTAAACGAACTTTCCGATCTTGACCTCGAAAAGCCCGTCGGGATTCTCGAGCGGGAGCGAGACGTTTATCCCATTTTGAAACAGAGAGGAGAGAAAAACCTGTTGCACGGCAAAACCCGCAACATCGATCGGCCGCCTCTTGAGGACGTAAAGAGACCGGCCCGAACTAACTATATATGCACGACCATTGAGCCCGGAAACGAGCTTGATCTTGTCTTTGAACCCCCAGAACCTGGAAATCCGGGCATAGGGAATCTTTGGCATTTTATCACCCCGGAATACAATAAAAGAATTATACTACAGATTCAGGAGAAAATGACTCAAACCTGCCCGCTCGCACTCAAGCGTTTGATCCTTTTTCTGAGGCTGTGTACGATAACTACCGTGGAGACAAGCGTGAAGGTGATCGCGCCCGACCAGACGAAGGCGCTCGCCCCTCCGTACCTGTCGGAGACCGTTCCTACGAAGAGATTACCCAGCGGCGTCGAGCCGGCGAAGACGAGCGAATAGACGCTCATGACTCTGCCTCTCAGTTCGTTGCTGGAGTTTATTTGCATCAGGCTGTTGGCAGAAGTTGTGAAGAAGATATTGGCCAGGCCCATCAGGCATATAAGGAAGGCGGAGAGGAGATACGACCTGTTGAAGCCGATCAGCAGAAAGAGCGCCGAGGTGATGAAGGGGACCACGAAGAGTCGCGCGCGGCTGGGGCCTTTCGCGCTCTTTCCGGCGATTATAAGCGCACCGATCAGCGAGCCCACTCCGAGTGAGGCCATGAGCCAGCCGTACCCCTGAGAGTCCAGCCCGAGCTGGTTGCGCGCGAAGACCGGTATGAGCACGCTGTAATTCATCCCGAAGGTGCTCACTATCGCCAGCATCAGTGTCGTGGTGGTCAGTATTGGGCTCTTCACGAGATATGCAAGCCCCTCCTTGATATCCGGCAGAACCGTTCCGCGTGGTCTCTTGTTTATAACAGGCCTCACGTCTATCTTGAAGATGCCGAGTATGACCGCTATGAAAGTTATGCCGTTTATGAGAAAGCACCAGCCGGCTCCGACCATCGCCATCAATATCCCGGCGACTGCCGGGCCGACTATCCTGGCGAGGTTGAAAACAGTTGAATTGAGGGCGATGGCGTTGAGAAGCACGTCTTTGCCTACCAGCTCGATCATGAAGGATTGCCTGGCCGGTATATCCAGAGCTTTCACCACACCCAGGCCGAAGGAGAGCAGAAAGATATGCCAGTACTGCACAGTGTTCGTGAAAACCAGAACGGCCAGCGCGAAGGCCAGCAGCATTGAGGCGAACTGGGTGATCAGCAGAATAGATCTCTTCGGGAAGCGATCGACGAAAACGCCTGCCAGTAGCGAGAAGGCGAGTACCGGCGTGAACTGGGCAACTCCCAGGAGTCCCAGAAGAAAGGGCGAGTCCGTTATGGTCAACACGAGCCACGACTGGGCCGCGGTCTGCATCCACGTGCCCATGACCGAAATGAGTTGACCGATCCAGAAATACCGGTAATTCTTCACTTTAAAAGCCGGAAAGGCTTTGCCGATACGACCGAGGAGTACACCCTGCAAACCGTTAGCCAAACGAATCATCTCCAGTACAATTGTACTACATTTTTTGTTCTATAATCAGATGTACGTTCAGGAGGTTATACATGACCGCTTACATTCTAAGAAGGCTTATCTCGGTTCCTCTAACGGTGATCGGAGTCACCCTGATCGTATTCTGTGTTATATGGTCGCTCGGCCCGAACGTTCTTTTGAACGCCTATATGACGGGCAGCACCGGCAGGGCTCCCAACGCTGCGGAGAGGATTATTGAAAAGTACGGCTTAGACGAGCCGGCCATAACCAGGTACTTTATCTGGATTTCGAACACGCTCCGGGGCGATCTGGGGTATTCTATGGCCGGAAGAATGGATGTTAGCGAGGCCATTCTCCAGATGTTGCCGAGTAGTCTAGAGCTGATCTTTCTTTCGCTGATTCCCATCGTTCTGATAGGTTCTCGCCTGGGTCTCAGAGCCGCCATGAATCCCAATGGCCCGGTGGATTCAGTCTTCGGCTTTCTTTCAACCGTCGGCTGGGCGACGCCCGACTTCATACTCGGGCTCTTAATCCTGACAGGGGGATTCGTCTTTTTCAAATGGCTTCCGATAGGCGGCCTTAAACTGGTCGCGATCAAAGACTGGAAGGATTATACCTATTCGACGCTGATCGACTCTATCCTGAACGGCCGTATCGGGATCTTTTTCGACCAGCTGGTCTTTCTCCTCGAGCCGGTATTGACCCTCTTTCTGGTGAACTCGGCCTACATATACCAGATCAGCAGGGCCGGCGCGCTCGAAGTCAAGCACGCCGATTACATACGGACGGCCCGCTCGAAAGGCTTGAGCGAGAGAGAGATAATGCTCAA
>DBRH01000048.1:36351-38035 GCA_002305955.1 Kosmotogaceae bacterium UBA1373
TATGTTCGACGTCTTGACGTTGTCCGGTTGTATCCTGGTGATCTCTATATTTATGATCACGGTGAACCTGCTGGTGGATATAGCCTACTCACTGGTGAACCCTAAAGTAACGCTCTGGAAAGAGCTTCCCGGATAAGTTATTCGGAACATTTGAACATATATCGTCTCCATCCGATCAAAAAAGCATAGAATCTAAAGCGGTCAACGATCGAAGTACTCACAACCACCGGGCACAGAAGGAGGAAATACGATGGAAAAACTCACTCCACATACTCTTCGAAAAGCTCAGATGGAAAGGGAACTACAGAGACTTCTAGGCGTTGAAACAGAAATAAAATCCGATTCTTATCTTCTCAGTTTTTACTTCCCGCTGGAAAACATCGGCAGAATCGACGCTGAAAAACACATGAGATCTTTGATTCTAGAAGCGATGCGCTCGGACGAAAAACTGGCCGGACTTGGAAAGCTTCACCAGAAGATCGCCGAAGCCGTCGTATTGAAAATGGGAAACACAGCCGACCTCGGTGTGGGCCTGGCCGTTTTCTTGCAGTTCAGCGCCGGTGAAAGCTCCAGAGAACAGAACATTGGAGAGGTGAATTTGCTCGCCCTATCGAGAAGACCCGAAAGGGAGATATACGTGGGCAAAACTTTCGATCTCGACCAGCTCATATGGCTCACCAATTCCACGGTCGAAGCGCTGGTCCTAAGTCTCAGGAGAGAAGAGGCGGCCCTGTATATGCTCGATAGAGAGAGACTTTTTGAGATCGCCGTACTGGAAAACGAGTTCATTCAGGAGAGGGAAAAGGAGTATCTAGAAGGTTATTCGCCCTCACCATCGGCGGGAACGGTTTTCCACGGGAGCGACTCGGAGAAGATCGAGAGGTTGAAAGACGAGGAGAACCGCAGATTTCTCCAGCACGTCGCCAGCGTTTTGAAAGAGGAGGAAAGGACGCCGCGCGACGCCGACTTCATAATCGTCTTCTATTCCTCTTCTTTCGGCGAATTCGTAGAGAGGATCGAAGATGAAGTGAGACTAACGCTCCCCGCGGCCCACCGCGTCTTGATCCAGAAAAACATCACCCAGGAGAAGCAACTCCTTTCCGAAAGCGTGAAGATAGTCAGAGAAGAAAAGCCGGAGATTGCCAGGGGGCTTATGAAAAAGGCCAGAGAGAACCACGATCGATACGCTCAAGACTGGAACGACGTCGCCAGAATGGCCAACGACAGGAGAATAGATACATTGTTCATAAACCCGCTCGTAAGGAAGAGAGGGTATATTCTCGATAAAGAGCTCGTCTACACGAGAGCCGTGAAAGACAGCAGAGAGGTTAGGAACATAGGCCCGTGGATAGTGCGGAGCGTAACGGCCAGCAACGGTAAAATAGTGGTCGTGAACGGGGAAGTCCTCGAGAGCGGTATCGCAGCCAGATTGAGATACTGAAGAGCGGGAAGAGGAGAGAGAGAGAAAGGGAGACACGCGAAAAATGGGACAGACGTCAGGAGCCCGTCAGTCCCTATTTTCGCTCGTGTTTTACCAACTCAATATCAACAACTATAGCTTTTTGGAGGTGTTCAGGTGAAAAAAGCACTCGTACTGGCTCTGGCTTTAATTCTGGCCGGGGCGATCTTCGCGACGCAATTCTCGGTGGGGATGGGCTTTGTTTTTAACCGGGACCGTCAGACT
>DBRH01000048.1:38040-43818 GCA_002305955.1 Kosmotogaceae bacterium UBA1373
CGATTCTCGGGGTTATAGCCGATATCCCGGCCTTCGGCGTGACGCTGAAGAATTTCGAGTTCTATACTCTCGATCCTTCTCAGGTCAACTTCGGTCTTTACACCGAGATTCGGCTGAAAGACTTCTCGGCGGCTCTTCCGTCGATTTTCCTCAAAGCGACTTTAATGACGGAATTGCAGAGCGTTTTGAATATGAAAATCGAGTACCTCCCTATCGTCTCTCACATAGGGGCCGGTTACACCATAGGGGATTTCAGCATCGAAACCGGAAGCACGATCATAAACGTTGGATTCAATATAGGGAATAAACTGGCAAGGCACACCACCTTTTTCCCCCACTTTCACCTGATCGGCAGATACGATTTCAGCTTCTAGCGGAGCGGGTTTTATACCCGCTTCGCTTCTACTTCGAACGACTGTATTCAATGGCTCTTTTTGGGGCGACTTGAGGTAGAATTCATAGTGGAACAGCATAAGGAGATGATTCTATGACCAGAAGGATTCTGGCGGTTGTTTTTCTTCTCTTTCTCGCTCTCTCTTCAATGATGTCTTACAGCCTCTGGGAGAGTTACTTCCCCGAATACGTGAACGGTCCTCTACCCTGGATGGCACCGGGCCTGAGGCTCAGTTACAGGGCCGATATCGCCGTTATGAAGCGTGGCGGCGGTCTGTCCGATACGGGCGGTTCCGGAACCGGTATTCAGCAAATGGATCTCGTGGCGGTCGAGCAGGATTCGGTGGCACTCCTGAGCACTTACTTCATGACTATGAACGGAGGCTACTACCCGGGAACCTCTTTCGGCACACTTGAAAAACCCGGAATATCCGATTTCTGGCTTAATCCCGAGGTTTTCAAAGACCTGTCCCGCTTCAACAGCGATAACACTACGGCGATGGCAATGCCCCTCCAGTTCGGCGGACAGACGCTTCAGATAGTGAGAATCGAAACTACCGGGGTCGACACGAAGCATGTTCACGCTTACGACACGGCGTCCGGGTTGCTTATTTATTCGTTGATTCAGGCTCCCTCGGGAGCCGACATCCATCAGTCGTACATGGAGTTCATCTCGGCAAGATACATAGATCTCCCCTGGGCCAACTCTCCCAGACCTTCCTGGAGCATGGCCGAAAGCCTCTACGGAGGGACGTACACGATAAACATCCCCGGTTCCTACACCACGCCCAGTCAGATGCAGGTGAACGTCACTCCCGTAAAATCCTCCCAGAGCTGGGATTTAATCAAGATGACAATATCGCAGTACGGTATCCTGCCCTCGGAGGTGACCACCGTCACCGGGATCGCCCAGATCAGCGGTGCTTTCTGGCTCTGCCCTCAGGCCCTGAAATCGCTGAACAGGGTTCAGACGATAGACCAGGACCCCGTTACCGGTGTCGTCGCCGAAGTGGCCTTCGCCGGAAAGCTTCAGGACGGTACGAACGCGATAATGCTTCAGATGAGCAACGGCACCTATATGAACCAGTATCTTTACGATCAAAGTACCGGCAGGCTTATCTATATCAAGCTACAGTCACCGAACAGCCTGAGTTACAACGTTACCGAACTCTCGCTGATCAGGTGATCACAGTCCCAGGAATTTCAGCCGGAAGAAGCCGAAAGTCAGACTCAGAAGGAGCGAAACGGTGCTGGATACCATGAAAATGATCAGGTATTTGCCGTTCTGCCCCCGTTCCTTCACGTAGATCCTGTAAGCGATCAGGTTGGCGAGCGAGGCGATTATCGTTCCGCTGCCGCCGATGTTGACGCCCAGAGTAAGGCCCTTATAGCTGTCGGTGAAAGAAGAGAAGAGTATGGCCGAGGGAACGTTGCTTATTATCTGCGAGAAGAGCGCCGAATTCACCATCGTCTCCATATCCCCATTGGCAACCGATCTCATAAGGCCGGATATGAACTCGGTCCTGGCCATGTTGTCTATGAATATGAAAAAGAAGGCGAAAGTTCCCAGCAGAAAGTAGTCGATCTTCTTGAAAAAACCCATGTCCAGCACCATAGTCACGACGAAGGTCAATATCAGACCTATCCTGTAGTCTATGACCCTGAATACCGAAAGCATGACCACAAGAAAAGCCAGCGCGAATATCATCAGCTTTCTCGGCTCGCGTATCTTCGAAGGCTCGACCGTGAAAGAGGCTTTCTTCCTGCTGTTAAGGAGGTTCATCACCAGGGTCCAGCAGACGCCGAATACAGTGAAAGGCAATAGAAAAGAAACGAACTCCCCGACCGGTACCTGGTACTTTTCGAAGAGAAAGAGGTTCTGCGGGTTGCCGATCGGCGTCAGCGCGCTTCCGACGTCGGCGGCCTGACTTTGAATCATCACCAGCCACATAGGTTCGAAGCCGGCCTTCAGGGCTATCAACATGGTGAGAGGGACGAGGGTGATCAACGCGACGTCGTTAGTTATGAGAGAGCTGACCGACGCCGTGAGCAGCACGATCATCACGCCTATGCTGCGCGGGCTTTTCAGACTCTTCAGAGAAGAGCGGGCCATCCACTCGAGAACGCCGTACTCCTTGAAGGCCTGAACGACCAGCATAAGACTGAAGAGCTTGGCTATGACCTCCCAGTCGATACTCCCGAGTCTCGCGCCCATGAAGATCGAAGATACGATCGACAGAACCATGGATATCCAGAAAAGCATCTCTCTTACCAGGTGTCTCTTAACGAAAGCCGGATCGAAGATGGTTCTTTTCAATAGTTCGTATATATTACGCAAGTCCCAATGCCCCCTCATATGCTGCCGAGAGAGATCATACCACCGAAAATTCATCCTGGAAAGCCTGACAAAGAAAATTGCGAAAGACGGAGATATGTATCGCACCCGAAGAAGAGGTTAAATAATGAAGGCGGCCCCCGGAAGCGACTCCGGAAGACCGCCTTGAAAGATACGATCTCAGTAGCTACTTGAGCTGGAAACCGATACTCACATTTATAGTTGCCAGTCTATTGTCGGTGAAGCCGTCGGGGCTGTCCGCATTCTTCGATACGCCCTTTGCCGTGCCGCCTATGAAGCGCAGATTCAGGTAGGCTTCCAGATAATCCGTAAGCTTCAGCCCGCCGCGCAGAGAAGCGTCAAGCACCGAGCCTTCGAAGTCGAAGTCGGCCCCGTTGAAGAAACTGCTGGAGGCGTAGAAACCGTCTATGTCCGTTGCGATGTAGACCCTGTTGTTGAACCAGAGCTCGCCCTTTATCTTGATTACCGGAACGGGGCCGACGTTTTTGTTGGCCACGAACTTCGTCCCGTCGAGCGATTCGAAGTATATATCGGCGTTTCTAATCTGAAGCGAAAGCCCCAGCGCCAGATAGCTGTCGCCCTTTCTCAAGACGTCGTACGTGTAACTCAAACGATAGAAGGGAAAGCCGTAATTCAAAACCATCCCGGTGCCCGCGGGAAAGAGAACGTCGTCCACCAGCAGATCGCTCTTCAGCTTAACCTTAGTCTGCACCGTCAGTGGTTGATAGAGAAAATATACGGTGTGCCTGTCGATCCCTACGCTGGCGGTGAATCTCTCGAAGGGGAAGAGGACGTCCTGGCCTCCGTCTTTCACGTAATTGAATACCGTACCGCCCTGGCCGAACTGAACGGTGTGGAAAATCACGCCGGTGAAGCCCGACTCGTAATCCAGCTCAAGGCGAAAACGATCAGCCGGACCGCTCAACAACCCTGCGAACGAGAACACTGCCAACGTTATAAATGCCGCGACCAATACTCTGACTTTCAAAATAGTCACCTCCAGCTACGATTATATGGTTTTCCTTCATACAAACGGCATGTCGGATACTGTCAAGCTGTTTTGGCATCTCTGTTAAAATGATGAAAGCTCCTGCAAGGATTTGCGGGAAAGCGAAAAAGCCGCCTTAAGAAAGACCGAGGGCTTTCATAGCCTCTTCTTCGCTCGCGACGAAGAAGTTTTGCTTTCCCCTGTTTGATTCGTAAATGAAGGCCTTAAGGCTTTTGCTCGTATAGCCGCTGAAGTCGCCCACAATCGCCAGTTTTATATAATAGGTGGACATCTTTTGCAGTATGTCTCCGGCCAGGCCCGTCCGGAGATCATAGAAATCCTCCGGGAAGTTCTCTTTATAGAAAATGAATCTATCACACTCCTGATAACACAGATCGGCTATCGCATCGAGAACGTCCTGCGAACTCCTGAAAACCTCGTCGCGTCTCTCCATAATACCAACCTTGCCCTTGTCAGTTTCGATAAGCCTTATGATACAATTCCCCCCTTTCATTCATCGATATATGATAACAGAAAGACACTGCCCGGGAAACGCTCTCTTCGTCTCATCCTGCAGAGCCTGCACTGAAATGCTCCTATTAAGAACCATTGTGGGTAAGAGCGGGATGCCGGATCGGGGTCCGGCATGACGGGAAGGGAGCGAAAATAGGGACTGACGATTCTCCTCACGTCTGTCCCGTTTTTCGCGTGTCATCCCGTGAATGCCCTCGCACCGTCATCCCGTAGTGCTCTTATAAATTCAAAAGTGTGTTGGTTGAGATGGTTGTTACTGTTTCAAGTTCATCGAAACGCAGAAGCTGCGAGTTATCGGATCGGGTATAGAGTAGCTCTTTATCGATTTTGAGAAGGAGATCTCGAGGAAACTTTGTTTTACAAGTCCGTTCAAAATATTGCTGAGTGTAGAGTCGTGAATAGACCCGAAGTTCGCTTCTATGTATTTTTTTATCTGAGAATACCTCTCCATGCCGAACGCTACCGCTTTTAGGGCATAGCCGTAGTTTATTGATCTGGCGAGCAAATCGTCGATTTCCTTTTTTACCAGTCCTTTTGCCATGACTCCTGCCTTTTCGAGAGCCGTCTCGAAATCAGGTCCATTCTTGTAGACTTCATATCCGAAAATTGCGAGGTAGCCAACTATACCGTCGAGTACGATCAGACGATCGTTGCCCACGGCCCTTTTCAATTCATTCATTTCTCTTTCGCGGTCGAACAGCTCGCTCCGTTTTGTCTTCGGGCTGATGGAGAAAAGCATGTGTTCACCTCGCTTTGAATGAGTGGAGTTACTACACCCGGGTGGAGTAACTCCACCTACATCATAACACATTAAATCGCGAGGGAGAGACTGACGAGAAGAACGAGATCCCGTATAAGAGCACTACGGGATGACACGGGATGACAGCATAGGAGCCGAGGCTTGCGAAAATCGGTTACAGACCTCAGGAGCCGGTCAGTCCCCATTTTCGAAAAGAGATAAGAGGCATGAGGTTAGAGGTTAGAAAATCAAGATCTTCCCGCTCTTCACACCTCTCACCTCTGGCCTCTGACCTCAGGGTTACCAAAAACCTGGACGCGCAGCGTCGGAACGATGAATCGTTCTTCGCGCTTTATGTCCATCGCGAAAATCTGTCCATAGCTCTTGCCCCCACCACTACCCACTATCCACTACTCACCGCGGCTCCTAACGCTCTTTACAGATTCAAAGCGCCAGCCTGTAAATCTTCTCCACGTCTTCTTTTTTGAGTCTAACGAAATTCCCGAGCGGGCCTGTTTCGGTGGCCTTTCGCGCCATTTCTTCGAGCCTGTCCGACGGAATGCCTGCGTCGGTGAGCGTTACAGGAATGCCAAGACTCGAGAAGAAGCCTTTCAGACTCTCTATGCCCTCGAGAGCCGTCTTTTCGGGGTTCCTGAAATCCGGTTCCACGTTCCAGACTCTGCAGGCGAACTGCGCGAACCTTTCTATATCGTGCTTATAGACATACTTCATCCACGCGGGCCACATTATCGCCAGGCCTCCGCCGTG
>DBRH01000048.1:43863-45640 GCA_002305955.1 Kosmotogaceae bacterium UBA1373
CCACATTATCTCGGCCCTGGCCTCGTAATTGTCGGGTTCTTTCAGGGCGATCGGCGTGTTGACTATCATCGTTTTCAACGTTGCCTCGCACAATCTATCGGTGAAGTCGACGTTTTTGACGTTGGTGAAGTACCTCTCCATTACGTGCGACATTATGTCAACCGCGCCGACGGCCGTCTGGTAGGATGGAAGTGTGAAGGTCAGTTCGGGGTTCATTATCGCGAATTTCGGTCGCATGTTCACACTGTTCACGGAGCGCTTGTAAAGACCATCTTCGTTGGTAATGACCGAACCGCCGCTCGACTCGCTGCCGGCCGCCGGTATCGTCAAAACGACTCCCAGCGGAAGCATCTCCTCGACCTTCCTGCCGGTCGAATAGAAGTCCCAGACGTCTCCTGCGTAGGGAACGCCTATGCCTATCGCTTTGGCCGAATCGATGACGCTTCCGCCGCCCACCGCGAGAATGGCGTCTATCCCGTGCTTTCTGCACAGTTCTATGCCTTCCCTGACGAGCGAAAGCCTCGGGTTGGGCATTGCCCCGCCAAGCTCTATCGCCTCGACACCGGCTTTGCGAAGGCTCTCGATTACCCTGTCGTACAGGCCGGACTTCTTTATGCTACCCCCGCCGTAGTGGAGCAGAATCTTCTTTCCGTAGCGCGATATCTCCTGGCCGGTTTTCAGTTCCGTTCCTCTTCCGAAGATTATTTTGGTTGCGTTGCTGAATACGAAATCAAGCATCTCTTCACTCCTTTTTATTATCAATAAGTCCATCGTTGCAAAGCGGCATTCCCCTGTTCCGCCGGTCTATGAGTTCGACTATCCTGTTCAGCGAGCTCTCGATTATCCGCGCCGTCGCCCCCCAGACGATGAAGCCGGGGAACCTGTACCTGATCGTCACTTTTCCGCTCGGCATGACGATAGGTTCCGGCGATACATATTTCAGCGCCGGTATAGAGAGAAAGACAAGATCTTCAACCTCCGATCTGTTCAACCTGAAAAAGGGACGATCAATGAACCCGATGAAGGGAACGATCACCTTGCCGGACGTGACCGTCGTTGTGACACCCAGCGGACAGACCTCTTCGATCCGTGACGGAGAGGCGCCTATCTCTTCTTCCATCTCTCTCACCGCACACTCGAGAAGCGTTTCCCCATTCTCGCGGTGACCGCCGGGGAAGCTCATCTGGCCGGGATGGCTTATCTTTCGCGACCTTCTGGTGAGGATAAGATGGTCATCGCCGCATATTCTTAAAACCGGTACGAGAACTGCCGTGGTACTTTCCAAAGACTCCACCTCTAAGTCCGATCTCTTTTGTTCAATTATAATACTAACGGGAGGTGAGAACTTGAAGGAGCTAACAGTCGGGGCGCTCGGAGGACTCGGCGGAAAGATGCTGGTGGATTTTTTCAGCAACGCCTGCGGTGTCTGCGCCGCCGTGAAAAGAAGGCTCGAGAGTTTAGAGGCGGATTTCCCTCAGTGGGAGTTTGTTAGTGTCGATACAAAGAAGCATCCCGAAGCGGCCGGGGAGTACTCGGTTTTCACCGTGCCTACGGTGCTGATCCTGCTGGAAGGCCGGGAATTGAACAGATGGAGCAGGTACTTTTCGATCGAGGAGATCGTGAGATACCTCGAGAGGATAGACAGCCTCCGGTGATTATCATCCCCGATCTGATAAAATAAATTATAGTTGTTCTAAACAAGGAGGAATATATGAAGCGATATTCTATGGTTATGGCTTTCTTTGTACTGTCATGCACGTTGATCTTCGCTCATATT
>DBRH01000043.1:0-17429 GCA_002305955.1 Kosmotogaceae bacterium UBA1373
TCCTTCGATCTCTATCTCCAATCCCTGATCTGGGCCTTTTTGTTCACTTTAACCTTCTCCATGATTTTTACGACGTCCTCGCGCCGGCACAGCTCGGTGCCCGGTGTCATGACCGTTGCGGCGCTGGCCGCTCCCGCCATTTTGAGGGCCGTTTCCACGGTGCCGCCCATCTCCCTGTACATGCAGTAAGCCCCGAGGAAGGAATCTCCCGCGCCGACCGCGCTTTTGACGGGTACTACCGGCACTTCGACTCTGTAGATTCTCCCCTCGATCATGGCCATAGCCCCTTCCTTTCCCATGGTGAGGAGAACTTCGGGTATGGAGTATCTCTCCGAAACCTCTCTCAAAGCCTCTTCGTAATCGCCTCCACTTTCCCTTCCCAGCAGCCTGTCGAGTTCGTGAGTGTTCGGCTTTATACCTGTTGGCGAGGCTTTGACGCCTTCGGCCAGAGGCTCTTTGTCGGAATCTATGTAGACTTTGATCTTTCTCCCGGTCATCCTCTCGCAGAGAACCCTGTAAATATCCTTGCCGATACCCCCGGGAACGCTGCCGCACATGAGCAGAGTGTCGCCCTCTCTTAGAAGTATGTCGAGGGTCTTGTGGAGTTTGTCTATCTCTCTTTCGCTCAGACCCGGTCCAGGAAGGCTTAATCTGTACTGCCCGCCGTCGCTTTCGATAAGTATGTTCATTCTGGTTTCGCCGTCGGTCCTGACCGAGGCGTAAACGACGCCTTCGTCGTTGAGCATCTCCTCGATCTCGTCGCCTATGCGCCCCCCTAGAAAGGCGATAGCCACCGAGTGGCCGCCCAGCTCGTTTATGACCCGGGAGACATCGACACCTTTGCCGGCCGGGTAATCTTTGATTTTATCGACCCTGACGGTATCGTCGGCGACCAGTTTGCCCGTGTAGAGATATCTGTCCAGAGCCGGGTTCAAAGTCAGTGTGAAAATCATCTTGCTTGCGCCACCTTTCCTCTATATTCTTTCGGTGTAGTCGTTCAATAGACCGAGCGCCACTATCACGGCCGTTTCCACCCTCAGTGTTCTCCTGCCCAGCGAGACTTTCGTGCTGGCTGCGGAGATCTCCGATATCTCTTCTTCTGTGAAACCGCCCTCGGGGCCGACGATCAGTCTTATCTTTCTTCTGGCGCCGAGCTCTTTCGAGAGTTCGCGGAGCGGCTTGCCCTGAAAGTCCAGGAGCAGATTGTGAGCTCCCGACAGATCGAGATTTCTTTGCAGCTCCACCGCCGGCAGGTATGGGTTCACGCTCTGCTTGGCGGCTTCTCTCACGACGGCCGTGTATCTGGAGAGTTTTTCACCGTCCAGAAGCGCCACCGAGCGCCGGCTCTGGAAGAGTTCTATGCGATCTACCCCGAGTTCGGTCGCCTTCTCCAGTAAAATGCGAAGCCGCGGCCACTTCGTTGCGGCCACGGCTATTATTATCGTTCTGCCATCTCTTTCCACGAATTCCTTTTCGATTACCGTGCCGGTGGCTTCGTGCTTTTGGACTTCCTCCAGCACGAATTTGTAGATGCCGCCGTTGCCGTCCGTCCCTGTGAGTCTATCTCCCTTTTTCGCCCGTACCACTCTCAGGTGATTGGCTTCGATACCGTCGAGCCTTACGGTATCGCCCGAGACTTCCACGAAGAAGGCGTTGGGCAAGCTATCCGATTACCTCCTGGCCCATGTAGGGAACGAGAACTTCGGGCACGTCTATCCTGCCGTCTTCTCTCTGGTAGTTTTCGATTATCGCCACGAGCGTTCTTCCCACGGCCAGTCCGGAGCCGTTGAGACAGTGAACGAACTTGAGTTTGTTATCGATGTCCCTGAACCTTATGTTGGCCCTCCTCGCCTGGAAGTCTTCGACGTTCGAGCACGAGGAGATCTCCCTATAGGTGTTGTAGGAAGGCAGCCAGACCTCGAGGTCGTAGGTTTTGGCCGAGGCGAACCCTATGTCTCCGGTGCAGAGCGCCACCACTCTGTAAGGCAGCTTCAATTTGCGCAACACGTCTTCGGCGTCGGCCGTGAGTTGTTCGAGAGCATCGTAGGAGAAGTCGGGATGGGTAAACCAGACGAGCTCCACCTTGTCGAACTGGTGGACCCTTATCATGCCGCGAACGTCCTTGCCGTAAGACCCGGCTTCTCTCCTGAAGCAGGCGCTGTAGGCCGTGTATTTTCTGGGAAGCTCACCGTCTATTATCTCCTCGCCGTGCTGTGCGACCAGCGGTACCTCGGCGGTCGGTATCATGAACATATCGTCCGGCTCTATTCTGTAAGCTTCCTCTTCGAATTTCGGGAGCTGCCCGGTCGCCAGCATCGTCTCTCTCTTGACCATGAAGGGGAGGGCAACCTCTTCGTACCCCTTGCTGTGGTGCAGGTCGAGCATGAAGTTCATTATTGCCCTTTCCAGGCGTGCCAGATCCTTTCTCAGTATAACGAAGCGCGCCCCGGAGAGTTTCGCGGCCCGCTCGAAGTCTATCAGCCCTGTCTCCGGGCCAAAGTCCCAGTGCGGTTTGACTTCGAAGGCCGGTTTCCCCGGTTCGCCCCAGGTCCTCACCACAATGTTGTCGCTTTCGCTCCTGCCGACAGGGGTTTTCTCCGATGGGATGTTCGGCAGATACAGCATCTTCTGGCGCAGCTCTTCTTCTATCTGGGAGGTTCTAACGTCCAGTTCCTTGACTTCGGAGGAGATTTCCTTCGCTCTATCCATGAGAGACTGCGCTCTGGAATTGTCTTTGCTGGCCTTGGCGCGGGCTATCTCGGAAGAGATGCTGTTTCTTTCGGCCTTCTTCTGCTCGACTATTTGGAGCGCTTCTCTTCTCTGCGCATCGAGCTGAAGTATCTCTTCAAGTAGCTCCTGTCCCATCTGTCGATTTTCTAGAGCCTTTCTTACCAGTTCAGGATTTTCACGGATCAGCCTGATATCTACCATAATTCTCCTCCTGCACCTCGCTAGAATACGAGTTCTATCTCGACGTTCAATCCTTTGAAGGAATCGTCTTCCGTATTGTACAACAATTCGGAGGCCCAGATCTTCCTGCTGTTTTTCTCGTCGTTCACGAAAACATTACCCTTCAGGTTGAGCATTCCCGTGTCTCCGTGGTATTCGAAGTAGAGCGTATCGACTTTGAGATCGCCCTTGTAGTCTATGAATATTAGTTCCGGAGTCGCGTCTTCCGTCTCCTTGGCGAAACCTTCGTAATACTCGTTTTTCTGGTCGAACTTGAGGATATCCGTTTTATATATGTAGATATCCTTTTCGCCTTCTTCCTTGGAATAGATCGTCGCAACGGGTACGTCCTTCATCAGGCCGGTCGAATTGTCCAGGTTGTAGTCGAGCGACAGCGCAGTTGCCTCGCCGGTCTGGAAGATAACGAACGTTTCGCCCCCGGTTATGAACGACTGCCAGTCGGTCGCGCCCTTAGTGACTGTTGCCAGGGGCGTCTCGACGTAGATGTCGCCGTCCTTGTTTATCATGACGTTTCCCAAAAACGTGAAGACTTCCTGTCTTTCCGTCGCGAGAAGCTCGTCGGCCTTTATGCGCACTGTTGACTGAGCTATGAGAATCACTGCAAACACGAGCGCAACAATCAAAAAGATTGGTAGTTTTCTTCTCATCTTTACCTCCGGTAAACGGTTATTCTGCCGTTTTTTTACTGTCCATAACTTCGAGAAGAAGGGAGACTATTTGCTCGAGGGATACAACCTGTTCGGTACTTATCTCTGTCATCACGGAACGAAGATATTCCACTCTTCTGTCGATAACCTTTTCGATGAGGGATTTTCCCGAACTGGAAATACCAATAATGAAGGATCTTCGATCTCTTTCAGAGCGTCTTCTTTCGATGAAGCCGGCATCTATGAGTCTTTTCACGAGGCCGGTAGTGGTACTCTTGGTTATCCCCAGATTGCGACTTATATCGCTCATCCTCTTTTCGCCCTGAAAGAAAAGCGTCTGGAGAACATCGAATTGTGCGGGAGTTATCGGAAAGTCCCTCAAAACCTTTCGACCTTCCCTTCTTATCCTCGTAGAAATGATTCGCAGATTCTTCTCCAGAGTTGCTGCGTCCTCTTTTCTGACCTCACCTCGGGACATCTCCACACCTCCATACTCCCAAGCGTTGGTTTGGAATCGATACCTTACTGATAAGTTATTATAACACTTTCGGCCTGCTACATTATGACTGAGAGGGGGATAGAAACCGTTCAAAGGAACCGTGGTGGATGGTGTGTTGTAGGTGAGGGAGAGATGCCGGATCGGGGTCCGGCATGATGGGAAGAAAGAAGGACTGCCATCCAGAGTTCGCGTCTCGCCCTCTCTTATCTCTCTTCCTCTCTCTTTCTCTCTCCTCTTCTCGCTCTTTCCAAGGACGGGTCCACGCTCCGGGACGACTGACGAAGGACGGCTCTTCCCGCTCTTCCCACCCCTGTTATCGACGGTAAAATCCGGTTCGTGAAGGCAATCGAAGTCTGATGTATAATCGCCTTATGAGATCTTCAGAAGACTATGAAGCGCTTGAACGTTTTGATTCGACATTCATAGAGAGGTTTGGAACCGTCGCCGGGCTGGATGAGGCCGGCAGGGGTCCGCTGGCCGGTCCAGTGGTTGCCGCCGCGGTGATATTGCGCGGTCCGGTGAGGGGAGTCAACGATTCCAAGCTTCTTTCCGCGAAGGACAGGGAATCGCTTTACGGGGAGATAGCTGATCGCGCATATGTTGGGATCGGTCTCTCGACACCGGAGGAGATAGATCTTCTGAACATTCTTAACGCCACGAAACTGGCCATGAACCGTGCTCTTGACGGACTTAGCGTGAGGCCCTCTTACGTGATTATCGACGGGAAATACCTGAATTTGAAGATAAGGGGAAGGTGCATCGTGGGGGGCGACAGGTTGAGCGCCTCGATCGCCAGCGCGTCGGTGATGGCTAAAGTTTTCAGGGACAGACTGATGAACGATCTGGGGAACCTCTTTCCCGAGTACGGTTATGAACGGCACAAAGGATACGGAACCGAGAAACACCTGAAGGCCATCACAGTTTACGGCCCAAGTATGTGGCATAGATTGACGTACAAACCGGTAAGGGAAAGTGCAAGACCGGAAATGGTTTCGAGATGGTTGAGAGATAGCGCCGTGAACGAAGACCGGCTGTTCAGGGCTGGATTGCTTACTCCGGAGGTACTGAAGTGAATAATGGAGAATTGAAGGAAAACTGGTTGAAATTGATAGAGACGATGAAGAGGCTCCGTTCACCGGGAGGCTGTGAGTGGGATATAGCCCAGTCTCACGAAAGCCTAAAACCGTACATGATAGAAGAGGCTTACGAAGTTCTGGAAGCGATCGACAGGCGGGATGATGCCGAACTGGTCGAAGAGCTCGGAGATGTCATGTTACAGGTGATCTTTCACGCGCAGGTGGCGGCCGAAAGGGATGCTTTCGATATAAACGATGTGATAAAGGTTCTGACCGACAAGCTCGTGAGAAGACATCCACACGTCTTCTCTAGCTCCCCCGGTTACTCCTACCGCCAGTGGGAGAAGATCAAAGCGTCTGAAAAGGGTGAAGCGCCGGGACAGAAATCTTCGATCGGAAAGATCAACAGGGCTCTTCCGGCGCTCAGCCTCGCGCGTCGGGTACAGGAGAACGCCTCGGCCGTTGGGTTTGACTGGACCAAGATAGACGGTCCACGGGAAAAGCTCGACGAAGAGATAGAGGAAGTCGATCAAGCCGTGAAGTCTGGCGACAAGAAAAAGATAGAGGAAGAGATCGGAGATCTGCTCTTCACGGTCGTTAACTTCTCCCGCTTTCTCGATGTGGATCCCGAATCGGCCTTGAGAAAATCTACCGAAAAATTCGTGAACCGTTTCAATGAGATGGAGAGTCATATTGAGAAGTACGGTTTAGAAATAGAAGGCATGACCATAGATGAGCTGAATCATCTGTGGGAAAAAGCGAAGGAGGGTACAAATTGAAGAGGCTGCTTATCGCTGTCCTGTTTATACTTTCTGCTGTTATCCCCGTTCTTGCGCAGACCGAGAATGCTTCCGACGATACCGTGGCTGCCACGGTTAACGGTGAAATCATTTATATGGATACCTTTCTTTCAAAGGTTCTGCCGAGTTATACGGAGATCTCGAAGCGTATAGAAGAAGTCGATCCGGTCTTTTCCGATCTACTTCTCAACACTCAGGCCGGTCAGAATTTGCTGGCAGAATACGAGAAGAGATCTCTCGAGACTCTGATCGAAGAGACGCTGGTGATGCAATACGCTCAGTCGGTTGGAATCGAGATAGATATTAAGGCAATAAGGGAAACGGTCAACAAATCCATCATGGATACGCTCACAGAGCTGAATATAGCAAAATCCGACGCTGATCTTTTCTATATACTCAAGGGCTACATAGACGGTCTTGCGTCCTACGAGTCGAAGGTCGTCAGAGATCTGGCCTACAGAGAAGTCCTGAACACCCTTTATCTAGCCGTTACGGAAAACGCGACATTGAGCGAGGATGAAGTCATTCAGTACTACCAGGCCAATTCCTCCAGATACGCGGTGGAGGAAGAGAAAGTTACCATTAAACTCCTCCTGTTCGATTCCTTCTCGGAAGCTTATTCCGTCTGGAAAGTAGCTTCCAGGGATTCTAATCCGGCCGCGGTACTGGACACCTTCCCCGACGTTCAGAGTAAGAGTTATACAAGGCAGGAGATCGAAAGCGTCAACCCCGAGCTTGTGAGATCGCTATTCAAAGCCACCAAGGGTGAGTTACTTCCTTCGGTTGTGACGATGGACAACAGATACGCGGTTATCTACCTGGTTTCCTATACACCGGCCGGCACCAAAAGTGTGGATGAAATGCGCAGTGAGATAGAAGAAACCCTTATCAACGAGAAGAGGGACCTTCTCTGGAAGAGCTGGAGAGAAAAAGAATTCGAACCGTTCAAGCAGAATTCAACAATTACGAGATATTACGATAACAGCGAAGGAGAACAGTCTTGAAAATAACTAAAGAGAAAGTGATGGAGGCCCTGAGTCAGGTTTACGACCTGGAGATAGGTTTCGATATCGTCTCGCTCGGCCTCATATACGGAGTGGAAGTAGAAGACAGCAACGTGAAGGTGAAGATGACAATGACCACACCCATGTGCCCTCTGGCAGGCTTGATGCTTGAAGACGCCAGGAGAAAGGTCAGTGAGATCGAAGGAATAAATGACGTGAAGATGGAACTAACTTTCGACCCACCCTGGACTCCCGAGATGGCTAGCGATGATGTGAGGAAGATTCTGGGGCTTTGAAAGCGAAAGAACTTCTAAAAAACTGCATAGAGAGACTCGACAGAGCGGGGATCGACTGTTCCCGCTCTGTTGTTCGTCTCCTCTTCAAAGAACTCCTCTATTTAAGCGACAGCGAAATTATCCTCGGAACGGTGGAGGTACCCCACCGATTGTGCCTTTCTATGAACGGCGCGATAGAAAGGTTAATCGAAGGGGAGCCTCTGGACTATGTTGTTGGCCGGCGGAATTTTCTCGGTGTCTGGTTGAAGTTGAATAATTCGGTCCTCATACCCAGACCGGAGACCGAGGAGCTGGTGCAGATGGTTATCGACAGAGAGAGAGATTCGACCGTCTTCGCCGATGTGGCCACCGGAAGCGGCGCCATAGCCTGCGCGCTGGCCAGCCATCTTTCTCACTCTCGCGTTTTTGCCAGCGATCTGTCTCTGGCTGCGCTGGAAGTTGCCATGGAAAACGCCGCCAAAAACGGTCTGAGCAATATACGCTTCTACCACGGGGACAATCTGGCCGCCCTGGAAGACTTCCTGGAAGAGATAGAGGTAATAGTGTCCAATCCGCCCTATATAAAGACTTCCATGCTGAAATCGCTCGACAGGAAAGTGGCGGGATACGAACCCCTCCTGGCGCTCGACGGTGGCAGCGACGGGCTTGATTTTTACCGTGAGTTTTTCAAACATCTCCCTGAAGGGAAGCGGGTCTATCTGGAGATCGCTGAGTACAGCGTGAAGGGATTGTCCGAGCTGGTGGCTCCGCTGAAAAACTACGAATACTCTTTCGAAAAGGATTTTTACGGGTCTTACAGATTCATGTTCCTCCATCCAGAAGGGCGAGAATCTCGCCGGAGAACTCCTCGAGAGTGACATTGAATATGTTATCGGCCATATAGTCCAGGCCTGTTGAATCCCTGTTAACTATCGCCAGAATTGCGCCGGAGGACTTGGCTATCACGGGAAACTGCGCCGCTGGATAGACAACCAGCGAAGAACCCATCGCCACGAAAAGCTCCGAATCGATCGCAGCACGCTCGGCCCTGTTAATGGCCTCGATTGGGAGTGTCTCGCCGAAAAAAACGATGTCGGGCTTTATCAGTCCCGAACAGTTACACCAGGGAACTTCGCTCTCCTCAAACAACTTTTCCAGCTCGTCTTTGGAATAACTCCTGTGGCATTTCATGCAAGAGAAAGAAGAGACGCTTCCATGAAGCTCTATAACATCTTTAGCGCCGGCGCGTTGCTGCAGGCCATCTATGTTCTGAGTTATTATCTCTCCTATCATGCCTTCGCGCTGGAGCCTGGAAAGCAGAAAATGAGTGGGATTGGGTTTTCTGTCTGCCATCGTGTGTATTCTCTCTTGCGCGATTTTGTAGTATTCGGCAGGGTTATCCAGAAAGAAATCCAGCTCGAAAACCTCCGGAGAGACTTTGCTGTAAAGCCCATCCGGACTCCTGAAATCGGGGATACCGCTGGCCACAGAGACACCGGCGCCGGTCAGGACGACAGTCTTGTGCGAATTCCTGAGTAGCTTCAGGAAAAAGGCCGCTTCATCCGTCGTATTTCTCACTGGCCGAACCTGACCTTCGGGAAGGGCGTTTTTCCGGTGTTGCTCCATATGAAGATGTTTCCTCCTATTGTGCTGCTCGGTTCCGGCTCTACGCTAACAACCTTAGCACCGACCGGAATTGTCAAAGTCAGCGACGACTCTACACCCGTGAGATCGAACTCCATATCGCCCATGTCCGTATTTACAATGCCTTCCTCAACTGCAGAAAAGCCCGCTATTACGGCGTGCTCGACCACTCTTACCCGGTTGGAACCCAGCACCGTTGCAGTTGACTGGAAGTCTTCCACCGTCATGATCCTCTTGAAACTCTCGGCGAACTTGGTGATGGACTCCTGGAAATCAGCCTGTTGCTGCTCTTTAGGCTTTTCGTACTGCTCGAGAAACTGTGTCATCTGATTAGGTTTGTTGAAGAGGATCTCAGTCTCTATATCCAGTGTAGCGCGACCTTCATAATCGTATGTATAGTTGCTCGAAGAGGAAAGCGTTTCGATATCCAGCCTGTTGTTGAAGGCCATGAACATGTTCACGGCGGTCATACCGACCATGACCACTACGAGGATGATTAGAAGGGTATTGAATTTCATATATTACCTCCCGATACCTGATTTATTATAGTAACCCCTCAAATATGATAACATCATTCTATGCTAAAATACATTGTAAGAACCTTTACCGTACCGGCTTGACCGGACATCGTATAGAGCCAGAGTTTCGGGTTTGGAGGGATTTCAGTGAGGATTCTCAGTGGCATGCGCTCTACCGGCAGACTTCATCTGGGCCATTTTGTAACGCTTGAAAAGTGGAAGGAGCTTCAGGACAGCGGGAACGATTGTTTCTACTTCGTTGCCAACTGGCACGGATTGACTTCTCATATAGACGTCGCGGAAAATTTCAAGGAGTGGACACTGGATATAATCAGGACTTATGTAGCCGTGGGGCTCGACCCAGAGAAGTCCGTTCTCTTCATACAGTCGGCGATAAAGGAGCACGCCGAGCTCTTTGTTTACTTCTCAATGCTCATTCCCGTATCGAGACTCGAGAGGGTTCCCACCTACAAGGATCAAAAAGAGCAGATTTTGGACAGGGATCTTTCGAGCGGGGGCTTCCTCCTCTACCCGGTCTTGCAGGCTGCCGATATACTCATGTATCTCGCCAATGGCGTTCCCGTGGGAGAGGATCAGATTTATCACGTTGAATTGACGAGGGAAGTGGCGCGTAAATTCAACAATCAGTTCGGCGAGGTCTTCCCCGAACCGGAGCCGATCCTGGCGAAGGTTCCCAAACTGCCCGGTACCGACGGTCGAAAGATGTCCAAAAGCTACAACAACTTCATACTCATAGATACCGACGAGAAGGAACTGTGGAAAATGCTGGCCCCCATGATGACCGATCCGGCCAGAAAACGCAGGACCGACCCCGGCGATCCAGAAAAATGTCCGGTCTGGGATTACCATAAAGCCTTCACCACCTCACAGAGCGAGAAGGACTGGGTGGTGAATGGTTGTAAAACCGCCGGAATCGGCTGCCTTGACTGCAAGAAGCTATTGCAGAAGAACCTGGTGACCAGCCTCTCGCCGGTCTGGGAGAAACTGGCCTATCTGAAGGACAACCCACAGGTGGTCGATAGAATAATAGAGGAAGGCAACTCAAGGGCCCGCGCCATTGCGCAGGAAACTATGCGCAAAGTGTTGCAAGCGACGAAGCTGGGGTGGTAGAAGTGGAGCAGCTGCAGCTGGTCTTCAATTTACCGGAATTTGAAGGACCGCTCGACCTGCTACTATATCTAGCCAAAAAACACCGGGTCGATATTCGCTCGATACCGATAACCTTCATAGCCGATGAGTTCATAGCCCACATAAACAAGATGAAATCTCTGGATATGGATATTGCTTCCGACTTCCTGGTGATGGCCTCCACTTTGATGGAGATGAAGTCCAAAGCCCTGCTCCCCAGGTTGAGCGACAAGGAGGCGGAGGTCTTCGAGAATCAGCAGAAGGAACTCTTCAGGAGAGTCGAAGAGTACCAGACCGTGAAGGAACTTTCCAAACGTTTCAGAATAAAGCTTTACGATTCCTACAGCTACGAGAGAGCCATGGCGAAGCCCGCCGTTGAAGCCGATAGGGGCGACGAGCTGCCCGACAAACTCATGATCGCTTTCAAATCGATACTGAAAGAAACTGCTTTGAGAGACAGAGTGTACACGATAGTCGCCGAAAGCGTGAGGCTTGAAGACAGGATGCAGCAGATAGAAGGGCTTTACGACAGGATAGAGCTGTACGAATTCCTGAGGGAGCTCGAAAGCAGGTCGGAAATAATAGTTTCCTTTCTCGCCATCCTTGAGCTTCTAAAACTCAACAGATACATACTCGAGAGCCTGGAACCTCTGGTAATCAGGAGGCGTTCACATGAACGATGAACTCTCCAGAAAAGCCGTGATAGAGGCTCTCATATTCTCGGCCAGGAACGGTATAGAGCCCAGGAAGATCGCCTCGATCGTGGGGATGAAGCTAAACCAGGTAACACTCCTTCTGGACGAAATCGAGAGCGATTACGCCACTTCCGAACACGGAGTGATGATAAAATCCATCAACGGCAAGTTGAGGTTCTACACCAAACCCGAGCTGCAAAACTACGTGAGCCAGATATCCACCAGACCGATAGTCAGTATAACCGACACCCAGATGGAGGCCCTCGCGATCGTCGCGATAAAGGGGCCCCTCACTAAGAACGACGTGGAACTAATCAGGGGCCGTTCTACACAGAACCAGCTCCTAGAGTTATCTAAGATGGGGTTGATCGGCAAGAGGAAATCCAAGCTGCCGGGCCGCCCGTATCTTTACAGAATAACGAAGAAATTCTACGATCTCTTCCAGCTGGAAGATCTTTCGGAGATTGTCCAGGGCCTTTCCCTGGGCGGAGGAGAGGAAATTGAGACTGCAGGAGATACTGTCCCGGCTGACGGGTCTGTCCAGGAGAAAATCGACACAGGCGATACTGGACGGGAGAGTCAGGATTGACGGGGAAGTCGAGAGGTACCCCAGACGGGAGCTCGATCCGCAAAGCTCGTCGATCGAATTCGACGGCAAGTCCCTGGAATTCAAAAAACAGGCCACGGTTGTCTATTTGATCAACAAACCGGCCGGATATCTCAGCGCCATGACTGACGATCGCGGCCGGAAGACGCTCTCGGACCTTATAGCCGGGAAGATAGAAGAGCGCGTCTTCCACGTCGGGAGGCTCGACCAGGGAACTTCCGGACTGCTAATTCTGACCAACGACGGAGACCTGGCCCATCTCGTTTCGCATCCCGCCTCGGAGATCGAAAAGACCTACCTTGTCAAAATACGCGGAAAACTCGATGACGCTCAATTGCAGACCGTCAGAGACGGGATAACTCTGGAGGATGGTTTTACCACTTCGCCCGCAAGAATCAGGTTAGTCAGAAGCGACAGAGAGACCACAACTCTGAGGTTGATACTTCACGAAGGTCACAAACGAGAGATAAGGGAGATGTTCAAAGCCCTGGGAAAGAGCGTTGTTAGCCTCGTAAGGGTTTCGATCGGCGGTCTCGACATATCGCTGGTGCCCAGACCCGGAGAGATAAAAAAGCTTGGCAAAAAGGAGATCGAGCTGATCAAAATGGGTTCGAAAAGAAAGAGTCAGGAACGATAGGAGACACGGCGATTTGTCCGTATCGCTTTCACAATCTGCCTACCATTTTCGGGACATCCAGCACGAAAGCTATTCCCTTTCCGTCCTCTTCCAGCTTTCCCGAATCGACAACGGCCTGGAATATACCATCCAGATCACTCTTCTTTGTGAGTATGAGTATGATCTCCTTCGAAGACTCCACGTTTATGTGCAGGAACTTCCTGATTTCGTTGTCGCTCGTGCCCCTTCCGAAGCTCACGGTTGCCCCTCTGGCTCCGGCGGCCCGTGCGGCCTTTACTATCTCCTCGGCCCTTCCTCTTTCGATAATCACGATTATCGCGCAGACATCACTCACAGTATCCCTCCTCAGAAGAACCTCATCACGGTGCCCAGAAAGAGAATCGACATGGCCGCGCCCATGAATGCAAACCCGACCAGCCCGAATCCGTTGAGCAGAGGGTCGCTGCCCTGAATGACCGAAGAAAGGCCTATCGAGATCGCCACGGTTATCGGTATGTTCACCGGTCCGGTCGTGGCGGCCGCGACGTCGAAGGCTATGCCCACCATCTCTTTGCTGGAAAGTATCACAAGCACTGTCATCGCTACCAGAAAAGGAACCATTATCGTCTTGATAGAAGTGCCGCTCACGATCTTGAAAACCCCCAGAGCCATGCCGAGCCCGAAGCCCACCGCCGCGGAGTAGGTGATCGAGGCCGAGGGTATAGTCCCGGTAGAGACTTCCTCGATTTCCAGCGAGGTCGAAGTCAGGGCCGGTTCGACCAGGGTTGCCAGAAAGCCCAGCATAAAGGCTATGACTATTATCAGAAGAACGTTGTCCAGAGCCACGATGCTCCTGCCGAAAGAGCTGCCCAGAGGTATGAGGGAGATAGAGGCTCCTTTGAGAAACAGAAAAAGACCGAATACGCTCAGCACAATACCCAGAAACAGACTCTTAAGGTCTCCGAGTGGCTTTCTGAAGACCACGGCCTGGAAGATTATTAGAAAGCCCGCAAGAGGGATGACAGAGCGAACGATCATCCACAGGTTTTTTATCAGTTCGGCTACTTTCATTGGCGGCAAAACCTCCGATCAAACGACCATGACAGATCGCTTCTCCGTAATATTTTACCATTCTTTGTCGGTCTTCCGTAAAAAGAATCCAACGACAGGCATTCAACGTTACAAATTGAATATTTCGAATGGCTCTTTGCCATTATTGCGGGCTTCGTTAGCATAATGTAAAATCGATTAAAGGGGTGAAAATATGATATACAGGCAACTCAAAAATAGCGGTGTGAAAATAGCCGCGATAGGTCTGGGAACATGGGCGATCGGAGGCAGGGAGAGTCCGGACTCCTCCAGGGACGGGGAGTACGTAGATACCATCGCACGTGCGATAGAGATGGGTTACAATCACATAGACACCGCGGAATATTACGCCGGAGGCCATACCGAGGAGTTGATAGGGGAAGCCATAAACCTCTTCGACAGGCGGGAGCTCTTTCTGGTCTCCAAGGTCTGGCCGACGCACCTGAGAGAGAAAGATCTGCACAAAGCGCTGGATGGTACGCTCAAAAGGTTACGCACCGACTATGTCGATATGTATCTGGTTCACTGGCCCAATCCCGAAGTGCCCCTCAGGGAGACCATGAAGGCGATGGCAGACGAGGTCAGGGCCGGAAGAACCAGGTTCATAGGCGTTTCAAACTTCGATACTAACCTCCTCAAGAAAGCAGTCGCCGTCTCGACGGAACCGGTCGTCAACAACCAGGTTCTTTTCAACATCGAGGATCGTCAGGCGATGTATGAGCTGCTACCATTCTGTCAGAGTGAAGGCATAACCCTCACAGCTTATTCTCCCCTGAAGAGAAATCTTGTGAGCGAATTCACCGGGCAGGCACTTGAGAGATTGGCGGAGAAATACTACGCCTCTCCTCAGCAGATAATGCTGGCCTGGCTTCTAGGAAAGGAAGGAGTAATAGTGATACCGAAAGCGGAAAAAACCGATCATCTGAAATCGAACATCGATTCGAAGAACATCGTTCTGACTCCGGAGGATATGAAAATGCTCGACGGATTAGAGGGAGGTGCGCTCGTTTGAAAGCGCTCTATGAAGAATTCAAAAAGGCTCTGGACGAACAAAACAAAGACAGAGCGGTCGAGATCTGTATCAAAGCCATCGATGAAGAAAAAACGGACATTCCCGGGCTTTATCTTCATATATTGACCCCTGCCCTGAACGAATGGGACTGTGATTACGAGGTTGACAGGCTCTGCATATGGAACGAACATGTGAGAAGTTCCATCGTCAGAACGGTAATGGAGTGTTGCTACCCCTATATCGCGCGCAAGAGAAGGGAAAGGTCCAGTGATGGGAGAAGTCCTAAAGTTGCCGTCGTCTGTCCGGTGGAGGAGTACCACGAAATTGGAGCAAGAATGGTCGCCGATATCTTCGCGTTGGCCGGTTACGACGTCACGTTCGCCGGCGCGAACACACCGCAGGATTCCTTTCTCGAGGCCATGAAGGTTTTAAGGCCGCTGTACGTGGCCGTTAGCATATCCAACTACTACAACCTGATAAGCGGCCGGTGTGTCATTTCGCAAATCAAGCAGTGGACGCCCCAATCCAGGATAATTGTGGGGGGGAATGCCTTCAAGAACAACCCCGAATACTGGAAAGAGATCGGCGCCGACATTTATCTCACCGATCCGGTCGAGATTCTGAAGATGGGGGAGCGTGATCTCAAATGAAACTGGCCCTGTCGATAGCCTTCAGGTTTATTTCCTCCAGCAAGGCGCAGACCTTGCTTATAATACTCGGAATCGCCATAGGGGTCTCGGTCCAGGTCTTCATAGGGTCGCTGATCCAGGGTCTCCAGAAGGATCTGGTAAATACAACCATAGGTAACTCGTCGCAGGTTACCATAACGTCGAATACTTCGGACAGGAAGATAGATAACTGGCAAAAGATACTGGAAGAGGTGGAGTCTATACAGCTGCCAACACCCCTGACGGCGCTCTCAGCCAGCGCAGACGTTCCGGTCTTTATAAGCAGTGGCGATCGCACGATTTCCGTCCTCCTCAGAGGGCTTCAGTTTCCGCAGGCAAATTCGATATACGGTATCGATGCAAAAATTATCGAAGGGGAGCTCCCTAAGACGGCCGGCGAGGTTCTGGTCGGTAAAGATCTGAAAGATGAGCTCGGTCTTCAAAAGGGCGGTCAGATAACCATAATAACCCCCGACAGGTCCATCGAAACTCTAAGGATAGCGGGAGTCTTCGATCTGAAAGTGGCGAGTCTGAACAAGTCGTGGCTGATTTCGTCAATCTCGACATCCCAGGGTGTCGGCAAGCTTGGCGATTCCGTAACTTCGATCGAGATGCAGGTTGAGGAAGTTTTCAAGGCCGACGAAGACGCCACTGCTATAGCATCGGCACTGGCTGACGCGAAACTGGACGTCACCAACTGGAAGGCGCAGAACGCGGATCTACTGA
Organism: Kosmotogaceae bacterium UBA1373; assembly: GCA_002305955.1. Classification (GTDB taxonomy): domain Bacteria; phylum Thermotogota; class Thermotogae; order Petrotogales; family Kosmotogaceae; genus Mesotoga. Next base: position 15,996 of record DBRH01000043.1, read on the forward strand.
CCGGCCTCAACGGGCAGAGCATATCGAGCATAATGATACAGGTCTTTGTGATAATCGCCGTTTCGCTTGGAATAGCGAGCGTTCTCGCGATAACCGTTGTCCAGAAATCCAGACAGATAGGTATTCTGAAGGCTATGGGTTTGAAGGATTCAGTTTCCAGCCAGGTCTTCCTCTTCCAGGGATTGTCTCTCGGGATAATCGGCGCGGTCGTCGGTATAGCCTTTGGCTTCCTGCTTATACTGATGTTCAGCACCTTCGCGGTCGGTCCCGACGGCGAGCCGGTCGTCGGTATCTACGTGAACTACGGATTTATCATGTTATCGGCCTTCATAGCCATCGGCGCCTCAACCATAGCCGCGCTCATCCCGGCCAGAAGATCGTCGAAACTCAGCCCCGTCGAGGTGATAAGGAATGGCTAATATAATCGAATTGAAAGAAGTTAGAAAGGTGTACGGAACTGTAATCAAGACCGAAGTTCTTCACGGGATCAACCTGAGTTTCGAAGAAGGCTCCTTCAATTCTATCATCGGCCAGTCCGGCAGCGGGAAATCCACCCTCATGAACATCATGGGTACTCTCGATCTTCCAACCAGCGGCGAGATAACCATAAACGGTAAAAGGACCGACACCATGAGCAAGAACGATCTGGCGGCCGTCAGGAACGAGACGATAGGGTTCATATTCCAGTTTCACTACCTGCTACCGGAGTTCACTGCCTTCGAAAACATATTGATGCCATACAAAATAAAGTCGCTCCGATCTTCGAGAGAAGTAATCGAAAGGGCTAAAGAACTCATGGAAGTAGTCGAAATAAGCAAGGTGAAAGATAACCTCGCCCCCAACATGTCGGGCGGTCAGCAGCAGAGAACGGCCATTGCGAGGGCGTTGATCAACAATCCAAAAGTGATACTTGCCGACGAGCCCACGGGAAACCTGGATTCCGATACGTCGGCCAAGGTGTTCAGACTGATGCGCGATCTGAACGCTAAATACGGAACGACTTTCATAGTGATCACGCACGATAGAAGGATCGCCGAAGAGACCGACAGGGTAGTTGAAATAAGAGACGGCAATATATTCAACGATGTGAGAAGATAGTCGAGAACCGTTTGCCGGAGGCCGGGCGGTTGTTTCACCGATTCAGGAGTTCTCTGACGGGACGGGACCTTGAAGGTGTTGGGTACCGCCATTCAGCATTTTGATGAACTCCTCGACGATCTGTGGATCGAACTGGGTTCCTGCACATCTCTCGATTTCTTTGAGAGCCTCCGAATGGCTCCTTGCCTTGCTGTAAGGTCTATCGTTGGTCATGGCGTCGTAGGCGTCCAGAATCGAAAGAATCCTGCATTCGATGGGGATCTCAGTTTTTTCCAGACCGAGCGGATACCCTTTCCCATCCCATCTTTCGTGGTGTCTGAGTATGAGATCTGCGAC
>DBRH01000043.1:17437-78749 GCA_002305955.1 Kosmotogaceae bacterium UBA1373
GTCAGTTTTCCCGGTTTGAAAAGTATTCTGTCGGGGATGCCAACCTTTCCAAGATCGTGCACCTGGGCAAACAGCGAGAGATCCACCAGCTGGCTGGAGTTGATCCCCATCCTTCTACCCAGTTTGAGAGCCAGTTCCTGCAACCTGCTAGCATGACCACCGGATATATGATCCTTCTCCGCCAGAGTTAGCAGCAAAGTATTCACCATCTGGCTTCTCACACTGTTGCTCCTGCTCAGTTTGTCGCGATACATAAGATCGTCGGCCAATTTCAGGCAATCCAGCAGAGAGCTCTCACCGTTATCGCTCGTGGCGACGCCCATCGAGAAGCTGAGAAACGGTCCGCTCCGGCTTTCGTTGTGCCTGGCAACGGCCTTTCTTATCCTTTCTAAAACTCTTTCGGCCGTTGGCCGGTCGGTAGATACCAGAATGGCGGCGAACTCGTCCCCTCCAAACCGCGAAACGACGTCGGAACTCCTCATGTTGGCTTTCAGAATTTCGGCGAAAGACCTCAACAAATCGTCGCCGGCGGAGTGGCCCATCGTGTCGTTTATCAACTTGAGCCCATCTATATCGGCCGAGACTATCGAGATCGGGTAGAGTCTCGAATAGTTGAGCCTCTGAATCTCCTCCTCGAAATAGACCCTGTTGTAAAGACCGGTTAGCCTGTCGTGAAGGGACATGAAAGCCATCTCTTGTTCGGTCTCTATTCTCTTTATCGCTTCGTTTGCGTGCGATATAAGCAACTCGGCCAGCTTGACATCTTCGTCGGCGAACGCATTTTTCTCCATGGACATGGCCTGAAAAACGCCAATGTTTCCCACCGGAACGCTCAATCCCCCGTGGTACTTATTGTTGGTCCTGTAGGCATGTTCCGATTCCTGTATATCGCCAAGAACAAAGCTCTTTTTCTCTCTGTAAGTCTTTCCAACTATCCCCACGTTCAGCGGCATGGTCGTTGGGTCTTCGGGACTGAGGTTGGACGAGATCTTGATGGAGAAGTGATCGTTCTCGGCGATCGAAACGAAGCAAATATCGAAATCTAGGATGCTTCTGGCTGCCTGAATTATAAGTTCGAAGACCTCCCTCTTTTCTCTGCATCTCTCCATGGCCAGAGCCGTTTCGTGGAGCCTTTCGATCCTCCGCTTTTCTCTTTCCAGTCTGCTCTGTGCACTTCGCCGTTCAGATATGTCTCTGGCGAAGCTGAATTCGTACTCCTGGCCTTCGTAAATCAGATGATTTCTGTTCACTTCTACGGGAAAGACAGTGCCGTCTTTCCGTCTATGGTAAGTCTCTATCATATCCTGACCGCTCTTTTTGACCTGTTCCCAGTTCATGTCCCTGTGCTTTGCCTCTTCGGTCGGATCGACATCGCAGACTTTCATGTTTACGAGTTCCTCGTAGTCATATCCCAGGGCCTTGCACGCTGCTATATTAACGTAGAGTATATCGCCCTCTTTGGAGATCCAGAAGGCTTCTTCGTTGACGTTGTCCAGAGCGAACTGAATCAATCTGAGCCTACTTTCGGCAGCTTCCTTGTCGGTCACATCTTCGGCAGTGCAGACTATAGAGTCCACTTCTCCGCTCTCGCTGATTCCGGGAATCTTGGTGATGGCTATGGTTCTCTTCTCACCGGCGTGGTTCGTTGAGCTCTGCTTGAAGGAGACAGGGGTCTTGCTTCTCATAACTTCTTCGTTGCTCTCGATGCAACTTTCGACTTCACTTGCCGGCAGGATCTCTTCGATAACATGGTTCTCTATCTCTTCAGATCGCTTGCCGAAAAAGTGTGCAAACTGACGATTNNCGCGACACTTCTTTCTGTCTTTGCCTGGATAAAAATCATAAATAGATAGCTGATTACAAACGCAAAGACAAGAGAAAAAGCATTTCCTAAATTCAGACCTCTCGCGACCTTTATTCCGAGACTTCCGTATATCTTCGTATCGGCCTCATCTGACAGGGCGTACTTCTCATCGGTTAGAAGATCGACGATACCGGACAGTTTTATTCCGATGAGTGCGTATGAGCCGTCCAGGTTTTGTGCTCCGTGGCTATCGCTAATCGCAGTCGCAGCCATTACGGAACCCTTGTCGTAGAAGATTATGTAAGGCCTCTCACCCTGCACAACCACGCTGTCGGTGTAAGCTATTGTCTCACCCAGTTCGATGAAAGTCGTTCCGTTCTTTACAACCCTAACTCCTGACAGGGAATCGTTGCCTTCCACGAGGTTTCCGAGGTGATAATTGGCCGATTCGATGTCTCCGTCTTTGATTGATTTCAACATGCAATCGCGGTGAAAGTAACCGACAAGAACGGTCTTAATGGTTTCCTCGACGAAGAGCTTGGTAGAGCTGGCGAGCTGTTTCTCCGTTTTGATCGCCCTGTTCTCCACCATCATCAGTATTACAACCAGCATGAATAGGGTGCTGCCAACGGCTATCAAAAACGGCGTTAGTCTCGACCTCAAGATAATCCCCTCATTAAGAAGCCGTGTGAACCTATACAGATTTTAACACTTGATATATTTTTGCCGGAGATTTGGAAGAAATCAAATTTATTACTACCGGGAAACGGTTCAACTCATCGCTGGCAACTCAGGGGTTCCTTGCCCATATCGCTTCGAGATCATCAGTTGCTTACGGCGACCAGACAGCTTTCTAGGAGAGGTTGTGGGTGAGAGTGAAAAACACGAGAAAGAGCGTCGAGAGTTCGCTTCGCTCACGAGAAGGCGTCTCGCCCTCTTTCTCTCTCTCTTTCCCTCTCTCTTCTCTCTCTCTTCTCTCCCTCTTCTCTCTCTTCTCGTGGTCCTTAACCAAAGAAGTACGAGTCAATTTCACCTTTTCTGTCTTTCGAACGTGTTATCATTCTGGATAAGGATGTGCAGAAAGAGGTGTTTCAATTGATAACGGTTGTTCTTGCCGCCGGACAGGGAAAACGCCTGAGATCCTCCGTGCCGAAACCGCTAGTGAAGATCAAGGGCAAAACTATGATCGAACACGTTATTGAGAAGGCTTTCTATGCCACGGAAAACCGCAAGGCAGTAGTAGTTATTAATCCCGATTTCGAAGGAGATTTCCTTTCCTGGCTGAAAGTTCCCGTTACTTTCGCTTACCAGAGCATTCCGAAGGGAACGGCCGATGCGCTTGCCCGGACTCTGAAATTGATAGAGGATAGTGAGGACATCCTGGTTATGTATGCCGACCTGGTGCTTATCTCGAGAGATTCTTTGAAATCCTTGGTCTCGCTGCACACTGAGAGAAACTGCGATATCACTTTCCTTTCCGGAATTGCGGAGAAGAAATACCCCTATGCTCTGGTCGAAAGAGACGGGAGTGGCAGAGTGATAGCTTTCCAGGAGAAGAAGGTTCCCGATTTCGATCCGCCCTGGGAGTTCTACATCGGTCCGATAGTTCTGAAGAAGTCCGTGGTGGAGGCGTATATAGAAAAGTTATCTCCGAACGAAAGTACAGGAGAAATTTACATAGCCGACATAGTATCGCTGGCAATCGCTGACAACAAGAATATATGCGGCTTTGTGACAAAAGACGAAAAGGAGTTTCTCGGAGTGAATACCCCGGAGGACTTAAAAGCCGTCGAAGAAACAATTGAACAATGAACCTTTTTTTGGGGGGTCAAGTCTCATAATCAGAGACCAGAGAAACCACAGGCACAACCCCTTTGAAATGCAAAGCGATTGTCAGCAGCACGATTACCCCTGAGTTACGAAGACCGGGAGTCTCTCCCGGTCTTATCTTTTTCTATTCGATTTTATTTGGCTGTTCGAACTCAGAGGCCGAACCTTATCTCGTTCCAGAGGTCGTTGTACAGCCTCAAATCCCTTCCAAGGTCCTTGATCAGCTCGGTGTTTTCCATTTCCTGGGCAGTGTAAACCGGTTCCTCTTCCATCAGTTCTCTGGCCGGTACGTTTGGAGAGGGGAGAAGGAGATAATCGGAGATCTTCGCCGACACTTCGGGCCTTAGTATATAGTTTATGAACAGGTGCGCGTTGTCTATGTTCCTTGCACCTTTGAGGATTACAAAGCTGTCTATCCACATGGTGCTCCCCTCTTGAGGGATGAAAAAGTCGATATTTTCGAGCTCCTCTTCGGTAGCCTCATAGAATATGTTCTCGCCGTATCCTTGAACCACCCAGAACTCTCCGGAAATAACCCCTTTGGCGAAGAGTTCGTTGTCGAATTTGGCTATGTTCTTCTTCCATTCCAGAATGAGATTCTTCGCTTCTCTGAGCTGAGTCTCGTCGGTCGTATTAACGGAATACCCAAGGTATTTCAACGCGGCACCGAAGACCTCTCTCATATCGTCCAGAAGAGTCATCTTGCCCCTCAATTGAGGTATCTGGAAGATCTCCCATGATTTCGGGTAGTCCTTGAGGTAGAGGGTGTTGACGGCTATTCCGGTCGTGCCGACCATGTAAGGTATGCTGTACTCGTTGTTCGGATCGTAGTACATCTGCGCGATTATGTCGGGATCGATGTTGACCAGGTTGTCGATTTTCGATATATCGATCTTCAACAGCATATTCTCTTTGATCATGATACTTGTGTAGTCGGCCGAGGGCATCGCCAGGTCGTAACCCCTCGCCCCGGCTTTGAGTTTGGCGAACATCGTTTCGTTGGAATCGTAAGTGTCGTATGTCACTCTTACATCGTATTCCTTCGAGAAATTCTCTATTACCTCTTCGGGAATGTAATCCGACCAGCCGTAAAGGATCAGATTGCCCTTACCCAGAGAAAGTACGGCCAGTAAAACCAGGAAAAGAAAGATCGCAGCTCTTTTCATCTACGTTCCCACCTCCTAAAAGATTAGTTTTCTGAACTTGCTCCCGAAAAAGGAGACGAAAAGCGTTCCTATCAGGAGCAGGGTCGAAAGAGCGTTTATCACCGGAGAGACTCCGAATTTAATCATCGAAAATATCCTCAACGGNNGCCATGATTCCAGGCATAATTATCGGTGCAACCACTTTTGTAAAGACCTGGCGGCTGCGAGCTCCCAGATCCCTCGCAGCCTCGACCACAGAGTAGTCGAAGTCTTCGAGTCTCGTCATTACCGTCACGGTGACATACGATACACAGAACGTCACATGGGCCAGAAATATTGTGAACAGACCTAGAGGTAACCCCACGGCCACAAAGAAAACCAGCATGGATACACCCATCAAGATATCGGGAATTATCAGGGGTGTATAAACGAGAATTCCGAGATAGCTCTTGAGACGCGACTGGTACCAGTAGAGCGCCAATGCTGCGAAGGTGCCGATCGCTGTAGCCGCGACCGAGGAGGTGACGGCGATTATGATCGTGTTTAAGAATGCCGCCCAAATATCCGATTGCCGGAAGAGTTCCGCGTACCACTTCAGGGTGAAGCCCGTCCAGGCTACGCCCTGTCTCGCACTGTTGAAGGAAAGAACGACCAGGGCGAGGATCGGGAGATAGAGGAAAGCGAAAACTGTCGTTGTGATCGTCATAGAAAATCTTCGCTTGCCTATGACCTTTTTGGTTTCCATCAGTCTTCCTCCTCTTTCATATAGGTTTCGCCCACCTGGACCCTTCTCTTGCTCTGTACTTTGTTGATTCTGAGATAAACCAGTAGTCCGAGCGTCGAGATAAGAAGAAAGATCATCGATATCGCCGATGACGACGGCCAGTTGCGGGCAACCGTCAACTGCCTGGCGATTAGATTTCCAAGCATCGCCCCGTCGGCGCCTCCCACCAGATCGGGGATGGCGTACGAACCGAGAGCCGGTATGAAAACCAGTATGACTCCAGCTCCTATTCCACCTCTAATCGAAGGTATGAGGACTTTCCAGATGGCCTGGGTTCTTTTAGCTCCCAGGTCCATGGCCGCTTCTATGAGTCTGAAATCGAATTTCTCTATCGCGCTGTAAAGCGGAAGTATCATGTACGGAAGGTACATGTACACGATCACCAGTATCACGGCCCCGGGTGTATACATAAGATTCAAGGGCTCTTTCAGGCCAAGTAGCTGTAAAAAGGAGTTGATCACGCCATTCCTTCCCAGTATGACCATCCAGCCGAAAATTCTGACCAGAAAATTCGTCCAGAAGGGTATGATGACTAGAGTGAGAAACATATTTCTGTGTTTTGACGTGGCAATGAAATAAGCTGCCGGAAGACCAAGCCCCACGCAGATCAACGTAGCGATCATGGATATCCAGACGGTTCTCCAGAGTATCTGCCAGTAACCGGCGTTGATCAGCATCTTCGAGTAGGCCTCGAGAGTGAACGGAAGTTCCACGCCGCCGTAGATTCCCGATGTCAGAAAGCTGTAGATTATGATTATGATGTACGGGATCAGGAAAAAGACGGTCAGCCAGAGTATCCCGGGCATCGAAACCAGAAAACCCGTGAAATCTCTCTTACTCTTCAACGGGGACACCACCAGGTTCGCGCAGGACGTAACTGTCGTCGGCGAACCACCAGACGTACACGCGGTCCTTCCAGGTAATTATCACCTCGTCCAGCAAATATCTCACGTGTTGCTTGAAGGCCTGTAGATAATGATCGCCCACCGCTACGGTGTACTTGGTCTGACTTCCGAGATATATAGTCTCATCTACGATTCCTTCGAGTATATTTATCTTGACACCTTGCGGGGCGATGGGCTTTTCTTTAGTCACTTTGACTTTTTCCGGACGTAGCGAAACCTGTATCTCTTGACCGATCTTGACTTCCATATCTTTGTAAAACCAGATCTTTCCGAACCGGCCTGTGTCGAGCATGAAGTATTCCTCTTCTACCTTTTCGACGGTTCCGGTGAAGAAATTGGTTTCTCCAATAAAATTGGCGACGAAGGCATTGACCGGACTCTCATAGACTTCGAAGGGCGTTCCGTACTGAATAATTTCGCCTTCGTTCATCACCGCCACGTGATCGGATATCGACATAGCCTCGCTTTGATCGTGAGTTACATAGATGAAGGTTATTCCCACTTCGTCGTGGATCGTGTCGAGCTCGACGAGCATATGCTGTCTCAGTTTGGCGTCCAGCGCCGCCAGCGGTTCGTCCAGAAGAAGCACGGTGGGCTTTCCCACAAGCGCTCTGGCGATCGCCACCCTCTGCTTCTGTCCTCCTGAAAGCTGCGAGGGCATCTTATCGACGTGGCCATTCAGCTTAGTCAAATCGATCATGTTCATGACCTTCCGCCGGATCTCTCCCTCTTTCTCCTTTCTCAACCTGAGACTGAAAGCTATATTTTCGAAGACGCTCAGATGGGGAAAGAGAGCGTAGTTTTGGAAAACCGTGTTCCCTTCCCTTTCATTTGGAGGTGTACCGATAATATTTTTACCGTTCAGAGTTATGTTGCCGGAAGTTGGATCTTCGAAGCCGGCTATCATCCTGAGGATGGTAGTCTTGCCACAACCAGAGGGTCCCAGAAGAGAAAAAAACTCGCCCTGTTCTATTTTCAAAGAAACGTTGTCCACAGCGGTGAATTCATTGTCGAATATCTTTGTGACATTGGTAAGGACAACGGAGTAATCTTTCAATTCCTTCTCACCTCCAATCGAGATCAGTAAGTAGAAGTATACCCCGTGGCGGTCTCCCTATGTGTTAATGTCAAGTTGATTTGGGTAGCAGGAAAACCACTATGCTTGCCGCAATTGAGAGGAGCGTGACCACGGATATCCTCTTCATGACTCTAGTGTATTCAGTTTTGAAGTATTCCACAGTGAGCACGGTGCAAAGATGGACGGGAGAGACCAGGACCCCCACGACCGCGAACGTGTACGCCAGTATAACAGTAGAGAGTGTACCATAACCGTTACCCATACTGAGTATGAGAGGGAGACTCAAGCCGACACCGGCCTGTGTGACGCCAGTCATGAAACCCATGAGAAACGGCAACAGAATCACCAGAGTGATGGGGGGTATCGACCAGGCTATCAATTCATTGCCCATCGCCTGCGGTATCCCTGCAATATCGACCAGATTCTTGTAAAAAAAGACCGTTAAAAGAAGTATAAAGGTCTTGTATTTGAGCGCAGCGACTATAACCTTTTTCTTGTTCTTGTTCAGCAACAGATATATCAGGGCCGTTCCCATAACCGCCAGCCAGCCCGGCTGGTTCAGTATTACCAGAACGATAACCGCGATAATAGGCCAGGCGCTTATCAGGAGCTCTTTGATAGCGTAATTGCTGTACCTGATTCTTATGGGTCTCCTTATCATCAGAAGGTAGCCGCTCACGAGCGCGACAAGGCCCACCGGAAGAAGCCAGATAACCAGCTTGTTTATACTGGTTGCCGATATACCGGCCGCTATGACCAGAGCGGGATAGAGCGGCCAGAAGAATTCCATGGCGTGTCTGAACCAGTAGTTGAAAACCATCGCATCTTCGTCGGTGATAGAGGAATCGCTCCTGGCGAGATCTCTCACCATGGGTGCCGAGAACATCGCGCCTCCGGGCATGGGGAGTAAACCGATGATTGCAGGCATCAACGATATCGAAACCCTGGGTTCTGGAAAGAGTTTTTCGACGGCTCTCACGAACCTGGTCGAATTCCCGCTCTTGTCCATAGTCTCGCCAAGTAGGTAAATAGAAAAGACGGTGATGATTACCTTCCAGAAGTTCCAATCAATTATCTCTGTGGTGAAGGCCTGGAGATAATTACCCGGATGGATCAGGAGTATCAACCCTATGGCGAGAACCGAAAAGAGCAGAGACAGAGAAATGTCTTTGAAAAGCCTCAGCGATACAATAAGAACGACGATGGCAATTACAACCGCGAGAGTGTTCATATCGGCCTCCTAACAAAGCACGGTTAGCTTATCGCACTATTATATAATTAATTGAGGTGATATAGAATCAAAAAAGAGATTTTCGCCAAACGTTATTCCAGAGAGCCTTCGATTGTCGAGAAAGCCCGTTCGGGAAGAAACGAACGTGTCGTCCTTAGGTCAAACTTCCCGTGCGACTTTCGTGAGAACATTCAAATCCCTCTTTATATAAACAGAGAAGGCGAGAAGGGAACCGTTCTCTTTCTTCATGGCAGGGGAGATAGGAATCTCGAGTACCTGCGCTGGTTTCCCGAGAATTTCGGCAGATACGGCCTTTCGGGTGTGATGATGATCCTGCCTTACCATTTCGAGAGAACACCGGCCGGATACAGGTCGGGCCAGTTGTTTCTTGATCCCCGCACCGACGTACTGCGCGACAGATTCGAGAACGCCGTGGTGGATGCCCTGACCTGTCTGGAGTATCTAAGAGCGACCTGTCCTCCCCCGTATTACCTTATGGGTTACAGTTTCGGGGGGTTCATCGCCGTGATAACGGCCGCTATCGACGGAGGCATCTCCGGGCTTTCACTGACGGTTACGGGAGGAAATTTTTATCACATAACCTGGAAGAGCTTCGTTACGGGAGTCATGAGAGTTAAATACGAAGAGGATGGTTCCTGCAACAGAGATAAGTGCCTGGAAATGCACGGAAAACTCTTTCACGACTACGCCGCTTCTCTCGAGGGTCCCGAAGTGGGGCTGGGGAGCGCCCCCATATCTTGCCTTGAATACGATCCTCTCACTTATGCCAGGTTCGTGAGATGCCCCACACTGCTCACCGGTGCACTGTTTGACATCTTCATTCCCAGGAAATCGACCCTTGAACTATCGCGAGCGATACCCGATTGCAAAGTTAAGTGGCTGCCCTCAGGGCACCTGTCTTCCATACTTTTCAAAAGACGGGTACTGCGGGAGGCAGCCACTTTTTTTGTTAATATCAGCCGATCATAACTGCTTTGATTACTCTGTCCTTTTCCTTTTCGGCCCTCTTCATCATCCTCTCTATATCTTCGAGTGTGAAAGTGTCGGTGATCAGGGGCTTCACGTTCACCGCGCCACTCTTGATCATATCTAGACAGGCGGGGAAGTAAAGGGCGGGCACGGCGTGCGAGGCTCTGAGCTGGAGTTTGTTGAAATGGAAGGTGTTGGCGTCGAAAGTTATGAATCGGCCCTCGCCGTAATCGATACCGATGAACCCAACGACACCTCCATAGTTCATGACTCCCAGCACTTCGGGTATAACGTACGGAGGGGCTGTCACAAGTGCCTTGTCCACCCCGCCGCGGGGGAATTTGTACGAACTTATGGGCGTTTTATCCACCTCTATCACGTCGTCCACTCCGAGCTGCCTGGCGACATCGATCCTGATTTTGGAACGAGAGTGGTTGGCTGCGAAGACGTGTCTGGCGCCCATGGCCTTCGCGATCTGAGTAGCCATCAGGCCGATCGGTCCAAGACCGACGACCAGCACATCGTCGTTCAGTTCGGGCTTAACCGTATAGCTCAAATCCAGAGCGACTCCCATCGGTTCTACGAGAGAGGCCTCCTGGAAAGAAACTCCCTCGAAGGGGACGACATTTTGACTGTCGACTATTATCTTCTCGGCGAAACCCATAGCGAAACCATCGCTCTCGACCCTGCTGAAAACGTTCGGTGTTCTGTCGTGGCAGAGATCTACGCGACCGTTTCTGCAGTCGGCGCACTTACCGCAAAAAGAACCGCTCTCGACCACCACTTTATCGCCAAGCGAAACATTTCCGACGTTGGAACCTATCTTTTCGACCAAGCCGACGATCTCGTGGCCGAAGGGCTGCCAGTCCCTGGCCTCAGTTCGGGCTATATGGAGGTCGGTCCCGCAGATTCCGGAAGCCTTTATCGAAAGCAGAACGTCATTCGGCCCCGGTTCGGGGAGTTCGACTTCTCTTATCTGAAACTGGAAGGGAGCTTTCACATAGGCGGCTTTCATTTGACACCTCACAGATCAATTCCCGAGTTCTTTACCAGCGTCTCGATCCTGCCGTAAAGCCCGTCGTCGATCTCCCATTCAACGGCCCCGAGGTTCTGCTCGAGCTGGGCTATGTTCTGCGCGCCGGCAATGATCGAGGTAACTTCTTTGTGGTAGAGCAGCCAGTTGATGGCGATCTGACTCAGAGGCTTACCGATCTCCCCGGAAATTGCGTTGAGTTCCTTCACTACTGAATAATACTTCTCGAAATCCGGGCCGCTCAATTTGGGGTTGGCCGATCTCACGTCGCTCGAACTGAAGTTTTCCCGCTCCAGATCGAAAGTCCCGGTCAGGAGTCCCTGAAAGAGCGGACTATAAGGTAAAAAGGCCATCCCGTTTTCTTTTACGAATGGAAGGACCTCTTTTTCCACCGCGTATTCGAGAGGTATGTTGTGGTAACTTTTGGGGTTCCTTTCGAGCATGTTGTACAGTCCCTGCATACTGGCGATATCCGAGACTTTCATCGCCCTTTCTGCAAGGGACAGGGAGAAGTTCGACAGGCCTATGTACCTTATCATACCGGCCTTTTTAAGTTCATTGACCGCATCCATCGTCTCTTCTATATCGACCCGGGGATCGGGCCAGTGAAGCTGGTAAAGATCCACGCGGTCAGTTTGGAGTCTCCTCAGGCTGGCCTCTATCTCGCGCCTGATACTTTCCGGCTTCAGGCAGTTACTTATCCTGTTCTGTTGATCCCAGACGAGGCCACACTTGGTCGCGATGAAGATATCGTTCCTCATACCCTTGATGGCCTTTCCAAGAACCTCTTCGGCGTGACCGAATCCGTAAACCGGGGCCACATCGAAGAAGTTTATGCCCTCGCCCACGGCTTTGCGTATCGTCTTGATCGAATCATCGTCGGTTGTTCCATCCCAGAAAGATGGGCCGGAAATACCCCAGCAACCGTAACCGAGGGTCGATAATTTCTCTTCTATCTTTTTCACTTTTCTGTATTTCAATTTCGCTACCTCCTTATTCAAGGTTGGCGTGGTTCTTGAACATTTCTTTCGAATCCATGCCGAGCTTTTCCATGAGTCTCATCACTACTATGTCGGTGAGGATGAGAAGCGACTGCTCAAAAAGATTGCCCATTGGCTGTATCGAAGAGATACCCTCTCTCCCGGGGACCTTCAGCGTCTTTGTCGGTATAATGATGACAAGACCGCTTAGGCGACCCACCGAAGACTCTATGCTGGCGGTGATGGCCGCTATTTCGGCTCCCAGCTCCCGGGCCTTTCTACAGTTAAGAACCACCGAAGGAGTCTCGCCCGAGCCCGTACCCACTATGAGCAGATCACCCTCGCCTATGGAGGGAGTGGAGATCTCCCCCACCACGTGGACCTTCAGACCGAGGTGCATCAATCTCATGGCGAAGGCCTTTATGGCCAATCCCGATCTGCCCATGGCGAAGAGAAAGATCCTTTCGGCCCCGAGTATTTTTAGAGCTAGTGATTCAACTGATTCGTCCGTTACTCCAGAGAGGATCGAGCTAATCTCATCTAGCACCTTTTCTAAGGTTTCTTTTAAATTCATATCGATCCCGCCATTCTCTTTTTCATGGTGGCCGCCGCTTCCACGGGATTTTCGGCCCTCGATATTGACCGTCCGGCTATTACGACATCCGGTCTCAGCGAAAGTAGAACCGGGAGATTATCCAGGGAGATCCCACCTGCAACGGCTATCATGGTGTGTGGAAGGATCCTTCTGAGTGTGCCCATCTTTTCGGCGTAACCGGTCAAATGCGAGTCTTCACCGACATCGCTCAGATCGGCCGAAGTGTGAAGACAGACGTAATCCGGCGAGAACGGAGCCACCTTCGAGGCGAACTCCTCGATCGATTCGATTGCGAGTGTGTCGAGCATTATCTGTCCGCCGAACTCTTCGGCGGCCTTGACGGTCTCCTGGATAGTCTTGACGGGTGCAAAGGCCAGAACTGTAACGATATCCGCGCCGCTTTGGAAAGCCATCGCGGCTTCTAGATATCCACCATCGACGATCTTGGCGTCCGCCAGCACTTTGTGCCCGGGGAAAGCCGCTTTCGTTTCTCTGACCAGTTCCATCCCGTGTGCCAAAAGCGCCGGGGTGCCTACCTCTATGATATCTACGTGAGAAGCGACTTTAATGGCCAGAGTGAAGAAATCGCTCCTTATATGACTGTCGTTTGCCAGCTGTAAAAGCATGACTCAGTAAGTTACCCCGGCGACCAGTATCACGCTCGAGTAAGGGATCTGCTCGCCCGTTCTTATTACTCCCTTGGACTGTGTGTTGGTAAGTTCTTTGAACTTCGTGTGTGGAACGAATTCGATCTCTATACCTTCGGGCAATCTCTTGATGGTCTCTTCTAGAGTCTTGGGACTGACGGTTTTCATCTCTTGCGAGAAGATCACTTTCTCTATTTCCAGTTCCTCCAGAACAGGCTCTAAAACATTGAAGATACCGGGTTTGCCGCCGATTATACTCACATCGATCCGGTATCTGTCCGAAGCTATGGGAAGACCGGAATCGGAGATAACCATGAGATCTGTGTGTCCCATCGAACCTATTAAATTGCAGATTTCCTTATTCAATATTCCATTTTTCTTCATTATTTGTCTCCCTTCATTTTCCGGTTGAAAGATGGATCCGGAATTTGTAGTGCCTCGCTTCGTACCAGCACTGTACAAGCTCGACCGGCTCGTTGTTTATCGTCGAACCCAGCCTTTCGTAATAGAGTATCGGGGCACCGTTCTCCACTTTCAAAAGTTCCGCAATCTTGCCTTCGGCCAGCCTTCCCTCTATTATTGCGTCTCCATCGACGACGGGCGAGCCCTTCGACCTCATGAGTTCGTACAGAGATCCTTCGAAGTTTTCCTCGCCTGTCAATCTGCTCCCGGGGGTGAGATAAGAAATGAAAAGCGCAAGAGGAAAGTAAGATTCATTGCCCCTCAATCTGGTTACCTGAAGCAGCTCCTCGCCCTCGGTAACGCCAAGGCGTTTGGCCAGTTCCGAATCGGCCAGAACCTTTCGAACATCCACAACCTGCGTTATGGGCACATGGTTCTCGAGCCTCATCTGCTCAGTAAAACTTCTTATAGTGGTAAGATGCTCCTGCGAAGCGTTATTGGTAACTATCGTGCCCCTTCCGCGTCTTCTGGCTATCTGACCGCTGCTTTCCAGAGCCTGGAGCGCTCTCCTGATAGTTGCCCTGCTTACATCGAAGACTTTCATCATCGCTTCTTCGGTCGGAAGTTTCCTGCCGACAACGCCCGGCTCCTTCATGTAGTCGGAGATTATCCTGTATATCTGGTAATAAAGCGGAACCGGGCTGGCTCTATCCAGTACTATTCTTCTATCCGAGTTAAACAGCATGATGAAATCCCTTCTTTCTTTCGGTGTCGCTTCAAGAGATGAAGATCCGATATATCAAACTTGAATCACATCTCCGCAAGGTCCTCATAGACTTCGAGAAGAGACATGTATGCTTTATCGAACACTTCAAAGAGCCTCAGATATTTCTCGTGAACTTCCATTCTCGGCGAGATGAACTGCACATCCTTGACGAAAGTGGATGCTTCTTTCAGCGTCATTTCTCCAGTGCCGACGGCTCCTATGATCGCTGCACCCATTGAAGTTGCTTCTTCCAAATACTCCGGGATAGTAACTGTTTTACCAAAGATATCGGCGACGATCTGTTTCCAGTTCCGTCCTTTGGCTCCACCGCCTATCAACCTTATTTTATCAAACTTTCCGTCCTTTTCCAGTATATCCAGGATTATCTTCAGGTTGAAAGTAACCCCTTCCATGACGGCCCTCAGCATATCGGGTTTCCTGTGTGTTGAAGAAAGCCCTATGAAGGCTCCCCTGGCGTTTATGTTCCAGCGAGGGCTACGTTCGCCGAGGAGGTATGGCAAAAAGATCAGGTTTCCGGCTCCCGGTTTAGTACCGTCCACCAGATCGTCCATCAAAGTGAAGGCGCTGAGGCCGAGAGACCTTCCCTTCTCTTCTTCGAGCCTGCAGAGAGCGTCCTTGGCCCAGTGGTAAGATGCACCTCCGGCCTGCATTGTGCCGCAGGGACAGTAGTATCCCTCTATCGGGTAGGCGAAATTGAAGGTTCTCGACTTCTCGTCGAAAACCGGTTCTCTTGAGCAAGTGCTTATCCAGCTCGAGGAGCCGAGATAGAGATAGGCCTCGTCGGGACTTACAACACCGGCCCCCAGACAGGCGCAGGCTCCGTCGCCGCCACCCCTTATAACCAGCGTCTTTTCGGAGAGCCCCAGTTCCCTCGCCACGACGGGCAAAACCGTAGATACTACAGAGGTCGAGGGGAAGACTTCGGGAAGCTTCTCAAGGTCAAGTCCCAGCGTGTCTGCAAGTCGTTCCGACCATTTCCAGTTCTTTATATCGAACAGCAGGGTCATCGAAGCGTCCGTCGGATCGGTACCGAACTCGCCGGTGAATCTGGAGATAATGTAGTCCTTGGCCTGGAGAAACTTATGTGCCCTCCTGTACGTTTCCGGTTCGTTGTCTCTGATCCAGGCGATCTTCGGACCGGAATAAGTCGGTGTGATTCGTGAGCCGGTCAATCTGTACACAGTATCGTTGCCCAACTTTTCCAACCTGGCGGCCTGTTCCACACTGCGTTGATCGGCCCAGATTATTGCCCTTCTCAGGGTTTTTCCGTTCCGATCGACGGGAATAGCTCCCATCATCTGGCCGCTGAAGCTGACCGCTTTGATCTCCTGCGTATCGACACCGGCTTTCGATAAAAGCTCCGATGTCGTTATCTTTACTGACTCCCACCACTCCTCGGGGTCCTGTTCAACCTGGTTGGGTCCGGGATAAAAAGTCCTGTAAGAGGAAAAAGCGCTTGCCTGAAGCTTTCCGTCTATACTGTACAGCGTCGCCTTGTTACCGGTAGTACCTAAATCGTAGGCGATAACGTAATTCATATGGAAGCACCTCCCTTGATTTCACTCAGGAGTGCTTCTATTTCCTCTTTTTCCGGCATGGAGGGCGAAGTGCCGAACCTGGTAGTCGAAATGGCCGCGCCGACTCTTGCGTAATCTATCGCCCCGGCTATAGATATACCCCTGGACATGTAAGAGGCGAAGATACCGGCAAAAGCGTCGCCGGCGCCCGTGGTGTCGATGGTTGCAACCTTGCATGCCGGGATCAGATCATCGCTGACAGAAGGGCAGTAAACACCTTTTCCCCCGAGTGTCAACACCACCGTCTCCACATGCTTCCCCAGTTCCCGGGCGATATCTTTTATCGAATCGAGCCCATCCAGAGGGATGTCGGTCATCAAACTGGCCTCGATTTCGTTGGGCATGATTACATCTACGTATTTTAGAATCGCGTGGTCGAATTCCTTAACCGGCGCAGGGTTTAACAGTACTTTCGCGCCCGAGCCTTTGGCGATCTTTATAGCTTCGTAGGTAGCTTCAAGATTAGCCTCGAACTGTGTTAAAAAGACATCACAGCTTTCGAATATCTCTTTCCGTTCCCTCACATCCTCAACGCTCAGTTCGTTGCAGGCTTCGGGAGCGACTGCGATGGCGTTGTTTCCGTTGTTCCGGTCCACTATGATCAGAGCGACTCCGGTGCCGGATTCGACAGACTCGAGGAGATTATCTCTGGATATATCGAATCTATCGAAGGCTTCCCTGACGAAGGGAGCGAAAAGATCTCTTCCTATTTTCGTCATGAACTGTACCTGGGAACCGGACTTTCTAGCCGCCACGGCCTGATTGAAGCCTTTACCGCCCGGACCCATCTTGAAAGGGCCGGAGAAGACTGTCTCTCCAACCACCGGAATGTGTGGAGAGAGTGTGGTCAGATCCATTACGTAGCTTCCAAAAACGGTAACTCTGTTCATACAAATCCTCCAGACTATCCAGGATACGGATTATCTTTTCATTATCTGCGCGATCTCCAGAAGTTCTCCGCCGGGGCCTTTGAAAGTGTTGTAACATACCCTCCCGTTGAAGACCGGTATCGGTTCTTCCGATTCGAGCTCAATTCCCTTTTCCTTAAGGTAGGTCATCGCCGTGTCTATGTTGTTGACAAGAAAAGAGAGGTGCTGAAAATGCGACTGATTCTCTGGAGCGAACTGTCTGTCTTTACTGTCTTCGTAACACATCAGCTCGATCTCGCAACCTTCTCCAGCAACGAAAGCCACTTCCAGCTTCTTTTCCGGCAGCTTTTCACGGTTGATCAGACTCAGGCTGAGCAGTCCTGTGTAGAATTCGATTGCCTTGTCTAGATCTGGAACTTCGATGGCAACATGAAAGAATTTGCTTATCTTCATCATCAATCACGCCCTCTTGAAGAGTTTTTTCAGGCCCTCTCCCTTCTTCCTGCTCTTTATGAATTGATCGAAGAAGACGGCCAGAATGATTATCGCACCTATTATGATCTGCATTATGAACGGATCGACACCGAGCAGGTTTCCGCCGTTCCTTATAGTCTGGATGATGAGTGCGCCGAGAGCCGTTCCGAGTATCGTGCCGACGCCCCCGCTAAGGCTGGCTCCACCGATAACGACCGAGGCTATGGCGTCGAGCTCGTAGCCCTGTCCTCCCGTTGGCACCCCGGCGGCCATTCTAGTCCCGAGCATCAATCCCGCGACGCCGCTGAAAAGGGCGGCTACAATGTAAAATGCGTACATGTTGAATCTGATATTGATACCGGAAAGTCTCGCAGCCTCCTCGTTGCTGCCGATCGCGTAAAGGTTGCGGCCAAACTTGGTGTATTTTAGGACGAATATCATGACTAAAGCCAGTATTATCCAGGTCCAGGCGAGAGCTGGGATACCCAGGAATTCATCTACTGCGAACTGTCTGTATTCTGTCGGGACTCCCGTAACCATCCTGCCGCTGGAGACGTACATTACGATACCCCTGACCAGCGTCATCATTCCCAGTGTCGCAATGAAAGCCGGGACTTTACCATCATGAATGGCAACCGCATTGATCAGACCCACCAGCGCGCCCACGGCAAGGGCTATGATTATTCCCCAGAAAGAGGAAAGTTTGAAGTCTCCTCTGGTAGAGGTCATGATGGCGTAAATCATTCCCGACAGGCCAACGATAGAGCCCACCGACAGATCTATGCCGCCGGTTATGATGATCAAAGTCATTCCAATGGCCACAACTCCGTTTATAGAGGACTGCCTTATCAAGTTGGTGATATTGGCCCACGAGGAGAAGTTTCCCTTTGTTGCGATGGCCAGAAAGACCCACATCACAACGAGAATAATCAACAGGTTTCTTTCCGCAAATGCTTTTCTTTCCCTCTTCCCAGCCATTTCAAACTGCCTCCTTTATCTTTTCCTTCGAAACTAGATTCTTCATCGCGAGCGTTAAGAGATACTCTTCCGAAAAGTCCTTCTTCTGAACCTCGGCGGCCATCTTTCCGTTGGAGATAACATATATCCTGTCGGATACTCCCATGAGCTCGGGAAGGTACGAGGAAATCAGAATTATCCCTTTGCCGCTGTTCAATATATCTCCAAAGAGGCGGTAGATTTCCGACTTGGTTCCCACGTCAATACCGACAGTCGGCTCGTCGAATATCAGTACGTCGGGATTTTTGCAGAGCCATCTGGCGATGATAACTTTCTGCTGGTTCCCACCGCTCAGCTGGGAGATGGGCTGATAGATACTGCCGATCTTTATCGAAAGCTTTTCGACATAATCTCTGGTCTGGGCATGCGCTTTGCCGTAATTTATTATACCGGCACGCATGGCTTTGTCGAAGTTTATGATATTCAGATTGAAGTCGATATCCTGTTGAAGGAATATACCCTGCTTCCTCCGGTCCTCGGGCAGATAGCCTATTCCGTTGTCTAAGGCGTCTTTCGGTTTCTTGATTGCGGCCTCGCTACCTTTGACCACTATCTTGCCCTCAACGAAATGGTCGACTCCAAAAATCGCCCTGGCGATTTCGGTTCTTCCAGCCCCGACCAGCCCGAACAGTCCGACCACCTCTCCGGATTTTACGCTGAAAGAGATATTCTCGAACCTGTTTCCCGAGAGGTTTTCAACTCTCAACAACTCCTGCCCGGTTTCGGTAGCCGTTTTATGGTACATTTCCTCTATAGATCTTCCGACCATGAGAGGAATCAGTCTGTCCACGTTTCCAAGTTCTTCGGTTGTGTAAGTACCGACCGTCGCTCCATCCTTGAGTACGGAGACGGTTTCACAGACTTCGAAAACCTCTTCCAGGTTGTGCGAGATGTATATGATAGCTGTTCCACGCTTCTTCAGATCCTCGATTATTTTGAAGAGTATCTTCGTCTCGCTCCTGGTGAGAACGGCCGTAGGTTCGTCGAAAATGACCAGTTTCGGTTTCTGCCAGAGAGCCTTGCAGATGGCTACCATCTCGCTCTCTGCGATACTGAGTTCCTTTATGTTTTTGTGGACATTGATTTCCAGACCAATTTCATCTAGAAACTCCTCGGACTCTCTGTACATCTTCTTCCAGTTAATGAAAGGACCTATTCTAGGCTGGTGGCCGAGAAAGAAGTTCTCTGCGACTGTGAGGTCGGGTGTAACCATGACATCCTGATAAACCGCGTAGATCCCGAGGCCTTTGGAAATGAGCGGAGAGTTTCTACCGATATCGTTTCCTTCAAAAAGCATCGATCCGGAGTCTTTGGTGTAAGCGCCCGTAATTATCTTTATAAGAGTTGACTTACCGGCTCCGTTTTCTCCGACAAGACCCCTTACTTCCCCGCTCTTTACCGACATGCTTACGTTATCGAGCGCCTTCACAGCGGGGAACGTCTTGTAGATGTTCTCAAGCTCTAAAACGGTTCTTGCTTCTGGCATGTGATCGCTCTCCTTTAGGTTCCGTATTTCTTCCGGTACTCTTTCAGTATAGAAACACTGGCACTCGATCCAAAAACCGTCGCGCCAAGCTCCATGAACTTCTCAACCTGCTCGAGAGTTCTCACTCCACCGGATACCTTTATCTCTTTTTTTCCGGACACAACGGAGTTGATCAATTCTACATCTCGATAGGATGTCGCCCTCGGGCCGAAGCCGGTGCCGGTCTTCACGAAATCTATCGTTGGCACATCTGCCAGCAGTTCACAAACCTTAACTATCTCCTCTTCGGTCAGTCTGCTCGTCTCTATGATAAACTTGCAGATTCTGTTTTCCTTCTTGACAGGTTCAGACAGTACCACGAACTCTCTCTTGAGATAGTCCCAGTTGCAGGACTTGACGGCGGAGACATTGATCACTATATCGAAATCGGTCACCGTCTCGCCAAGAGAAAGATAGTACTTAATCTCTCTCATCTTCATCTCTGTCGGAACCATGCCGAAGGGAAAGCCTCCGGGACCTACGTTTATGCCGACCTCCGTGCCTTTAACTTTCTCGATTACCAGCGAGGGAATCGCGTACCATGGGACAACCACGTTTCTGAAATTATATGAAACAGTCTCATCGACGAAACTCACTATTTCCTCCCAGGTTGACTCGGGTTTCAATAACGTGTTGTCGAATCGTCTGTTGAAAGAAATATCTTTCTTCATACACTACCTCCGGAATTGTGTGACCAAAAATTCTGAAAATGGGCAGCTTGCGCTGCCCATTCAGTCCTTGCTAGAACCGTGAATTTATCAATATTTCTTTCTCGAGAACGGGTCTAGGATCATCATCGAATCTTCGAGAATATCCTTGGTTATTACATAAACTCCGGTGTCGAGATAGGCTGGAAGCGGTTCACCGTTTATCGCCATGAATGCGAACATAACTCCCTTGTATCCCATACCGTGGGGGTCCTGAACGATGAGGGCCTTAAGGGCGCCGCTATCGAGTGCTTCGATTTCCAGAGGATCGGAGTCGTAAGCGACTGCCATTATCTTGTTTTCAAGACCGCGCTGTTCGATGACTCTCGCGACACCGATACCGGTGTGGTTGTTGTCGGCGAAGAAACCTACCAGATCGGAATGGGCTATGAGAAGGTCTTCAGCGGCATTCGCGGAACGAGATATATCGTTGTTGGTGTAAATAGTCGGCAGAACCTGGAGATCTGGTGCGATTTCCTTCAACCTGTTGGTGAAACCGGCGTCTCTATCGGTCAGAACCTGAACACCGGCCATAGCGCTGATGAGTCCTACCTTGCCCTTGAGGGCGGTACCGTTGGCCTTGAGTGCCTCGACCAGTTTGTCAGCCGCGTGTGCGCCGCCAACCGCGTTGTTGGTCGCAAGGAAGGAGTTGTAACCTGTGTCGTAAACGAAATTGTCGATAAGGACGATCTTTATGCCCTGCTTATAGGCGGCATCCAGGATCAGGGACGGAGCTTCGGAACTGGTGGAAGAGATGACTATCGCATCGGGTTTCGTGTTGACTACGTTCTCGAGTATAGAAACCTGAAGATCGATATCGGCTTCCGATGGGGGTCCGTAGACGGTTACTTTCGCGAGTCCCTGGAGGTCGTGTTCGGCGTTCTTACCTCCAACTATCGTGTACTGCCAGAAATCCGAATCGGTTGCCTTGACTATGAAGGCAATGTTGTAAACTGCAAAACCTAAGGTGGCTCCGAGAAGAATCGAGGCCATAGCAAGTAGTACGAGTACTTTACGCATTAGCAAAACCCTCCTTCTAGTGTAGTTCTGTACATACGTATGTACCAATGTACGTACAAACATCTTGATTATATCAGAACGCTGTAGCCGGTACAAATTTAGAAGTTGTATAAAAAGAAAGGAAGAAGAAGATATTTGACAATAAACCCGAATAAACGAACATAATCACTCTTCAATCTTAATAATCAACAAATTTACTTGGGATTTACGAAAGTCTATAAACACTACACGAAAAAAATATCCTTCTACACGGTTTCTGGATATTGTCTGTTGTGAGAAAACAAAAAGCGGAAGTCTCTAGACTTCCGCTTCAAGCTTTGAATGCTGTCTTTCCGTTCAACACGGTCTCTACAACTTTCAGATTTCTGTCGAGCAAGACCAGGTTGGCGAGATATCCTCCCGCGATTCTGCCCCGGTCCTCTATGCCCAACAACCGGAGAGAGTTGTAGGAAGAGACGCGTGCGAGATCCTTCAGAGTGCAGCCGGTGAAGCTTTTGAAATTCTGTACCGCCTGATTGAACATCAAGACCGTTGCGGCTATCGTTCCATCTTCGAGCGTGGGTCTGCCGTTTTTCAGGATCACTTTCAAGCCGCCCAGTTCATACTCGCCGTCGGGCATTCCGGCCGCGTCTATTGTATCGGTGACTATCATGATCCTTTCCGGACCTTTGATGTCGTAGACCATCTTCACGAACTCGGGGAGGGAGTGTACCCCGTCGATTATCNNTCCACGGAGAAAGGCATCGAAAAGACCGCTCCGATACACCCGAGTTCCCTGTGATGAAGCGTATTCATACCGTTTGGAAAGTGTGTAACTCTCGTACAACCAGCTTCAAAGGCTCGCTTCATATCTTCGTAGGATGCATCGGTGTGGCCCAGAGAGATCGGTATCCCTCGATCGGTTATCAACTTCGAGGCCTCGATAAAGCCTTCCAACTCGGGAGCCATGGTGATCAATCTTACCGTTTCTATCAGTGTGGACTCAATCTCGCCTAGGTCGATCTTCCTTATCAGGGAAGGGTTCTGGGCACCTTTCCTCTTGACGCTTATGTATGGACCTTCGTAGTGAATACCCCCGACAGATGTTGAGCCGTTGTTTTCGAGGTACTCTCTGACAACTTTTGCGGAGGAGAGTATTGCTCCGGGAGTCGAAGACATGGTTGTCGGCAGGAAGTAAGTGACACCCTGAGAATAGAGAAAGCTCTCCCATTTTTTGAGTCCCCTTAGATCCATAGAAAGCGCATCTACACCGGCCGAGCCGTGTGTGTGAGGATCGGCGAATCCCGGCATCAGTATATATTCGAAATCGACGTTCTTTATACTTCTCTTTACCCCGGAGATCACTCCTCTGGTAGTCTCTACGCTTCCAACGAACTCTCCATCTATCGGATCAACAACCAGGACATTTTCAAAAATCATAGGCTCTCTCCTCCCATCAGCGTATCATGGCCAGGTAATCTGACTTCCAGTGGACATCTTTCCCCTTCCCATGAGAACTCTCTCGTCTAGATCGAAGATACCTCTGTAATAAGCCGAATAGACGGCGAACCACTGAAGTGGAACCATCAAGAGGAACGGGGCGAAGAGTGGATCGAAATCTCCGTAATCCTTCGCATCGAACCTCATTATCTCGCTACCGTTGGACTGGGCTATTTTTATAACGCGTTCGCTCATATCTCTAGATTCATCTGTCCCTACGAGGAAGAGAAGCAGCGGCTTGTGACCGTCGAGCATTTCGGCCGGACCGTGTCTGAACTCGGAGGTTTCCATGAAAGATGCGTTCACTCTCATGTTTTCCATGAAGACTGTGAGTCCGAACTTGTAACCGATCGCGTAGGCCGAAGCGCTGGAAAGAACGTAGAAGAGATCGTAATCTCTGTACTTGCTTGCAAGTCTCGCGGCTCTGTTTTCCTCTTCCTTGTAGATCTTTCCGAGAAGACGCGGCATAGTCTGAAGCTGCTCGAACAGTTTCGATACGTCCCTTCCCTGCAATCTCGCTATTTCGAGAGCGAATACGAACGCTCCGGCGAGGGGGAGAATGAACAGGGCGTTCGAGTTGTATACAATTGCCTCATCGGCCTCTCTGGCCAGAATACTATCGGGCTTGCTTGTGAAAGAAATGGTGGTGGCTCCCTTTTCGTTGGCGAACCGCAACGCCGCAGCCGTGTCTTCGGTGTTTCCGGAGAATGAGGCCAGAATAACCAGCGAGTCTTCGCCCAGTCTTGCAGGATTGGTCCAGATGAAGTCGTAGCTTTTGTAATAAGCCGAGGGAAGATCGGTCATTTTGTTGAGTATGTAGTCTCCCGAGTAAAGGTTGCACCAGGAGTTGCCGCTACCGACCCAGTAGATCTGCTTGAAATCTTTTTCCAGAGTCATGGATGCCAATTTTTTGATTCTATCCGTATGTTCCTCTAGAAACTCCGTCAGGTCCTTTTCTAGAGAAGGAGAGGTAAAGAGAACACTCTTCTTTGCTTTTTCCAGGAAATTATCCAAAGTCAATCTGAACACCTCCGTTTATATATGGAAATCTATCCTAGTTTTGAAGTTTGGCACAGGATTCGCGAACTATAAGTTTTGTAGGCAGTCTGGTGATTCCCTTCACGCTTCTCTGGTCTCGAAGAGCCGTCAAAACACTTCTGGCCGCAAGGCTTCCCATCTCTACAGTGTTCTGGGCGACAGCAGTTATCGGAGGTTTGGTAAGTTCGAACCAGACAATGTCGTCGAAACTTATCACGGAGAGATCGCGGGGAATCGAGAGTCCCATATCCTTGGCTGCCAGAAGTAGTCCCGCGGCCATGTAGTTGTTAGAGGCTATTACTGCCGTTAGGTCTTTGTTCTGGCTCAGAAGGGCCACTCCGCTCTTGTACGCTCCATCTACCCTGAAGCCTCCGAGTTTGATCCAGCACTCTCTCTCACGGATGTTGTTTTCCCTTAGTGCCTTCCGATAACCCGAGAGCCTATCGTAGTTTGTACTTATATCGAGATTGTCGGAAAGAAAACCGATATTGCGGTGACCCAGACCGACAAGGTACTCAGTCGCGACCTGACCGCCACCTACGTCTTCACTAACGATCATATCGAGATCCAGTCCGTCTATCACCCTGTCTATGAGAACTACTGGAATCTTCGACTTGACCAACTCATGAAGATGGCCGCTGTTGCTCCTCGAAACCGGGGCCAGTATCAGTCCATCAACCTGTTTCTGGAAAAATTTATCTATCGAAGTCTTTTCGACTTCCAGTTTCTCGTCGGTGCTTGATACGATAAGGCTGTATCCTTCTGGTACGATCACATCGCTTATGGCTCTGGCGATGGTAGAAAAGAAGGGGTTCTGTATATCGCCGACTATCAGGCCGATATTCTTCGTTTCACCCGTTACCATGCTCTTTGCGATGTAATTCGGTTTGTAATTCAACTTTTTGGCTACTTCAAGAACCTTGTCTCTCGCTTTTTTGCTGGAATGTCCGTACCCTCCGAGCACACGTGCCACCGTGGCTCTGGATAGACCGGTCTCTCTTGCAATATCGTCGAGTGTCGCACTCACGGGTATCATCCTCCCTCCTTTCACCGATATACCACATCTCAATTTTGAAGAGCTGTGATACTAGTAATGATATCGGTATCAATGTATCGGAGATATTCTATCTTATTTTCGCATGATGTGTCAAGTATCAAATATCTACAATAATGCCTGTATAGAAAGAGAATATAGACATTTAAAACAAAAAAGGTTATAATAAATTAGAAAGCCATATTGATACCGCTCTCAATATTTCACGAAAATTGGAACCTTGTGTTGAATGGCTTTCCCTGTATTTCACATTGTGGAGGTAGCCGTGGAGAAGATAACCGGTTTTTCCAAAAGATTCGACAGCACGTTACTCAAAGCCAACGCCACCTACGAGGAAGTTGATAGATTCATCGACGAGAGCGTGGCCTGTGATTTCCGGGCGGTTGTGGTTCCCTGGTATCTAATGGACAGAGTGATCGCGAAGGTTTCGGGAACGACCGTTGCCGCAGCATGTGGATCGGGCTTTCCGCTCGGGTACGATACGACCGATGTAAAGGAATATATGATAAAGAAATCGCTGGAGCTTGGGCCGTCGATGACCGATATAGATATCACGGCCAACATTTCGGCCATCAAATCGGGTGACTGGGGGTATTTCAGGAGGGAGATAGAGCATCTCTCAAGCCTTCTTCGAAATAAAACTTGCAAAGTGATCATAGAAGTCTCCTATCTGACGACGGCCGAGATCGAGAAGGCCTGTTCCATACTGGTCGAAATACCCGGAGTAGATTATGTGAAGACCGGAACGGGATACGGTTCAAGGGCCACAGCGATCGAAGATGTCGAAACTATACACAGAATTGTCAGGGGCTTACTGGGGATAAAGGTTTCCGGAGGTGTCAAAAACCTCTCGCATGTAGAGAATTTCATTCGCGCCGGAGCCGATATTTTCGGTTCCAGCAACGCCATAGGCATCTATAGAGAGTTCTTGGAGAAATATCCCGGCTACAACGATCTGCCTTTATAGATCAAGTCATTCGCAAAGGAGGTGCGTTTTTATGAAGCTTTTTATCGATGATGGCAACACCGAAGCGATCGCAGGGCTTTTCGAACTCGGCATCTTTTCGGGAATCAGTACGAACCCGAGCATCCTCAAAAAGAGCGATAGAAGGCCTTTAGAGGTTGTCAAAGAAATGCTGGATAGATTCGCAGGAGCGCTCTTCGTTCAGTGTGCCTCTTCGGAATACGAAGACACAATAAAAGAGGGCGTCGAGATCTTCAAACTCGCCCCCGAAAGAATTAAGTTGAAAATACCCTTCTCCAGAACAGGTATAAAGGCACTTGGAGAGTTCGGAAAGTTGAAGATCCCGGTGACGATCACGGGAATCTTCTCGGTGCCCCAGGTCTTGATGGCCGCCGAGGCAGGAGCCGATTACGTGGCTCCTTACGCCAGTCGCATGGAGAATTTGGGTATAGATCTTTCTGTTGTCGAGAGTATGCAGAGAGTGATAACCAACGGGGCTTACTCTACCAAATTGATCGCGGCCAGTTTCAAGACATTGACGCAGATTTCAAAGATGGCAGAACTACCGATTTACGGTATCTCTCTTCCTGTTGCCATGTACGGAGAGTTCTTCGCTCACAGCGGCACTCTTAAAGCGATAGACAATTTCGATGCCGACTGGCAATCAATAGAAGATAGAAAATGGGTTTCCATATAACCCGCCGGGAGAATGTATGAAGTATTTACTGGCTCACGATCTTGGTACAACCGGAGACAAAGCGACGCTTTTCAATGAAAAGGGAATACTCGTCTGCTCTTCCTTCGAGGGATACGATACCCATTACCCGGCTCCTGGAATGGTCGAGCAGAACGCCGAAGACTGGTGGAAGGCTTTCTGCAAAAGCACAGCGAATATCGTTAAGAAGGCTTCGATCGACTCCCCGGATGTGGTCGCCCTCAGCATAAGCGGCCAGATGCAGGCCGCGGTTCCCGTAGACAGCTCTGGAAGAGTGTTGAGACGCGCGATGATATGGGCAGATTCTAGAAGCTCCAGACAGGTCCAAAAGCTGCTCGCTTTGATTGATGAAGGAGAGATCTACAGGATAACAGGTTCGAGAGTTTCACCGACTTACCAGGGGTACAAGATCGCCTGGCTCAAGGAGAACGAGCCGGACCTTTACGAAAAGGCTAGCAAGTTTCTCCAGGCCAAGGATTTTATAAACATGCGTCTCACCGGAGAGATGGTCACCGACTACTCTGACGCCGTGATGACGAACCTCTTCGATATAAATAGGCTCGAGTGGTCCAAGCGACTGATCGACCTCAATGGAATAGATCAGTCAAAGCTTCCACAGACACTCCCGTCGGTTCACGATCTGGGAAAGATAAGGCCAGAAATAGCCTCCGAACTCGGGCTCTCGAAGAACTGCAGGGTGATACTCGGCGCCGGCGACGGTTGCACCGCCGCGGTGGGAGCCGGTGCGGTTGGAATCGGCGACACTTATCTCTACCTCGGCTCTTCTTCGTGGATATCCACCATAACGGACAGTCCTCTCATAGATGGGAAAATGCGAGTCTTCACCGGTGCGCACGCCGTGAAGGGTTTCTATTTTCCATCCGGCACGATGCAGGCGGCCGGTACTTCTTACAGCTGGATAAAAGATATAGCATACAGTCTTGAAAGCGATAATCTCAAAGAAAAAGGCGGGGATATCTTCAAGTACCTGGACGGTCTCCTGCGGCAATTCAATCATCACGGCGAGGAGATCATCTACCTCCCTTATCTCCACGGAGAGAGGAGTCCTATATGGGATTCCAGCGCAAGGGGCGTTTTTGTGGGACTCTCAGCTTCCCACAACAGACTGGATCTCGTTCGCTCGGTGATCGAGGGCGTCTCGATGAATCTAAAATGGATACTGGACACCATCGAAGAGTCGATACCGATAGGAAATATCCGTGTCATAGGCGGTGGTGTCAGAAGCGAGAGCTGGAAGAGGATACTCTCTAACATTCTAGGAAAAGTACTGGTAGTTCCACGAAACGTTGAAGAAGCGACATCGATGGGTGCCGCGATAATTGCCGGAGTAGGTTCCGGCCTTTTCGATTTCTCCGCCGCTCGCAATTTCGTAGTAGATGTCGAGCAAATCGAGCCGGCGAGAGACGAGCACGAGCAATATCTGAGACTGTACGATCTCTTCAAAGAGACCTATTTTTCGCTCAGGGAGACCTTTGAGAGGCTTGCAGGAATCAGAAGGGGCTAGCGCTCACTAAACGGGAGTTGTACCACACCAGAGGCCCGGCCCTGTAGATCGTCGAAGTAGTCAGCCGATCCGTGGTTGCCGGGTCTTTCTTTTTCTTCATTTCATGGTTTTGCCGGCTTTTTTCATTAGTCCTTTCTGGTTGTACATCTCGAATTCGGCTTCTTCGATCAAATCGGCGATATTCTGCTCTTCGGAGATCTTCGTGGAAACACCGAAAGAAACGCTCACGGTTACGGGGAAGTCTCTTATGGCAACCAGGTTGCTCTCGATGCGGAAGATGATTTCCCTGGCATGCTGCTCCGAAGTTCTGAAAAGTAAAACTACGAACTCGTCTCCACCCCAGCGCACAACAAGATCTTCCTGTCTGCATGAGCTTTTTATCGTTCCAGCAACGGCCTTGAGATACTCGTCGCCGTAAGAGTGGCCGTAACTATCGTTTATGATCTTCAAACCGTTCACATCGCCGAATATCAGCGATATTGGCAGGTTTCTAGAGGTGTCCATCCGCAAAACCTCTTCGTCGAAAAATGTGCGGTTGTAAAGCCCCGTCAGCGAATCGTGGAAGGCCAGGAAGCTTATCTCTTTCGTTTTGCGTATGATGCCGATCGCACCGACCGCGTGATAGATGAGCAACTCCGCCAGTTCCACATCTTCCCTACTGAAGGCGGCCAGTTCCAGAGAAACTGTCTGGAAGACGCCGAATGAGCCCATGGGGATGCTGAGCAGAGACCTGATCTTACTGCTGGAGGGGAGCGCGTAATCGACTGAGGTGATATCGTCGACGAGTATAGTCTCTCCCGTCTTCAAGGTTCTACCGGCGATTCCTTCGTATTTTGGCACATCCGAGTTGATCTCTATAGTATCGGAGTATCTTTTGGCCACCAGGAAATCACCTTCGACGATGTCGAGACTGTAATAATCGTATTTAAGGATTTCTCTTGCGGCCTTCACCACCAGATCGTAAACCTCTTCTTCATCGCTGCACTTTTCCATCTGAAGCGTAACTTCGTGCAAGGCGCGTATCTTGTTCTGGAGACCGTCGTACTCGGCGATTCTACTGGTCAGTTCTTCGGTTCTCTTATCAACGCGCTTCTTTAGAGCCGAATTCCATATCGACAGCACAAATAGAGCAATTAACACAAGCACGATGAGGACCGAACCCCAGAATACGATATTTTGAACGTTGCTTTCAAACCAGTCGAGCGTGCCGAACCATTTTTTATAGATTTCCCTGTACTCGCCGCTGTCCCTTATGAAGAGAAGCCCCTTGTTGAGTAGGCCGAGGAGCTCCTGGTCGTCTTTCGAAACGGCGAAACAGTAGTCTCTCTCGAAGACGGTGTTTTCGAAAACAACCAGGTTTTTCAGGTTGTTCTGTTTGGCAAGATAAAGCCCCTGATACTTGCCGAAAAATCCGAAATCGCCCTTGCCTGAGGAAAGCATTTTCAATCCGTCGAGCGGCATTTCGACGGTGATGATTTTGCCAGTGATTGAGTTTTCCAGAAGGTAGTCGTGCATAACGCCGTTCTTTTGAACGATTATCTCTTTATCGTGCAGCTCCTCGATCGAGTTTATCGGGGTGTTTTTCCTGTGAAAGATACTCATGTAAAGATAATTGTGGGGGATCGAAAAGGAGTACAGCTTCTCGCGTTCGGCCGTTACCGCCATGCCCAGCAAACCGTCTAGCTGGCCGGACTTCATCTTCTCGACTATGTAGTTCCATTCGCCGAGCTCTATTTCTAAATCCATTCCCAGAACTCTGGCAACCGCTCTCATAATATCGACGTTGAAACCCGTTAAGTCGCCGTTTTCGTCGATATACTCGTATGGAGGGTAATCTCCGTCGCCACCGAAGACGAGTACACTTGCCTTTAAAGAAACGCAGGCGAACATAAATACTATCGTTATAATGATTGAAAGATTTGATTTCATCATTTACCCCCGGTAGTATTATCTTAGCATATCTTACGTACCTTGACAAAAACGGCTCTAGTGTGACGAAGAAATACCGAATCACCGACATGCCAGTTAATTCTATCTTCATATGGGAGATGTTTGTGTGGGGCGATAAAAAGAAAGAGCCCCCTAAGGGACTCTCTGCACATTCAATGGCGGGATTACTTTCTGCCGAACGCGTTACCTTTACCCAAACCTTTTCTGGTACCCAGAAGATCGCATATTCCGTCGCCGTTCTCATCAACGAAATTCTCCTGGCCAGCCAGTCCGGTTCCTCTATTTGCACCTCTGTTGCCTTTGAAACCGGCGTTCATTCTTCCGACAGCCCATCTCTTGCCCGTTCCATCCTGCGGCTGAGGTCTCACTGCGTATGAGTCACAGATTCCATCGCCGTTCTCATCAACGAAGGCTTCGCATCTACCCGGGCCGGCCTGAGCCTGCTTAATGCCCTGGGCTCTGAATCCCAATCCCGCCGCCGTTGCAATTGCTCCTGCCATAAGCACAACTATCGTGATAATCAGTATCTTTTTCATCTTTCACACCTCCCAGTGAATTTTCTTACGTATCAAGTCTATGATCGAATCCTTAGAGTTTTCTTAGAGCTCCGGGCAAATAATCGCGGTTTTTCGAAATTGTCAGCGCAAAACTGTCCGTTCAGGCTGTATTGTACGATAACGGTTATTTGGATTTTTCGAGTTGAGTCTATAATATATAAGTGTAGGAATGAAAGGGGGTAACAGCCTTGAAGATAATAGTGTTTGGTGGAACCGGCAGAGTTGGGAGGGTGATCCTGGACAGAGCTCTCAGCGATAATCACGTTGTGACGATATTTGTTGGAAACATCTCCAAGCTCACAGTGAGGAGAGAAAATCTGAAAATACATGCAGGAGACGTTTTTAACAGCCAGGCCGTGAGGGATGCGATTAGGGGGCAGGACGCCATAATAAGCGCACTCGGTCCCGATAACTCCGGAAGCGTGAACGATACTCTGGCGGTGGCGATGAAGAACATAATTAACGGCGCCAGAGAATCGGGAGTCTCCAAGTTAGTCGCTATAGCCAACGCCGGTATTCTTCAACTATCGCCGCGAGAGCTAAGACTGGACTCGCCCAACTATCCTCAGTACCTGAAAAAAACATCGCGGGAGTATCTGGATGCTTTCGAAATACTCAAAACTTCCGAACTGGACTGGACGGTTGTGTGTCCTCCCTTTATGTCGTTTGCCGAGGGTAATCAGAGTTACCGGGTCGCGGCCGATTTTCTTCCGGAAAGCGGCGAGCGCATTTCGGTTCAGGATGTGGCGGAATTTGCCTATAACCTGTTGTTCACTTCGGAATATTCACAGAAGAGAGTTGGCATAGCTTATTAGGAGCGAGATTTGAGGTTTTCATCTTCAGACCGGCAGACCAATGTCAACAGGCTGGAGGCGCTGACCGACGGAGTCTTTTCAATAGCCATAACTCTCCTTGTACTCACAATAAGGATTCCGGAACCGGGGGAGATAGTCTCTCAGAAAGAGCTCATCAAATATATCCTCAGCCTCGACTACGAGCTGTTCAGTTACTGCATCTCCTTTTTCGTGGTTGGATCGCTCTGGATTTCAGGGAACAAACGAATGAAGTTGTTGAGGAAAACCGATGATCTTCATCTGTGGTTAAGCCTCACGAGCCTTCTATTTATAACTCTCATTCCGTTGACCACGTCTCTGTTAAGCGATTACGGGGATTTCGAATTTGTCGAGCTTCTCTTCCACGGAAATATTTTGATGCTTGAAATCATAACCTTAATTGAGTGGGAGTACCTGATAAGAAAGACCGATCTCGTTCAAGAGGAGGTTCTAAGCAATCTGGATATCCGAAACACCAGAAAGAAGAACCTTTTCTCCGTCTCCGTTCCTATACTTGGAATGTTGATCAGTATCTTGACTCCCGCATGGAGCAATCTGGTCTATTTGCTGCTTTTTTTCAGATCTCTTATAATCCGCTATTGATTTGCTATCGAAACATTGTACTGCTAGAATAATATAGAATTCCGGGGGGCGTGAATATGGTGCTCACTATAGCCAAGTTTATTATCTCTATTCTCACGGCAACAACGGGTTTATACATAATAATCAGACCTCAATCCTACGCCAGGCTGGCCGGATTTTCTGCCGGTGGAGATAGGGGAAGGGTAGAGATCAGAACCATTATGGGAGGAGCTTTCTTGGGTCTTGGTCTGGCTCCCGTTATTCTTTTCAATTATCCGATCGCACTGACGTTCGTTGGGGTGGTCTATATCTTTGTCGCCTTAACGCGTCTGGTATCGCTTTTTCTGGATAGGTCCTTTGAGTTTTCCAGCATCATGTTTCTAATTGTTGAAGCAAGCTTCGGATTGATCATGGTGATTCCGTCTTAGTGCCTTCTCGATCTTTCTGAATTCAGTTGTGATAAAGACACTATACGTTTGTTTTCTGTCCCGAAAGAATGGAGGTACTCAATTTGAAAGAGGAAGAAATGAAACTCAGAATACTCGAAGAATGGACCGGGTACATGGGTATCGATTTGACGGTTCTGGAAAGAGAATCGATTATGTTCGTTCCGGAAAAGAAAAAGGAGAGCGGTCGGATAAGCGTTTTCTCTTTTGAAAATAAAATTATCCTGATTTTCGATCCCGCACTCGAAAATATCGTGAGACCCTTCGAAGAACTGTCCGAATTCAGCGTCGAGAAGATCCCTGCTCTATCCGGAGAGCTGCTGAAGAGGGGACGGAAAACTTCTATAAAGTATTTAAATCCCTCCAACTTCGTACCTTTCGACCCGCCCGATGAATTCATCGTTCGCAGATTGAATCTGGGCGACAGGACGGCATTTTATAATTTCAGAAGTCATTGCACGCGCGAAGATCTGGTGGAAGGATATGTAGAGTTAAATCATGTCGCGGTTTTCGGAGCGTTTTACGAAAGAGAAATAGTTGCCGTTTCCAGCATCATAAAATGGGGAAAGATCGCCGACATTGGCATCATAACCATTCCCGACTTCAGGGAACTCGGTCTTGGCAAGGCTCTGGGCTCTAAATCCAGCGAGTGGGGGATTCTCAGCAAAAACCTGGTTCAATACAGGCATGACGTACTTAACTACGGCTCACTCAAAGTTTCTCGTGCGCTTGGATTCAAAGAGTACATGGTCCAGCAGGATTTTTATCCGGCACGTTGAATCCGGAGAAATGCGTTACTTTCTCACGATCGAATAGACTACCGAATCGATGACTTCCTCTCTGAAAGCGGACAATCCGGCATTTTTTAGCCACTGATCGTACCAGCTCTTGAGCGGTCTGAAACTGTACTCGCCGTCTTCCAGATTTTCTCCAACTACCACGGGGAGACCATCGCCTTTGAGGTCCGAGAAAAACGAACGGGCCGATTTCTCTTCGCTCAACTCGGTAACTATTAGACCGACGCCATCGGTTTTGATAGAACGTGAGATCTTCAATAGAATTTTCGACCAGAGCTCGGGCGGAATACGCTGTAGAAGATCGACCGCTACAAAACCTTCAAATATGCCAAGCAAGTTGAAATCGGTCATCTCTATGTTCATTATTCGGATTCCCTTCTGCTGCTGCTCCTTTCTGTTGCAGGAGACTCCCACTATTCGCATACCCATGTCCCGCAAAAGCGGCCAGAGATTGCAGACGCCACATCCAAAGTCCGCTACGATAGAGGATTCCTCAACGAATCCCATCATTCGAAGCAGGTAATCCTGGAGCTTTTCGGGACTGGCCGCACTTCGCGCCGGTCGGTCGAGCATCTCCCTTTTGTATTTTTCTAGCCATTCCCGTCTCTTCAATATACTCACCTTCCATGGAAATTTTATCGGAGACGCACCTATAAACAAACAAAAAGAACGACTCTAGTTTTTCTGATCAAAACTGATCAAAAGAGTCGTTCTTACATAAAACCGGCTTAAAAATTGTACTTGACTTCTATTTTCCTGCTAACTGAGCCTCCGAAGCCATAAGTAACGTCTGCGAAGAATTCGTAATTGCTGTCTCTGCCAGCCGTGTAATTTGTAGTTGTGAGTGCCGTTTGCCCATCCTGGAAGGGCATATCTAGTACGTCTATCACTTCACCCTGATTCATAACCCGTACTGAAGCTTTAGCGATTTTGAGCTGACTGTTTTGAATAAAAGAGGTTGTTATCAGATGAAAAGAGTAAAGCAAATCGTTCTGGTCCTGCTGCCAGGCTCTGCCTGAGATTTCAAAGTTCTGTATACGGTAATTCTCGGGAGGTATTTGAAAACGGTCGCTCATTATTTCTCGGGATCCTTCCCGTACCAAGATCTGCCCGCTGTAAATTCCAAACGGAGAAATGGATAGTTCGATAAAGGAAACTCCATCTTCCCTATCGAGTTCCAGGGTTCTTGTTGAACCGGCTTCGTCGTTCAAGACGAGAAATACGTCGCTTCCTTCTTTATACTCGGAAAATGTGAAAAGCGACTTCACGATCACTTCGTCGAACCCGACGCTTACAGTAAAGAACTCTTTCGACTTCAATAATCTGTACGGCTCTTCTACAAGATTGCGGAGATTGTCAACTGCATTCTGGATACTCCCCATGCGCGTCTGGAGATTGGAAACACTTTCTTCCAGCTTGCTGGCCGATAGAAGAAGTTCTTTCAAGGCGAGTCTGTCTTGAATGAATAAAAACACCGAGAATATGAGTATGGCGATCAAGAGGGCAAAAATAAATATAATGCTCGATTTCACGGAATAAAACCTCCTTTCGTTTGTATGGATCTCCGCAACGGAATAATAACATGAAAATAGTGACAGACTTACGGTAGAAGTCACCGGAACAAATATATAATTGATCGGGAGGTTGTGAAGTTGATCGTAGATAACGTGAGAAGATTGAGGGCAGAGATTCCCGATTATGTTACACTTATTGCCGCAACCAAGACCAGGAGTGTTCAGGAGATTCTGGAACTCCTCGACAGCGGTGTCATAGACCTTGGAGAGAACTATGTACAGGAGGCACAGGAAAAGCATAGTGCGATAGGCATTAAAGCCCGCTGGCACTGTATAGGTCACCTTCAGACTAACAAAGTGAAAAAGGCGGTCGAAATATTCGATATAATTCAGACTGTCGATTCCGTGAAACTGGCCGTCGAAATCGATAAGAGAGCGGGAGCGATCGGAAAGAAAATGCCCCTGTTGATAGAAATAAACAGCGCCAGAGAAGAGAACAAGAGCGGCGTATATCCCGAAAAATCCCCTGAACTGCTAGAAGAAATCTCCCATCTCGAAAATATCATCGTCGTCGGTCTTATGACCATGGGGCCGGTGACAGATGACGTCGAAGGAATCAGACCCCATCTGAGACTCACTCGAAGGTTATTCGAAGAGATAGGTACCTCGGGGATCGAGAATGTGGAGATGAGATATCTTTCGATGGGAATGTCCAATTCTTACAGGGTTGCGATAGAGGAAGGATCGAACATGGTGAGACTGGGAACGATCATATTCGGAGAGCGCAAGTATTGAACTCAGTTCCGATTCCCCGTTCCGTAGCTGTTGTGCTAGAATCTCTTCCGAGGTGAATGTATTGTTCAAGTTGAAAGCTCTGACCGGCATGAGGAGAAATGTGGCGCTTCTCCTTCTCGATTTTCTTCTCATATACCTTGCTTACGTTATGGGGATGTACTTCAGGTACGGTATATTCAATCTGTACGAGCCGGAATTCTTCGTGAACGGCATTTTTTTCAGTCTTTTCATAGTTATATCGTTGGCCTTGAACGGCACCTACAAAATAGCTTGGAGTTACAGCTATTTCAGAGACTACTGGATCGTCATCCGGGGAATTGCGACAGGTTTCGTAGCCGGATTTGGGGTCGGAAGGCTACTCATTCTCTTGAACATAAAGCTTTTAACGGTCCCTTTCACTGTTTCAAGCATGGCCGCTATCGGTTCGGCCTTTCTTATAATCTGGTCGAGAATAATGTGGTTGAGCTTTATCAACAGGGGGCACCATGCACTTGCAGCATCGGAAAGAGTGCTCATAGTGGGTGCCGGAGACGCCGGAACATCTCTTGCCGAAGAACTGGCCCGCCATCCAGAACACGGCGTAGTAGTGGGTTTTGTTGACGACTCTCCCAGAAAGCTCCGCCGAAGAATTAGGGGTATTCAGGTTCTTGGCGATTCGACGCGGATAATGGAACTGGTCGAAGGATTCAAGATCGGCAAGGTAATAGTTGCCATACCCTCGGCCGACTCGCAGACTCTGAGGAAGATCTTCTCCTACATCGATACCAAAAAAATAAAGGTCCAGACTCTTCCGAGCCTGACCGAGATAATAGACGGTAAGGCCAGGCTAGGCTACCTTCGGGAGATAGATATAGAAGACTTGCTCGGCAGAGAGTCTGTAAAGGTCGATCTGGCCTCGTTGAAAGACTACATAGTCGAAAGAGTAGTTCTTGTGACCGGCGCCGGAGGTAGCATAGGTAGCGAACTCTGCAGACAGATAGCTCCGCTTGGTCCCGGAAAGTTGCTTCTTCTGGGCAAAGGTGAGAACAGCATCTATGAAATAAAGCAGGAGATTTCGAAGCAATATCCGGATATCCCTGTGGTACAGCTTATAGGAGATGTCCAGGATACAGACCGCATGGAGTATATCTTCAAGACTCACAGACCGTCGCTGATTTTCCACGCGGCCGCACACAAACACGTCCCGCTTATGGAGGAAAACCCCACTGAGGCCTTCCGGGTGAATTCTCTGGGCTCTCTAAACGTTGCCTCGTTGGCTCACAGATACTCGGCCGAGGCCATGGTGATGATTTCGACTGACAAGGCGGTCAACCCTTCCTCTATCATGGGCGCTTCGAAAAGGCTGGCCGAGGAGTTCGTCAGGTCGATCGCGGAAAACAGCGCCACGCGCTTCGGGATAGTGAGGTTCGGCAATGTTCTCGGCAGCCGTGGTAGTGTCATACCCCTCTTCAAAAAGCAGATACAGTCGGGTGGTCCGGTAACCGTTACCGATCCGAGAATGACCAGATATTTCATGACCATACCCGAGGCCGTTTCTCTTGTTCTCCAGGCAGGCGCATACGCCGCCGGAGGCGACATCTTCGTTCTGGATATGGGCGAGCCGGTCAAGATATCGACTCTGGCGAGGGAGATGATCACTCTCGCCGGTTACGTGCCACAGCAGGAGATAATGATAGAGTACACCGGAGCCAGGCCGGGGGAGAAGCTTTTCGAGGAGCTAGTCATGACCGACGAGGCCCTATCGAAGACTAAACATCCCAAAATCTTCAAATTGAACGGGCAGACCGTTCTCGGTGAAAAAGAGATGGAAGAGTTGGTTTCGAAGCTCGAGCTTGCAATACGTAACAGCGATTATGCAGTCCTGAACGGAATAATACAAGGATTTATGCCCGATGCGACGGCCAGAATCAAGACGGGGGGAGATTTTTCATGAACTGGTATTTGAACTTCGTGAGAGGCTATCCCTTCATATCGGCCATGATTCAATTCGCCGTTCTCGGCACCCTGGGCGATCTTGTCAGCAAGAAACTTTCGGGATCGAAGGAGAGCGTCTCCATGTCGCTCTTTCTGTCGAAGATGCTGGTCTGGGCCGTTCTCTCGATCTTCATAAAAGTGGCCTTCATAGGTTTCGAGGGGTTTGTCAACACTCTCGTTCTCAACAGAGTTTTGCCGGAGGTCTTCTTCGAAAAAGCTTTCCTCAACGCTCTGGCGCGTTCGGTGGCCATGAACCTTCAATTCGGTGTCTTTCTCGTTCT
The DNA here is from genome assembly GCA_002305955.1 of Kosmotogaceae bacterium UBA1373. GTDB lineage: Bacteria > Thermotogota > Thermotogae > Petrotogales > Kosmotogaceae > Mesotoga. The sequence continues at coordinate 55,342 of DBRH01000043.1, forward strand.
TTTCCACAGACTTCTAGACAACATCGTTGAACGCAAGAGGAACTGGAAGAAGCTCGATTCGGCCTTTCTCTCGCTTCTTTGGTTCTGGATACCGGCCCACACGGTCACTTTCATGCTTCCAAAAGATTATCAGATAGGGCTTGCGGCCCTATGGTCGTTCATGTTAGGTCTTCTTCTATCAACTTTTGCGCGTTCTACCAGGGAGGTGGAGTAATTGCTGGTTCCCCTTGCCAGGCCCGATATCACAGAGAGAGAAATCGAGGCCGTTGCCGGTCTCATGGACTCGGGAATCCTGTCTATAGGTCCGAAGGTAGTGGAATTCGAGAGGATCATCGCCGATTATGTCGGATTGAAATATGCGATCGCCGTGAACAGTGGTACAAGCGCTCTCCATCTTATCGTGAGGTCCGTCGGTCTGGACAGGGGAAAGGTTATGCTGACCAGCCCCTTCACGTTCGTCTCTTCTGCGAATGTCGCTATATACGAGGGAGCCATACCGGTCTTCGCCGATATCGACGAAAAGACCTACAACATCTCTCCCGAAACGCTTGATGAAGCGCTCGAGGAGTATTCGAGAAAGGGTCTCGAGACTGAAAAGCTGTCTCTAAAAGGTTTCCTGCCCGATCTCTTCATGGGTGTCGATATTTTCGGCCACCCGATGGACTGGGAGGGGATCGAAGCGATCTGCCAGAAGTACGCGATCCCGATAGTCGAGGATTCCTGCGAGGCTCTGGGCAGCGGTTATCTCGGTAGGAGGGCCGGGTCCTTCGGACTTGCCGGCGCCTTCGCTTTTTACCCCAACAAACAGATAACTACCGGTGAGGGTGGCATCATCGTAACGGACGATCCGTCTATAGCCGAGCTTTCCAGGAGCATGAGAAACCAGGGCCGTGGCGTCGCTGAAGACTGGCTGGAACACGTTAGGCTTGGCTACAACTATCGTCTGGACGAGCTTTCTGCCGCCCTGGGCGTCGAACAGATGAAAAGGATCGACGAAATACTCCAGAAGCGCAGAGTCGTGGCCGACCGCTACTCCGCCTTGCTCTCGAAGATCGGAGGAGTTACCGTTCCTTTCCTCGAAGATTACGTGACTTCAATGGGGTGGTTTGTGTACGTGATAAGGCTTGATGAGCGGATCGACAGGGGGCGGTTTATGGATCAGCTGAGAGAAAACGGGGTGCAGTGTCGCGAGTACTTCAGACCGGTTCATCTCCAGCCTTTCTACATAGAGGAGTTCGGTTACCGCGAGGGAAGCTTTCCTGTGACGGAGAGAGTTTCAAGGCAAACTGTGGCCATTCCCTTCTTCAGCAACCTCTCTCCCGATGAACAGGAGTACGTCGCACAGGTCGTAGCGAAGACCGTCGAAAGGGTCGGATAATGGAAGTAATAATAGCCTTCGGTCTGTCTCTGGTTTTCAACTATATCTTCAAGATACTCGGAACGAAGCTGGGTTTCGTCGATAAACCAGCCGGAGCGCTCAAACCTCACGAAAAGCCTATACCTTATCTCGGTGGAACGGCCATACTTCTGTCGATCTCACCATGGTTCCTCAACTATCCCGAGTACTTCTTTCCTTTCATCGTTATGTGGACGGTAGGTTTTGTTGACGACAAAAGGGGACTCTCGCCCAAAGTGAGGCTTTTCATGGAGCTGGCCGGTGGCTTTTCGATATCCTACATAATCTTCGGTTATTCCTTCTTCGATTCGACCATACTCGCCTTCGTTTTCGCTGTAGCGGTCAACGCTTACAACATGGTGGACGGTCTTGATGGCATCTGTGCGGGAAACACGATCATCTTCGCGATCTTCGCCTTCATTGCGGGATTTTCTCCCGACATATCGCTGGCTATCGCCGGCGCTTTTGCCGGTTATCTAATGTACAACTTTCCTCCCGCGAAGATTTTCATGGGAGATCAGGGGTCGTATCTTGCCGGAACTTTCGTGGGATTGCTTCTAATACAGAGCTGGGAAAGCCAGAATTTCGTCAGGATCGCCGCCTTCTGCTGGCCGGTCGTGCTGGATCTCTTCATAGGTTTCGCCAGACGTTCGCTGGCAGGAAAATCGCCCCTGAAAGGAGACAGAGACCATTATTACGACAAGATCTTTGCGATCACCGGCAAAAAAAAGAGGGCTACGTTTTTTATAACCTCTTCGATAGCCCTCTTTTATGCTTTGGTAGGCTTTCTTCTACCGGTAACCGCGATCCCCTTCGTTCTCATGGCCTCATCTGTTGTGCAGGTTTTTCTGCTCAAATCGCTACGCTCTACTTGAACCACCTTATCTTGAAAAGGATGAACCCGACGATAATGGCTGCCAGACCGGAAAGCCCCATCGACCAGTAGAAGATGCTCGGACTGTCCATGAAGGGAAGACTCACATTCATTCCGTAGATCGAGGCGATGAGCGTCGGTATCTGCAGCGTGAGAGTAACGATCGTGAGTATCTTCATCACTACGTTCAGGTTGTTCGATATAACCGAAGCGAAGGCGTCCATCATACCGGTCAGTATGTCGCTGTAGATGTTTGCCATCTCGATGGCTTGCCTGTTTTCGATGGATATGTCCTCGAAGAGTTCCTCGTCTTCTTCGTAAAGGGTAAGTATGTGGGCCCTTTTTAGCTTCTCGTACATCAGTTCATTGGATCTCAGAGATGTCGTGAAGAAGACCAGAGATTTTTCGAGGTTCAGCATGGCCACCAGCTCCTTGTTCCTTGTAGAGCGGTGGAGCTCCGACTCTATCTCGTTTGAAAGCCGCCTGATCTCTTTGAGATATCTCAGGTAATAAACCGTTCCCCTGTCGAAGATTCTCAGCAGGAATCTGTTGCGTTTTTTTGTGGAAACGTCCCTGACGCGCCCTTCGATAAGATCTTCGAGGATGGCGCTTTTAAAACTACTGACGGTGACGAAGTAGCCTGACTTCATGGCTATACCGAGAGTCATAGTCTTGTACGGAACGGCTTTGTCTTCACTGTCGAAGTAGGGGAGTTTGGTGATGATATATACGAGGTCCTCGTCCTGCTCGAACCTCGCTCTCTCTTCCTGGTCGAGAGAGTCGTACACAAAGTCCTCTTCAAAACCCATTTCCTTGAGAAAGGATATATCTTCGCTGTTCGGAGAAGTGATATTTATCCAGCAGCCTTCTATGGGTGTATCGATAGACTTCAACTTACCGTATTCAGATACCAGTATCTCTCGCACATTGTTTACCTCCTTCTTGTTATCAAGTCAAGGATTGGTTTCCCCGTCCCGAGAAGGAGGTCTCAATGGACGAGAAAGATCAAGGTGGCGGTTCACTCTCGCTACTGTATAATTCCATGTATCTCACCTCCAGCTTCAGAATTATAGCACGTAGAGCAGCGGTGGACCTTGAGAAGTTTGAAAAACACATCTGAAGTATTCCTTGTTTAAGCGTTTCCTCTACCGTCCAGGTGCTTCACTACTTCAGGCCGGACAGGTTACAATTGATCTTGAAGGAGTTGATGAAAGTGAGGAAATTCTTGGTTGTGTTGATTTCGATGATCGCCTGTCTTACTTTTGGCGTTTATCTCAGCGATGTCACCGGCGAGCAGATCACTATTACATGGTTCACCGAGGAACCTTCCGATTCCTACCTGATCGTCTATGACGGATCGAACGAGTGGATACATTCCGAGACTGAAGTAACGCTCCACAGATTCCGTGTTTCCGGCCTGAGACCGGGCACGAGTTATGCGTACATCGTGAAGAGCATGCGGGGAGACAGCCTCGTTTACAGAGGCGGTGGAGTGCTGACGACCTCGCCTCAGAGGAACTCTCCCTTTAGATTCGCAGCTTACGGCGACAGCAGGAGCGATCTCGAGGTCCATAAAGCCGTAACAGCGGCCATTGCAGCAGAGAACGCCTCTCTGGTGATAAACACAGGAGACCTGGTTTCCAGCGATGATGATCTGGAAAGCTGGAAAGACTTCATGCAGGCCGTTGAGAACCTCTCCAGCGGCGTTTACTACAGTGCCATCGGCAACCACGAAAGCGATGCGATCAATTACCTTAGATTCTTCGCATATCCGGGAAACGAACGCTACTACAGTTTCTGGTACGGTGATATCTTTTTCGTCTGTTTGAACACGAATGAATCCTTCGATAAATACTCACAACAGTATACCTGGTTACTCACAGAGCTCGAGAAGGCGGCCGTTCTCGATCCTGCCTTCACAATCGTCTTCTTCCACCACCCTCCTTACAGTTTTGGGCCACACGGCGATCACTTTTATGTGAAAGAGTACCTGGTGCCGGTCTTTGAAAGCTACGGCGTCGATATAGTTCTGAACGGCCACGATCACGGCTACCAGAGGATAGAGAGAAACGGAGTGAACTATATAATAACGGCCGGCGGTGGCGCTCCCCTCTACGAGATCCTGCCCGGGCCGGGGTTGAAGGCTTACGGCCAGTCATACCACTATGTTCTGTTCGAATACACCCTTGACGGTATTTCCATCCAGGCTAAAACGCCGCAAGGAGAGATCATAGACAGCCTCTTCGTCAGGAGACGTTAACCGAGTGTTTTGACAGCTCAACCCGATTAACATTATTAACGCCGGTATAATTTACACTACCTTGATCGACAAAACCCACCACCGATGGGAGTAACGCGGGTAATATTCAGGCAAACTTCCCGCGATAACGGGAAGCGGCAAAAGGCTTTTTCCTACTGACCGCTTCTAAAGCCGGTTTTGCGAAGGATCCGGTCATTAATACTCGACTAAAACTCGAATAACGCTCCCGGAGTATAAACGTATTGTAGAAAAACTTCGGGAGGTGCAAAAGATGAAAAAGACAGTTATAGCTATTGCTCTGGCGACTCTTTCGGTGGTACTGGCATTCGGTTCAACACTGGTTATAAAAGGTTCCAACACAGTGTACCCGGTCGCTCAGCTATGGGCCGAGGCCTTCAAGGCTCTCAAACCCGGGGTGGAGATCTCCATCGAAGGCGCTGGATCCTCGACTGGTATCAAAGCTCTTTTCAACGGTCAGACAGATATCGCCAACTCCAGCAGGTGGATCAAACCTTCGGAAATCGAACAGATGAACAGAGACGGAAAGTACTTCGTTCCATACATTGTGGCCTACGACGGTATAGCCATCATCGTCAACAGATCTCTGGCGATTGACAACATAACGCTTCAACAGCTCTACGATATCTATTCTGGGAAAGTGACGACCTGGAACCAGATAGATTCATCACTTCCCAGGGTAAGGATCGTTCCGTTCTCGAGGGACAACGCTTCCGGGACTTTCGAATACTTTATAGAGCATGTCATGAAAGGTGATAAACTCGCACCACAGGTTCAACAGCTCGCCTCCACCAGGGCCGAAGTAGAACAGGTAGTTCAGAACAATTACGCGATCGGCTACATAGGTATGGGTTATATCACAGGAGAGGTCAAGGCGCTCACTGTCGAAGGAGTCGAACCGACCGTTGCAAACGTTAATGCAGGAACATACCCGGTATCCAGACCGCTCTTCATGTTCGTGAATGCCACGAATGGACTTCCAACGGGAGTAGTGGCCGATTTCCTGAGATACGCTCTTTCGCCGGAAGGTCAGGCAGCCGTTCTCACAGTTGGATACGTAAACGCATACGGCACGAAATAAGATTGGATGAGTCCGGTTGCGAAGAAAGAGAGTTGAACTATCGGCGAAAGTTCTGGTGACTTTCGCCGCTTTGCTGACATCTATTATAGTCTTCGGGATCTTTTACTTCCTTATATCTGACGGGGTGCGTGTATTTGGAAGAGTATCGCCGAAAGACTTCTTATTCAGCGCCCGCTGGTACCCCACCTACGAGGATGCCGAGTTTGGAATCCTCGCCTTGCTCGCTGGCACTCTGAGCGTTACAGGATTAACTCTGGTTATAGCGATTCCTCTGGGTTTTGTCTGCGCGATCTTTCTGGCCGAGTTCAGTGGCAGGAAAAGCCACGATGCCATCAAATATATCTTCGAACTCATGGCCGGCATCCCGTCCGTTGTGCTGGGAAGTTTCGGTCTCAAGTACGTCTCCAGATGGCTGATGGAACATTTCCCTCTCCATGTATGGACCGGGCTGAACGTTATGAACGCCTCTTTAATGCTCTCTATACTCGCGATGCCGTACTTTGTTACTCTCGTGGAAGATGCCCTGAGAGCTGTTCCTAGGGATCAGAAAGAGGCTTCTCTAGCTCTGGGTGCGAATATGACGGGCACGATTTTCAGGATACTCTTACCTCAGGCAAGGAGCGGCATACTGAACGCGATCATACTGGGAACCAACAGGGTTATCGGTGAGACCATGGTAGTTCTCATGGTTGCTGGAGGAGCGACCATGGTGCCTTCCACGATCTTCGATCCCGTGAGGCCGCTCACTTCGGCGATCGCCGGAGAGATGGGAGAGGTCGAGCTGGGAAGCACACATTATTTTGCCCTTTTCATGATCGGTGTTGTACTTCTGGCGATTTCGACTGTTTTCACTCTGATAGCCATGAAGCTAAAAAGGAGTAAAGGAAAATGAAGATAGACGCAATCGTGAAGATAACCTTCGCCGTTGTTTCATACACCTTGATCGGCCTTATAGTGGCTTTGATAGGCTTTCTGATAGTCAACGGTTTGGACAATATCGATCTGGAGTTCCTGACGGCTTTCCCAAGGAATTCGATGACCGGGGGCGGGATCTGGCCGGCGCTGGTCGGAACGGTTTACTTCGTGGCGGTAGCTCTTTTGTTCTCTATACCTGTTGGAATACTGGCGGCCGTTTATCTGAGCGAATACAGCAAAGATACCGCCTTCAAAAGACTTATACTCACCGCCAACAACATTCTGGCCGGGATCCCCTCGGTTGTTTTCGGCCTGTTCGGCCTATCACTCTTCTCGATCACTTTCGGGTTCGGAACGTCGGTTCTGGCCGGCGGTCTCACACTGGGAATTATGTCGCTCCCCTACATAATATCCAACACCCACGAAAGCCTGACGGCAGTTCCCTATTCGTACAGAGAAGCATCCCTCGCACTGGGCGCAAACAGGGCCGAGACGTCTTTTAGAATAGTGCTGCCGGCCTCTTTCTCTCGTATTTTAACCGGAGTGATTATAGCGATTGGGAGGATAATAGGCGAAACGGCACCCGTACTCTTCACCGGAGCGGCCTTTTATATAACCAGGAACCCCACCGGTCCCTTCGAACCGGCCATGGCCTTACCGACACATATATTCGTTCTTTCGGCCGTCTATCCCGATAATGTGACCCCTAAACTCGAAGGTAGCATATCTCTCCTCTTGATCATAGTGGTGGTTCTCTTCTTGCTTGTTGCCATTAGACGGAGAAAGGAAACGAAGAAGCTGGAGGTGTAAGGTGGAAGATACGATCTTCGTGATAGATGAATTGAACGTATTCTACGGTGAAAAGCATGCATTGAAAGATGTGACGTGCGAGATACCCCGAAGGAAGGTGACTGCCGTCGTCGGTCCTTCCGGTTGTGGGAAATCGACCTTTCTCAGGGTGTTGAACAGGATGAACGATTTGATCCCGACTTACAGACACACCGGTTCCATCAAACTTCTCGGCAAAGAAACGCTCACGATGGACGCGGTCTCTTTGAGAAAACAGGTGGGGATGGTCTTTCAGAAGCCCAATCCCTTTCCCAAAACCATACAGGATAATGTAACGTACGGACCGAGAATACACGGTGTGAAAAACCGCCAGAGACTGAAAGAGATAGCCGAGCGATCCCTCAAGCAGGCGGCGCTCTGGGATGAAGTGAAGGACGAACTAAAGAAGAACGCGCTGAACCTCTCAGGAGGACAGCAACAGAGGCTCTGCATTGCAAGGGCGCTGTCGGTGGAACCGGAAGTCCTGCTGCTTGACGAACCTACCAGCGCTCTGGACCCCATCGCAACGCAGAAGATAGAAAAACTTATCGAAGAACTCTCTGAAAGGTATACTATAATAATAGTTACCCACAATTTGCAGCAGGCTCTGAGGATTTCGGATTACTTAATGTTCTTCTATGTCGGCGAACTGGTCGAATTCGATACAACCGAGAAGATAACTACTAACCCGTCAGATCCGAGAACCAGCGACTATTTGAGGGGTATTTTCAGCTAACGGGGAGTGGTAAGCATGACTCAAGAAAGGCAGCGCCACCTTGAAGCGGGTTTCAACAGGTTGAAATCGATGCTATCGGACATGATAGAGAACGTCAGATCAAGCCTCGTAAAGGCGATCGATTCTTTAGACAGACTCGACGGAGACTCCGCCAGAACTGTTATAGACGGTGACCAAATTATTGACGACCTTCAACGCAAAATGGATTTAGAAATATGCAACTATATAGGGAGGTTCCAGCCCCTTGCCGAAGACCTGAGATATGTCCTGACCATGATGAAGCTCGCCACCGATCTCGAGAGAATAGGAGACCTGGCCGTCAACATCGCCGAAGTCGCCGTGAGGTACGAAAATCAGACGCTGGTAAAGCCGTTGGTCCACATCAAGAAAATGACCGCAGTGGTAGAGAACATGCTCGATGAGATCATCAAGGCCTACTATAACAGAGATATCGAAGTTACCAGGAAAGTCTGGAGCGAAGATGCCAAGGTCGATGAATACTATGTTTACATAAAGCGCGAGGTTCGCGATAAACTGGTCAACATGACCGACCCAAAAGCCATCGCCCAACTGCTGGATCTTCTGCTCGTTGCGAGGTTTCTCGAAAGGGCCGGCGATCACGCAACCAATATCGCCGAGGAGATCTACTACATCGCGAAAGGCGCTAATCTCAAGGAGGAAATGCGACGTTGAGAGTTTTAATAGTGGACGACGATCCAGATATTCTGAACATTGTCAGAACGGCCTGCGAAAGCGAAAGCATGGAGGTAGATACCGCAACCAGCGCCGAAGAACTCTGGCGGGCTTTACAGTCGGACAGACCGGATGTTATTCTTCTGGATATCATGCTTCCCGATGCCAGCGGGCTCGATCTGATAAAGAGGATACGCTCGACAAACCCGAACATTCCCATAATCTTCCTGACGGCCCGAAAGTCCGATCTGGACATGATACTGGGACTGGAATTGGGGGCCGACGATTACGTTACCAAACCCTTCAATCCGCGTGCACTGGTAGCCAGGATAAAGGCCGTTCTTAGGCGCACAGAAGTTTCCGGAAAACTCGAAGAACAATTAGTCATAGGTGAGGCGCTGGTGAATCTGAAGTCTTACACCGTCACGCGAAACGGGGTCTCGGAAGAACTCACCAGAAGGGAATTCGAATTGTTGAAAATACTGGCCGAGAACCCCGGAAGGGTCTTCACCCGGGAAGAACTACTCGACAAAGTCTGGGGAATCGATTTCTACGGGGATTTCAGAACCGTCGATGTCCATATAAGCAAACTCAGAGAGAAGGTAGGCGAGAAGTTTATCAGGACAGTCAGAGGCGTGGGGTACAAATTCGTTCCCGGTGACGCGAAATGAACGAGCCTCTCCTGAACGAGCTCAGCGAAGGGATTCTCAAGGTCGATGAGGGACTGGCTATTGTCGAGGCCAACTCTTCGGCCAGAAAACTGCTGGGAGAGGTCGAGGGCAAGGCACTCCCCGATGGCTTGCACGTTCAGGGAATATCTAAGATCGTGGATAGTTTCATATCGGAGTTGAAGTTCGAGACCGATACGATCTATGTCAAAGACGATATGACCCTTTACCTGCGTGTGAAGGTAGTTCCGCCTTACATAGTAATGAGAAACATAACAAACGAGAAGCTCTTCGAGAACGCCAAGATGGACTTCGTGAACTCCATAGTTCATGAATTCTCCACTCCCCTGGCCGTCATAAACGGTTACGTCCAACTTCTAATCGAAAAAAGGGAAAAACTTCCCGAAGAAGTACTAGAGACGATTGTAAGAATATCCAGATCGACTAACAGGCTTGCTCGTCTTGTGGAAGAACTGGGTTTACTCTCTAACCTCGAACTGCAAAACTACAGAGTGAAGGTAGAGACGGTGAATCTGAGAGAACTGGTCGATGAAGCCATAGGCGATCTCGAAAGCAAATGGAAGCGGAAGAAACTGCAGATCGAAGTATCCGTCTCACCGGACATCTATGCCGCGGCCGACTCTATGCTTCTCTTCAGAATAATTTCCAACCTCATTTCAAACGCCGTTAAATACTCCAGTATCGGAGAAAAGATCGAAATCACGTCTTACGAAACTGACCGGAAGATTTTTCTCTCCGTCAAAGACAACGGAATTGGAATCAAGAGCGACGAACTTCCCAGGGTTTTCGAGAGGTTCTACCGCGCCAGCAACGCTAAAACATCAGGTTCCTCGGGCCTGGGGCTAGGTCTTTCGCTGGTAAAGCACGCTTTGAACCTGATCGGTGGTACGATAGATATAAGGTCTCGCTACATGCTTGGAACAACGGTCACTATAAGCTTCCCGAAGAAGATATGACGCCAGGAGCCGTCCTTCGGAAGAGCGATAAGAGCGTTAGGAACTGCTCTCCGTCTTCACCTGGACGATTATCTCGTAATTACCTGTGGAGATGATGGAGAAGTAGAAGGTTCCGCTCCTGTGAAGATAAATCTCTCTAGCACCGGGTGATGTCGCCGTGAGCAGCGTTTCTTCGATGCTTCCGTCGTAGGCGTTGTAGAGTGTAAGCGAGAAGAAACTTCCCTCGTGGCTCAGATTTATCCTCCATTCTCCGGTCGGTACGGTGAAAGGCTCGGTAAAGTCGGTAGATGAACCCGAGAAACTCACGATCGTATTCCACTGTTCGTTTGTGGCAGTTGGTGACTCTTCTACAACTCGACCCTTCTCCGGGGCAAAGATTTCGTTGATGGTATAAGATTTCTCGCTTTGCATTGCATCATGATCATATTTAGGGCCCTTCTCCGGTTCAAGATCATAAATCCCGCTCTCCAGTCGCTTCGCTCGGCCCGCGCTGTATATGGAGACGATCGTTGTGAACCTTCTTTCACGGATTGTGCTTCTTTTCTGCAATGGCCCATTCGGGGGTGCTTCGTATTTACCAAACCGCTCCAGCCATTTCAACAACGACGATTCCCTGCAGCTTTCCAGAAGTGCCTTACCGTTTTCTAGAAGCAGGAGATTCGCGTTGACATACCCTGTCTCGTATCGAAGCCATAGATATGCCGGTCTATGACTTCCCACAGCGTTCTGCGAGGTTTCAAAGGAGATCGAGAAATCCCGATCTCGCAGAAGCCTGTCAAGAAAAGAACTGTCAAGTTGCTCCGTGCTCAGTCCAGCCATACATAAGGTTAACGGTTGGCCGTTATCCAGAAACATCAACGAATTTCCAGCGCCAACCAGAAGAAGCGGACAGCGAAACACTTCCCTATCTCCAGGATAGAGATCGAAGTATTCTCTGTAGTAAGAGAGAGGTTCACCATCTTTGAAGGTTACCGTCAGCGGGGTTAGAGCGATCAACGAAACAGAGACCGTCACAATCAAAAGAAAGACCGTTGCTTTCATCTATCCTCCCTTTTTTTGCTCGTTTCTCTTTCCCCTCTGGATAACAAAATGGAAAAGCATGACTCCTGACGAAAGAAATTTAATGCTTTATGACTCCACGGTAATTTGCTGAAATCATTATATCATTTTTAGTTAATTGAAAACACATCTTACCCAATCTGTAGAATCACGAAGAAACAAAATGCATGAAGATCAGTCAATGTGTGCCATTTTGACGGCTGGATGGCCTGGAGCCTTTGGCACATTCAAACATCGCTACAATCTCTGACGGATGCTGTCAAGAATTGAAGGGGTCGCGCCACGGAAGCCCTTCATGTCGGGCGATGAAAACATAGAATCTAGTATGGCCTCAACCGTGGCCCAGACTGATGCTTTGAAGATCTGACTCATGGTTGAACCGTCCTCTCCGATAGTCAATGCCTGAGGATCGCTCCTATCGGCTGTGGAAAAGGCCAGCGCGATGTCGCCGCTGCCGTGATAACCGGGGGCTCCGAGTATTCCGATGGAAAGACTCAAATGCCTGGCGACCCTCTTCAGATGGTGAGGTAGCAACGGAATATCTGTCGAGAGAACCATTATCAATGAACCGCCGGTCTTTTGGGGTTCTTCGAAGTTAGCGTCAACCGGCCCGGGCATCTTTAGATCGGCTGTCCTCCCGAAGTTGGCCAGCACTAGAGCTCCCAGGGTGTACTCCCTGCCGCCTATCTCGATTACCCTGGAAGAGGAGCCGATCCCTCCCTTGAATCCGAAACAGATCATCCCTGTGCCGGCACCGACGCTGCCCATCGGGAAATCTTCCACGACTCCATCGTAAGCCTCGATCGTCATCATATCCGTCACTGAGAGAGAGGCGATGTCACTGAGGTAACTATCGTTGCATTCCATCACGACGGCGTTGAAAGAAGTGGTCCCGGGGTGCTCCCGGAGAGCGATTTTGACCGCGCCCTGTTGAACCGCTCCTATGGATAGCGTGTTGGTCAGAAAGACATGGCTCTCCATCGTCCCGAGCTCGTCGACCTGAACCAGCCCCATAGACTTTCCGTAGCCGTTGAAAACGTTACAGGCGGCCCACACCGGTTTGGTTATGACATCGTCGATCCTGAGAACCGTAACGCCGGTCCTCAGGACCGTCGGCCGATCTCTGTCGACCGTGCAGTGGCCGACTCTAAGGCGCGGCACATCGGTGATCCTGTTCAACTTCCCCGTGGAGAAACCATCCGTAAGCGAGGCGTATTCTCTGTATCTCATGTGGCTACCTCTCTATTATCGCTATCGGATCTTCCCGGCTTGCAAAGAACCTAACGGTCAGGAAACCGGCCACGAGAATCGAGAGAACCATGAGAGAGACTCTGAGTGCCGTCGGCATGCTTACGAGTGTGGAGGTATAGACGCCCTGGAAGAATATCGATTTCATGATCCACCAGACTGTCAAGCCGGCAAGGCATCCCATCGCCGCCGCCGACAGTATCACTACGGCGAGCTCGGCCGAAAGCATCCGGCGAGTCTCTTTTTCTTTCAGCCCGATTATGCTTCTTATAGATATTTCCGAACGTCTTGCGCTTACGGTTCTTATTACAGTTACCACGCCGATCACCATTACCACGAAGAACTGCAAATAGATGATGATCTCCGTTATCAGTTTCATGAACTGCGTCTCCTGTTTATAGGACTTTTCGAATGTCGAATTATCCAGGATCATCTCAGTCTGTGAAAAAAGAAGACTTCTTCGAATCTTTTCGGCCTCTCCGGCCGTGCCATAGGTCAGAAGCGTTCCACCCGGAAGCGGTGAGGCGGCCATCACACCGGAAAGCCCCTTCAATACGGCCGATACCTCAACCTTTGAATACCCTAACGATGCCGCATCTTCAAGTCTTTCCGAAAGGCCTTTGCTGACCAGCAACGTTCCCGTTGCCGGTGTTTCGTTCAACAGGAGCAAAGCCCGGGCATCTTCCGGCGAGAGCACCGGTATATAGACACTGCTCGTTCCAAAGAGCAGCTTTATCCTGAGCTTTTCGAGCCCGGCCTTAAAGGACTTCACTTCCGGGGAGGACGTAATATCGGATGGAAACTCCACGCCGTCGGCCATCCTCACATATGTTCTGTTTTCGAAGAAGATCCCGCCGTCCCTTATTCCATCGGAAAGACCGGAAAGAAGGGAACCGAAGAAAAATATCAAAGCTACGAAAACGACCACGTTCACAAAAAGGGGCGTATAGGCGCCGGTTCTCACCGGATAACGCAACCAGCCTGTACGTATATCCCTGAAACGACTCCTGAAGATTCCCTTTTCCCTGCTGGCGCTCCTCAGGAGATTTATGAGGTCGCGTTTCAGATGACCGGTTATGAGAAACTGGGTCAGCAACACCACAGCCAGCGGAATTATTAGGGTGTAGAACGAGCCGACGGGATCATTTCTGAGGAAAAGCCCGGCGGGTTCGAAGAACCTTTTCTCGAGAACCGAGATGGTCCATACACCGGCGAGGAAGCCTGCGATCCATCCTAAGGCAGCTTGAATCGAAGACTCTATCAAGAGCCTGACCTTAAGGCTTCCGCCTGTATAGCCGACCGCGGACATAACGCCGTACTCCTTTCTCCGTTCACGTAGACTTACAGAGTTGAGCATGGTCAGTCCCACGGTAAAGATCAGTGCAACTACCAGATTCACGAAAAAGACTCCCGTGTAATAGCCGGCGTACTGCTCTCTTATCCTGTCGATCGACGAGGCCGGTCCATTAACCGTAATAGACGGCATATACTCGACCAGCGCGTTCTTCAACTCGTTCTCGACGGCCATGAGAAAACCTTCTCTGGCGAAGATCATGTAGCCATAAGTGCCGCCGCCCGAGGAGATTCCCGCAGGGCCTAAACCGAAGATCGATGGTCCTTTCAATGAAGCCACGATAGAATACTGACCGGGTGTGGACATCTCCAGCGTCTCTTCGTAGATCTGGCCGACTTCCAGTCTGTCGGCCTTGAGGAAGGAACCGGATACCATTATATCTCTCGAGTCTCTCTCGAAAACCGTACCCCGAGCTATCTGCATCTCCGACTCTCGCAGAAGTCTGGGAATATCCGTCTGTCTTATCCCGTACACCGGGAAGTTGGCTCTGGCGCTGCCGAAGAGGTTGTAACTGAGATAGGCGATATCGACTTTTATCGCGTCGGAAAAGCCAAAGGTTTCCGAGAGCGTTTTCTCGATCACCTCGTCCAGCCGTGAATCTCTGCCGTTACTGGAGAGGTACTGAATGGTTATCCAGCTTTCGTTAACTGCGGATATCCTGTTTCTGGTCTCGCCAAAAGAGAGAAATATCGAACCGAGGATCATGCTGGCCCCGACACCCAGGGCAACGACCAGAATAAACGCCAGAATTCTCAACGGCCTCCTTTTGAAGTATAACCAAATATACTTAAACATTGGCCGTTACCTCGCTCACCTGACCGTTCTCTACTTTGAACCTCCTCCCGAATCCCTCTATCATTTCCGGCGAGTGAGAGACCATTATAAGAATGGCGTTGTTTTTCTTGCAGTATGATCTGAGCAGCTTCACAACTTTCTGGCCGTTATCCCTGTCGAGCGATGCGGTCGGCTCGTCGGCGAAAATCACTCGTGGATTGTTGATCAACGCGCGGGCTATGGCCACTCTCTGGCTCTGACCGAGAGAGAGCTCGAAGGGAAATCTCTTCTGCAATTCACCAAGTCCGAGGAAACCCAGTATCTCCTCGAGGCGTTTTCTGGCGTCTTTCTTATCGCTTGCCGGAAGTAAAACGTTTTCCCTCACCGTAAGATGGTTTACGAGGAAATGCTCCTGAAAAACAAACCCGAACTCTTTACGTCTAAGCTCGGCCTTCGCCGAAGGTGTGAGCGCGGTGATCTCCTTGCCGTCGTACTTCACCTCTCCGCGACTGGGATCTTTGAGCGTGCTCATTATGAAGAGAAGAGAGGATTTGCCCGATCCAGAAGGGCCGTAGATTCCGATTTCTTCTCCCCGATCTATCTTCAATGTGGTCGATTTAAGTGCGGCGAGAGCCTGTTTCCTGGTTTCGTAAAGCAACGCCACGTCCTTCAGTTCGAACATACTCTTTATTCCTCCTTTTAATCCGCTGCCTTTTCCTTTCAGATTATCCCACAAAACAAAGCCTTCTCAAACGGTCTTTCATAATGAGTCTCTTCGCCGCTTAATTCTACTGGCTGCTCGATAACGCGTCCGGTTGCTATATACTTTATATGGAGGTGTTTTTGTGAAGGTAATGATAGACATGGACGATATACTGACCAACTTCAATCTGGCCTTTTTGCAGATCGCCCACCGGATGTACGAAGAAGTGCCGGTGAGCGTCGAGGTGAAGATCTGGGATTTCTGGAAGAGCGTTCCAAACCTCACTCTGGAGATGGAAGAGAGAGTGTGGGAAGCTATCCGCAGCACACCTAACTTCTACGAGAGCCTTCCGGCCTATGCCGACCGCGACGATTTGTTAAGACTCGCGGAGATTATGAGAGCGGGGAGACACGAGATATACTTCATAACCTCACGCTTCCCGACGAAGGGACGGACCGTCCAGGCACAGTCACAGAGATGGATACTGGAACACGTGGGAGAACCCGGCGCGATCATCGTCAGCTCGCGCAAGGGCGAACTCTGCCAGGTCCTGGGAGTGGAACTGGCGGTGGATGATGCGCCTCACCACATCGAAAACCTTCTCGACCACGGAATTAATACCTACATAATGGACTGGGCCTACAACAGACATATCGACCACAGACTCCGGGTAAAGAACCTGGGAGAGTTTCTCGATTGTATAATGGATTAAAAATAAGGAGGTGTCCTATGAAGAGGTTCGTTCTGTCCATTTTCGTAGCTGCCATTTTCTTATCCCTGGCTTCAGCAGAGCCTGTATGGGAAGACCAGATCGTGTACTTCGTCATGATCGACAGGTTCGCCAACGGCGATACTTCCAACGACGACATGGGCTTTGGCGAGGCCGGAAACGACAATTCTCGCTACAACGGCGGAGATATCCAGGGATTGATAGACAGGCTGGATTACATAAAAGAGCTCGGCGCAACGGCCGTATGGATCACCCCACCGGTCGCGAACCAGTGGTGGAACCCCTGGGTGAGCTACGGGGGATATCACGGCTACTGGGCGAGGGATTTCAAGAGGATAGACGAACATTTCGGAGATCTGGAACTATACAGGGAATTCGTTGACAAAGCCCACGAGAAGGGCCTGCTGGTCATCCAGGATATCGTTCCAAATCACGTCGGCGATTATTTCAGATTCATAGACGGGCAGTTCGAACTCAACGCCGATAGCTCCCCCACCGCTGCCCCGGAGCAGTATCCCTTCTCGCTAAACAATTACGAGACCGACTCGGAGAAGAACATCTACCACTGGACTCCGGACATCTCGAACTTCAACGATCAGCTCCAGAAATTTACGTACCAGATGTCGGGACTGGACGACCTCAACACGGAAAACCCCGAAGTGATAGAGGCCCTGAAAGATTCCTACACCTTCTGGATAAGGGAAGCCGGTATCGACGGCTTCAGGATAGACACGGTTATTTACGTCCCCTACGAATTCTGGAAGGAGTTTCTCAAGGGAGAGAACGGGATCTACCAGGTGGCTAACGAGAGTGGCAAAACGGGTTTCATAACTTTCGGAGAGGCCTGGGTCAGGAGCGATCCCCTAAGCGATTCCGGTGAGAAGGTTATACGCGAATTCTTCGAAAGCGGTATGAACTCCATGCTGGACTTCCCGCTGAACATAGAGTTGAGGAGTATATTCAAAGAGGGAAAGCCCACTGCCAACCTCACATACAGGCTGGAAAAGAGAAGCGAGTATTTCGATCCTTCCAGGATGCTCACCTTCGTGGATAACCACGACATGGAGAGGTTCCTCAAAGGAGGCGGCCTGGCCAATCTGAAACAGGCGCTGGCATTTATATTCACCGTTCCCGGCATCCCTGTGGTCTATTACGGCACTGAACAGGGCTTCAACGAAACACGCGCCGCGATGTTCGCCGGAGGGTTCCAGTCGGGAGATGTGGACCACTACAACAACAACTCGGAGCTTTTCAAATATATACAGGAACTCATTACACTCAGGAAGAACAACCCGGTCTTCCGCTACGGAACTCTGAGGGTCTTGAAGGACGATTCCAACGGTCCAGGTATCTTCGCCTACAGCCTCGAGTGGGAGGGCGAGAAGGTTTTCGTCATAATGAACACCTCCGGCGAGCGGAGGATACTGGCCAATATGGATACGGGGATGGAGATGTGCGAGGTGGTCAGACCGCTGTACGCCTTCAACTCTCTGTTCAAAGACTACACAGTAGAGAACGATGGCAACCTTGTGATCACGATGAATCCCCGCTCCGTCTATGTGGGGGTCGCCACCAAAGAGAAAAAGAGCGTCACTCTACCGGACATAGAGTTCAACGTCGATCTTGAAGACAATCAGAAGATAGATTCGAACTACACTATAACCGGCAGCGCAAAAGGAGCGACTTCGGCCAGAATAATATTCGACACAAGGATAGAAGACGGCAAGGACATAGAGATAATCGACGGGAAATGGCTCTACGAATGGGATATCTCCAAGTTTGATCCCGGTATACATTCCATTCTCTTCAAAGTTTACGGGCAAACCAGGCGTGATTCCATATACAGTAAAGATTACAAAGTGATTCTGGACATCCCGGAGATCGTTCTCTTCAGCGGTGAAGATCCCGAAGGCGACGACGCCGGGCCGGAAGGCAGATATCTTTATCCGACGGATATAACTTTCAAGAGGCAGATGGATCTTCTCGGAGTTAATGTGAGACAGATCGGCGCATCCCTGGTGATAGCTATGAAGATAAAGGACCTGACCGATTCGTGGGGACCCCAGAACGGCTTCGATCATGTAACCTTCCAGATCTATATCGACGACCCGTCCAAAAAAGGAGCGACGGTTCTGCCGTTCCAGAACGCATCGATGCCCGATGGACTCGACTGGGACTACTTTATTTTCGCCAACGGCTGGTCGATTGTCGCCTACTCCTCAGAGGGCAGTGGATCGAAGTCTTTCGGCACGGCCATCTCTCCGACACCGCTGGTTCAAACGAACAAACTCACCGGAGAGGTTATACTGAGAATACCGGGCGAGACTCTGGGAAGGCTGGAGAGTTTCGAAGGTTTGAACATCTATATAACGACCTGGGATTTCGACGGCATAGAGGCCGTTTACAGGGACATTTACCCGCAACCAAAGGGATACCATTTCGGGGGAGGGACAAAAGAGGATCCGTATATAATGGATGAAATGCTCATCAGGCTGGGAAAATGATAAACGGAGAGGTCTTTTCTCCGTTCTGTTCATGGTGGTATATATGTTCTTCGTTCTTATAATCGCGGTAATTGCGGTCGTTGTAGCGTATATCGTAAAATCTTTCAGTGGAGACGTCGAGGAGCCGGAAGAATCCGAAGATCTCGATATCTCTTTTCATCCGCACGCGGTTGCCAGGATGCAGGAGAGAGAGATCGATCCTGAAAGAGTGATGGAGCTTTTGGGCGGCGAAGGCCGGCAGGTAAAACTGGCGCACTACAACAGGATAAAAGTGACGGACGGGGAAGTAACGGCCATAGTGGGCAAGGGATTGCGAAAACTCGAAGTCATAACCGTTTACTGGAACGACGGCGATCGAGAAGACATGGAAGAAGAGATGTAGATCGTCTTGCGGATCGAGAAAAGTTCGTGAGAATTGACCTTAAAGACGATACGAGCAACGAGGGCGAAGTCTCGATCTGTTCGGAATATATGTGGGGGTAATTGTGGAAAATTTGAAGCGGGACACTGAAGATCTGATGAAAGCTTACGCGGACCTTCCGCTCGATGATTACAGAAGAAAGCTCGACCTTCTCAACAAACTCACGGCCCATATGTGCAGAGAGGGCAAGTTTTTGCTCGCGGTTGAAACGGCACGCGCTGAACTTCCAAGATTTGAAGAACATAAATGTCTCGAACTGGCCAACATCACCCACAACATGATCAAGTATTGCTGCCTCGTCGGCGATTACGATAGTTCGATCGATTACGGACTGAAGGCTCTTGAGCTTTTCCGCCAGTTCGGTACGGCCGACGATATTAACGATGTGATAGCCAACACAGGTGGAGTCTATATATCCATGAACCAGTACGAAAAGGGTCTGGAGTACACACAGAGAGCCCTCGAATACGCAAAGTCCAAAAACGACAGGGAGGCGCTTTCCTTCTTCCTTAACAACTGTGGAATCGCTCTTAACAAACTTGGACGCCACGACGAAGCCGTCGTAAATTACGAAGAGGCCATATCGATCAAACTGGAACTGGGTAAAAAAAGAGAGCTCTGCAACAGTTACATGAACCTTGCGCAGGTCTTTCTGGACATCGGAAACTACAGCAAGGCATTCGAAGTTCTCGAGAAGGTAGGGCCGATCGCCGAGGAGATTTCCGATCTACAGATTCTGAAAGAGTTGAGTTTCCACATGGCCGATTACTACAGAGGAAACGGTCTTTTCGACAGCGCCCTGGAGCTCCTGTCGTCGTATGTTGAATTTCATACAGAGGCGGGGAGTCTCTCCAAGATACCGAACGCATTGAAGGAAATGGCGGACATTCACGAGACGATCGGCGAAACTAAAGCCGCGCTCGATGAGTACAAGAGACTGGTTTCAATAAACGAAAGGCTTTACAGGGAGGCCAGTAACGCAAGAATGGTCGAGCTCGAATCGTCCTTCAGAGTACAACAGAAAATGCAGGAGATCGAAATGCTGAACAGCCAGAACCATGAACTGGAAGAAGCGAAACTCACAATAGAGAGACGCAACAGGGAACTGCTGGAAACCCAGGAGAAGCTCGAAATCGCCAACGAGATGCTGAAGACCCAGGCCGAAACCGATCCTCTTACCGGTCTTCTAAACCAGAAGAGAATGTACCCTATCATAGAAATGGAAATTGAAAGAGCGCTCAGATACGGGGGATTCCTGTCTATGATCATGATAGATCTGGATGATTTCAAGAGAATAAACGATATTTACGGTCATCTCACCGGAGACAACGTGCTGAAAGCCGCGGCGGTGATCGTAAAAAACTCTGTAAGGCGCAGCGATTACGCTTTCAGGTACGGCGGCGAAGAGTTCCTGTTGCTACTGCCTTCGACGAATATCGAAAACGCCTCCGCAACGGCCAACAGATTGAGGGAAGAGATACCAGCCTCTCTGAAACCTAGAGTTACGCTGAGCGCAGGCATTAGCACCTGGAAGGGTGAAGATGCCACAGACTTCATCAGAAAGACCGACGCGCTGCTGTATCTGGCAAAAGAAAATGGAAAGGACCGCATTGAAAAAGAAGTCTAACGTATCGTAGCAGCATTGGAGGCGATGAAGTGGTCAAATTCTTTGCCGACTGGCTTTTTTCACTGGGAATGGAGAATTTGAATATCGTGTTTGCCAACATAATCACCGGAACGATTATCGTGGCTCTGGCCTTTCTTTCGAAATTCCTTTTCGAAAAAGTCGTGATAAAACCGATCGAGCATTTCATAAAGAAGTCACCCAACAAATGGGATGACATACTTGTCAGACACCACGTTCTGGGAAGGATCTCCCTGATGATCCCGGCGATAGTGATAGTCTCTTTCGCGCCCGTCTTCCCCATGGTGGAGGAGCTTATAAAAAGACTATCGACGGCCTATCTTATATTCATAGCCGCCGTTGTCATGGATGCGATACTCGAAGCTATAACTGACGCTTACCAGTTCCTGGAAATCTCCAGAGACAAGCCTATCAAGAGTTACATAACGGTAGTCAAGATAATGATGTACATAATAATCAGCGTCATTGTCATATCCATACTCACAAACACTTCTCCCTGGGGTATTCTCAGCGGTATCGGCGCCCTGACGGCGATACTCCTGGTGATTTTCAGAGACTCGCTTCTGGGCCTTGTGGCAAGCGTACAGATATCCAAAAACAACCTGGTTAGCATCGGTGACTGGATCGAAGTCCCCAAGTACCAGGCCGATGGCGACGTTATAGATATAACCCTGACGACTATCAGGATTCAAAATTGGGACAAGACTATCACGACGATCCCCTCTTACGCATTGATTTCCGAGTCTTTCAAGAACTGGAAGGGAATGTTCCAGGCCGGTGGCAGGAGGATAAAGCGGTCGGTTTTCATAGATACCTCGAGCGTCCGCTTTATCGACGACGAGCTCTTCGAAAGACTCCACAGAATACAGATTCTGCAACCTTATCTCGACAGCAGGAAAAGGGAAATAGAGGAGTTCAACAGGAAAAACAACATCGATGTGACCGAATCGGTCAACGGCAGAAGAATGACCAACATAGGAACGTTCAGGGCCTACCTGAATGCATATTTGAGAAGTCACCCGGGAACAAACAAAGATCTCATAATCATGGTCAGACAGCTTCAGCCTACCGACGCCGGACTTCCACTGGAGGTTTATGTCTTCAGCAAAGATACATCCTGGGTTAACTACGAGTCGTTACAGTCGGATATCTTCGACCACATATTCGCCGCCGTTCCTCACTTCGGCTTAAGGGTCTTCCAGAACCCCACCGGCAACGATATGCGTTCTCTTGGCAATATCTTTGACGTAAAGAGTATCGATCGTGAGCAATCGGACAGAGAACTTTCCTAGGCCGGAGATCAGTTCTTCGCGCCTTTGCTTACGTACATTTCCTTGTCGATCAGCGAGAGTATATCCAGTAAATCGAAATTGTCGCTTTTCGGATCCACGGTGTGCACTCCTGTAGAGAAGGCAATTTCCTTTATTGATGCGAGTTTCCTGATTCTTTCGATAACCTCGTTAACATCTTCTCTGCCACAATCGGGAAGACAGACGAGGAACTCGTCGCCGCCGTATCTGAAGGCCGAGTCGAACTGCTTGCGAATACTAATCTGAAGAATGCCGCCGAACTCCCTTAGCACTCTGTCGCCTTCGATATGACCGTGAAGGTCGTTTATCTTCTTGAATCCGTCGATATCTATCATCACGAAGGTTATGGGATACAGAAGCCTCTTTCCACGCGACAGCTCGATTGGAAGGATTTCCATTAGCGCCCGCCTGTTGTATATACCCGTCAGGGCATCGGTCATGGCGATCTTGCTCAGCCTCTTCTGGTTAACCGAAATAACCTTCAAGGCTATTATCGTGAAGAGGGCCAGAACTATGGTAATTATTACGATATCGTACAGCAATTGCTTACGGAAAGAATTGTTCAACGGAGTAGTATCTTTGGTCACGATAAGATACCAGCCTGTTTCGGCGATGTATCTGGATACCAGATAATTTTCGAAAGGCGTATTCTTGTATTCGATCACATCGAAATCTTCGAGATTTTCAAGAATTCTGGCTTTGTAAAGCGCCAGCTCTGGGTCGTCGAAGATGCTGCCCTTCAGTATCATATCTTCGTCCTCGTGGAGTCTCACGATACCGTGCGAATCGATAAGGTAAGTATCTATATCCAGCAACCTGTTGTAGTTGGAAAAGATCTCCCTTATCCCGGAAATCTCCAGACCTACGCCGGTTACTCCGAGAAGGTTGCCTTCTGAATCGTCGATCCTGCAGTTGACGAAAAGAGAAAGCAGATTTCTATTGGCTTGATCGGTATCGATGTCCAGACGAAATTCGGAGTTTTCATCCACAAAGGAGTAATACCAGTCATCGTGTGGATCTTTCCTGCTAACTGTCTTGAATAACCCTTCAACGTTGTAGTAATTCAAAGTACTGGCGGAAATCAGAAAGGCCGAACTATATGAGTACTTATCTTTTATACCGGAAAGATAGTTGCTGATCCTGGTTCTATCTTCTTCATGTTCTTCTTCAAGCCACTTCTTAACAAAGGAATCGTTGGCCATCGTGAGAGAAAC
>DBRH01000043.1:78828-81805 GCA_002305955.1 Kosmotogaceae bacterium UBA1373
CAGGATAACTCCGAAACTTCGAAATCTGTTCAAATTAATACTCCCACCCAGCCAGTCACCCGGATAAACATCGAATCCGCGCTCAGGGATTAATGAAAGTATTATATACATTATGAAGGCGAAGTTCTGTAACTAAAGTTACATTGTGAGTTTCTATTCTCTCTTCCAGTAGTTCTCGTGCTCCCGGTCTTTGAAACTTCCCTTGCAAGCAGACAGGCCGCCAGAGGCGACTGAAAAATACGCGGCGATACTGGATTTAGTATCGAAATACTTAGATTTGCACAGAAGCGGCACAAAAAGCATCGGCGTCCGAAAAAGCTATAATTGCTTCAGTTTGCTTCAGCCGGCGATATAAGAGATTCGAAAGCGATCCCATCTATAGGTTATACTCTCTGCAAGGCCACATAGTACTTATCGATACGCGCCGTTAACGAGAGGAGGATACAGTTTGAAAACAATTACCAGAAAGGAACTCACGGAAATAATCAGACCAGGTTCGTCAGCGATGATTGGCGGCTTCCTCGGCTGCGGCACGCCCGATGAGATAATCGACGAGCTGATTGTCTCGAGAATCGGTGGGCTGACGGTGATAGCAAACGACACGGCTTTCCCCGACAGAGGAATAGGCAGGCTCGTCGTGAACAGGCTGGTGAGCAGGGCGATTGTCTCTCACATAGGAACCAACCCCGAAACCCAGCGTCAGATGATAGAAGGAGAGATCGAAGTTGAACTCGTTCCACAGGGGACACTTGCCGAAAGGGTGCGTGCCAGAGGAGTGGGGCTCGGCGGCATACTTACCCCTACCGGTGTCGGAACGGTTGTAGAAGA
This sequence comes from Kosmotogaceae bacterium UBA1373, assembly GCA_002305955.1. Taxonomy (GTDB): domain Bacteria; phylum Thermotogota; class Thermotogae; order Petrotogales; family Kosmotogaceae; genus Mesotoga. The sequence continues at coordinate 79,657 of DBRH01000043.1, forward strand.
AGGGAAAGAGACCCTAGTGGTAGGAGAGCAGAAATACCTGCTGGAACTCCCGATAAGCGCTGAATTTGCCTTTATAAAGGCGAAGAGAGCCGATTACTGTGGAAATCTCTCATACTCCCTCACGGCCAGAAATTTCAATCCCCTAATGGCAATGGCCGCCGAATGTGTCATAGCCGAAGTGGAGGAGGTCGTGCCCGTTGGTTCGATAAGTCCAGAGGAAATACACACTCCCGGCGTAATTGTGGATTACATACTTGTAAGGGGGTGTCGCTGATGGATCCCAGAGAGGTAATAGCCAGACGCGTTGCTAAAGAACTTAAAGACGGAGACCTGGTGAATCTGGGAATAGGAATTCCGACACTGGTGGCCAATTATATCCCATCGGGCGTGAATGTTTTCTTCCAGTCGGAAAATGGGATAATCGGAATGGGACCGGAGCCGCTTGAAGGCATGGAGAACCCGGATATGACCAACGCGGGCGGGATGTTCGTGACGGCCCTTCCCGGTGCTATGGCCTTCGATAGCGCAATGTCCTTCGGTTTCATAAGGGGAGGCCATCTCGATATTACGGTGCTCGGCGCCTTACAGGTGGATGAAAAGGGTATGCTGGCCAACTGGATGATTCCCGGAAAGATGATTCCCGGCATGGGGGGCGCTATGGACCTGGTAACCGGCGCGAAAAAAGTGATAGTAGCGATGACTCATACGGGTAAAGGTACCCCCAAAATAGTTAGAAAATGTAATTTTCCGTTGACTTCAATCAGACCTGTAGATCTCATTGTGACGGAACTTGCCGTAATAGAGCCCGGTCCGGAGGGGCTGGTTTTGAAGGAAGTGGCCCCGAACGTATCGATAGAGGAGATACAAAAATCGACGGATGCACGGCTTATAATATCCGACCGGTTGTGTGAAATGACACTGTAGTATTAAAATCATTGGGAGCTTGTATATGCAAAAAACTAACGCGACTAGAATTCTCGATAAAATGGGAATAGAGTACGAAGTTCTCGAATACGATGTGGATGAAGATCAACTGGGTGCCGAACACGTAGCCGAAGAACTGGGGATAAGCGCCGACATGACCATGAAGACGCTGGTTGTAAAGGGTGACAGAAGCGGCGTGTTTGTATGTTGTCTTAGCGGCGACCGCGAGATCGATATGAAATTACTGGAATCGATAACGGGTGATAGAAATATAGAAACGGTTCCGGCCAGCAGGCTGCTTTCCCTGACCGGTTACGTTCGTGGCGGTGTCTCGCCCTTGGGAATGAAGAAGAGTTACAGAATACTCATAGACTCCCACGCTCTATCAAAAGAGAAAGTTTCGATGAGTGCCGGAAAGAGGGGAATACAGATCTGGATCAAACCGACGGATGTCGTTAAGGCCACCAACGGAGAAGTGAAAAGCTTCTCGCGAGAAAAGCATTGACGGAGAGGGTAGATGATTGTCAGTAGCCGTTCCTGGTTATTAGTCCAAGAACGTGAACGGTCTGACCTCTGGTTATTGGAGAAAATGAACGAGCGTGGATAAAAAAGTGAAGGAGAAATATCTTGTCTAGATTGACCAGATTGGGTTATATACTTGCTCTGGTGGGAGTAACGGCGGCGATAGCGATGCTGATAGTCATGACCGATTTCACTCCCTACAGCAGCGAAACGGTGTACCCCAGGGATTCGGGAAGAACGATCTCGACGTTCGATCTGTCGCCCACACAGGAACTCTCGATCCGGTTCGACGTGAAAATCATGAAAAGCAACAGCGCTTACCTCGTTCTGGAAAAGGACGGGGTAGAAGTCTTCAGGTACTCCGACAACTGGAAAACTATCGGAAAAGAGGCGCGAGTCTCTCTGGATGGTGTACACGAGATGAAAGTGTATTTCACCGATCCGGCCGCCGACAGGCGCACGGCAGAGATCGAGATCGACTGGATCGTGAGATGAAGAGAGGTCGTATCTCTCTATTACAGAGCAAATAGAACAGAGTTCAAAGACGATCTGAATTGAAAAATATAGACACACCGTTGACGAAACCAGCGTCTCCGGTGTGTCTATAATAATATTGAGGGACCTATGAATTATTACCCATCAGGTTCCCCGGGCCTGTGCGCTTTTCTTTCTCAAGTCGCCGTCTCCTGGACTTCCTTCCACC
>DBRH01000001.1:0-7234 GCA_002305955.1 Kosmotogaceae bacterium UBA1373
GACGGAGCCACTCTGTCGAGAACTCTCCAGATTCTTCTGAGACTGTAGTAGGGGTAGGAGTATTCGCCGGTGCTGACGGTTGCCATCCAGTCGATAGGACCGGTGCTGGGATCGTACCAGCCGGCCGCCGTCGCGACTTCGATAAGGTTCGGGGAGAACATGTTGTCTTTGCTGTTAGGATCGAGTTCCCTGATCCTGAAGATGTTGGCCTCAACGAAGACTTCTCCGTCGGGGACTTTCTTGGCCGCCCAGAGAGCGCTCTTCTGATCCGGTGTCGCACAGATCTCGAAGACCCAGGCTTCCTGAGGGTCGGTTACTGTGAGAGTTTCGCCCCAGCCGTAGTAGCCGTACTCTACAGCCAGCGCGCCCATCAGTTCGATGGCCTCTCTCGCGGTGGTGCATCTTTCCATCGCTACTCTGGAAAGAGCTGCAACGTCGAAGATACACTCGCCCGGCTTAGCCTGCGCGTAAACCTTTGCCGAACAGGTACACTCACCGATCGCGAGCTGGTGTTCGTTGATTACTCCATAGACTGCATCGAAGTAACCGTAGGTGTGCTCGACCTGGTCGATGTAACCCAGAGGTTCTGTTGCAGGGTAACCCGGTGTGTCGTACGTCGGGCCCATATCTTTGCCGACATAGCGAGGGTAACCTTCGATGAACGGATAAACGGCTCTCTGTGTACCTGCTTCATAATCTGCGGCTGGAATATAAACATACCTGAAGTCACAGGCTCCACAGTCAGCAGAGTGGCTGGTCATGACAGACCCATCAACGGATGCGCCCTTGGTGACAATGATGGTCGTGCAGGCCCAACCGATCGTTACGATTGCGGCAACCGCAATCAAGACTAACAGGATCTTACGCAATTGAAACCCCTCCCAACTAAAATGTATTGGGGATATACCCCGGATTTAAGGTCGTTAGACCTTATTCAATCACTGTAAAAATAAATAGATCTCTTCCTCCGGAACTCCCCATTTCTGAAGAAGTGGAGTATCCCGTGAAATACAGCGTTTTATCTCGCGAAAATACCGACAGTATTGCATCGTCCTTAGAACCTCCGACTGCAAGTTTATCCAGGATCTTACCCGCGGTATTCACTCTAATTATCCAGCCGTCGGCCATTCCATGATTGCCGACTACATCTTTATCGCTGGATGTTGAATAACCGGCTACAATGAATTCATCTTCTCCAACCTGTACGACTCCATTTGCGATATCTGTGAAACTTCCGCCGAAATTATTGCTGGAGATCGCCGTTCCATCGGGCGATATGTACGCAATCCAGAAATCCTTTCCACCGAGTCCGCTTGTTAACAGGGAAACACCTGACTCCTCTTCTCCCACGACAACGATATTTCCATTGTCTGCAACAAGCAGATCTATTCCGGCTTCAGGCCAATAGTCTCCGTACTGATTGAACCATTGTATAACTCCGTCGCTTCCTATCTTCAGAACAGACATCTGCTCTTCGACGTAGTTGCACCTTACATTGCAATCTCTGAAAGCGTAGTACCCGACAACATAAATCGAACCGTCGTCGCCTATGGCGATCTTTTTGGCGCAATCTTCACTTCTATAAGCACCGGCGAGCCACTGCCTGAGAAGCTCTCCGTCTCGGCCGAGTTCTATTATCCAGAAATCTTCGCCCCAGTCGTACCCGATGACATCTCCGTTATCGGATCTGGTGTATCCCGCGACGAGTATATTTCCTTCGGGAGTCTCCACCACGTCGTACGCTTGGTCCTGGCCGCTTCCACCGAAGGTTTTCTGCCACTCAAGCTCGCCCGTCGAAGAAACGCTTATCACCCAGAAATCGCCCAAACCTTTGTTACCGGTTACATCTCCATCTGAGGATTCCGTCAATCCCGCAAGTACGAAACCGCCATCCCGCGTAGCCGTGAGCGCCTGGGCAACATCGCGCTTGCTTCCACCGTAAGCCTTCCACCATATGAGTTCGAGATCTTTGTCGAACCTGGCGATAAGAAAGTCTTCCTGTCCATTACTGGAAAAGAAAGTGCCTTCCGAGGAAGTGGTGTAACCGGCTATCACGACGCCGCCGTCTGCGAGCAGAACGATATCGTTGCCCACATCNNTACAACCGCAAAAAAAGCAAATAAAACTACCAGATATCTTTTCATCCATTTTCCTCCCATCAGTCACAACACCTTCCCCCACCGAAGTCCCTCTCGAAAACAATCAATAGATCCACCACGATCGAAAGTTTCAAAACGATTGGCGAATCTTCGTACAAAGCAGACGCATAGTTCTCGCTCGAGCTCCCGGCAAATACAACGGCGTCTGTAAGTGGAATCAATCTGCGGGCGAATTCGGCTTTGATCGAGTCATCACCGGAATCATCCACATCTATGTCGATGATCATAACCAGTCCGTTTTCCTTCTTTATTTCGACTGCCATTTCTTCGACTCTGGCTATATCCTCCAGATGTTTTTCGGATCCGCCTCCGGCGATTACGATCAGGGTTCTGTATCGGGTGCCGGCAGTATAGAAATGGTAGAAAATATCGCCCTCGCTTTCTTTCGCCTTGCCGAAGCCCGCTCCCATTTTCATCTGCTCCAGAGTCGCTCCGGGACTGTAATCACGGGCTATGAAAAGAGTGCCACAGAAGTAGTTCACCGTATTTAGCTCCTGGCTCTCTCCCCAGACGGTCATCAACATAGGGTCTTCCATTGGAGGTAGAACGTCCGGTACATAGGCAAAAGAAATAGTAGTTATAAGAAAAAACAAGAAAGACAACCAGATTCTCAAAAGACCATCTCCGCTAAAACCGACCAGTGTGAATTTCGGACAGAAAAAATACAGGATCATCCTTTAGATTACTATACTCCAAATTATATCAGAGAAATACTTCGAATAGCGAACTTTCCCGATTTTGATACAGAAGTTTCAAAAAGGAGTCTTTTTATCCAGTTAGCTCCTGCCGACACAGAGCCACATTTAGAAATCGACTCTTATTTACATATTTACACAAGACCCAATCCTCCATCGGAAAGTATCACCTGACCGGTAACCCAGTCGGACTCCCCGCAAGCCAGGAAGACAAGCAGACCGGTGTGGTCTTCGGGATGACCGATCCTTCCGGCCGGAGTTCTGGATTCTATCCTCTTGAGGACTTCCGGGTGTTGCGTATAGAACGGCGAGGAGAAGGGAACGGTCTCGGTAGGTCCGGGAGCCACGACGTTGACCTGGATGTTGAACTGCGCCAGCTCGAGAGCCATGACTCTCGAAATCGCTATTATACCGGCCTTGGCCGCACAGTGACCGGCGTGCTCCTTTTCCGGATACTGGCCCCCGATCGAGGCCAGATTGATTATCTTCCCTCTGCCTCCGTCTTTCATAACCTTCGCGATCGCCTGAGAGAAGATGAAAACCAGTCTCACGTTCACATGCCACTGCCTGTCCAGCTCTTCCAATGGATGATCGAGAAAAGGCGCGCGGAATATGTAAGCCGGACAGTTGAGGAGTATGTCTATCTTTCCAAAGATCTCCCTCACTCTTTTTGAGACTGTCTGTGCGTCCGATTCGTTCTCTATGTCATCCTCGATGATGACGCAGCGCTGTTCCTGCCCTGAGCCTTTCAAGAAACGTTGTTTTAGAGTTGCCAGTTTTTCGGCGTTTTTGTCTATCAGGGCGAGCGAAGCGCCTTCATTCCAGAAGGCTTCGGCGGCCGAGCTTCCTATCCTTCCGGCGCCTCCGAAAATCACGGCCACTTTATTTTCAAGTCTGTTTCCCATTGTTATCATCTCCCAATATCTTCGATCGGTGGAATCAGGAAATTCTTTCCGGCCTGTTCAGAAAGTTTTTCCCATCTCTTGAATAGAAGCGCCGCCTCGCACGCGCACCTGATAGCCGGATCGTTGGATGGCGGACATTCCGGTCTCAAACCTTTGGGTATGTTCGAGCCGGCGGTGCAGATCGCTCCGGCGGAGATTCCCAGAAGTGACGACAGTACAAACAGCGTGGCGGCCTCCATATCCAGTTGAAGCGCGCCGGCCGATCTCCACAGGTCCATCTGGCCGATTATAGTAGAAGGAAAGTCCTTCCCCATCAATCCCGGTTTCGTCGCGTAAAAGGAATCGACCGAAAGGCCCAGACCGACGTGAAAGGCGGCCTCTTCTCTGTCGCAGGCGCATATCAGCGCCTGAAGAACCCTGTAGTCGGCGATCGATGGAAAATTCTCCGGCACGAACAGGTTGGCCGTTCCCGAGTACTTTATGCAGCCCGAAAGGACGATCAAATCGCCGGGCGAGATCTTTTCTGAAAGGCCGCCGGAGGTCCCGATTCTTATAATACTCTTCACGCCGTGTCTGTGAAGCTCAACGACTGCTATCTCAGTCGATGGACCTCCCATGCCGCTCGAACAGGCCGCTATCGGGAGCCCTTTGTACTCGCCGACTATGGTCAAGTAATCTCTGTTGTTCCCAACCTCTTCAACGTTGTCCAGAAAGCGTCCTATTTCATAGACCCTTGCGGGATCGCCGGGCAGAAGCAAAATGTCCGGCAGTTTGTCTACGGAGAGCTTGAGATGGTCCTTGGATATACTTATGCTTTCCATGCGTTCACCCCTTCAACCCCGTTCCACTTATTCCGCGAACGAAGTACTTCTGGAGAAACAAAAATAGAATTACCGGCGGCAGACTACCGGCGATTGCAGAGCTGAAGAGATTGGCCCAGCTCGTGCTTTCGGTAGATCTGTGAGAAGCAATGGCCACCTGCACGACTTCAAACCTGCTGGAATGAGTCGCGACAAGCGGCCAGAAAAGGGAGTTCCACTGGAACATGAAGACCATGACGATAACGGTCACTATCGCGGGCATACTGAGGGGCAGCAAGATCCTCCAGTAGATCCTGAACCAGGAAGCGCCATCGATTCGCGCCGCTTCCATGATTTCCGAAGGCACTTCCGAGAAGAACTGCCTGAAGAGGAATATCGCCAGCCCGTTCGCCACGCCCGGAAGTATGAGAGCCCAATAGGTATTGTCTATTTTGAGCTGTTTCACGAGAATATAGAGCGGAATCACGATCGATTCGAACGGAACCATGAAGGTTATCAACACTATGGCAAAGACCAGGTTCTTTCCTCTGAAATTGAATTTCGCCAGCGAAAATCCCGCCATCGAGGAAACGAAGACCGTGAGCAGTATCGTAACGAGCGAAACGAAAAGGCTGTTGGCGATCGCCCTGCCAAAGTTGAGCTTCGAGAAGATGTGTACGAAATTCTCCAGCGTCGGTTTCGAGGGTATGAAAGTCCCCCAGGTGAGGGGATTGGCGTACTGGTAAAGCGATCCGGCCGGTCTCAAGGCCGAGGCCACTATCCACACCAGCGGTACTATGAAGAAGAGACTGACGACCGCCAGTACGATGAAAAGCGATGTTGTTTTCCAGAGTCTGCCACTTTTCATGAATCTCTCCTCAATACTCGAAATTCGCCTTAGTCAGCTTCAATTCGAAGAAGCTGAAGACGAGAATGATCGCAAGAAGTATCGACGTAATGGCCGACGCCCTGCCCATATCGGCGTTCACGAAGGCGCTCTTGTACGATTCGTACATGAGCAGGTTGGTCGAGCCCATCGGTCCGCCTTTGGTTATTATGTAAACCGGAGCGAAACTGAGAAAATTGAAGGCCGTGTTGGCCACCAGAACAAAAGACATCGTTCGCGTCAGGAGCGGCAGGGTGATCTTCAGAGTCTTCTGGAGGGTCGAGGCGCCGTCTATCTCGGCCGCCTCGTAGAGACTTTCCGGAATGTTCTGCAGACCGGCCAGGAAGTACATCATCCAGTACCCCGAGCTTCTCCACACGTTCAGCATTATCAATCCCCACAGCGCCTGATCGGGGGAGGCGAAAAAAGGCTGCGGCTTAAGACCGAAAGAGGTTAAAAAACTGTTCGCCAGTCCGTAGTAAGGATCGAGCACGATTGACCAGATAACAGCGACCACCGCGTACGAGATCGCCGTGGGCAGAAAGAAGACCGTTCTAAAAAACTTTGTGAAGAAATACGACCCGTTGAGCAACAGGGCCATGAGCAAGGAACTCAGGACTATCAGCGGGTTGACTATCGCCGAATACAGGAGAGTTACCCAGAAGGAATTCCAGAAAACGGGATCGTACCTGAATAGATACGAGTAATTTTCAAACCCCACAAAAGACTTTGTTCCTCTGAAACTGGTCGTCGTCAGACTCTCGATGAAAGAGACGCCTATCGGCCAGATCTTGAACAACAAAAGAAATGCCAGCGCGGGTAATATAAAAAGCCATGCAACTCTGCCATTCCTGAACACTTCCGCACCATCCAGAATGAATTCAAATACGATCCCGTTCGATCACTTGTATCTTCTCAGTTCTCTATCGATCCTGATTGCGGCATCGTCCAGGGTCTTCTTGGGATCGGCGCCGTAGTGAATCGAGTTGAAAGCCTCTCTGAGCATCAATTCGTACTGCGAGTAGCCGGGCGTTACGGGTCTGGCCACGGCGGTGTGTTCCATCTCATACAGAAAGGTCTGCCACATCGGATTTCCGAAGACCTCGGGCAGGGCCTCATAGACATCGTACCTGGCCGGGGCGATGCCGTTCAGCATGTGCCAGGTTATGACGGCTTCTTTTCCGGTAATGAACTTGGTGAACTTCAGAGCTTCGTCGAGCTTCCTGGTTTTCGAGTTTATTCCCACATGCCAGCTTCCGGTGGGAGTGACGATCGCTCCTCCTTCGAAATAAGGGAAGGGCGTCAGGCCGAATTCGACCGAGGGATACTGGGACATCCTGCGTATATTCCATTCGTTGCCCAGCATCATGGCCGCCTTGCCGGTGCCGAAATACTCCCTGGCGATGGCTGAATCAGGAACGCCCTGTGGGCTTATCTTCCACTCGTTGAAGAGTTTCCAGTAGAAAGTCGTGCCTTCTATGAACTCTTTGGAGTTGATATATCCCTGCGAGACGAATCCGTCGCTCGAGAGCGCCCGGGCTCCCAGCGATTGCACGATCGGGAATATCAGATAGGGTCTGTCTATCTGCTCGATCACCAGACCCCAGATGTCGGTTATACCGTCGTTGTTCGTGTCTTTGGTGAGGGCTCTGGCGATTTCGACAACCTCGTCCCATGTCAATCTCTCGTCGATCCCTTCGGGTGGAAAGGGAATTCCGTACTCCTCGAAAATGGCCTTGTTGTAAAAAATCCCGGCAGAAGACGTGCCGTACGGCACCGAATAAAACTT
>DBRH01000001.1:7249-9756 GCA_002305955.1 Kosmotogaceae bacterium UBA1373
TCTGGCCGCGTAAGACGCTGTGTTAGGACCGTCAACGATATAGACATCGGGCGTCCCGTCGCCCGCGGCGAGTCTAACTTCGAGAGTCTGGAACAGCTGCCCGAACGGAACAAGTTGAATGTCCACTTCGACCGTTGGATTCTCGTCCTTGAAAGCCTTCACCAGCTGCATAACCTGGTCCTGCGGCCAGCCCATCCACAAAACCTCGATGGTTGTCGCAGAGAGAAAGATCCCGATAAACAGTACCAGCAGTACAAAAAGCCTTCTCAACGCATTCACCTCCTTGGTAATGGTATCTTAGCGCTTTCTGATCAACTTGAAAGTGAACTTACCGACAGGGAAATAACTTTTAGAGTACAGGACCCTTCTGTTCAGCGAATCGTAATGTATCTGCTCCAGCAGCAGAACCGGTGTTCCGGCTTCGACGGAGAGTTTTCCGGTCAATTCCTCTCCTGCGGTCATAGGTATCAGATCGCACTCGGCGTACCTTATATCCACCCCGTAGTGATCCCTCAAACCGTCGAAGATGGAGTCATGAATCCTATCCGGATCGATGTTTCCGGCTATCGAGAGGGGAATGAAATCTGCACAGAGCGCTACCGGCACTTCCGAGGCGTACTTGATCGTTTCCATTATGAAGATCCTGTCACCCGGTTCCGTATCGAGCGTCTGGCCGATCTCCCCGGGGCATTCAACGAGCTCGAATCTGGTGACTTTGCTCCCGGCCTTGAGCCCCTGCGCCCGTATGAACTCGGTGATCCCGGCGAGTCGTTCAATTCCTCCGCGGATTATAGGGTACCTGTCGGTCACGAAGTTGCCCACACCGTGACGCTTCACCAGGAGGCCCTCTCTCTGGAGAAGACCGATCGCCTCTCGCAATGAATTTCTGCTCACCCCAAGCTCCATCGCAAGCTCCGGCTCGGAAGGAAGTTTCTCTCCCGGCTTGAAGGCTCCGTTAATTATCCTGGTCTTGAGTTCGTTTTGAATAATACTGATCAAAGAGCTGTGACCGCGGTTCTCTACGGGAATGTTAGACATGTGCAACCCTCCCGATCAAGATGTAGGATGTCCTACAACCATACTATATCAGAATTCTCCGAACTCTTGCAACTTTTCGAGGCGTCGAAAAAGGAAATTATGTACAAAATCGCCCGGACGGAGTGTATAATTTCTCTCAGATAAAGAGGAGGTGGCAACTCATGCTGGATATTATCCAGGCTCACAGAAGAACGATCCTCGGCGGAATTTCCGATTCCGTGGGTGAATGCTACCTCGTCGGGCTCGGTACCGGAGCTTAAACCGCCTCAAAGCATCAGTATACAAGGCCGTGACGGGAGTCACGGCCTTTTCTTTCGGGAGAGGTTTTAAATGGATAAACTGGCTGTTGGAATGGAAAAAAACATACGCAGGAACTATGTATTCTCTTTCTTCATGAACCTCAGACTGTCGGGCGGTCTGTGGATGATCTACATGGCCTTCAAGGGAATGAGCCTGACGCAGATCGGATTGCTGGAGGGTATATTCCACGTCACTTCGCTGGCCATGGAGGTACCTACAGGTTCGATCGCGGATCTTTTTGGAAGAAAACTGAGCCGCACCCTGGGACGTTGCATGTCTCTTGCGAGCATTCTGATTTTGATCGTCTCCAGCGATTTCACGCATTTTCTTTTTTTCATGGTGTTTTCTGCACTTTCGTACAATCTGGAATCCGGTTCGGGGGAGGCTCTGGTCTATGATTCCCTGAAATATCTCGGAAAGAGCGAAGAGTTCATGCGGATTGCGGGTAAACAGGAGGCCGTCTTTCAGTGCTCATCGATCGCGGCCTTCCTCGTCGGGGGTCTCCTCGGAACTTTCGATTATCACCTGGCCTTCTGGGTGTCGGCGGCGATAATAATCTTCACCATCGGCTATTCTCTGCTTTTCGTGGAACCGCCTATAGATTCAGATTCGGCCGGATCTTCGCCAAAGCGTAGCCTGAAGGGTTTTGCAAGGCAAATNNCAGACAGCTTCAGCGTGATTGCGAAGACCAGAAAAGTGGCCTTCCTGATTCTCTTTACGCAAACCATACTGGCTTTTTGCACCTGTATCTTCTTCTACATGCAGAACTTCTGGAAGGGAGAGGGAATGAATGAATTCCAGATCGGGGTGTTGCTCGCTATCGGCTCTCTTGCCGCCGGAGTGACGGCCACAAAGGTTCACAAACTCCAGAGGCTGCTCAGGGAGAAGATGATGCTCATCCTTTTGCCGCTGGCGGCAGTGATTTCCATGTGGGCGCTCGCCCTCTCCCCGTTCAAGGCGCCCTTTTTCATTCTCATATCCATGTTTGAAGCCATGCTCTTCGTGGCCAGCAGCGATTACATAAACAGGCTCATACCGTCCCAGTACAGGGCGACGATCATCTCGTTTTCCAGCATGGCTTTCAGCGTGGTCATGATAGCCATTTTCCCGTCGTTCGGAAAGATGGCCGACGCCTTTTCCTTCGGCATCGCCTTCATCTCGCTCGCGGC
>DBRH01000078.1:0-2333 GCA_002305955.1 Kosmotogaceae bacterium UBA1373
GATCGCACCCGAGACGTGCGGGCAGGCCATCGACGTCCCGCCGTAATATGCGTAGGGAAGATCGGGATAGGCAAACTCGGCCACATCCCACAACGGAACGGTCGAAAGGATCGAGAAATCGCCGGGAGCGGCCACCGAGAGCTTGACGCTCCTGCTCGAGAAATGGGTGATACCATCGCCCGCGGTGGAGGCGGCCACGACCACGACTCCCGGGTACATGGCAGGACTCTTGACTTCGTTCACATGTTCATTTCCGGCCGAGTTCACGAAGACCACATAGTTCTCGGAGGCGTAAGCGATCGCATCGTACAGAAGCGTCGAAAAGCCCTTGCCTCCCCAGGAGTTTGAAAGTACCGTGGCCCCATTTTCGATCGCATATACTATGCCGGCTGCGACAAACTCGTCTCCTATATAGTTGGGCTGGAAGATCGGTATATCCATTATCTTCGCTCCGGGGGCCACGCCTATGACACCGCTGCCATCGTCCTTTGCGGCGATAGTACCGGCGACGTGAGATCCGTGCGCTTCGAAGGAGTAGTCTATGTCGGGGTCGATCTCCAGATCGAGGAACGGATCGTACCTGTGGGTTATCTGACCCTGGAGATCTGGATGGGTCGAGTCGATGCCCGTATCAAGGACGGCGACGATTATGCCGGTCCCGTCGTACCCGGCGGCCCAGGCCTGCGGTGCACGGACCTTCTTGATTCCCCAGAGGAATCCTTCAAGGTCGGGGAACGTATCTTCGGCAAGAACCACGGGCAGTTCGGGCAATTTCAGATTATCATCTTTCACCGGCTTTATAAGTTCCCTTTCGTAGTTCGGTTCTATGTACCTTATCGATGCGACGAGCTCCGGTCTCTCGACAAAAAGCTCCCTGATAGCGCCCCTTGCCTCTTCGACCGTCGAGTCGAACCGCAAACCCGCAGCGTTCAAGCGCGGTATATCGATGGTTATCTCGGCATCGAGAAGAGAAACGATCTCGCTCAAAGCCTCGATATCGCTGTAACCTACTATGAGTCTTCCTTCAACGTAGGGCGCATCCTGTATCTGCTTCCATACGAACTCCACATTGGCGCCGGCGCTGTTACCCGGGGCAACTCTCATACAGGAAGCGAACACAAGGGCCAGCAATACGACACTTATTAACAGTAAAGTCTTCTTCATCTGCACCACCTCCCCTCTCAATTATCTCCACCGGTGGTGAAGCGGTTGTAGTAATCGGCATCGTTGACCCACCTGTCGAAATCGTAGCCCAGGTCTATAGTGGTCGAATAAGCGACCGAATCGTAGAAGCCGTCTCCGTCTTCATCATATCCGTAGTAGGTGGCCACCGCGTAATCCAGACCCCACTCATAGGTCTTGAAGGCCTCGAGCTGATCGAAGGGGTACAGGTACGCCTGACCGTTGAGAATGAAGATCCAGTTCATCACTTTCCCAAGCCAGAACGGATCCAGAAACTTCACGGAGACCTGTTGTGGGCCGTAAGTGGAGAAATCGAAGGTTTCGAATTCGCTGTCGACTGCCAGCAGATGCTGGTAGTCGCTCTGAACAGTGTCGTATATCCAGGGCGTATAGTGATAGGCGATCTTGCTCTCGTCGAGGAGACCGCCGCCCAGGACAGGCACTTTGTTGGAATTGATTTTGTCGACGGGCGCCCACTTCAGTACCGGTCTTCTCGAAACTCCCGTCGAGTTGTTCGCCGGGGAGAGCAGCTTGACCTTGAAGATATCGAGCGGCACTACCGAGGCGATGTTGCTGTCCTCCGACTCGCTTCCGTCGGCGTAAACCGATCTGACCTTGTAGAAATACCTGTTGCCTGCCTCGATGCCGATTCCGCTATCGAAACCGTAAAGGGCGGTCCTGAAAGCTATCTTCTTGTAATTGACACCATCACTGGAGCGATAGATGTTGAAACCCACTAACCCCGCAAGGTTCTCGGGGAGGTCCCAGGCGATCTGAACGAATATGTTGCCCTCTGCCGGGGCTCCCATGAGATTCTCGAAGGTCTCCTCATCGAGGTTTAGTTTTCTGCCGTTGATCTCTTTCGGTAGCGAGTAGTAATTGACGTTGGCGTCCGATGTCCACGACCAGAGCCAGACTCCCGTTGGAGGGGACGTCTCGGCCGGTCCAGCCTTTTCGGCCGTGAAGTTGAGGTTTACAACACGGTCGAGCCTGGCTCTGTTGTAGTTGTAAACCACGACGTGAACCGGTAGATCTCCGTTGAAGATCTCCGCCGGGATAGCGAAAGCGGCTTTCGACATGCCAAAAGACGCAAAATCTCTAACCCCGGCCCAGGGAACGTATCCGACGCCCACGTATAGAACATCCCAGAC
>DBRH01000078.1:2415-3092 GCA_002305955.1 Kosmotogaceae bacterium UBA1373
GCTGCCTGCGGAGGCCAGTTCGTTTGACGGAATCAGCGGTACAGCCAGTCCCTCGAGAACGCTCGGAGCAAGACCGGTTCTTTCTGCTTTCACCGTCACTTCACGTACCTCTAGAAGACCCGGGGACAGGAGCCAGAGAAGATCTATCTCGGCCTTTCCCTCGATATCGGTCTCTCCGGAACCGAGGANNCTTTCGGTAGCGAGTAGTAATTGATGTTGGCGTCCGACGTCCATGACCAGAGCCAGACTCCTAATGGAGGGAACGTCTCGGCCGGTTCGGCCTTTTCGGCCGTGAAGTTGAGGTTTACAACCCGGTCGAGCCTGGCCCTGTTGTAGTTGTAAACTACGACATGAATCGGTAGATCTCCGTTGAAGATCTCCGCCGGGATAGCGAAAGTGGCTTTCGACATGCCAAAAGACGCAAAATCTCTAACTCCGGCCCAGGGAACGTATCCGATGCCCACGTATAGAACATCCCAGACATCGTATTCCAGATCGCTTGCATACTCGATATTCAGATAAACGTTGGTAGATACATCTGTCGGATCTATCTCGTTGCCGTTGCCGTCCAGCAGCGTGATCTCGATTTCGGGGTAAGAACCGTCGAGAGGATCGATCATGGCCCTGTTGATCGCCATGTCAACAGGCAAGGGGCTGCCTGCGGAGGCCAGTTCGTT
>DBRH01000078.1:3224-6823 GCA_002305955.1 Kosmotogaceae bacterium UBA1373
CGTATTCCCGTACTCCTGCATGATTTCCACCGTTTCTGTTTCAGATTCCACGTGTACGGCCGGTTGTCCGTAGGTGGCTTCGTATTTGCCCTTTATCTCTCCTTCGACCTTCACCTGGTGAGTTCCGGCCGCGAGAGTCACGGTTTTGCTGGTTTCCTGGCTTTCGTACTCGGCCTCTCCAACATGAAGAGTGTAACTGGCCGATACTATCTCCGCAGTTGTGTTGAGCTTCCAGCTTATAGTGGCTTCATTGTCCGAAACGACGATCGATGTTATCTCGAGAGTCGCTTCGGTCGGTTTGAGTGGTTTGATACAAGAAGTAACCACAAGCATGGCAGCAACGATCACTACCAGTAACAATATGCTTTTCTTCATCCCTCTACCTCCTTTATAAGGATATCAGAGTTTTTTAGTTCCATTTGATCGTTATGATTATACATATTTCATTTCCTTCAAAGCGAGAACTTGAAAGAGTCTTTCGGGAAGATTCTGCAACGTGTTTTTCCACACATTGAACCAGTTTTTTCTGTCAGGTGCTAAAATTGGATAACTTACGAAAAAGGGGGTATGTGGATGAAGCGTATTTCTTTTATGCTGGTTCTTCTAACGGCACTGGTCCTGCTTGTAACTTCCTGTTTCAAGCTGCCGTTCGTGGTGGTCACACTCAGCTCCGACGCGGGGTCGAACACGGTTCTTGCGGGCACCACCATAACGTTCAGCTGGAAGTTCGAGACGGCCGACGATTTCAAGGAGGTAGTCTATAAGCTCCATATCAACGACGATATCCTTGAACTAGAGACAACCGAATATGCCACCGAGCTGGTGGCCGGCAATTACAAAGTTTGGGTGGAAGCTCTGGGGAAACTGGCCATCGAGAGCAATTTCCGCACTTTCAACTCGAACGAGCTGGAATTCACCGTCGGTAGCCCTTCGGTTATCTTCGACAACACCCAGGCCGCCTACGCCTCGAAAGATGTCACGGTATCCTGGAAACCTGTCGACGGACTGACTCACACCTATCTCTACTCGGTTGACGGGGCGGCCTTCGTCGAGACCGACGCCTTGAAAGTCGATCTTAAAAGCCTGGCCGATGGCACTCACTTCGTCGAAGTAAAGACGAAAGAGTTCAACGGTCTCCCCAGCAAGTACGTCTTCAAAGTCGATACTACAGGACCTTCCATCACTATCTTCGGCTCGGACAGATACAACGGAGGTCTGGGCGACGGAGACTTCAGACCTTTCGGAAGGTACATCTTCGCCAGCTGGCAGTTTTCCGAACCGGCAGTGAAGGTGGAGATAAGGTTCAGAGAGACGACCGAAGCGGGATATCCCTGGATCACCGACTGGCTGGACTGGGATCCGGCAGTCAGCGGTATTCTTCTCAACGACGAGCTGGTAACGCTCTACCTCACGGAAGGTACGTTCATGATGCCCTATATGTTGGAGCTTGGACACACCTACCTTCTGTATGTCAGGGCTTACGACGAGCTGGGCAACAACAAGAATACCTACGTGAGCTTCAAACTTGAAGACCGCTACACCGGCGAGGACAAACCCGAGATCTTCATAGCACCGATCACGGCGCAGCCGGCGACGGATGAAGAGGACGGCTCGCTGGTAATCGCAGTCGTGGCACCTAATGTAAAGGAGTACATCGACAAGATCAAGGAATACTTCGCTCCGGACAACACGCGCAACGGAGAGCTGATGTACCTCCAGAATTCGCTCCTTTATTCGCAGGGTTTAACGGTCACTCAAGTCTTCTTCCCCGATTTCATTCCCGACAAGAAAAACGTCAGCAACTTCGTGGATTTCGGCGATGAGCTAGTTCTTGTGAGAGGCTTCGTAAACGAACCGGCGGAAATCGAAGAAGCGGGCGATGTTGTAGCCTTCGTAGAATTCGTTTTCGGGCCGGAGATGAACGGACAGGAAGTCTCTCTGGGACTCGGTACGGATTACTTCATAAGGGACGGAGCCAACAGAACCATCGACGGTATCGTGGTAGATAACTTTATATACGGTCTCGATCTGCCCGAAATCGTCGGGGCGGAAATGTGAGGGGTGATTTGAATGAAGAAGACCTTACTGGTAATAATAATCACTCTGGTTTCTATTGCTACTTTCGGAAACGAGCTTCTTCAGGAAGCCGGTTCCAGGGCGGCCGAAGTCAACGAAAGTATCGCACGTTTGAATCTTCCCTGGAGGGCCGGCGTGCCCGGCGCACTCAGTGAATTCGCGGCTCACGGCATAGTCGATCTTGACAGCATAATCGAGAAGTGGCACGGAGAGGTCGAGCTCCCCGAAAGGATGAAGATGGACCTCACCAAATCACTCTTCGTAGATCAGGCCACTACACGGTACAGTCAGTTGATCTCGGCGCTGTTCGTTTATTTCCCCTATGGAGACGTGCACATTCCCGAAGGTAGTTTCGTGCAGGTTCACACTCCTATAACGAACCAGGCCTTCCACGGCACCTGCTGGGCCTTCGCCACGGTTGCCTCTTTCGAGAGCGGCCTGCTGGTGCAGAAAGACGGTCTTGCCGGAGAAGAGATCACCGAGCCCTGGAAGTTGCAGCACGATACATACGATCTCTCGGAGCAATTCGCCTCTTTCCACAACATAGACTGGGACATCTATTTAGAATCGATCTACGATCCTTTGCAGTCGGATGTAATAATCCAGGACGACAGCAGCGATGCCGGTGGAAACGCGATCTTCTCGACCTACAACAGCGTAAGGTACGGGCTCCCGCTGGAAAGCGATTTCCCCTACAGCATGTTCGATTTCAACCCCTGGATACTCTGGAATCCAGTCAACAACAACTGGGAAGAGAACATAGTCAAGAGCACCAAGACCGTGCAGGTTTACTACGGTGATGAACTCAGCTGGCTGGGCTATCCGTACGAATTTTACAACGGCGCCATCAAAGAGGCGATGATCAAGTTCGGATCGCTCGCCGTCTCTTTCAGAGTGCCGGCAGATTTCGACTACTACACCGAAGGCGTTTACATTCCGACCTCCACGACTATAACAGGCGGTCACGCCGTAACTCTGGTCGGCTGGCTCGACATGGCCGGACTCAAGGCGGCCTTCCCCGATCTTATCGGTCCGGAAGCGACTTCGATCACCGTCAACGATCCCTTCTCCGGTCTTACCTGGGAAGCGACCGAGTTCTGGATAATCAAGAACAGCTGGGGCGACTGGGGCTGGAACGGTTACTACGTGGTACCGGCCGTCTCTAAGCAGCTCTACGAGTTCTCTGCCAACAACGGTTTTGGTATCAGTCCGTGGATGATCGAATACAACGCCATGTACGTTCCGATATTCGAGGAAACCTACGCGATGGAAGACGTCGATTTCAACGGCGACGGAGTGGTGGACGAGAAGGATTTCGATATCCTCGTCAATCACATGTACACCGAAAGCATCGTTCACGATATCTCAATCCCCAAAGATTACTGGGTCGATCACGAAGATATCAGCAGATTCTTACTCATCTGGAACAGTATAATCGACTAAAACAGGACAGCATTTCAAAAGCGGACCTCAGGGTCCGCTTTTTTTGTCGAAATCGACTATCGGCCGACATCAATCAAGGG
>DBRH01000078.1:6892-9884 GCA_002305955.1 Kosmotogaceae bacterium UBA1373
TTGCATCTCTGCTGCTCGTGGTTTTTCTCATCTTTCTGCTGAGTTCATGTTTCAAGCAATTGAATGTATCGGTAGAGTTCGAAAATCTCCAGACCGAATACGCGACGAAGAACGTAACGGTTTCCTGGAAGCCTACCGGTGGAGTCGATCATCTTTACCTATATTCGATCGACGGAGACGGTTATGTTGAAACTTCCGAAACTGAGTTAGAACTCACCAATCTTGAAGAGGGACCGCATACGGTCGAAGTGAAAATCGCCGGTTCGACGCGCATTCCCGACAAGTTCACCTTCATAGTGGACACTGAAGGTCCCCTCGTAAGGTTTATGGGATCGGACAGGTATAGCTACGGCCTGTTTTCCGAAGACTTCACGCCCTTCGGCAGGTATGTTTTCCTGAAGTGGGAGTTCTCCGAGGAAATATCTAAGGTCGAGTTCAGGTTCGTGGACACGAATTCCGAAGAATTTCAGTATATCACCGACTGGCTCGAATGGAACCCCGCCAGCACTTCCATGCTCATAAGCGACGAAGGGCTGACGGTGAACCTGAAGGAAGGAAATACCGTTCTGGATGTCTTCGAAGTCGGGAAGATATACAGGATGTACATAAGGGCCTACGACAAACTCGGGAACACTCGCTACAGCGATCAGTACAGACCCTTCGTGGTCTTCAGGCTCGACGAAAGATACGTCGATGAAGACAAACCCCTGGTCTATCTGGAGCCGGGACAGATTTTGCCGGCCGAGGGAGAGAACCGAGGTTCGATAGAAGTGGCCATAGTGGCTTCCAACGTTGCAAAATATGTGGAAAGCGTAAAGGAATACTTCGCACCCGACAACACGCGCAACGGAGAGCTCATGTACCTCCAGTTCTCCGTAGTCCACGATGAAGGACTCGTATTTGAAGAGGCCTTCTTCCCGCAGTTCATAGAAAACAAGACCAGTTTCGACGGGGTCATTCCCTCGAACAGGGAAGCCGTCGTCGTAAGAGGTTTCATCGACGAAGCACCGTTAATCCCCGCCGTATCGGACATCGTCGCGATCCTGAGATTCAGTTTCCCTCAAGAGCTGAGCGGAGAGAGCGTGAGCTTCAAGATCGGCTCGCGCCCCAAGGACGCTCTCTCGGGACCTATGTATTTTATAAGGGACGAGGCGAACAGGGTCATAGACGGCATAACCGTGGACAACCAGTTTGTAGAAGTCTCGCTGCCGGAACTCGTGGCGGCCGGTATGTGAGGGGGATAACGATGAGGAAAACACTAATTATTCTAGCGCTGGTTCTACTGGCCTGTGCATCTTTCGCGGGTACTCTTCTCGAGACCGCTGCCGTGAGATCGGCCGAGGTAGAGCGGGCCATAAGCGAACTCGGTTTGCCCTGGAGGGCAGGGGTTCCCGCTATTCTCAAGGAGTACGCCGCCAACGGAGTATCCGATCTGGACAGCCTGATAGACAAATGGAACGGAACGCTCGAGTTGCTCGAGCCGATCGGAGCGCCTGACGCCCAGGACTTCGAGGTGCAGGCCACTACACGCTACAACCAGCTGTTGTCGGCGATGGTCAATTACGACTACTGCGGCGACCTCTTCGTTCCCGAAGGGGGTTTCATTCAGGTACATCCCACCGTCAGGAATCAGGGAGCCCACGGAACATGCTGGGCCTTCGCGACCGTCGCTTCTTTCGAGAGCGCGCTTCTGGTGCAGGAGGATAGACTCCCCGGCGGCTGGAGTTACGCCCCATGGGAATACCAGTACGATCTCTACAACCTCTCCGAACAGTTCCTGGCCTTCCATAACGTAGATGACGATATCTATATAAATTCCTTAAGAGATCCTCTCCAGTCAGATGTGATAATACAGGATTCTAACGAAGACACTGGAGGTTGGCCGATATTCTCGACCTACAACTGCGTCAGATACGGACTCCCTCTGGATAGCGACTTCCCGTATATCAAGTACGACAGGAAAAACTGGATAGTCTGGAATCCGACAAACAACTACTGGGAGGATAACATAATCAGAAGCACCAAAACTATCAGAATTTACGGCGGCAGCACGTTGATGAGCTTCCTTCCGTACGATGAATACGTGATGGCGATCAAAGAGCTCCTGGTAAACTACGGCGCCCTCATCACCTCCTTCGAAGTTCCCGTAGACTTCTCTTATTACAAAGAGGGAGTTTACGTACCCTCTACCGCGACAATCAGGGGTGGCCACGCCGTCACGCTGGTCGGATGGCTCGACATGGATGGGCTCAAGGCCGCCTTCCCCGATCTTATCAACCCCCAGGCAACGTCGATCACGATCGAAGATCCTTTCATCGAGGAGCAGCTCTTTGATCTGGACGAATACAAGTGGGAGGCCACCGAGTTCTGGGTAATCAAGAACAGCTGGAGCGAAGACTGGGGCTGGAAAGGTTACTACGTTGTTCCTATGATTTCCGAGGAACTGTACAACTTCCTCATCGAAGAGTTTTACGCCCTTCCAAAATGGATGATCGAGTGCGACGATATGTACGTCCCGCTCTTCGAAGAAAGCTACGAAACGAGTGAAGATATAGACTTCAACGGAGACGGCATCGTTGATAGGGCCGACTTCGAGCTCCTTCTGGCAAACATGTTCACCACCAGCGAGAAGTACGACATCTCCATTCCCAAAGACGGCCGGGTCGATCAGGAAGATGCCTCGCGCTTCTTTGTGATCTTCAACTCCATGCTCGACTGATATTCCACAAAAAGCAGGGCTTTGAGCCCTGCTTTTTTTCGATTCGATCAGAAGGCGCTGAAGAGGGGGGAGTGCCCATCGGCGATGATCCCGATTCCTTCACTCATCAGGACTTTGAAAGCGATCCTCCTGCCCGGATCGTTGTCGTACTCTACGTAGCCGGCCATCATGACGTCCTTCCCTTCAAAAAATCCCTCCATCCCACCGTACGGCACGACCGAATAACTGTAATGGCCAGGAGAGGCCAAATCCGGGAGCGTAAAAGCTCCTCCG
>DBRH01000019.1:0-3575 GCA_002305955.1 Kosmotogaceae bacterium UBA1373
GTTACTGCAGACACTCACGATTTCCAGCGGAATGAACAATCTCTGACCCGTGTAGATCTTCGAAGAGTAACTCAATCTGTTGGCGCTCATGATGTCTTCAACCAGAGCGAAAAAGAGCTTGGCGATATACTCCGGAGAGTCGCCGTCCTGAACATCGTAAAAGAAACCGTCTCTTACGGGAATGTAGATCGCCTGACCCGATTCGAGACACCTGGGATCGTCGATGCAGTTGAAATCCAGAACCGTACTGATTCTGATGTTGTAATCCCTGATAATGTTGAACAATTTGTCGCCGGGCTTTACGAGATAACGAACATAACTGTTACCGAGAGCGGTGCAAAGGAAAACCAGAACCACAAGAAAGATAAGTCCTTTTACTCTCATTTGAAACCCCCAAACCGTCAGTCTTGTTATGACTCGCAAAATACAGAAATAGAAAATGATGATAAAATAATACCACAAACTCCCCATCCAAAAACAGCGAACGATCGGGATATTTCACAGGTCGAAAAAACCAAAACACTGTTCTTCAGGAGAAAAAGACCTGCACAAACGCCAGAAAAAGCTCATTGAAGCAGGATTCTTCTCAGAATCTCCACCCGGAGCTCTTAAAGAACCTCTTCAATGGTGGGCAAAAAGCCCAGTTGATCTCCGGCCTTTTCCTTTCCGTCCACCCTCAGGAACTCACCCTGTTCCATCTTTATCTTTCTGACCTGTTCCATCCTCTTCCACTCGCCTTTTTCATTTTTAGCTATCGTGCAGAAAACGAAAACATCGCATTTTTCGAGGATCTGTTCCCGGGTCCATTCTTCGTCGAACTCGTGTGATTCCCCAATATTTGGATGAATGAGCGCGGCTTCTAGAAACCATGTCCCCTTTCTGTCCGCGTAGCTTGCCGCGGTGACCCAGTAATCTATCTTTTCAAACATCTTTATCCCCTCCATCAAAAGCATACATAAGTTATAGTCTTTTCTGCTACTCTAGAAGGGAGAGCGTTTTTTGTGGGAGGTGTGAAGGGTGACTTTTATAAACGATACGTCTCGATCATCCAGGGCTCAGGTCAGGCCGCTGGCACTGGAGAGGGTGAAACTGGGTGGTTTCATGGGCAGGTACAATAACCTTATGAGATCCAGAACACTAATCTCCCAGTACGAACTGCTGGAATCTACCGGCAGGCTCGACAATTTCAGGAGGGCCGCAGGTAAGATCGAAGGAGATTTCAAGGGCTTTTTTTTCAACGATTCCGATGTCTACAAATGGCTCGAGGCCGCTTCTTATGCTCTCATAGACAACGACGATCCCGAACTGAGGGAGAAGATCGCCCTGACGATCGATGTTATTCGCGATGCACAGAATGCCGGAAATGACGGCTATCTGGATACCTATTTCACTTTCGAAAAAGAGTCAGAGCGCTGGACGGATTTCAAGAACATGCACGAATTGTACTGTGCCGGTCATCTTATACAGGCCGCGATCGCGCATCGCCGGGTCACGGGAAGCGAGGATCTCTTCGCCGTCGCTCTGAAATTCGTCGATCATATCGTCAAAATGTTCGGCAAAAACGGTCGCGAGACAACCACGGGCCATCCGGAACTGGAGATGGCGCTCGTGGAGCTTTACAGAGAAACCGGAACGAGAGAATACCTGGAACTCGCATCGAGACTTATAGATAACAGGGGAAAGGGGCTCGCCGGAGGCGATGAATACAGGATCGATCATGTTCCGTTCAGGCAATTGAAAGAGTTGACGGGCCACGCGGTGAGAATGCTTTATCTGGTGGCCGGCGCCGCCGATGTTTTCCTCGAAACGGGCGACGAGACACTTCTGGCCGTTATAGACCGCCTATGGGCAGATCTGGTCGGGAGAAAGATGTACATAACCGGTGGCGCCGGGTCCAGACACGAAGGGGAGTCTTTCGGGGAGGCCTTCGAGCTGCCCAACAGGAGAGCGTACACCGAAACCTGCGCGGCCATCGCGAGTTTCTTCTGGAACTGGCGGATGTACATGATATCCGGGGATGGCAAATACCTCGATGTAATGGAGCGGACTCTCTACAACGGTGTTCTTCCAGGTATATCCCTCGACGGGTTGAAGTACTTCTACGTGAACCCCCTGGAAGATATAGGCAACCACGAGAGAAAGGAATGGTACTCCTGTGCCTGCTGTCCGCCGAACATAGCCAGAGTGCTTACCTCTTTCGGGGGTTACATGTACGGTCTCACTCTTGACGAGATAAGGGTGAACTTCTACGAAACGAGCGAAGCCGTCATACCTTTCAGAGACGGAGAGATCAACATATCTCAGAAAACCGGCTATCCTAACGATGGAGAAATCGAACTCACGGTCTCGACAGATCTCGATATGCAGCTTTCCATACTGTTGAGGATACCGGGCTGGACGGAAGGCGAGTTCGATCTTCAAATAGACGGTATAAAACAGAAGGCAAAGGTTGAAAAGGGCTTCATAAAACTCACCGACAACTGGAAGGGAAAGACCTCGATACTTCTCGATCTACCCATGGAGATCAACATGATCACCTCCAACCCGATGGTCAGGGAGAACACCTACAAAATCGCCATAGAAAGGGGCCCGCTGGTTTACTGCGCAGAAGGAAGAGACAACGAAGGGTTCAGCGTCTGGGCGCTGTCCGTACCGGTGAAAAGAGGTTACGACGTGCAGATGAATGAAGAGTTGCCCGGCGGATACGTGACTATCTCCGGAAAAGGGATCGCCTATGATCTCGATGAATGGGAAGGGGCGCTCTACAAGCCGCTGGCTGTCGTCAAGAACAGGGGTAGAAACGTGCGCTTCACCCTTATACCGTACTACGCCTGGAACAACCGGGGAAGCTCGCCCATGTGTGTCTGGTTGCATATCCACTGAGGGGGTAAGAGTTATAAGAATTGGATTGATTCACTACAGAGCCGGACTAATGGACGGAGTCTCTCTAGAGATGGAGAAGTGGCGGGCTGTGCTCACTGGCATGGGACACTCCGTCGAGATCGTAGCGGGTAATTCCTGCCCGGGAGTAGATACGACCATTCCAGGCATAGAATACAACGACGGGNNTTGAAGAAATTCGTGAGCGAAGCGAAGGACTTCTTCGCGACTTCGAGAGGGAACTCCCCCGCTTCGATCTGCTCGTTCCCAACAACATCTGGTCGCTGGGCTGGTCCCTGCCTGCCGGGCTGGCCCTTTATATGTACGCCAGAGACTCCGGCAAGCCCTTCATCTCGCACAACCACGATTTCTGGTGGGACAGGCCTTACTATTCGAGCCCCCGCCGTGGAGTCGTCGAAATTCTCGAGAGGTACTTCCCGCCATCTCTGGATAACATATCTCATATAACTATAAACTCCATCTCCGCAGGTGATCTCCTGAGAAGAAGAAAGCTCCACGCCACGGTAGTGCCGAACGTTATGGATTTCGCACAGCCGTCCTGGACATCCGAAAAGAACCTTCAACTGAGAAGGCTGGCCGGTATCGCCGAGAACGACGTGGTCTTTCTTCAGGCTACGAGGGTTACGGAGCGCAAAGCCATAGAACTCGCCGTGGAACTGGTGGCCAGGTTCAAC
>DBRH01000019.1:3619-3854 GCA_002305955.1 Kosmotogaceae bacterium UBA1373
ACGCTCTTGCATCAAAACTGGGCGTGAACGTTGTCGATCTTTCCAGTCACTGTTGTGAGACGCAGAAAGAGTTCTTACAGTCCTACAGTATCGCCGACATAGTAACCTATCCCAGTATCATGGAAGGGTGGGGCAATCAGCTCCTGGAAGCCATGTTCGCACGCAAACCCGTCGCGCTTTTCAAATATGCGGTCTTCAAAAGCGACATTGAAGACAGCGGGCTTTCCTTCGTGGA
>DBRH01000019.1:3903-7783 GCA_002305955.1 Kosmotogaceae bacterium UBA1373
AGGAAGTGAAAAGTTCAGTTACGGAGCACTGGCGGGAATTCTCAGAGAACTCCTCTCTAATTTGAAGGCAGAGGCCTCCAAACAAACTGGAAGAAGGTGACAAATGAAGCACGTCCGGGATATCATCAGAGTTTCCATTCTCATAACGCTTTTCGTGGTTCTTTCTCTGTGCGGCTGCAAAAGCGACGGATTAACGACCGTAACCGAAGTCATAGACGGCGATACGATAGTCGTAGAATCTCTGGAAGCCAGCGTAAGGCTCATAGGCGTAGACGCTCCGGAACTCAGGGACGGCAGCAAACCGGCCGGCCAGTACGCCCAGGAGGCCAGGCTTTTCATTCTGGAAAGTTTAAAGAAAGGGAACTCGAAGGTCAGGCTCGAACTCCACGGGAAGGACAGTTACGGGCGGAACCTGGCCTACGTCTTCACCCCCGACGGAAAGATGCTGAACACGGAGCTTCTGCGCAACGGTCTCGCCAGACCCCTTACGTATGAAGAGACTTCCCACTACAACGACAAGATCGTATCGGCCTATCGCGATGCTTTCAAGAACAGGAAGGGAATCTTCAGCTCCTACAACACCCTCAAAACCGTTGAAGCCTCAAAGATCAAAGATAATCTTAAGCCTTACAGCCAGGGCGGATTCCTGGGAAAGATTGTATGGGTGGAATTCTTCGTCACCGATACATCTAGGCTTTCTATAAGCGGAAAGGATATAATAGCTAANNTATCGAAAAACGGTGAGAGTTTACGGAGAAGTCTGGGAGGACAGCTCCGGAAAGGCGTCGATACTCCTCAGAGATCCGGCCATCGAGATCGGCAATATCTCGGATTTCGTATATCAAAGACCGAACATCGCCGATATAGTTTACGCAGCTCGATTTTGAAGCTTTTAGAGAACCTTCTCTTTTATCTTTAATAAACCCGACACTTCAACTCGTGAATACTTTCAATTCCAGACCCCGGATGTTCAAATAACCACGCTTTATTATTGACTTATCCCCGACAAGTTTAGGTTTATTTTCTCGCTGTGTATGTCCCTTATTAGCCAATACAATCCATGTTAACCCGAAAGACTCTCTATCTTATTCACCAAAAGAAAATCGCGGGGATATACTTCTTCCAAGAACGATTCGAGCCTGCAAAGGAGGCTTTAATCTTCAGGAGGTGACGTTATGAAGAAACTGCTTTTGATTTCCACCCTTGTGATTTTCGCGCTCTTACTGACTTCATGCTGGCCGGGCTCCATTCCCCTGGTTCCCAAAACCCTGTTGATCGATAACACTCATTCGTCCAGTGGCGGAGGCATTACGAGAATAGTCCAGGCCTTTCAGGCGAGAGGGTACTCTGTGTTCTACTCTTCCGTCGTAGGCTTCAACCCTCAAGAGTACGGCGCCGTGCTGATTTCGGCACCGGAAGTGGCATATACAAACACCGAAAAATCCAAATTGGGCAACTTACTCAGTCTCGGAGGCAAGATCATACTGTTGAGCGAATGGTACAGCTACTACAACAGTGCCCCTTTGAACGCAATCACCTCGTATCTGGGGGTGAATATCTCGTTCAACAACAATCTGATTCTGGATAACGTCAACAACTACAAAAGTCGTACCGATTGGGTAACGACCACCAAATTCGAAGCCCACACTCTCAGCGCCGGTATGAACAAGATAGTGTTCTTTGCCACCTCGACTCTCAACGCAGGGGCAAACACGTCGATTGTTGCCAGAGCCGAAGCCACTTCATACACACCTGCCGGGATTTCACCTGAATTTTCCGAGGCAAGCAGTGTGGAGAGCGGTGTTCAAAGTCAAGGATTCTCATCGCAGGATGTCATCATCTCAGTTCCACTCGTGGTTGCCGCGAGAGTCGGGAGCGGTAAAGTTGTGGCTCTGGGCGACAGCGATATTTTCAGCGGTGAAGGGTCCTTGCCGGGCGCTTATATCGATCAACTGGACAACTTGAGGCTGCTTCAAAACATCATAAACTGGTGATAGTCTCAGTCATCAACCGGCCTTCGGGCCGGTTTTTTTACAATTGACATGCCGTTATGGCTGCAGATTTCCTATATTAGATAAAAACTCCGGTATATTTAACACTCATGGTGTTGCTCGCGAAATCGGAACCCGGAATTCATACCGACATCCCGGATACAGTCAATAGTTTTTTTCCAAAAATATGTGCCTAAAGGAGCCATTTTAATAACTCGGCCCGGTAAAATCACCTGAAAGACTCGACATCTTATTTTAAGTATAGATATTCGCATCCTAGGATTTTCTTGATCGAGGTGATTTGATTCAATTGGAGGTGATTTCATGAAGAGAATTGTCTTTTACGGTGTTGTCTTTATACTTGTAATTGCGCTTGCTTCATGCTGGCCGGGGTCGATACCTTTGGTTCCTAAAACTCTCCTGATCGATGATATACACAACAACGCTATCGGCGGATCCTTCAATACTCTTTTCGCGAAGTTCATTCAAGAGTTCCAGGCAAAAGGCTATTCAGTGAGTCTGGCATCGAGTGTGGGATTTTCCCCCGAAAACTATGGAGCCGTCCTCATCGCCGTACCCCAGCTCTCATACACGGCAGCTGAAAAAAACAAACTATCGAGCCTGCTCAGCCGTGGAGGAAAGATAATACTTCTGGGTGAATGGTACAGCTATTACAACAACGCTCCATTGAACGCCATCACCACGGCTATAGGAGTCAACATATCCTTCAACAACAACGAACTTCTGGATAAAACGAACAACTACGATGGCACAACTTACTGGGTAACGACAACGAAGTTCGAAACACATCCGTTGAGTGCAGGATTGAGCAAGATAGTGATCTTTGCCGGATGCACGCTGAACGTTGGCGCCGGCGCCGATGTAGTGGCCCGGGCCGAAGCTACCTCCTATACCGCAAGTGTCGAGGCTGCACCCTTTTCTGCCGAATCCTCTATAGGAGTTTCGCAGGAAGAAGAATACGATTCTCAAGTCATAATATCGGTACCGGTAGTTGCCGCGGCAAGAGTCGGGGTTGGCAAGGTCTTCGCGGTTGGCGATACCAATATCTTCGGTAATGAACCGGGATCACTCGTATCGGGAGACTATATCGACATACTAAACAACAAAAAGCTTCTCCAGAACATAATCGATTGGTAGAAAGCGCCGCACTCTACGAAAAGAAGCGGGCAATATGCCCGCTTCTCTATTTATAAATGTTCTTAAAGACTCTTGTGGCAGAACCACCAGTCGTAACAGCCTTCCTTGTTCTTTCTCTCTTCGGCCGTCTTTACATCTGACGCGGGCGGAATTATCACATGATCGCCTACGAGGTCGCTGTTTGGCCAGTCGGCAGGAAGCGCTACGCCTTTGCCGTCAACTACATGGAAGCCCTTCACCATTCTCAGTATCTCATCCATGTTTCTTCCGAGTTCCTGGGGGTAGTAAAGGATCGCTCTGATCTTTCCCTTGGGATCTATTATGAAGACGGCTCTGACGGTGTTGGAACCCTTTGCCGGATGTATGAGACCCAGTGTTTTGCCAACTTCGCCCATATCGTCGGCAATTATCGGGAACTCGATCTTGACTCCGAGTTTTTCTTCAATCCATTCGGCCCATTTGATATGCGAAAAGACCTGGTCTATGCTCAGGCCGATGAGCTCACAGTTCAATTCTTTGAAAGCGTCGTATCTCTTCTGAAAACCCACGAATTCCGTGGTGCAAACAGGGGTAAAATCTCCCGGATGGCTGAAAAGCACGAACCACTTACCCTTGTATGCTTCAGGTAAATTCATTACCCCGTGTGTTGTCTTGACCTTCATCGCTGGAAAGTCTTCACCGATCAATGGAATTCTTCCTTCCATAAAGCACCTCCTATTTAGAATAATTAT
>DBRH01000019.1:7910-8537 GCA_002305955.1 Kosmotogaceae bacterium UBA1373
ATTACTTCTTCAAAGGAACACTCGCCTTTCAAGGCCATGATCTGCACTTCGAGAACACTGCTGTCCTCGGCCTTCATGTTGAGAGCATCCCCCCGGGCTCCCAGGAGCAACTTCTTTGAGAGCGTCTCGAGTATCATCTTCAAAGCTTCTGGGGATCTACTTTCCGAAACAGTGTACCTCAAATCGCATACAATGTACATGGCGCTCCCTCCTTCGTCTGGTTTCTTCAATAATGTTTGTAACTAACACAGGAAGGTACCTAACGGTAGATCCGCATTTCTGGAAAAGCCTGTTTTGAAAGACCGAAAACCTGAGTATTTGACCTGAAAAAGTCTGACCCGGTTTGAATATTATACTCCATATACTGATTACAGAGGTTACTCATATATTAGAGCGGTTAATCGTTCCGACGCTACGCGTCCAGGTTCCTGGTAAACCTGAGGTCAGAGGCAAGAGGTGTGAGGTGTGAAGAGCGTTAAGATCTTGATTTTCTAACCTCTAACCTCATGCCTCTTACCTCTTTTCGAAAATGGGGGACTGACCGGCTCCTGTGGTCTGTTGTAGATATATAACCTATGACATGAATTCTAAGGAATGATTTATCTACAATGATGGTGGCAGTCAGGG
>DBRH01000047.1 GCA_002305955.1 Kosmotogaceae bacterium UBA1373
ATGATAAGAGCCACAATATTCCCGGGAAGGTACGTTCAGGGACCTGACGCATTGAAAGCTCTGGGAAGGGAATTGAAGCGATTCGGTGATAATGCCTTCGTTATAGCCGACCCATTCGTGTTCGAGAAGATAATACCTTCTATCAAGGCGTCTCTGTTGAAAGAAGTTTCCGCGGAGATAATCGAGTTTAATGGCGAGTGCTCCGATGAAGAGATCGATAGGCTCTCCGCTATTGCAAAAGGCAAGACCGAAGTTCTCGTGGGCATTGGGGGAGGAAAGACACTCGATACGGCCAAAGCCGTCGCCCACAACCTAAAGATACCCGTCGTTATAGTTCCAACGATCGCCTCGACCGATGCGCCCTGTAGTGCGCTTTCAGTCGTTTACACACCTGAAGGAGAATTCAAGAGGTTTATTTTCTTTCCGAAGAACCCCGATCTCGTGCTGCTGGATTCGAAAGTAATCGCCGATGCGCCGGCAAGGTTTCTCGTATCGGGAATGGGCGATGCCCTTGCAACATGGTTTGAAGCGAGATCCTGTGAAATCGGCAATGCAAAGAACATGACCGGCAATCCCGGCTCTATGACGGCATATTCCCTTGCGAAACTTTGCTACGAGACTCTTCTGAGGTATGGTGAACAGGCGAAGAATGCCTGTGAAGCACATATCGTAACTCCAGCCCTCGAGAAAGTCATAGAGGCCAACACTCTATTAAGCGGACTGGGATTCGAAAACGGCGGGCTCGCAGCGGCCCACGCTATACACAACGGTCTCACGGTGCTCGAAGAGACTCACAGGTATTTCCACGGAGAGAAAGTGGCCGTGGGAACGCTCGCTTCGCTTTTCCTGACGGGGAAGGATCCGGCAGTCATCGATGAAGTTTACGACTTCTGTGAAACAGTAGGGCTTCCCACGACTCTGGCGGAAATCGGTCTGGGCGACGCCACCGATGAGCAGCTGATGAAAGTCGCAAGCGCTTCCTGTGCGGAGGGCGAAACGATTCACAACGAACTGGTTGAAATCACCCCCCAAACTGTGTTCTCCGCCATAAAGGCGGCGGACGCGTACGGAAAATACCGCAAGCAAGAATAGAATATTTTTCAACAAGCCAACCATGCCGGGCGTGAAAAATTTCGCCCGGCTTTATCATAGAATAGGACAATCCAGTATTGATTAGAAGTGCGGGTGATGAGATGGGATTCAAAATACGAACATATGAGCGCGAAGAAGATTACTGGAAACTGAGAGAGTTCTTGAGAGAAGTATTCAAAGCCAACGGACTGCGCGAATACTCCTGGCATCTGGCCAGACTGGATTACTGGCGCTGGCATATCATGGAGAACTGCCTGAAAATCGACTCGTTGAATGACTGTATTTTCTTCTGGGAAGATTCTAATGACAGGATAGTGGCGGCCGTCAACCGTGATGGAACTGGCGAGGCCCATCTACAGGTACATCCATCTTTCGACTGTGAGGAGCTGGAGGAAGAGATGCTCGAAGTCTCGGAGAGGAACCTTTTCAGTGAGAAAGACGGCCTCAGAAGCCTCTGGGTGTTCACCGACTCCCAGGACAAACGAAGGATAGATATTTTGAAGAGACGAGGTTACTCGCAAGGTGACTGGCCGGAACATCAGCATCGACGAGACCTGAGCGGTCAAATTGCAGAAGTCTACATTCCGGAAGGCTTCGATATACGCTCCCTTGGAACTGCAGAAGAACTCCCTTCCAGAAGCTGGGCTTCATGGAGGGCCTTTCATCCGAATGAGCCGGACGAAAAATACGAGGGCTGGGAATGGTATCTCAACATCCAGAAGCAGCCTATGTACAGGCGAGATCTAGACATTGTCGCAGTTGCTCCCGACGGCGAGATAGCAGGCTTCTGCACGATATGGTACGACGACGTCACCAGGACCGCATGTTACGAGCCTGTCGGGGTTATGCCGGAGTACCACAAGAGAGGTCTGGGGAAGGCCATGCTAACCGAAGGGCTCCACAGACTGAAGAGAATGGGAGCGGTAAGGGTCTTCGTGGGCGGCTACTCCACGGCCGCAAATGCTCTGTATGACTCGGCAGTCTCTCCAGTCTGCGACCTCAACGAACCCTGGCTGAAGAAATTCTGATTTTCGATCCCTTATACCGACGGCCCGGATGAATGTTTACTGGCGGTTTCTTGTATACAGTTCGGGTCAAAGAAACGAGGAGCGTTGGGATAGAGCTCGTTGCCAGTCTTATTGGGGGCCGGCCTTCTTTCACAGGCAAGCTCTTACGTTATTTACCCTTTTTGAGAGTGTATCCAATGGAGGTCCTATATGAAAAAAACCAGGCTGGTATTGATCGTGTTAACCTTCATTTGTCTTCATCTTTCCGCGGCACAGCCGAATGAATCCTCTTTTGTTCGAGTGAGTGGAGGAAGTTTTTTGATGGGCAGTGTTTCAGAAAAGAGTTTCGATAACGAGTCGCCTGTTCACGTTGTCGATATCACATACGATTTTTTGATTTCAAAGTACGAGACGACTTTCGCGCAATTCGATGAATTCTGCGAACAAACCGTACGGGAGAAATCTTCTGACAATGGGTGGGGAAGGCAAAACAGGCCCGTGATATTCGTGAGCTGGTGGGACGCAACAGAGTACTGCAACTGGTTAAGCTCAAAGGCAGGGTTTCCTCCGGCTTATAATTCTTCTGGATATCTTATAGACGGAAAGGGAGAAGTAACTTCGTCACCTTCGAAGGCGGTGGGTTATCGTCTGCCAACCGAAGCAGAGTGGGAGTATGTCGCAAGAGGGGCGGATTTAAGTAAAACCACCCTCTACTCTGGACATGATGAACCGGACATCGTTGCGTGGTACAACATCAATTCCGACTGGAAAACTTCTGAAGTGGGAGCGAAGCAACCGAATGAAATCGGGGTTTTCGACATGAGTGGAAACGTCTGGGAATGGTGTCATGACTGGTATGCAAGTTACCCGTATCTTGAGCAGACCGACCCCTGCGTCTTTTCAGAGGGAAATTACAGGGTTATCAGGGGTGGGTCCTGGCACGATTTCGAAAAATACTTGAGAGTGTCGGCAAGAAGCGGCTACACACCGACGGGAGCGGCAAAAGATGTAGGATTCAGAGTCTGTAGAACGCTTTCTCGGCACACTCTAGAACCGGACTATTGAAACTATCTGGATTTTAGTGAAGCAACGACACGATACAGCAACCCAGAAGCGAAATTCAACCGACGTGCTTTATTCGCACTCACCCAGATTCATCGAGAAGAGCGCCTCGAGAGCTTCGACGAGTTTGTCTGAGTTGTCGATCACGATCAACGGTATTGCGCCGGCCGCAGCGATCTCTTCAAAATACTCGTCCATGCCGATGTGCGTGACAAGAATTATGGCATCAGCGTAAGGCATTATAAGATCTAAAGACTTGCCGGGATCGGTATCGGGAGAGGTTATTCCCCGGTCGATGTGAAGACCGATCACCGGAATCCTGCTGGATTTTGCGACGGCGATCAACCCTTCTATTCTCGACGACTCCTTTTCTATGCTCATTTTCTCGATATTGCAAATCGTATAGAGATCGCCCTCCACAATGGCCCCGGTGGCGACAACAAGCGTCCCCGGGCCGTCGATTCCACTCAGTCTCTCCTCCAGCCGGGCGGGAGTCAGATCGAGAACCGACTCGCATTCTATTCCCTTCCATCCGCAAACGAGGTTCAA
>DBRH01000018.1:0-240 GCA_002305955.1 Kosmotogaceae bacterium UBA1373
AGAGACTTATGTGTATTTGAAGGCCGAACAGGTCTTCGAGAGCGATCTGGAGGAGGAAACCTTCTTCAAAGTCGCGTCGTCCCCATACCCAGTACTGAGAGTGGTCGGGATCTTTCACGACAGGAACGGCAATGGAAGGATAGACGACGGTGAGCCGAAGATCGAGGGTATAGACCTGCCGGTGGAAGCCAGCGAGAAGATCATCGTTCGTGTTATGGTGGAGGATAAGGGCAGTGTAAT
>DBRH01000018.1:421-792 GCA_002305955.1 Kosmotogaceae bacterium UBA1373
GGGACTCGCCCGGGAAGCGATGAAATCGTGAAGGGCTTCGAATTGACTTTCTCGAACGTCCCGGCCGGTCAGGAGATAGTCGTCGTCTTCGATATTATCTTTCCGCCTACGGCCTCTCCGGGCGTAAGGTTCAACGCCGCGGAGCTGCTTTATTCGAGAGCGGGCAGTTTCTGGGAGGGCCGGACCAACACCGTGGAGTTCAATATACCAGTCTCCACAGTTCCGTTCCTCGGACCCCTCGGAAAGCCTCAGGCGGCGGAAATGACCGAAGAGGACACGACGGTGAGCACCGTCACGGTGTACGGTGGCGATTCCGTCAGTTTTCCGCACACGCTCAAGAACGGTGGAAACAGGAGCGGCGTGATGGATCT
>DBRH01000018.1:847-1845 GCA_002305955.1 Kosmotogaceae bacterium UBA1373
GTTCTGGAGGTCTCTACCCCCTCGCAGGCGAGCGGTGACAACGCGGGGAAGAGCTTCAGGTTCATTCCGCGTACCGTCATGAACGGCGAGAGCAACAGAACTATCGACATCGTTCCATTCATATACGAGAGCGGCAAGTTGAGCCTCGAGAAGGCCGTGACCTCGGCCACGCTCCTTCTGCCGGGCGAGAGCGTACGTTTCTCGATCATCGTGAAAAATGAATCCTCCAGCGCCAGCAAAGCCGTCGTCATAACAGATGAAATTTCTACCATGCTCGAGGAGCCGTTCGATATCTCCGTCTCGAAGGAGGCAACGGTCACTTACGACGGCCTTTCCAGGATTTTGACAGTCGAAATCGATTCGCTAGGTCCTTTCGAGAGCGTCGAGATCTTCTTCAACTGCAAAACCTCGCTTTCCCTCGAAGAGGGAACGGTGGTGAAGAATGTGGCGAAGCTGTCGAGCGGCGCAATCGGCGAGACTTCGAACGATGTTTCGGTCAGGATCTTTCAGGGAAGACTCGAAGTAGTCAAATCGGCTTCGCCGTCGGTAGTCGAGCTCGGCTCGGAGATAACCTACACCGTCGAGGTTTTCAACCCGTCGTCGATAGCTACAGTGACCGAACTTAGAATAGAGGATCGAATTCCAGCCGGGACCGTGTACGTCGAGTCGAGCGCAACGATAGACGGCGAGCTGATCGAGCCGGTCGTAGAGGAGGGTGTGCTTCACTTCACCGGTTTGAAAGAGCTCGGACCGGGGAAGAGATTGACGCTCCTATATCGCCTCAGATTGGTTGAGTACACCGGCGACTCCCTTCAAAACAGAGTTCTCGCCGCAGGAACCGTGCTGTCGGAAGAGTACAGCGCTTACGTGACCACCGCCCCTTCGGTCGTAGATGTGAAGATTTTGAAACCCATGAACCTTGCCGGCGGAATATCCGGGAGGCTCTACGTCGACGAGAACGGCAACGGCTATTACGACGAAGACGATACCGCTCCCCT
>DBRH01000018.1:1853-3742 GCA_002305955.1 Kosmotogaceae bacterium UBA1373
TTCCATTTCGACAGATTGAGTCCGGGAAGCCACGTGCTTAAGATAGATATAGACACCACTCCTTATAAACTGGCCCCTCTCCAGGACAGCCGGTCGCTTAAAGACGGCCGTTCGTATATGCTGGCGATACTGCCCGGCATGTACACGATCGTGGATATCCCGCTGGTTCACAGAGAGAAAACGATCGAAACGATCACATTCAAAGAGCCTTCGACGCTGAAAGGGCTTGAAGGTGCCTCCGCGATACTGTCGGCTTTCTATGAAGGCTATTCGGCAGGAGATTCCAGCGACGGTTATATAGTTTTTCCCGAGAACGGCCGGGATTTCACCGGCACCGACAGGATCACCGTCGAGGTGGCCGTCCCGCCGGAGAGCCTTTACAGGCTTTCGGTGAATGGTTCACAGATCCCCGATACACAGATCGGGCAGAAGGCCAACGACCTGGAGGGAAGATGGCTTTTCGCAAAGTATTTCAACGTGAAGCTGATGCCGGGGGCCAACAGAATTCGCGTAGAGTGGCAGGATCTTACGGAAAAGGGCAGCGCCGAGGTGCAGGTGTATCTCTCGGGCGAACCCGTGGAGATAAGAGTCTCGTCCGAGCCCAGGGTTCTGATCGCCGATGGAATCACGGAGGCCGTCCTCACCGTCTCGCTGGTTGACGAAAGGGGAATACCGGCATCGGTCGGGGGCACGGTGATAGTGGAAGGACTCGATCCCGACAGCGTGCTGGAGCCGGGAGAAAACTGGGATGGGAAGAGACTGAAACTGGAAAACGGGGTAGCGCGCGTGAAGTTAAAGCCCTTTTTCAAGGCCGGCACGGTCGAGTTTACGGCAAGCTACGCGGAGCTTTCCAGAGAAGTCAGGCTCGAGTACCGTGTGGAATCGAGGCCGCCGATCGTAACCGGGTTCGGTCGGCTCCAGTACAACCTGAGCTCGAAAAGCTTCGACTACGGCGGCGGCATCTTCGGAAGGTTCAACCTGGGAGACGGGCTGGTGACGCTCAGGCTGGGCGAAAAGGCTTACGGAGATTACGACGCTTATGTGACCCACGGCGACGCCTCGACCTCAGGAACACTTGCCCCTTCTTCCACGTGGTACTTCTTCAGGTACGAGATCGGCCTCTTCAACCTCCAGCTGGGAGATTACATTTTCCAGAGCGAGGGCGGTCAGGGCTTCGCTTCACAGGGCACGGGACTTTCGAGCGAGTACAGCGGCGATAAGCTCTCTTACAGGCTCTTTCTCAATCCCTCTTACAGAGAGACCAGGAAGGAGGAGCTCAGAGGCCAGGGAGTCCGGGGGCCGTACTATCTGAATGGGACGCCCATCAAAAACAGTGAAACCGTATTCCTGGTCAGTCGCGATAGCCAGGGAGAAGAGCTGACCAGGAAACTCATGAAGCGTGGGACGGATTACACCCTTTACCCGAACGGACTGCTCATATTCACCAGACCCGTTCCTTACTACGATATCGATCTGAAC
This sequence comes from Kosmotogaceae bacterium UBA1373, assembly GCA_002305955.1. Lineage (GTDB taxonomy): Bacteria > Thermotogota > Thermotogae > Petrotogales > Kosmotogaceae > Mesotoga. The sequence continues at coordinate 3,333 of DBRH01000018.1, forward strand.
GAGATATTCATAGAGGTCACCTACTCCGTAGAATCCGATCTACTGGGTGAAATCGACGTTATGGCCACCTTATCGTACAGAGAAAAGGGCTGGAAATATTCCTTCACGGGTCTGGTGAAGGGTCTGCTAGAAGGTTACAGGTTCGCTTCGATCGAAGTATCGGCACCGCCCATCGCGTCGTTCCAGCCGGAGTTGAACGTCTATCTCTCTTCGAAGGACGGGGAGATTGGATTCAGGGCGCAGGCCGCGTCAACCATGAAAAACTCCTTCGTTAGCGGAAAGCTCGAGGTACATATCGACAGGCAATTCCTCTCTCCAAACAGCTCGAGGGTATCGTCTGGCTGGGGAATCGGTCTGGAACTCGCGCCCGTCTTTCCAAAGGTCAGGTTGCTTTCCGGGTACAACTACGA
>DBRH01000025.1:0-594 GCA_002305955.1 Kosmotogaceae bacterium UBA1373
ATCTCAATTCTTTTTATCTTGTCCTTGGCCGTAGTTCTTTTTTCCAGCGATAATTGCTTCACACAGGAAAGCGTCGAACACTTCAAAAACCTACTGGAGGACCAGGGTTTCACAGTTCAGGAAGGTAGCCTGTACCTGTTTAATCCGGCCGACCTGTTCGGTAACTATATACTGCCCAGCTGTTTTTGCAACAATGCCGATTCTCCGTACGCCGTCTACCTTATTCCCGAAGGGCCCGGTCAGGTGAGTCCCAACAAGTACCCCTGGACCTACAAACTGAAAGAGAACGAGGCGATAATCTATCTCGGCTGGACGCCGCCACCGATGGTTTATTTCAGTTACCAGACCTTTATAGCCGGTAGATTCTATAACGATGCATTTCACAGGATATTCGGGAACCTCGGTGACACTGTAAATATTTCCACTATAAACACGGGCGAATCAATAGAGGAAGATAGAGAAGGCACGAACTTCAACGCTCCAACAATAATAATCAGCACACCAGACAGGAATACCGACGCCGTTTTGAGAGCAGAAATAGCCAGAGCCGGCTTCGATGTTGGAATAGTAAACACGGAAGTACTTCCTTCAGCC
>DBRH01000025.1:608-3051 GCA_002305955.1 Kosmotogaceae bacterium UBA1373
CCGCTCGTCGGCTACAAAGAGATACTTGTGAAGCCACCTTATCAGAGCAATTTCAGAGGCTGGGTCTTCAGAGTGACGCCCCCGGAAGATCTCAAGAGCGATCCATTCCCGATTCCACCTCTCAGGATAAGGGCTACGGGCGATACCTCCGAACTCGAACTGGCCAAGACGATGGATAGGTTGCGTGAGGCCATCCTGAAGGAGTACGAAGGCCTGCAATTCAGCGAGCTGAAGAGCTACAGGTGGTTCGAAGAGAGCTATCACGGCATACAGACAATAACGGATGTATTCGGCGAGACCAGGGATACCGTTTACTTCCGTACCGACACCTTTGAGCTCTCTGAGTCTGGCGAAGATTTCGCTATCGTTTATGGCCCAATACACTCCCTTACCGGGAAATCCATCTACTCGAGCTTTATACTCTACACCGGCGATATCGTGAAGGACCTGCTACCCCTGCAGTCGAGAATTATGCTCGGTTTCTTGAGTGTGAACAGCCAAATGAGCGAGGAAAGCAAGCTCGGCCTTAAGGGAAGCGCGAAGCGGTTCCTTCCAGACGACCCGAATGCCGACCTTTTTTATGTTTGGAAGATAGCCAAAGCTAACCCGGATAACGAGGATTACTGCGCCGTAGTGCCTGAATCCAATTATGAGAGGATCACCTACAACGAGCTTTTTGTAGCCTTCAGAGCGTATATAGACCCAAAACTGGCCGTAAGTGCCGCGTATGAGGAAATACTCATGGATAAAGTCATATATTTCTCGCAGGAGAAATAGAAGTGTACCTTCAACTTTAGCTGTAGGATTCATTAAGCTGTGTCAGATAAATATGCGAAGAAAAAAATGAGTGATCCTCTCCGGTCGCGTGCGCTTGCCTTATATAATAGTCTAAGCGTGAATGTGGAAAAAAAGTCGCGATTTTTTTGTGCATTCGCTCCTGAGAGCAGGTCTAGTTCTTGATCATTCCCTTACAGTACTTTATGACTTTTTTCTCTCCGGTTTCTTTCCAGCTGGAATTATGTGATTAGTGTAAGATTCGAGAAGCTTGAGGAATACATAATTGACAGAGAGACCATACAGTCAGAATCAGCGAACCGGGAGTATCTGGAAAGACTTATAAACTGGGCTATCGTTAAGGCTTCAGATTAGTTACTATGGGTAGGGCAAGAGGCCGATCGTGTGCCTCTTGCCCGGTCTTCCCGGCAGCTAATTATCGACTCCCGAGTTCAAAGATAAAAGACTCCATTTTTTCGCTCGCTCCAAGTGATCCGTAGAGTTTGATCGCTTCTTTCCCAAATCCGGTTATCCCGGCAGTCTTGAATCCCATCTCCTTCAGTCTGTGCAAACACTCAATTATCAATGCCTTTGCAAAACCCCTTCTTCTAAACTCGCTATGAGTACAGACTCTTTCGATGTCGGCAGTGCTGTTCCATGCGTCTATTAGAGCCTCACAGCCTGCAACGTGTCTACCATCTCTGAATTTAACGCAAAGATCAGTCCAGGGATTGTATATGGGTGACCGATGGGTATTGTTATAGAACTTCAGCTGATGTTCGAGTTCGCTATCGGAGACATGTGTTTTCCCCTCAAAGGCATTTGATCGAAGTATTCTTTGCTCTCTATACTCAGGAGTTGTCTCCATATCTATGATCTCGAATCCATCATCGATTGAGCGACGTTCTTCCAACTCAGCAGACAGATCGAAGAACCTTGTGCAAAAGGTCCAGACGCTCCTGAATCCATTTCTTTGGACAATCTCTATTTCACGCCGCTGATATTCCGTCAGCTCGACAGACATCTTCTCACTTCTACTTCCCCAATTGTCGACGGCCCATCTAAGAATTTCTTCGAAGAGAAACCTGTAGCCTTCGACTGTCAATATAGAGAAACTGGAGTCTCCATCTTCCGAGATCAAAACAGCCACAAGTCTACCAAATCCATCAAACCAGAGAGTTGCGTTGTTTTCAAGAAATGCAGGATCTGAAGTCTTTGAGCTGTAAAGACCGTACTTCCAGTCAACAAACCTCGGAAGTGTCATAGTTGAATTGGTCCTGAAGTGGTGATAATTATCAGTTATAAACTTTGTGATTCTTCTGAAGTCACCCTGTTCTTCAGAGTATGAGCGCACAAGTGTCTTCAATATCGGCCTCCGTTTTCAAGAAATCCTATAAGAAATCCAGAAATATGATAACACTTTGGAAAGAAATCACACAAGCCGAAGTACTGATAGGCCCTTGTTTCCTAATTTTCCGGATAAATTATACCTATGTCTTTGTTTCAGAGTCGATTATGTATGTTTCACTTTCTGTGTTTCTTGTGATCCTATCGCTTATAGCCTGAACCTGTCCAATTTCTACAAAGAGAAAGTTAACGAAAGAAAGAACGGGAAGAAGGAGCGCTTCTGAAAAGACCGGGAATAGAATTCAACAAGCTCAAGAAAAAG
>DBRH01000025.1:3068-3635 GCA_002305955.1 Kosmotogaceae bacterium UBA1373
TATATAGCCAAAAGCCCGAAGAGGGGGAAGCAAAACCTGTCATACCAGACGATGTACAAGCTAGTGAGTGCTCTCGGTGGCAAGATATCACTTACTCCCAAAGCAAATAACTACATTAAGCTGTCTGAAGAGGCGACACAGTTGCTCACTGAACTGAGCGAGCAGGCAGACATAACCCCTGAGGAGTTTCTGAATTCTCTTATAGAAAAGACCTCTAAGGATTCTGTGACAGTCGGTGCGAAAGGTTGAGGCTAGCCGTAAGTCTCTACACCATTGGTGGGGAAGGGGTGAAGTTACCTACTATCAGGGGTCAATAAAACGTATGAATTGAATCAATGAGTCATTCTCAAGCNNGCCTCTTTGATAGTGGCTATTGCCATGGCTATAAGTTCCTTTCCGTCTATCTCCGAACGATAATTGTCGTTCTTTCCAAGCTGACCAATGAGGTAAACAACGAAAGTAGAGCCTTGCTTGTTTCCCAGGCCATCAAGATGCTTTCTAACGTTCTTGCTGATTCCCTCTCTGAGGTTGAGTGCTTTCATCGATACCGTGAAATAAGCTATGATA
>DBRH01000022.1:0-8428 GCA_002305955.1 Kosmotogaceae bacterium UBA1373
AGCATACCTTCGTTTTCGCGAATCTCGACGAAGAGAGGGCTCGAAAGGCCTTCCTTTAAGGAGGCTTTCTTCATGTTGTGAGTCGCTATATCCGAAACGGGACACGGTGTCAGATCACCGTAGGGATTGACGTGTATGAAGCCTTTTCCAGACGATACACAACCCCCGAACAGCTCTTCATCGCCCGGAGAGTGGATTATGAAAAGTGATTTATTGGCTTTGTAATAGAGAATCTTCTCCCTGAAGCTTTTTCTTTCCTCGCTCTTCAGTACGGCCTCGCTTTCTCCACCGGTGGTTACGTTCAAATCCCCCATGGGGCTACGCGAAACAGACGCCGAACCTCCCTCGTCGGTCGGTATGTATTCGGTGAAGAATCCCAGTTTCGCCCCGCGGTCTATGAAGTAATCCAGGTTTTCGTCTTCCATCCAGAAACGGTGATTCCTTCTTGTTATCGTAACCGATATCCCTCCGACGATTCCGTTTCTGTGAAGTCTTTCCATTGTACCGACGGCGCTCTCGAAAACTCCCTCGCCCCTTCTCTCGTCGGTCAATTCTCTTCCGCCCTCTACACTTACGACCACGGCCGTGTTGGTCGTTTTCTTGAGTTTCTGGAGTTCGGCCTCCCCGATAGCCGTGCCGTTGGTGAAGATAACGAAGATCCTGTCGCTGTTGCCGAGGCAGATATCTATCAGGCCCGGTAACATGAAAGGCTCTCCGCCTGCGATGAGAAAAGTATAAACTCCCAGTTCTCTTCCCTGATCGATAACGCTTTCCCAGTCTTGAACAGTCATGACCGATCTTCCCGTAGTAGATGTTCCCGAGTTGCCCAGGGTGCGGGCGAAACAACCGGCGCAGCTGAGATTACAGCGGTTGGTGATGCTGAGAATCATTATCGGCGGAATCATCAGATCTTCTTCCGCCATTAGAGAGACACGGATATCTTCGGCTTCGTTGAAGGCCTTAAGGAGTTTCGACGCTCCTCTCAGATATCTGGGATTTTTCATGACCCACGGAAGGAATACTTTCGAAAGTCTTGGATTGACGCTCGCAAAAGCTGCCCCGATCTTTTCCGGTAATAAACTCATATTCAATTTGATCCCCCCTAACGAAATGAAGTTTATTCCTGAAATATTAATCTTTTGTTACTCAGCTTTATAGTTTGTCTGAAATCGATTTATCGATCTCGTATTCACGTGCGTTCTGAGTCTGAGGTCTGGTAGGAGCGGTAGAAGCTGTTCTTCGTTGGTTAAGGAGCGCGAGAAGAGGAGAGAGGGAGAGAGAGAAAGAGAGAGAATTCTCGCCTTCTCATGAGCGGAGCGAACTCTCGATTATCAGGGGATTATCCTCTCGCTTATCGATTTTCCCTGGAGGAAGAGCAGAAGATAATCTCTACCGCCGGCCTTGGAGTCGGTACCGGACATGTTGAATCCTCCGAAGGGTTGCACTCCCACCAGGGCACCGGTACATTTCCTGTTGAAGTAGAGGTTACCCACGTGGAGAATGGCTTTCGCCCTCTCTATACGCTCTCTATTCTTGCTGTAGAGAGAGCCGGTAAGTCCGTATTCCGTTCCGTTGGCGATTCTCATCGCATCCTCGAAATCTTTCGCCTTTATAATGGCCGTTACGGGACCGAAGATCTCCTCCTGCGCAATCACAGCGTCCGGTGGCACGTCGAAAAAAACCGTAGGCTCTATGAAGAAGCCCGTTCCGCCGAGAGGCTTGCCTCCTGTCAGGAGTCTTCCCTCGCTCTTTCCTTTATCGATATAGCCGAGTATTCTCTTCATGGCGTCCTCGTTTATTACCGGACCCATGTGGTTGTCGGGATCGGTGGTTTCTCCGACAGTCAATTTCTCGGTCTTTTCTTTGATCTTCGCCACCATCTCTTCGTAAACGTCTTCGACCACGATTATCCTCGAGCCGGCCGAGCATTTTTGCCCCTGGAACCCGAAAGCGCTCGCCACGGCGCCAATCGAAGCGGCCTCGAGATCTGCAGTTTCGTCAACGACGACGCAGTCTTTACCGCCCATTTCCAGAACGACTCTCTTTATCCATTTCTGACCGGCACGATGCCTGGCGGCCAGTTCGTTTATCCTCAGGCCGACCTCCTTAGATCCGGTGAAGGATACGAAACGGATGGCCGGATTTTCAACTATGTAATCGCCTATCTCTCCGCCGGAGCCGGGAATGAAGTTTACGACTCCATCGGGGAGACCGGCTTCCTTCAGTATCTGTACGAATTTTGCGGCGATCACCGGCGAATCCGAGGCCGGCTTGAGCAGGACGCAGTTCCCGGAAACGGCCGCGGCCGTAGTCATGCCGGCCATTATGGCGCAGGGAAAGTTCCAGGGCGGAATCACCGCTCCGACGCCAACTGGTATGTATCGCAATAGATTGTACTCTCCCGGAACCTGAACGACCGGTTGAGGTTCGTCGTAACGCAGCGCCTCACGGCTGTAGAATTCGAGGAAATCTATCGCCTCGGCGAGATCGGCGTCGGCCTCTATCCAGCTCTTCCCAACTTCCAGTATCATCGTGGCATCGAGTTCGAAGCGTCTATAGCGCATGATTTCCGCCGCCCTCAGGAAAGGTTTTATCCTTTCGAAAGCTGGCAACAATCTCCAGCTTTCGAAGGTTTTGTAAGCGCACTTCAGGGCCTTATCCACTATCTCCCTGTTCGCCTTCGAGACTCTACCGACGATCTCTTCGGGATTTGCCGGGTTGTGCGAGAGAATCTTCTTTTCGGTTGAGATGGACTCTCCCCCGATCACGAGATCGTACTCCTTGTGTTCCGATCTCAGCAACTCTATAGCCCTCCACATTTTCTCCCTCATACCTGGGTCGGAGGGGTCGATGTAAGACTCGTTACGGAATGGCGGTATTACCATGTAATTGGTTGCCTCCAGCATTTCTTACCTCCTATGATTTCCTATACTACGTTTTTCTCTCTGGTGAAACCACGCTCGAATCTCTGCAGGCTCAGGTTGGATATATCCACGCTCCTGGGCTCACCGAAGACTATCCATTCGGCCAGGGCCTCTCCGACTGCCGGTGCGAGCATGAAACCGTGTCCCGAGAAGCCTATTGCAAAGTAGAAGTCCTCTATTTCGTTCGACCTGTCTATTATCGGTTGCGCATCGGGAGACATGTTGTAGAGTCCGGCCCAGTGCCTGAGGATCCTCACATCCTTCAGGAACGGAAAGAACCGTGGCATTTTGTCAGACATCTCCTTGAGGAACTTCCAGGTAGGTGTTATCTCCAGTCCCGGAAGCTCGTCTCTGTCGCCCTGTCCCATGATGAAATTTCCCGATCCGGTTTGCCTTATATAGAAATTGTTCACGAAGCTTATGACCAGTGGGTCTAGAATGTGCTCCAGCGGTTCGGTAACGAATATCTGGTGTCTGTAGGATTCGGTTGGAAGGTTTAGTCCGACCATTTCTCCCGCCTGGTGGGAATAACCGCCTGCGGCGTTGACCACAATTCCCGTTTCGATCTCTCCCCTGTCAGTAACCACGGTCCTGATTTTGCCGTTCTCTACCAGCACTCTCTTTGCGTCTGTATGCGTTAGTACGTTGACTCCCATTTTCTCAGCGGCCCTCGCATAGCCGAAGGTAGTCAGGTGGGGATTGGCATGGCCGTCGCTAGGACAGTACGCCGACAGTTTCAGACCTTCAAGGTTCATGAAGGGGAATTTCCGGACCGTCTCTTCCCGTGAGAGCAGGACGACATCGAGTCCCTCTTCCTGTTGCATGGCGACGTTCTTCTTAAAGAGTGCCTCCTCCTCTTCGGTGTACGCTAGAAGCAGGTACCCTCCCTGAAAGTATTCGATATTCAGTCCGACTTCCCTTTCGAAGTTTTTGAAGTGTTCGACGCTTCTCATGGCCAGCCGGACGTTCATTCTTTCCGACCACTGCTGCCTGATTCCCCCACCGCACCTTCCGGTCGAGCCGGAAGAGAGATAATCTCTTTCGAGAAGCACTACATCGGTAAGTCCGTTTTTGGCCAGATAATAGGCCGTGGCGGAACCGACGACACCGCCACCGATTATCGTTACGCACGCCTTATTTTTCATAAAGTAGTCACTTTAGAGACCCGTGAACTAATTCGCGGAAAGCGACATTCCCTCCTTTCATATAACGTAGTGTCCGAAACACTCAGGCTAGTCAACTTCGGGCCAAGCCTGCTACTTCACTCGTGGGTGACCTTCGCATTTCTTTCGATCGCTCCGAAACTCACCGGAATCGCCGGCGGCCTCAGGGTTCCCGGAGATAATTTTTCTACAGGCACTCCCGTCTCGCCGGAAAGAATCATGAGCGTGTTGAGACGACAGGTTCTGCCGCCGCACGGTCCCATGCTTACCCTCAGATACCTTCGGAGTTCTTCGAAATCGACATATCCCTCTCTTATGGCTTTCTTCACCTGCTCGACGGTTATCTCTTCGCAGCGACAGATCAGAGAGCTTTCTTCTCTGTTCGTCACATGTATGTGGCGAACGTCTCTACCCAGTTCTTCTGGAACGGTAAGATACACTATGTTCGTTTTGTTTGCCGACCTGGTGACGCGATCTACCCTTGCCGTGCAGAGTACCTCTCCACTCCTGCCGGTTGCATAAACCGACTGGCCCTTCTCGGGAACGGGGAGAAACTCGTAGGGGATTCCCACCAGAGCCATTCCGTCCTCCCTCTCCTGATACATGAATATTGCGAGACCCGGGCACTTGGTAGCGCAGACTCCACAGCCCGTACACCTGGAATAATCTATGACGGGCACGTCGTTTATATTCTCTCCAACCGTTATCGCTCCGACCGGGCAGCTCGTCTCGCAGGGGTTGCACGGTATCGCCTCGAAACATTCGATTATCGGTCTCAACTTTCCCCTGAACTCCCCGGACCTGTTCACCTCGCCCTCTACGTACCTGGCCGGTTGTGTCACCAGATCCATCTTCTCAAGACCGGAGCGTATCTTCGAAGATGTCGGTCCGCTCCGGAACGCGCTCAGGGTTTCTTTGAGTTCTTCCAGTCGCGTTTCGTTACACTTCCCCTTTATATCCTTCACTATGTTAAGACCGGCGATTCTGCCTTCGATCATCGCGGTAGTCGCTTCCTCGATACCAGAGACATCCCCGGCCACGAAAACTCTGTCGATCGTCGTTCTCATATCGCTATCGTGCAGGGGAACGTAACCGCCGAGTTCTGGTATGTATTTCAGCTGGCCTCCTGCCTGAGCCACCAGCTCGGCCGATGGTGTGAGCCCTACGGCTATACAGACGGTGTCTATCACCATTTCTCTCTCCGTTCCCGGCACCGGTCTCCAGCGCTCGTCGAGGGCCGTGATCAGCGCGCCGTTCACGGACTTCTCCCCGATAGCCTTGAGGATGGTATGGTTCAGGAGAACGGGGATGCCCAGTCTTTTTACCTTGTCCGCGTGTACACGGTAACCGCCTATGCGGCTGGAAGCCTCCAGTATCGCTTTGACTTCGACTCCGGCCTGGTCCAGCTGGTAAGAAACGATCAATCCGATGTTGCCCGAACCGATCATGAGCACGCTCTTTCCAGGAAGGATTCCGAACTGATTCATCAGGGTCTGTACGGCACCCGCCCCGTAAACTCCGGGGAGATCGTTGTTGTCGAACTGCAGAAATTTCTCCGAAGCGCCCGTAGCCACAAGAAGTCGCGTAGGGTTATAGAGATAGGTACTGTCGCTTCGCCTGTCAAGAACGGGAACGCCGTCGGGATAGACGGCAAGGACCGATGACTCGCAAGCTAAAATGACCTGCGGGTAAAGAGAAAGTTCCTTCAACAGTTTGCCGGCTATTTCCATTCCTCTGGTGGAAGCGTAGAAGTTCTCGTTTCCGAAGAATTTATGGGTCTGTTTCACCAGCTGTCCCCCTGGCGAAATACCTTCGTCCACCACCAGCACTCTCAACCCTTCACGAGCCGCTTCTATGGCGCCGCAAAGCCCGGCCGGCCCTCCGCCCAGGACTAGAAGATCGGGATTATTCACTTTTCTCACCTCTGCCTTTCTGCGTTCGAACTCTCATACCCTCTTTCACCGGAGTGATGCAAGTTCTTACGTTCGCTTTTCCATCGACTTCCATCAGGCATGAAGAACACTTACCGATTGCGCAGAACAGTCCCTGAGGTCTTGAACCTTTGGGCGTAATTCGCAACATTCTCACGCCGTTTGCGTGAAGGGCGGCCGCTATTGTCTCGCCTTCGTATGCCTGCATTTGCACGTCTTCAAAATAAAAAACGATCTTTTCACCTCTTTCGAATTTGAGAAGAGGATGTTCTACGATTCTTTCCAAGATATCGCCTCCATTTACTGAGCATTACAATTATAAGTATTCCGGCTCTGAGGAAGAAGGCCAGCATACCGATGCATACTCCCGAACAAACAAAATAAGCTGCTATAATTGTCTGTATAAAGATTTGCCGGAATAGGGATGCAGTTGAAAACGAACGCAATCTCTACTCCCGATCACTGGGGGGCAAAGAATACATGGAAAAGAGACCACTCTTGCTGGGACACAGGGGAATGGGCACAGGAGACGGGGAGAACTCTCTTCTCTCGCTGGTGAGGGCAGTTCAGATAGGCGCCGACGGCGTAGAGCTCGATGTTCACCCGACCAGAGACGGGGTATTGGTGGTGACGCACGACCGCGATCTCAAGAGAACCCTCGGTGTAGATATTACAGTTCCGGAAAGTACTTACAGATTATTGAAAAAGAAAGGTCTGTTTTACCCGGAGAAGTTGACGACTCTCGAGAAGGTCTATCTGGAGCTTCCGGACACGGCCTTTATCAATATCGAGATAAAGGATCCTCTGGCCGCTCCTCTGGCGGTTCCGCTGGTACGGAGCTTCAACGCTCTCGATAGAACGCTCTTTTCATCGTTCCACCACGGTTGCTTGCTGGAAATCCGCAAACAGTGCGGCGATGCGAAGATCGGTCTGCTGATCGGGGAAGATGCCAGGGGTAAAGATCCTCTGGCTTATTTCGGGGAGTTGTTGTCCGTCTATAAGCCTTATTCGATGAATCTTCCGGTTCAGATGTTCGAGGAAGTGGGTTTTAAAAACGGTATGGAATTCATAAGATTCCTTCGAAAGACGGGAATTGCCGTCGCTCTATGGACTCTGGACGATCCTGATTTATTTCTCAAGTTGAAGGGCGAAATCGATATTGTGATAACCGACAACTTGCAGGGCATGATGGCACTTACCGGAGGAAGGAGCTCAGGAAAGCGGGGGTGATGAGATTGTTTTATCTCGAGAAGATACTTTCTTCTATACTGACACCGCCCGGCCTTGTTATCCTAATTCTGCTGATTTTAGCGCTTACTCTTCTGAGGAAAAAGGATGCTCGCGGGATAAGAGCCGGTGGAATAGTTCTGCTGATTCTCTCTTTCTTTGGATATCTTCTTTCAACAGGGCTGGGAACGTACCTCTATCTGCGGCCGCTAGAAAAAGAGTATCAGTTACCAAAATCGGTGAGCGGCCAGGTTATAGTTGTTCTCAGCAGCGGAGTGATCATAACTCCGGTCGGTCAGGTGCTGGACAATCACAGTGTGGCCAGGCTGAGTGCGGCTTTGAACCTCCATCTTCAGACTAAACTGCCCATAGTAGTAACCGGATCTTTCGTACCCGGAAGAAACACTCTGCCGGTGGCCGAACTGATGAGGGACTGGTTGCTCGGACAGGGAGTTGGCACCTCCAGGATTCTGGTGGAACCGCAGGCGAGAAACACCTGGGAGAACGCGGAATACACCGCCAGACTATGCTCACAAAGCGGCTGGAAGAATGTGGTCCTCGTCACTTCGGCCGTACATATGAAGAGGGCCGTGAAGTCCTTCGAGGAATTCGGCCTGATCGTTACGCCATACCCAACCGATTACCTGTATGACCATACGGACTTTGGATTTGTGGATATTCTTCCTTCGAGAGACGCTTTGAACGCAAATCTTGCGGCGCTCCACGAGTTTTTCGGTCAGATCAGGTACGCTTTCAAGAACCCTTGAAAGGAGAGTTAGATGTGTGATACCTTTGTGGCTCTGGGAAGCTCCACGCCTGACGGCAGAACGATTTTCGCCAAAAACAGCGATAGAGAGCCGAACGAACCTCAATACGCCTTCTTCTATCCCCGGACGGAATACAGCGGCAAGGAGCTCTACACCACCTCGCAGAAGATAAAACAGGTCGAGAAAACCTACGCGGTGCTCATCTCCAAGCCCTCATGGATGTGGGGCGGCGAGATGGGGGTGAACGAAAACGGCGTAGCGATCGGCAACGAAGCAGTCTTCACCAGAGAGATGGTCAGCAGGCAGGGGTTGCTGGGGATGGATATTCTCAGGATTGCCCTGGAAAGATCGGAAAGCGCCGAACAGGCCGTAACCGTTATCACCGATCTCATACAGAAGTACGGCCAGGGCGAGAG
>DBRH01000022.1:8499-23689 GCA_002305955.1 Kosmotogaceae bacterium UBA1373
CTGACGATCGCAGGTCCCGGGGAATTGCAGCATCCGGAAACCGCGAGCAACGCACTGGAAAAGGGCTGGTGTAAAAAGGCCGAAGAGTTCCGTTTCAAGAAATGCTACGAGAAGAAGCTCTTTTCATGGCTCTCCGGTGGAGAGGCTCGCCGGAGCCGAACGATGAATCTTCTGGGAGAGAAAGATGTAGATCTGAAAAGGGCCTTCGAAATGCTCAGGGATCACGGCGGATCGAGGTTTTTCGGTTCCATGAAGAACGTCTGTATGCACTCCGGTACCGGATTGGTGAATTCACAGACCACCGGCTCTATGGTCGTGGTTCTCGGTGAGAAAATCGATGTCTGGGTAACCAATACCAGCGCGCCTTGCCTTTCTTTCTACAAACCCGTCTGGTTCGACTCCAATTCCTCGACCCTGCCCTTCGAGAAGGAGGCCGACGCACTCAATCACTGGGGCAACTGGGAGATCTTCCATCGTCTGGCGACGACCCGCTATGAGAAAGCCAGACAGTTGTGGGAGCAGTACTGTTTGCCGTTCGAAGAGGAGTTGATCCTGCACAAAGACTCCCTGGAGCACCGCGAGATCACCGCCCAGGCCTTCGACACGGGCTGGAAACTCGCGAAAAAAATGGCTTCTCTGCTCCAGGAGAGTCCCGTAGAAACCGGTCTTTTCAACAGGAGATACTGGAAGAAGAAAGAGAGAGAGCTTCAGGAATTGAAGACCAAGAACTTCAAGAGGCCCGGATCTATCTGAAGAAAGGATTGTCGGTCAGAATTTCACGGGCGTCTGTCCCGGGACCGTGACCGGGAAAGACCTTCAGATCCGGTCCGTTCTCGAAGATCTCTTTAAGCAGGTGTAGGCTGCCGATCATCGTCTCTTCGGAGCCGCCAGGAAGATCGGTTCTGCCTACGGACTGCATGAAGACTGTATCTCCGGTGAAAAGTATTCTGTCGTCGTACAGATAACAGCACGAGCCGGGGGTGTGTCCGGGAGTGTGTAGCACTCTCCACTTTCCGCCGATTTGCGAGCAATCCACGATGGTCGATTCGTCTATCTTAAGGGGACCCCTTCCAAAGAAATTCAGAAGGCTCTTTTCAGCGTCGAGGAGTCTCTCTCTGTCGAGCGGATGGACGAAGATGTTATCGCCTTTCAGTCTGTCGATATCGAAGATGTGATCGGCATGTCCATGAGTTATAAGGATCGAGAGTTTTGTATCTCCCACAAGATCGATTATCCGGTCGGCTGCTCCTATTCCCGGATCGATAACGACTATCCCGTTTTCGTCTTCGACCAGATAGCAGTTCTCTTCCATCCGGTCGGAAAGGATTATTCTTATCATCTCTTTGCTCCTTTCGATCTGTTTTTCTTTTTCTTACTGCTCTTTTTGTTTTTCAGATATACGTCCATTTGAAGGAATATCCCGAACAGAGACGTTGCAAGAAAGACAAGGAGCATGGTCAAAAGGTCGGTGATATCTCTGAAAAAATAACTCACCGCGAGCATCAACAGGAAGGCTCCGATCAGCGAGGTGGATACTATCATCACGTAATCCATGAACCTCACCGCCAGCCAGCCGAGAAGACAGCCCGCCAGGACGAACGGCGGATCGAGAATCGTCAGACTCTGAAAGGTACCGAGGCTCTGGGCGATATACGTTGCGAAAAACCCCGTTCCGAATAGAACCATCGTAAAGACGAATATTTCTCTAGCCTTGATCGCCACCAGCGGTAGAAGGACCCCGATAAGGATCATAAGCTCGATCGTGTACAGCGTCTCCATTCCCTGTCCCCAGAGATAACCGACATGAGATCCTATGACTGTCCAGAGGACGGCGTAGAAAACCGCGAAGAGTTTCTTGCCGAATATCAGAAGCGAAAGGCCTATCGCCACGAAAGCTATGATCGTGTAAGTCGAGAGCGAAGAGAAAGCTCCCACCAGCTCCGTCAGATCGCCGGAACCGGAAATCCAGCCTTTGAATCTATTTATAAACTCTTCAAGAACTACGGGAACGGTCATATAGAACCTTCTTCAATCTAATAGATTTTGTTGCGCGCCACTCGCCCGCTTCGAAAGAGTGGATTTTTACCGTACAAACAATATTCTACATTAGATACAATTGTCAACCAAGGTCAGATCATTAGCAAAGGATAACAAAAAGGCCGCCCGAAGGCGGCCTTTATTGCTATGTGCTGTCCCTATCTGAGCCTTTCGATGAGCTTTGCGAAGACTTCAATGGCCTCGGGGGGCAATCTATCGAAGCCACCCCTTTCGCTTTCACGGCTCTTTATGAAGTTGAATCTGTCAACCAGTCTGTCTCTAAGAAGTTTCATGTAATCTCCGTCGTTGGCATCCGGAGTGAAGCCTTCCAGTTCCATTATCTCCAGCTCTTCGAAAGGTTCCCATTTCTTGAACCGGGCCTTGCCCTCGACTATATTCTCCAGTATATTGAGGGTCAACTCTTTGGGAATCTTCCTCTCCCTGAAATGTCCGGTGTTGAATATATAGCAATCGATGTTTCTCTTCTGGAATAACTCGAGGAACCTTTTGAAATCATCCGATAGAGGGTATGTTCTGAATGGGTTGGCGTAAGGCTCTATAACCAGAGCGTTGGGATCTACCCCGGGAGCGAGCCTCTCGGCCGAGGTCCTTTTGGTGGCCAACGTGGCCCCCATTGCCGAAGAAAGTACGGGATCCTCGATTTTTACCACGGGTGGTATCGACGGATCCTTCATGAGCCATACGATAGTATCGACCGGTTCATCGAATCTATCGACCCTGTTGGGGGACCACAACCTGGATTTTATGGCCCTGCCATTTCCATTGCGTATATCCTCGGAAACAATCACTATATTACCGTTTTCGTCCTGCGTTGCCCCGACGTTTTGAACGGAGAGAAGGTACTTGTTGTCATCACTGCAAAGGGGATAATCTGAGGTCTTGTCGAAATACGAAGGCTCGAGTGCTACCGAGGAGCCGTTTTCCGAGGAGATAACGAACGCGTCGTCATGAAGAATGGTTACATCGTACTTCCCCCCGTGCTTGGCATGGGTCAGTGTCGATTTGCCCGATCCGGAGAGCCCGAAGAAGCCTGCAACGTATTTTCTATCGGGTAAATTGTACCTCTTTTGACCTCCGTGACAGGCCGCGAAGCCGTGTCTGTTGGCGCAACCCCAGGCCAGTGTCAGAGTCCCTTTCTTGAATTCGCCGAAATAGCGCATACCGAGTATCGCGGCGCAGTTGTGTTCGGGATCGAAAAAGCTGAGCCCGAGGGGATGCTCCGGATGCTGCCAGTCGGGATCGGAGAAGACGAATATCTCGCCCTCACCCTCGTACTTTTTCGAATTCTCGTACATCTCGTTATAGAACTCGTTCATCGGCTGGAAATTCAAAAGCCAGTTGTACATGATATTTTCGTGGTTCTCGGGAATGAGGAGATGTGCTTTGATCATGAAATCACGGTCGAGACCGATATAACCCTGCGCATGGTACATCTTCTTCTTTCTGGTGCTGTACACAGCCTCTCTTATTTTCGCATCATACTCCGCCTCGCTCACTCCCGGTTCACCGAGTATCCGTCTTGCAGAAGCGCAGCGACCTGTAACGGCGCCATCGTTGAATATAAGTACCTTCGAGTCGGGTTCGAGACCGAGTTTTTCCGGTTTATAGACGGGCATGTCGGTCACGATCGTGCCGGGCGAACTCTTCGCCAGTTTGTAAGCTTCGCAGGGTGAAATCACCGTCGAAACGTTGTTGCCGTAAAAGGCAGTCTCGACGGTAGTCCTGGTCTGAGAAAAGAGCGGATTAGACTTTCCAATACTGCTCCTTGGAAATCTGGAACTACTTGACATTTTACACCTCCAGAAAAACACAAAAAATCTGGTCGGTAAAAACCGGCCATTAATAGTATTAAGAATAATGGGTAATGAACTTTTGAAAACAGGCGAACAGATTCGATTCGGATCACAAACTAAATAAACTCTATCATTGCTGAGAGCCTTGAATTAAGGCCAGTAACACATCGGGAGTTAATATGACCTATAATTAAAATAGGGGGATAGTACTGTCTACAAAATTATGTGGTAGGTTATTGCATAAATCACGAGAAAGAGTGCATTCGAGAGTTCGCTTCACTCACGAGAAGGTGTCTCGCCCTCTCTCCTCTCTCTTTCTCTCTCCTCTTCTCGCGTTCCTTAACCAACCAAGAACCTGGACGCACAGCGTCGGAACGGCGAACCGCTCTTTCGAAGAACGGGTTCACGCTCTTGGACTAGGGGCTGGACGGCTCCTAATGCTCTTCTCGTTCCTAGCCCTGTCGTTATTTCTTCTCCTGCATCGAGATTTCGTAGAATCTCTCCAGCCTCTGAAGAACCAGGTTGTTGAACGTGCCTTCGGGGTATTTACCATCTCCGTCGGGCTGGCCCGCTTTCAGGCCGGTCAAAAGTTCGATAGCCTCATCAACGGTTTCAACAGTCCAGATGTTGAACCTGCCGTTTTTTATGGCCAGAACGATCTCGTCGGGCAAAACGAGATTGTCGAAGTTTGTGTCGGGTATCACCACGCCCTGCTTTCCGTTGAGACCCTTCAATTTGCAGAGTTCGTAAAAACCTTCCACTTTGAACTGAACGCCTCCGACTGGCTGAACTCTTCCGCTCTGATTTATCGAGCCTGTAACGGCTATAGATTGTTTTATGGGAGCTTCAGCAATCGCCGAGAGGAAGGCGACGGTTTCGGCCACGGAAGCACTGTCGCCCTCGACCATCGAGTATACCTGCTCGAAGCTGATCGAGCCGTTCAGGCTGAGGGGAAATTCCCGCGCATATTTCGAGTTCATGTACCCCTGAATAGTGAGGCCGGCCTTGTCGTGGATATTGCCGCTCAGTTCCGATTCCTTCTGAATATCCACTATGCCGCTGTTTCCAGGACCGGCCTTGGCGGTTATTTTGACTGGTATTCCGAACGATAGATCTTCGGTCTGCACGACCGTCAAACCGTTTATCTCTCCGATCAGCTCGCCTTCGGTTTGAACGAGAAGCGTGGAGTCGGCGAACATCTCCTTCACCTTATCCTGGTACAGAGAAACTCTTGTCTTCATCTCTTCCCAGGCCCGAGAAACGTCTTCAGCCGAGACCATCTCTCCGCCGTTAATCTCCACAACGGCCGAACTTTCGAGTAGAAGCTGTTTCAGGGCTCCGAACTGGGTTGAAACCTTTTTCCTGTTTCCCGATAGTATTATCGCTTTCTTTATAACTTCCCTGACCGCATCCCTGTCGAAATCCATGAGCGAATTATCGCGTGCGATAGAACAGATCAACCGACAGAGTTTCCCGACCGTGTCACCGTCGAGTCGCATCTCCCAGTCGAATTCGGCCTTTATCTTGAACAGCTTCTTGAAATCCGTGTCCATGGTGCTCAACATGCTGTAGATCCAGGGCTCTCCTATCATTATGATCTTCATGTCCAGAGGAATCGGTTCGGGCTTCAGGCTAACCGTCGAGAGCAATCCGACTTTGTGTTCCAGGTTCTCGATCACTTCCGAACCGGAGAAGAGAAGCTGCTTCAGCGTCTGCCAGACGTACGGTTCGCTCAAAACACTCTTGGCATCTAGCACAAGGAAGCCTCCGTTGGAACGATGTATCGCTCCGGAACGGATCATCGAGTGGTCAGTGTCAAGCATCCCCATCTTGGCCAGGTACTCTATCCTTCCGAAGAGACTGGAGTAATTCGCGTTCGTCACCTCGACGATAGGCTTGCCATTTATGCCGGAGTTGTCAACGAAGAGGTTTATGGCATATCTCTTTCCGAAGAAATTCTTGGCGTCTATCTCCTGGCTGAAGAAAACGCCGAGATTGTCCAGAAGATCGCTCCGCAGGTTATCGAGGAACTCTATGGCCTCTTTGTTCTCGCTGAATTTATCTTTCATCTCCTTGATGTGCCCTTCCAACGCGAAAGACGCCACATCCCGGTTCAGCTCTTTGAACTTCTCTCCGTATTCCTTCTCCATTTTGCTAATTCTCAGGATGTAGGAGTTAACCAGCTCTCTAACTTCTTCGCCCTTTTTGCTGATCGTCTTCTGGTACTCTTCCGGCAGAGCCTCGTATATCTCCTGCGTCAAGGGCTTTCCGTTCCAGAGGGGGATCGTGGCCACCCCGGTCTGATTTATCTGCACCGTGAAATCCCTCTCTCTGGCTTTGTCTATGAGTTCTTTCAGCAAATTCGACCGGTTTTCCGCTTGCTCGCTCTGTATGGCCGACATTTTCTGCTGGTAGTCCTCGCTCTGAAAACTCTCGCTTATCGCGTTTATAGTTATTTCGACGAATTCGCCCATCTCTTTCTGAAAGCTCTTTCCCGTTCCGGCCTTCAGGGGGATCGAGTTGGGTGATCTGGGATCGTCGAAGTTATAGACATAGATCCAGTCGCCGGGCGTTTCGCCGCCCTCGGCCTTTTTCTTCAGGTAACGGCTCACAAAGGTCCTTCTTCCGGTGTTGGTCGATCCCGATACGAAGATGTTGTATCCCCTGGCCTTTATTTTAAGTCCCGTTTCCAGGGCCTTTATAGCGCGTTCCTGTCCTATGAACTCTTCCAGTCCGTCTATGGATTTAGCGGACTTCACCTTTCTGGGTAAAGTGACTTTGAGATCGATTTCCTTCCAGTTCAATTTTCGCATTGAGATACCTCCTCCCTATTTCCAATGATAACAAATGACTACATAGGTTAACACGGCCGACGATTGGATAGTTACCGGATTTAGGGATGTTGGTTTCCCGGAAAATAGAATATCTTTTCGACCTCTATGACACTCTCTAGCGAGCCGCTCAGAATAGCCAGATTGTTGACTTCGAATTCGCGGTGAAAATCGCGGAAGACGAGTCTCTCCATCGCCGGGCAGAAGTTTTCACGGTTAAGGTCTCTACCGAAGATCAGAGTTATGTGGGGTATCCAGTGAGCAATGCCGTACAGGTCGTGGATATCTCTTTCCGGACCGAAAAACCTTCTCCACAGCGTATCGTGAAAGTGTGATAATTCTGGAATTCTGGCGATCCCTATATAGACCACCGGGCTCTCTCCGGAAAAGACGCCCAGGTACTCGGTCCTGACGGTGAAGGAATCGACGTTTGTGATCGTCGCTTCGATTTTTTCGTATAGCCCTTCCGTGAAATCTTCGACGACGCAGTATGTGAAGTGGGGATATGGAGTGACCAGCACGGAGCGGAAATTGAAGTCTCTCTCCAGCTCGTTCCATATCAGGTGAACCATTTCGCTTATTGGATCGGGCAAAAGAGTTACCAGCGCCTTCATTGAATTCTCCAATCCCGGCCTTCGGGTCTGAATTATCCGCTGCTATGCCGGTTATTTTGCTTCCATCGCCTCGCCGCTATCTCCGGAAGGAGAACCAGAGTGAATATCATCCCCACCGCCAGTCCGCTCACCATCAGTTTAGCCACATCCACGTACAGGAGCAGAGGGGTCAGCAAGAGAACCGAGAAACCGGCGATGAGGCTCAACCCATTGGTAAATATGGCCGTCGCCGTCTGATGATAGGCTCTCTCGGGATCGTCGAACCTTCGGAGCCATATGGTGAAGTGTATCGCATAATCGATCACCAAACCCATGAGCATCCCGGATATCAGGGCCGTTGAAATGCTCAGGCTTATTCTGAACAGGGCCATGAAGATGAAGTTGAAAAGCGTGGTCAGCGCGATAGGTATAGTGGCAATCAAAGTGGATTTTACGCTTTTAAAGATCGTGAAAAGCAAAAGCAGTATCAGCCCGAAAGAGACCACCAGGCTCTGTATCTGGTTGGACACCACCGACGAGTTAACGCTCTTCCATATTAGCGTCGTACCGGCGAGGGTGAAATCGAATTTTTCGTTGAGAAGGGGATACTTCGCGATAAGCTCTCTCACAGAGCTCTTCAATTTCTCCGCGGTGAGGCTGTCGCTGGCCGGAGAGAAGAGGTTTACCCTCAGGGCTCTTTGACTTATCATAAGCGAGGTCGCGCTGCCAAGAACGCCGGTGTTGTCCAGAGCCCTTATTAGCAAAGGCAGAGGAATGTTGGTCTGGCGGGAGATATCGACCGGGCTCAGCACTTTGGATATATCCTCCAGGGCTTCCAGTTCTTTCTGGAAATCGACCAGTTGACTCGCCTGCTCTCCGGTTATGGCCAGTTTTCCGCCGCCTTCGGGTGTGATCATAAGCGTGTAGTTGGTTAACCAGCCAAAGGCCTCTTTCATCTTCTCTGCGTTCTGGCGGATCTCAGAATTCTCTTTGAAGAAGGCATACTGGTCTATGCTCATGGGGATAGTCATTATCAGTACCGGGGAGGCCGCGCACATGACTACAACCACCCATAGCAAAGTCTTTCTGATCCTCGGCGGAATCTGCACCGGTGCCGACGTGAGAGAGACTTTGGCGCACCTTTGCGGCGATACCAGTCCGGGAAGTATGCTCAAGGTGAAAACGGCCGAGGAGAAGATACCTACGCAGACCAGCATCCCCATATCGCGGAACGCCCGCATATCCAGGAGGATGTATGAAGAGAAGCCGGCCATCGTTGTGAGGGCAGAAAAAAGTATCGGCACCCTCTCTTCGTGAATGGTCCGCCTTATAGGATTTTCTTGTGTGGCGCAGTTCTCCTGGAATCTCGATAGAAAGTGCATGCCGTAGGCGCTTCCGATTATCACAATGAAAGACGGTATCATCACGGTGAGGCTGTTGATCTGCGTGTTGATCAATCCCATTATACCGACCACCAGAACGGCGGCGCCGGCAGGGGGAACGAGCGTGAGGAGGGCAAGCGAGATCCTTCTGAATTTGACTATGTAAACTGTGAAGATCGCTAGAAAGATGAACGGTGGATAGACGAAGGTCAGGTCCATTATCGACCTGAAGGTCGTCGAATTGGCTACGCTCTCGCCTATCAATCTGTATTCTTTTATACCCAGTTCTTTCAAAGTAGCTTTCAGCGAGAGTATATTCGAACCGCTCTTGAATTCATTTCCGCTCGCAACGGTTATCAGAATGCCGTAATAGTCGCCGTCTGAAGATATGATCAGGTCTCTGTAGAAGGGATCATCTAGAATATCCATATCCAGAACCAGTTTTCCGTCTGACTGGGAGACATATTCCGTTCTGGGGATCTGCAACGTCAGGAGGTTTAGCTTTCCCAGCTTGACGGCATCGAACACGGAGGCTACGGCGTTTACCCAGTCGAGTCCGTCGATCTTTTGAGTGACCTCTTTCAACTTCTCGAGCGAGAGACCGGAGGAGTTCAGCACTACCATCACCGTTCCCGTGTCTCCGAACTCCCGGGCGACACGGCTAAACGCCATCAGCTCGGGATCATCGTCGCTAAGAAACGACCCCGGAGATGGTTCGAAATAGAGACCGCCGATACCAAGAAACAGAACTACCACGACTGCAATCAACGTGGCGAAGGAGACCAGCCTTATCATTCAAACACCTCACAGACTCTGGATATTATATCATCTATGGTAGAGTTGAAAGGAGGTGTTCGAGAGGATCCCGTTTCCGTATCGACCTCCCCGGAGTGGAGGACAACGACGGCCGGACGACGTAGAATATACATTGGTCGGAGAGTGTGATGTTATTTAAATGAATTACGGAACGATGGAGGGAAACGACTGTGATTATCTGCAGGAAATTAACGAAAACTTTCGACGTGACAACCGTTGTCGATGGCCTCGATCTCCAGGTGAGAGCCGGGGAGATATATGGGTTTCTGGGTCCCAACGGGGCCGGGAAAACGACTACGATCAGAATGTTGACCGGAACTCTGAGACCGACCTCCGGAGAGGTGGAGATACTCGGCATGAACTTCGCCGCGAACGAACTCCAGATAAAGAGCAGGATAGGGGTCGTCCCCGACGAGCCCAGGATCTACTCGTACTTCACCGGAATGGAGTTTCTCGAATTCATAATGGATATTTTTCCAGCGAAAAAGGGAGAGGCCATGAAGAGAGTCGGCGAACTGTGCGAGGCTTTTGGAGTCGATTATCTTGGGAAGATGATTTCCGAGATGTCTCACGGCATGAAGCAGAAGATAATGGTTATTTCCGTCCTCATGAGAAGACCGGAAGTCATATTTCTCGATGAACCGACCGTCGGTCTCGACGCCAGGAGCGCTAAAATATTGAAAATGCTTCTGGAAAAATACAAAAACGAGGGCTCCACGATCTTCATGACCACGCATGTTCTCGAGATCGCCGAAAAAATGTGCGACAGAATCGGGATCATCAACAAGGGAAGGCTCATATCTCAGGGAACTATGGAAGAGATGCGCAAATCCATGGGCGCAGGCGAGAGAGAAAGCCTCGAAGACATCTTCCTTCAGCTAACCGGAGAGAACGAAGATATACAGGACATAGTGAACGCCTTATGAGGGAGTGAGTGGCTTGAACGATCTTAAACTTCTTTTCAAGTACAAGCTGTTCATCTTCCCGAACAAGAACGGAACCAGAGGCGGCTTTTCACCTCAACTCATGGTTTTTCTCATTTTCACATGCATGATCGGTATCTTTCTGTGGAACGTATTTGGCTCGATACGGGGTGTCGAAATCGATGGCACTCCGATCGCAACTGTTATGGCCGGCTTTTTTCTCACCGTTTCCGGTCTGTTCTTTATAATGTCTTTCTCCGCAACCACTTCGTATCTCTTCATAAGAAACAGCGAGATCGATATGCTGCTGGTTTTGCCCGTCAGGAGGACAAGCATAGCTATCTACCAGATAGCAATCTCCACGGTCTATCAGGGGTTGACGCTTTCAGTCTTTCTCGGGATCGCTCTTTCGTACCACCTGAGGGCCGATTCCAGACCAATCGTCGGAATCCTTGCGCTCCTGGCTCTGCTAATCGATACGGTCCTTCTAGCCTCGATCATTTCCGTCGCCTTCGGCAGATTCATGTCCAGAGCCGCGGCGAGGAAGCTGATGTTCGTGGTGCAGATAATCAGTGGATTCATGTTTTTTATAATAGTACAGCTCGTCCCAAGGAACCCCGACAATATACCGGTGTATCTCCAGAAACTGACTGGCGCCTGGGAGATACTGGCCAATCCCGTGAACCTCTTCACCTGGAGCGTCAGAGCATCGGGCGAACCACTCTTTCTTCTTCTCAGCGTTGTGATGATCCCGGTTTTCGGCGCCATCTTCTACAGGATAGCCGGCTCGCTCAAATTCGAGCCCTTGTCCTATTCCCGGAGTAGGGAAAGACGTGTCGTGTTCAGCGAGAAACGCGGCAGCGCGCTGATCCGTAGGGAATTAAAGATATACAGGCGTTACGAACAGCTCATCTACTATCTTTTTTATCCGGTGATCTTCGGTTTGATCTTCGGCTTGATATCGGAGGACCTCACGACTTCCATCTTCACGATGGTTCTCATCAGCACGATTTTCACCACGATCCAGTCGGCCTTTCTCATGGGACGGGAGTATCCCTTCATCGAAACTACCAAGGCTCTCCCGCTTTCGCTGGAAAGGATAGTGTTCATCAAGACGATCCTCCCCGTTTTACTCGGCATACTTCTTTTCACGGGAGTTCTCCTTATAAGCATTCTCGTGAAGAACACCACGTTTTTGTATCTTGCAGTTGTTCCGATCGTCTTCGTACTATACGTGACTTCCTCTTTACTCGGTATAAAGGGAGTTCTCGAGAGTCCTCCCGATCGTATGGATAACCCGAATGCCTTCATGCGAACTAAGTTTGTGTTACTTAACCAGATAATCTGTATGGGTCTGAGCTTTGGATCTATAATGCCGATAACAATGATCATGGGCGGTGCACCAGGCAGTCCTGGAATATGGATCGCGGTGCTGATATCGCTTTCTTCGACGGCCGTGGCGGCCGTGCTGTCGGTTTTCACACGCAGGAGAGTTCTGGCAAAGATGAAGAAAGTATGAAACCGGTTATTTGAGATCCCTATCCGAAATGGACAGGAGGTGCTATATGTGCAGAGCGGGAGTTATACTCTCGGGGTGCGGCGGGAAAGATGGAACCGATATAGCCGAGGCGGTGATGCTGTTTCTTGCACTCGATAGAGCCGGGGTCGAGACTATATGCATGTCTATAGACAAGGATCAGTTCGAAGTTGTAAACCATCTGGAAGGCAGTACACAGACGAGCGGGCAGAAGAGGAACATGCTCATCGAGTCGGCGCGGCTGGCCTGCGGAGGTATTGTCAACCTGGACGGCGTCGAAAACGTTGATTTCGATATACTGGTAATTCCCGGTGGTAAGGGAGTGTTGAAGAATCTATCGACCTTCATGAGCGAAGAACTGGAATTTCGCGTCAATAGCGTTGTTCAGAGGATAATAGTGAATACTCATCTATCTGGCAAACCTGTCGGGGCCATGTGCGGAGCGGTGGTTCTGCTGGCCAAATCGCTGGAGAACTTTGTTGAAAGTCTGAAGATAACCGCCACCGGTCAATCGGAGGAGGGCAGGATCGCGATAGAGAGGGCAGGATTTAGCCACCACGATTGCCAGGAAGGAGAAGTCCTTATAGACGACGAGAATTTGATAGTTACATCCCCCGCCCTGTCCCCAGATGTCGACCTTGAGGTTGTGAGATCGACGGCCGAATCGATGGTGAAGGCACTCCTGACTCTTATAACAGACAAAGCGCTTTAGTCTAACCCTTCATTCATTGACGCATGAGGCGGCTCCAGAGAAACTCTTCCAGACCAAACAGTATCAGGGCGACCAGAAAGGGGATCAGATAGAAAATCACTCTGTACAGTAAAAGAGCGGCGATCAGCACATCGGCCTCTATTAAAGGCGAAAGAATAACCAGGGTCATAGCTTCGAAGATGCCTAGTCCTCCGGGTACCTGGCTGGAAAGACCGGCGAACTGTGAAAGCAGAAAAACAGCCAGGATCGGTACATATTGGGCTGGAGGGAGGAGAAAGTAAAGGACCCCTGCCGACAGAAGCCAGTCCACCGTGGAAATCGCCGTCTGTGAGAATGTGAAAGCCTTGCCCGGTAGAGAGAATCTGAAGTTTCTGAATCTGAACGGCTTTTTTCTGATAATCACCATAAAAAGATAAAGACAGTAAATCGCCATCGCGATAGCTCCAAAGATCTGAAGCGAGCTGAAAGGCATCCGTATCACCGTCTGCATTCGCGGATACCAGAGAGTGAAGACAACTCCAGAGAGCGCGAAGAAACCTAGCCAGAAAGTCAGGTAATTCAATACGATTATTCCGAGGATCTTCCCGGAACCAACTTTCCACTTTCCGTACATTCTGAATCTTACGCTGGTGCCAGACAGAAAGGTAAAACCGATGTTCTTGCTGAAGGTATAAGCGATGAAGGAAACCAGAGCCGTCCTGCCGTAACCCTTTTTCACGCCCAGATGAAGCGAAGAGATCAAATCGTACAGTGTCAGGTTCGCATAAGCGAGGAATGTCAACATTACGGCCGTCAGAAACCTGGACAGGGGGATGGCGCCGACCTTGTCGGCTATGTCGCTT
Organism: Kosmotogaceae bacterium UBA1373; assembly: GCA_002305955.1. Taxonomy (GTDB): domain Bacteria; phylum Thermotogota; class Thermotogae; order Petrotogales; family Kosmotogaceae; genus Mesotoga. The sequence continues at coordinate 21,987 of DBRH01000022.1, forward strand.
ATGGTGTATCTACCCAGTTCTCTTATCAGAACCGCCACGGAAACCAAGAACAGGGCCACCCCAAGCAGGGGAAGCAGCTTTCTCAACTTAAGCAGTAGAGAGCTCAGTGCCATTCAAAGTATCTCTTTTGGTATCTTTACGCGAACAGTAACTAGCGGGTTGACGATCTGGCTAACCGTGAGATCGCACGTTACGCTGGCCAGCATGTACGCCACCGGCTGTGGAATCGATTTCCTGTCGGCTATGAAGCGGACGGCTCTTTCAACTGCTCCCCTGGTTGCATCGTCGAAGGTCTTTGCACTGTAAAGCATATAGAAAGCGTTATCGTTTTCAACCATCGGGCCGTCGATAGAACTTCTATCCAGCTTGACGCTTATCCTGACGGTCGCTCTTATCTCTATTCCCGTTCCACAGATCTCTCCGTTGCCCATCCTGGCGTGCACATCGCCGAGCGCGAGGTTGGCCCCTTCCACAAAGACCGGGAGAAAGACCTTCGATCCGGCGCATATATCGTTGGTATCGAGATTGCCTCCGTGAAAGCCGGGCGTTCCGCAAGATATCGATTCCTTTGCGGGCGCTGTCCCTATGACGCCTATCATAGGTTTAATCGCTAAGCGGGTACCTCTGAAAGAGGCGTGGTCGTCACGAATCGCCACCATCTCGGTGACGCACTCGCGAACGATCTCCCCAATTGGTCCCCAACCGGGGCAGGTTTCCACAACTCCCTTTTCATCGACTTCTATGCTCTCTATATTCACGATCAAAGTATCGCCGGGCAAGGCTCCCCTGACACCGATCGGTCCTGTTGCCGGATTTATGTGAGAGAAATCGAAGTCGCTGCCCACCGTCTGAAGTTCCGAGACAATTGCGTGACTGAAACAATCTTCGGTCTCGACGATTATCGTATCTCCCGGAGAGACTTCGATGGCCGGACCGTTAGCGGGAGACATCTCGTATATTGCCCTATCTCTTCCTATTTTATGGATCAACCTGTTCACCTCCAGATCGATATATACCCATATTATTCTATATTACAGCATCGGTTGGGATTTCCAAACTCACCCCTCAATTAAGGGTTTTCCAATACGATGACCGTAACATATGTTACCGACCTCTCTCGCCAGATGGATTAGTATTTATATTGACAAACATTGGAGGTGATGATCATGTACAGGAGCAGTATCAACGGCGGGAAGTTGATTCTTGACAAACCGGGGCTTAAGGGTAGAGTTATCTACAGCAAAGAGTCGGCACACGCCGCGGTCATAGATATAGAAAAAGATACCGAACTGCCCTCCCACAAAACACCCGTCGATGTGTTCATGCTTGTCCTGGAAGGCAAAGGCGTTATAACCATAGGGGAGGAAAGCTACGAAGTTTCGAGGAACGATGTCATAGACAGTCCGAAAATGATTCCACACGGTATAAAAAACACCGGGAGCGAAACTCTCAGAGTCCTGGTGGTTAAGGCTCCCAGACCGTAAACAATTGGATCGGCCTTGTTCGAGATAATCGAGGCCCGGGTTTTGCACAACCTTGAAAACGAGAGGAGAGGTCTCCCTCTCCTCTGCGAACCCTGACCCTTTATTCTAATCATGTCGTCTGTTGTGCTTTAAGTGGCATTTTTGTATTTCAAGTCATTATCACAAGATTTTGGTGCAATCTACGGCTCTAGTTAGTTAAATAGACGTCTCCTGGACTTC
>DBRH01000070.1 GCA_002305955.1 Kosmotogaceae bacterium UBA1373
AGAACGGAAGCCCTCATCCAGCGAGCTATGAAAAACCTGATGAAAAACAGGACCAGCTTCGTCATAGCCCACAGACTCTCAACGATAAGAGACGCAGACCTTATTCTCGTTATGAATGAAGGCGACATCGTCGAACAGGGAACCCACAAAGAACTCCTTGCACGTGGCGGCTTCTACGCAGATCTCTATGCCAGCCAGTTTGAAAGCGACTTCGTGGAAGCGGTATAAGCAAAATGGAATCGCAATATTGAACTATTTCGGCGGGCCATCAGCCCGCCGCTTTTCTATCTCGGTTGCTTTGACCTCCCAACGAAGAACACTTCTTCTGCTCTTGATCTAAATACATGCTCGAGCGGGAGCGACCGCTTTCAACGGGAGTCAGAGTGTCTAAAAATCGACACCCCGGGCAAAGCGTGAATTTTTCTGATATCCTATTACTACTTACGACAATATTGAATGGAGTCCAATATGACGGAACACTTCAAGGCATTCAAAAAGGTCGATGAGATATTCGAACTGTTTTTCGAGAAAAACAAATGGCGATTCAGCGATATGGTCGCCAGGCTCGGCTATCCCAAAGCCACCGTTCACAATATACTCGCCGCGATGACGAATCTGGACTACCTCGCCCGGGACGGCAACAATTACATGCTCGGCAACAGAATACTGCAGCTCAGCGGTCTTATGAGAAGAAACATGGAGTTCAGGGAGATCGCCCTTCCCCATCTGGAGGAGCTGAGGAACAGGATCAACGAAACGATCCACCTCACATCGCTTTACAGAGATCAGGTGATATACATCGAATGCCTCCATCCCACCCACGCCTTGAGGCCGCATTCGACCGTCGGCGTAACCGCCTCGCTTTACTGCACCGGAGTCGGCAAAGCCCTGCTGGCTTTTCAGTCCGACTCATATATAAACGGCTATCTGGAAAGGGTTAAGCTGGTGAAGAGGACGCCAAACACAATCACGGACCCGGAACTGTTGAAGAAAGAGATTGACACGATACGCTGCAACGGATACTCCTACGACAGGATCGAGCAGGAGGAGAGCATAAAATGCATCGCCGCTCCCATACTGGATAACCATGGAGTGGCCAGATATGCCGTGAGCATCGCCGGCCCGGCAGACAGAATGACCGACGAAGCGATCGAAGCCTACAAGGAACCTTTCCTGAGAACGATGAAGATTCTCAACGATCTTTATAGAGACTTCGCCAACTAATCTCCTTAAACTCGAGATTCATAAAGCTAGCGGTCGAAAAGCACTCATCCACAGTCAGTGAAATCAAATTGCACTTCATAATCAGGTATAAACACCCTACATTGTTTTAGAATGTCATAAATCAGACCAGGATGTTTTTGTTTTATCGGGAGTTATCTGGTATCGTTTTTACATGAATTACTACATTGTTGAATAGTGTTCGATATTATTGAACAAATTTCCAGTAAACTATGTCTGTTTTCAATCCGTGATGAGTTTTCACTTACCGTGACGGTAAGCATACTAAAAGACGAAAGGGGAAGAAAAAATGAAGAAGTTGCTTGTTCTTGTAGTTATTGCGGTTCTGCTTGTGAGCTCCACGATGGCGGTAACGGCGCTGGAGAACATCGTGAAGAAGGGAAAAATCGTTGTGGCCACCGATATGACAGCCGTTCCCATGCAGTACAGAGATCCCGCCGGGAAACCTACCGGATTCACGGTTGAATTGATGGAACTGGCCGCCAGGGAAATGGGAGTCCAGATCGAATGGCAGGATATGGCTTGGGAAAGCCTTATTCCTTCGCTCCTCTCGGGAAAAGTCGATATGATCGCCGCGAACATGTCGATGACCCTCACCAGAATGAAATCGATCCGTTTTTCCGATCCGTACTTCCTGACCGGAATCGTGGCAATCGCAAGGAAGGACTCCCCGCTTGTCAGCTGGAAGGATCTCGCGGCTCCCAGCGTTAAGATGGGCGCGACCATGGGATCGGTCCACGCCGATTTCATCGAGCAGACCTGGGGCAAGAAGGCCTCTCTGTACGATAACCTGGCCGAGTGGATGACCGATCTCAAGCTCGGCAGAATCGATTCGGTCATGGACGACGAAATGATCTGTATCGAATTGGCGAACAAGAACCCCGAGCTGAAGATTCTGGAAGGTTATGTAAGACCCGATACTTACGGACTGGCCTTCAGACAGGACCAGGATTCCGATTCGCTGGTTAACTGGTTCAACTGGTTCATCAAGTGGGAAAAGCTGACAGGTGAGTACGGAAAGATATATGAAAAGTATGTCGGCAAAGAATGGGTTCCTTCGTTCGTGGTTGACTGAGCGTTCTGGAAACATTATTCTGTGGGATGGGGTCCTCCCCATCCCACTTCAGGAATTGAAAGGGGAATTCTATGGAGCGTGTTGTAAGGATAAGAGGCTTACACAAATCATTCGGAAAACTCCATGTGCTAAAAAACATAGACCTCGATGTTTACGAAAGCGACGTGCTGGTTCTCTGCGGCCCGAGCGGCGCGGGCAAGAGTACGCTGCTCAGGTGTATTAACATGCTCGAGCATTATCACGAGGGAACGATCGATGTCCTTGGAAAGGACATCAAGTCCAGTCGCGCCAATCTCAGCTATGTCAGGAAGAACTCCGGCATGGTCTTTCAACACTTCAATCTCTTTCCTCACATTTCGGTGATGGACAACGTCGCTCTGGCGCCGATACACGTCAAGAAGATTCCGAAAGATCAGGCGTACGAAAAGGCGAAGGGTTTACTGGACCAGGTAGGCCTCTCGGCCAAATACGACGCGTATCCGGGACAACTATCAGGCGGTCAAAAACAGAGAGTGGCGATCGCCAGAGCTCTCGCCATGGATCCAAAATTGATGCTTTTCGACGAACCTACTTCGGCTCTTGACCCGGAGATGATAAAGGAAGTTCTCGATGTCATGATAAAACTGGCGCTCGGCGGCATGACGATGATAATAGTCAGCCACGAGATGGGCTTCGCCAGAGAAGTGGCCAACAAGATAGGCTTTCTAGACGACGGAAAGATAATCGAACTTACACCGAAAAACGAGTTCTTCACAAACCCCAGGAGTGAAAGGACCAAAGAATTCCTGAGCAAGATACTGTAGGTGATACCGTGCTTGATATGAGATTGATATCCCAGTATCTGCCGGAATTTTTCGAGGCGTTGTTCGAAACTCTCAAGGTAGCCGCACTCAGCGGCGTTTTTGCTTTGATAATCGGAACCGTCGTTGGAATAATATCGACAATGAAATCAAAGCTGGCAATTATTCCTGTAGGAATTTACACGGGTTTTATAAGATCCACACCTTTGCTCGTTCAGCTCTACTTCGTGCATTACGGGCTTCCCATAACCGGTATCATGTTGACCTCTTTTCAGAGCGCTATCATCGCATTCTCTCTCAACAGCGGGGCGTACATATCCGAGATAGTGAGGGGTGGCCTCGCTTCTATGGACAAGGGACAATCGGAAGCTTCGAGGGCGCTGGGGCTTTCATGGTTTCAAACCATGAGGTTGATAATCCTTCCCCAGGTGTTCAAGAAGATACTCCCGCCGTTGATAAGCCAATTCTCGTATCTCATAAAGGATACGAGTCTGGCCGCGGTCCTCGTGATACCGGAACTCACCTACACGGCCAGAAAGATAGCCGCGAGAACGTATATGCCCTTCGAATCGTTCGGAGTGCCGATGCTCATGTACTTCGGCATTTATCTTATACTCGCGCTTTTGAGCCGTTTCATCAGCGGCAAGAAAGAGCCCGGGCGTAGTGCAAGGCGCTGGTTTGGCTTCGGGAAGGTGGTATGATGCAGGACATATCGCTCATGCAGCAGCTTTCCAGGCTCGGCATAGCCTTTCTGAGCAACCTGGCCTTTCTGCCCTTTGTTCTCGCCATAGGAATAATACTGGGAATAGTGATAGCTTTTGTAAGGTTTCACAGAATACCCGTACTGTCGCAAACCCTGACCGTACTGGTCGAGATCGTCAGGGGCTCTCCCTTCCTGATAATCGTTTACGCCATTTACTTCGCCCTGCCATATGTCGGAATTGAACTGGGAGCCTTTCAGACCGGAATAGTGGTTCTTTCTATAACGGCGACCGCTTACCTCTCGGAAGTTTTCAGAAGCGGTCTTGTGGCTATGGACAAAGGGCAGTTCGAAGCTGCCGAAGCGCTCGGTATGAGCTACTTTAAAAAGGTCACGCTCATAATACTGCCACAGATAATCAAGACGACGATGCCTTCGATTGTCGGTCAGATCGTTATGACAATAAAGGACACATCTATAGTCTCGCTGGTAGGGATGGTGGAGATAGTCAGAACGTCCCGTCAGATCATGCAGCTCACGCTGAACCCGTTCATGGCTTTCAGCATTGTATCGGTTTTTTTCATACTCGTATGCTATCCGTTGATAATCGTTTCGAAAAAACTCGAGGGAGGTAATAACAGATGAGATACCAACTGGAGTGCTCAAAGCTTGAGTTCTTCAGGCCGGATGCTTTTGCTTTCATAAACAAGTTGAAAACACAACCATCCAAATACCCCATGATCAACCTTTCCATCGGTGCTCCGAACAGACCCACCCCCGCCTGGATAATCGAGGCCATGAAAACGCATCTCGACAATCCGGCCTACCACACGTATCCGCCCCAGCACGGCGCTCCCGAGCTCTGCGAAGCGGTGGCTTTCTGGTACGGCAAGCGTTTTGGAGTCGAGATAGACCCCAAAGACAACGTACTCGTCACCGTGGGTATAAAGGAAGCTATATTCAACGCCTTGCACTCGCTGGTTAATGCAGGAGACGTCGTCATGGTACCAGATCCAGGCTACCCGACTTATTTCGAGGCCGTTCTGTTCACCGGGGGCAAGTTGTTGACCTACAACAGCGATGCCGAGTCGGACAGGGTTTTGAATGAGATCGAACAAAAGGCCAGACTTCACGGCCCGAAGATCGTTATCGTGAACTACCCATCGAATCCCACGGGCAGAATTGTCGGTCTGGATTTCTATAAGAGCCTCTCGGAAATAGCCTCACGCTACGACTTCGCTGTGATGAGCGATCTGGCGTACTCGGAGATAGCTTTCGACGGGCTGACGGTCCACAGTTATCTGGAGGCCCGTCCCGGCCTGGAACTGGGATTCGAATACTTCGCCTTCTCGAAGACCTATAACATGGCCGGCTGGAGGGTGGGCGCCATCGTCGGTGACAAGAGGCTGGTCGACGCGGTGAAGCTGTACAAATCAAAAATCGACTCGAACGTCTTCTATCCGATACAGCAGGCGGCTGCAACGGCTTTGATAGAGACGCCCGATTCTTTTTACAGAGAACTGAGCGGTATGTATCAGCAAAGGCGTGATGCTCTCGTCCACGGATTGAGCGATATAGGCCTTAGATTCTCTCCGCCGCAAGGCGCCATGTACACCTGGGTGGAAACCCCTGAAGGCATTGATCCCTGGCTCTTCACCGAGAAACTATACAAAGAATACGGAATTCTCGTTGTGCCGGGAACGGCGTACGGGCTCAATGGGGGGCAGAGGGTGAGAATGGGACTGGTGCAGGAAACGCCGCTCATGGAAGAGGCAGCCCGGAGGCTGGCAGAAGGAGGATTAATGCGATGAGACTTTTAGAAGGTGTAGGTGTCGCTCCACTGACTCCCATGTCGGCCGATGGAACGAAAATAGAGTACGGTGCGATATCCAATTATGTAGATTTTCTCGTGGAGAAGGGTGTGAACGGTATGTTCGTGCTCGGCACCACGGGCGAGGGAACCTCTCTCTGCGTTTCAGAAAGGAAGAAAGCGCTCGAGGCTTTCATAAAGGCCAACGACGATAGAATGACGATAATATCCCACTGCGGTGCGGCGGTTTTCGAGGATATTCTCGACCTTCTGAAGCATTCCAGAGCCTGCGGCGCTCACGCCGCCGCCGTGGTCACTCCATTCTTCTTTAAGCATAGCCAGGATGAACTCTTCGCTTTCTACGACGCTATCGCTACAGAGATGGGAGAGTACCCGCTCTACATATACAACATCCCGTCGCTCACGAAGAACTGGATAAGCGTCGATGTGTTGAAGAGACTTCACCAGAAGCATCCCTGGATAGTCGGTGTGAAGGACAGCAGCGGCGACTTCGTGTACGCTTTGTCTGTGATCCAGAACCTCCCCGGTACGTTCAACACGGTCGTCGGTTGCGATGCGGCCTATTCGGCCGTTCTCACGAACGGAGGGAAGGCCTGTGTTTCCGGTCCGGGAGCGGTCTTCCCGGAGTTCTTCGTCAAAGTTCGCGATGCGGTAAGAGCCGGAAAATACGAGGAGGCCTTCAAAGCCCAGAAATCCCTCACCAAACTCACAATGGCCGTTGGAAACGGGGCCAACATACCTTACATGAAGTCGGTTCTTGAGAAGAGGGGTTTGAAGATGGGTGGAGTAAGGATGCCTCTAAAGGTTTCCACGAGAGAAGAGATGGAGGATCTCGATCGCGACTTGTTCAGAGTTATGGCCGAGGTTGGAATACAGTTCTGAGCCTCCCCATTCGATACTCTCAAAAACCGAGAAAATCGAAAGCGGCCGGGTTTCATGTCCGGCCGCTTTTTGATGCTCTCCGGTCAAGCAACTAACGCGCGAAACATCACTGGCAACTTCAGTCAATTCCATTCGCCCACGAAGCGATACTCTCCCAGTTGCGGAAATCACCGATCTCGGCCCCGACTTTTTTGATTATCATTCTTTCGAAGGGATTCATCTTGTCGCTCTCTATTCTTCCTCCGAAGCAGGTTATTTCAACGGGCTTTATTCGCTCTATCGTCGGTCTCAGAGATTCCGGGAAGCGCCAGCCGCCAAGCAATTCCAGTGGGTCTCCCGCACCGGTCGGACCGCTAAGGAAGATCCGCAGGGGCAGCTTTGCAAGCTCATCCGCGTAGGTTTTCAGGAATTTGACCGCCTCCCTTCTCCACAGCCCTATATAAACGGCCGTTCCAAGGATCGCTGTTTTGTAAGGCGAGAGATCGACGACTTCCCTGGCAGGCAGCACATCCACCTGCATCTGTCTTTTTCGAAGCACCTCTCCGATCTTTTCGGCGATCTCCGCGGTAGATCCACGCTTGGTGGCGTAGGCTACCAAAAATTTCTCCTTCATGAGGCAATCCTCCTGTCAGGTTCAGTGTCATGGACCATTCCCGATAGAAAGGCAAGAATCATGAGTATAAACCCCGCTCCCAGCGAAGAAAGCATCACCAGAGAGATCGTATCCGGGTTTTTTACGAAGGGGACGAGTCCGAAGATGGCGATTTCTAGCGCAAATACAATGGCAACGGAAGAGGCCACCAAAAAGGGCTGCCAAAAACGGGCCGTCTTTTTTCGAAGGCCGCCGGTCTTTTCGCTCTTTGAAGGCTTCAACTGTTTGTGAATGAAAGTCGAGAAGACCCATATAATAGAGAAGAAAACCACCTGTCCTATTCCCCCGCCAACCATGAACAGCAAAACAAAGAGCAGCAGCAACACAGTCGGACCGTTCCTTCTGTGAAGGAAACCGACCGACCAGACTATCACGGCCAGTCCCACCGCCATGGAAGCGATCCCTGTGATCAAGAAATTGGGAATAACTGTGAAGGCCGGCTCATTGCCGTATTCCCACATCCTGTTGGCCTCCCCGATTGCGTGGATCACCAATCCGTTAGTCGGGGTGAACCCCTGCAGCGCCTCGAAGAACCCGTGGCCTATGCCGCCAATACCGAAGATTATCGCCATAGTCGCTACGACAACCAGTATCGTGCGATTGACAATCTTCGAACCTGCCTTTGAAATACCCGCTTGCTTCATTTCTTTGCCTCCTTATCGTATCTGGCCAGAACCAGATCTACCATTTGATTTATCTTTCCCCTTCGCTGCTTCTCGTCAAAAAAATCAGCGCCGAGATACTTCCCGTAAAGAACGGGATCGACGACTATATGATGGAACGGAAGCATTAGCTGCAGGGCGATAACGTTCAGATCTGAGAAAGTGTAACCCTTGAAGATTTCCTGCAAAAGCGGTAAAACCATCTGACAGGAGTTCCTGCAGCCCTCTTTCAGCTCGCCGGCTATGGCGATCCTGCTCACGTTGTAAAATTCGAAAGCCGCATCGGCGGTGGTAAGGAGTATCTCTCTCAACCTGGTTTCCGGATCGCTTTCGATTGCATCGCTTCGCCGCAACTGCCCGATGATCTCTCCCATCATCGTCCCCACAACCTGACCTATGAGATTTTCCTTCGACTGGAAATGGTAGTTGATCAGCGAAGGATTCACTCCAGCCCTGTCGCCTATTTGCCTCGTAGTGAGTTTGTGCGCGTCTTTCCCTTCCCTAATAAATTCAAGCGTGGCTCTGAAGATCCTTTCCCTGGTGTTGATTTCTTCGATCGTCAATCGGTTCGCCTCCTCTGTATTTGAACATAATTAAAATACATTTCGAACGTGTTCAAATATATTATATTCATCCATATAGATTTGTCAAGGGGGCTAGTTTTATCGCAACTGAAGGAGCCACAGATTTTGTTGAAAACCAGAACATATTTTGCTGCAAG
>DBRH01000059.1 GCA_002305955.1 Kosmotogaceae bacterium UBA1373
GGAGTTTACGGAATCGCCATAGCTGCGCTGGGAATGCTGTCGTTTGTGGGTTACATAGTTTCGGTCGATTCCTACGGACCGGTTGCAGATAACGCCGGTGGCATAGCGCAGATGGCCAACCTCGATCCGAAGGTTAGAAAGCTGACCGACAGGCTGGACTCGGTTGGAAACACCACAGCAGCCATAGGGAAGGGATTCGCCATCGGCTCGGCCGCTTTCGCCGCCCTTGCGCTTATCGTCTCGTACATCTGGGGTGCCGCCGATACGGCCAACGAAATTGTGAACAACCCGATCATCAACCTGGTGGAACCTTACACCTTGATAGGAATATTGATAGGAGCTATGCTTCCCTTCTTCTTCACCTCGCTGTTGATAAAGGGTGTCTCCGACACCGCCAATCTCATGATCGTAGAAATTAGAAGGCAGTTCAAAGAGAACCCCAAAATCAGGACCGGAGATGCAGTGCCAGATTACAAGAGGTGCATCGAGATAACTACCAAGGGAGCCGTGAGCAGAATGCTTACTCCCGGAGTTGTAGCCATCGCATCGCCGTTCGTAATCGGTCTTCTGTTCGGAAGGTCTGCAGTTGCCGGCCTGCTGATTGGCGGGCTTGCAAGTGCCATTATGATAGCTCTCTTCACCGCCAATTCCGGCGGAGCCTGGGATAACGCGAAGAAATACATTGAGACCGGAGAGTTCGGCGGCAAGGGTACCCCCACCCACGAGGCGGCCGTTGTAGGAGATACTGTCGGCGATCCTCTCAAAGATACCGTAGGCCCCTCCATGGATATACTGATCAAATTGATGTCGGTCGTATCGCTGGTCTTTGGCTCTATCTTCCCGGCCGGACCTTTCTTCATGTGATACGGATTTGAAAAGATAGCGCGGCCGTTTATGGCCGCGCTATCTTTATTTGAAAGATGAATCAGAAACCGCCAGTTCCGCCTCCACCTCCACCTCCGCCGGAGCCCCCTCCGCCGAAACCTCCACCGCCCGAACCACTCGAGGAAGCCGTCCTGACCGATGTAGTTAGAGTGTTGAAAGAGTTGATTGCATAAGCCGTCACCGGGTAATAGATGAAGGGATGGCGACTCTGCTCGCGCCAGATGTCTTCGGGAACTATCCTGTTTAGATTCTTTCTCACGGTATCGGCTATACCCAGAGCCGTAGCATAGACCAGATACTCTTCCCAGAGGATTATCGATTCGGGTGGTTTCTCGTTTAGCAGGGAGTAATCCTCAAGATATCTCTTAAGACCCATCCATTTGAGATAGAAAACTCTTCCCTCGGGCGTCCAGCGACCAAAAACGTCTCTGGGCATCATGAAGACAACGAAACTGGTAGTCCACAGTGCTCCGTAGAATACAAGCGAAAAGAGGCGCAGATGAGAGATCGCCGGGTTCGAATGTACCATGAGCATCAATATCGAAAGTAGAAGCATCAATGTAGAATAGCCTTTGGCCATAGAGTTGCCCCTTGTGTCAAGGAGTTTTTTGGATTTCACCGTGTTGTTCACCTTGTCTTTGTAAACGCTTAGATCAGAAGTGAAGGTTCTGGCTTTGGACTGGCTTTTTGTAGCTTTTTTCTTGACATCTGAAAAGTCGAAGAGATCGTTTTCGTCGTACTTGTCGAGGAACTTCAAGAAAGCAGCCTCTGTCGGCCTCAGATCTGAAGAATCCCTGTTCTTTATGAGTATTCCATCGACTTTGTCACCCTTTCCCCTTTCGAAGTCTATGTAATTCTTCCTGTACAGCTCCATCATCACCGAACCAATACCGTCGTTGTCTACCACTCCGGCCATATTCTTCACCGCCGCGTTTACAACATCGGCAGCGTCGTCGGTCGGTAATTCGCGCTCGTAATCACCGAAGTATCCCACCTCGTGTTCCCTGCCGTACTTTCGAAACGCTACGAGCAATACAAAAGGTGTGAACAACACTACGGCAATCGGTACAACCCACTGAGAAACTATCCTGAGAAGAGAGTCCTTTCTCTCGGCGCTTTCCAGGAATTTGCTATCGAAAACACCGCCCGTGGCCAGATTTACCTGTTTCATAGTCGATGTTGCCTGTAGTGGTACTACGGCTCTGAATTCGACATAGGATTTTGGGGGGACATCTTTCATCTCCAGCTCGTAGACATTCCCCGATCTTGTCACGACTACGGCCGGATGAGTGTAGAAATTAGTGATTTGCATACCTTCCGGGAAAGTGATCGTCGCATTTACATTTTTGACCCAGCTTGCCGTATCCTCACCCCAGACCTTTCTGAAGATCTGGGCGACATTTGTACCGATCTCTACGGCCCTTCTAACCGTGTAGCGATAAGTGACAGTCACACGATCCTGCCCACCGGAGGGTTCTACACTGGAGGAGTTATAAGGCACGAACCACAATCTGATCGACCTGGAACTCGCGCCTCCCATACGTTCGATGTATTTTATCTCTTTACCGGTAGCGGTCACTTCGATCTCGCCGTAAAGGCTACCCGCACGATCGGCCGGAAGTTCTCTGTAGATTCCCCTGTAAGGTTTTTTGAAACGGTAGTCGATCGTTTCGGTTACCGTCAGCAGGCCGTCTCTGTCTATCTCCATGAGTACCTTCACATTCTCGATTTCAGTGATCGAGGAAAAGCTTTCGCCGAGGCCTTCACTGAGAATCAAGGAAACGACTCCCCACGAGATTATCCCAATTATTACACCGATAATCAAACGAAGGACTATCTTCTTCATAATAATCTCACCTCCAGTTGAATTTTACATCACACTGGCGGTTTGCAGGGATTCTCTCAAAATTTTTCGTGAGATATTCTGTCTCTGTTTCAGCTGAACGTTAATTTTGCCCGTTCACCCAACTTCACAAGACTTCTTCACTCAATCGGTCGTGAAATCAGCGGTAGTGAAAGAGCTGACCGCCGTGTTGCCTTCAGTCTCGGGAGGACCAGAGATAGGTGTAATCTCTATTCTGTATTCAGTTCCCGGTTCTAACAAAAGGCCCGTCTCCACCGCCCTCTCTTTTCCCTTCCACGTGAAGAGTTCTTTTTCACCTTGAAAGAGTTTGACGACAAATTCGAGGTTTTCAGCCTCCCTGGCGTTTTCCGGCTCTACTTCAAAGAGAATCGTCAGAGGAGTCGAATAGGGAAAGTCCTTCTGATCGTTGTAAGGCGAGATGAAATCTGGGAAAATCCAGCTCAAACTTATCCATTGTTTTAGAGCCATTGCGTGTGCGTTGCATTTGGCCCAGGCCTCAATTTCATCTTCGTTGGTGTAGCAGAATTCACGAGAATAAGTGAACGAGGCCTTTCCATCTTCACCCGTTTTGACTTCCGTGTCTTCGACGTTGGGATTGCCTATCACGGCGAAAGTTACTGTGGTTCCTTTAGCCGGAGTCCCGTCGGCTCTGACAACGGTTACCTCGACGGTATGAACGCCCGGAGAGATATTGACATCGTACTCAGGGGTGATCGTCATAGAGTAATCGCATTCGCACTGGATATCGGCGGCCGCCATTATCGCATCCATGTGCTGCGTCAACGGTTGAGCACCATTCCAGGTCTGCGCCATGATGCTAGGAGGGCTACCCTCCGGCTGGGGGTTGTCGTTGACGTAATTTCCATCTTCGTCGTAATGATATTCATCGTCAAGTCCCATCAGGTGTCCTATTTCGTGCGCTACCACCGGCCCGCTGTCTAGATTGTCCCACTCCCCGGTCGTTGTTTCAGTTGAACCTGGTGTCGGAAGGGGCGTCGCAACCCATGAAGTGTGAGCACTGCTGACTTTTTTCACTTCGATAACATGGACTCCTTCGGGGGGATCTTCACCCTCTTCAAGCACATCGAAGTCGAAGTCGAAGGTAACCGTGCAACAACCGTTTCCCCACTCCCTTGAACCGGTCGGGCCGTTCCAGATCTCCTCGGCCTGAGTCTCCCAGGTCTCCACGAGAGTATCTGTAGCGCCCGTACCTTGAAAGACAGCCGTGACCGTTACGGTATAGTCGCATGGACCTCCCGTCACGCTGGTAGTTTGCTCTTCGTATCCAGCCAGCGGATATTCAAGTGGATAGTAGGTGTTCAAGATTACAAGAGAGAAATCCGACAATCTCTGCGGTGGTACCGAAAAGCTCATAGGATTATCGTCGGCAAGCATCGCTTCCAGCACGGCTTTCCCCTTCTCATCTCCGTTGAGCAGGAAAGCTACGGCTATAAGAACCTTAATCGTGGAATCAGGATCAGAAAGATACTCCTCCAGCTCTTCGAGCGTACCGCTGTCCAGCGGGCTTCTCTGCAAAGCATAAGCTGCCGCCCATCTTTCTAGATAGCTTCCCTGAGAGAGTAGTTGGAGGAACTTATCGAGATTGCCTTCCACCAGAGGCAGAAGCTCTTCTGCATGATAAAAACTTAGCGGTACCGAGGGGTCCAGCTTTTCAATAGCCTTCTCGATATGGTTTATTTCGACGAATTTCGCTTTTACAGTTCTGTCTCTATCCATGAGAACTGTGGTTTCCGTTGCATCTGCTGTGGCCACACCGCCCTCCCAGCTATCGAATTCCCAGCCGGAATCTGGGTATGCCCTGACCGTTGCGTTTACGTTCTTACCGAACTGGTGAGTTCCGATAGCCGGATCGGTCGTTCCGTTACCCTCCTTCTGCATGGTGAGCGTGAAAGTGTTTTTCAATGGACAGCTGGTGAAAAAGAAGATAAAAAAGAATATTGAAAACAACAACAAACGAGCTTTCCTCATTCGTAAGCACCCCCTTCTTTTGAGTGCGATCGAGGACGACACAAATGCGAGAGGAATTCGAAACGGCTGAGTTTGCCTGTTCAACTCAAGTATACTACTTCAGTCTATAATGTAATATAGTGTTGGACTCTCACGTGCCAATATGCTTAGTTTACACCGACCGGGAGGTATGGTTTGTTCAGAAAACTCAGGAGAGACGATAGAAAGCTTTCGCTAGAAGAAGGTAGAGATATATTGGAAAGGGGGATTTTTGGAGTTCTTTCAACCCTGGGAGAAGATGGCTATCCCTATGGCACTCCGCTTAACTACGTATTTGATGACGGCCGCATATATTTTCATAGCGCCTGCGAAGGCCACAAGATAACCAACATAATGTTCAGCAGTAAGGTTTCTTTCTGTGTAGTGGATTTTGTTGAAATACTTCCATCCAGTTTTTCAACCAACTACAAAAGTGTTGTGGCTTATGGAATCGCCTCGTTGGTGGCCGAAGCTTCAGAGAAACTGTACGCTTTGAAAAGACTCGTTGAAAAGTACTCACCCGATTTCGAAAAAGAAAGTGAAGACGTATCCAAGAGGTCTTTGAATACGACCTGTATAATCAGGATCGATATACAGCATATCTCTTGCAAAGGACATATTGAAGTATAGTGAGTGTTTTTATGCGTTTTTGTGTGCCGCTTCGGACTTGATATAATTCCGTTGATCGAAATGATTGGAGGCGATTGTTGTGAACAAAGAAACGCTGTTCAGAATAGCTATAGGTTCAATCATGGTGCTGTTCGGTTTGCTGATAATACTCGTACCTTCCTTCACTGTAAATCTATGGTTGCTCTTCGTATGGGCACCGGCTATTTTTATGGAGTACAGGGCCGTTACCGGAGGAGATAAGGGACTTTTCGTACCTGGAGGCATATTACTGGTCATTTCGTTGATATTGACTCTAAATGTGATCTTCCCGAATTTCATTGCCGCCGGTGGCTGGGCTCTGTTCATAATGGCGCCTGCAGTTGGACTCTTCCAGCTTTTCATTGCCGAGGAGAAAAAAGATTCAGGTCTACTGTTCGCCGCTTCCCTTCTAGCAGCCATTTCCGTGTTTTTCGTGTTAATGAATGTAGCCCCAAAAGCCATGGGAATCTTCGTTGGTCTGGTGCTTCTGGCAATTGGAGTGTTCGTTGTTTTTAAAAATATCAGATCGAACAAAAGATAGGAGGTAATCAATGAAAGCCATGATCCTGGCCGCAGGTGCCGGAACACGATTGAAACCGCTCACCAACAAGATTCCAAAACCGATGCTTCCGATAGTCGAGAAACCTGTAATCGAGTTCATAATAGAGCTTCTCGCCCGTCATGAAATCAAGGAGATCATGATAAATATTTCACATCTCGGCTGGGTTATGCAGAACTACCTCAAAAGCGGTTACAGGTATGGAGTGAAGATAGGATACTCTTTCGAGGGCCATTTCGAGAAAGGTCAACTCGTGGCCGATCCGATCGGTTCGGCCGGGGGTATGCGAAGAATACAGGACGGTTCTGCTTTCTTCGATGAAACCTTCATCGTGGTCTGTGGGGATGCGGTCATAGATTTCGACTTAAAAAGAGCTCTCGATTTTCATAACTCCAGAGGTTCGATCGCAACTATCCTGACCAAAGAAGTTCCGAACGAGCAAGTCTCCAATTACGGAATAGTGGTGAGCGATTCGCAAGGCCGTGTAGGTTCCTTTCAGGAGAAGCCGCCTCTGGAAAAGGCCGGATCTAATATGGCCAATACAGGCATCTACATCTTTGAACCGGCCGTTTTCAAGTATATTCCTTCCGGAACGTTTTATGACATAGGCAGCCAGCTTCTCCCGGATCTCGTGAAGAGAAAAGAGTCTGTATATTCTTTCACGGCCGAAATGGAATGGTTCGATATCGGCAGGAATTCCGATTACCTGTCGATATTGGGTCAGGCTCTTCTGGGAAAGATCAAGGGATTCAAGCCGTCGGGGAAGGAGATTACTGCGGGGTTATGGAAGGGAATCAGCTCGGTAGTCGAGAAAACGACCAGAATAATCACACCTGTTTTCATAGGTTCCAATACCAGAATCGAAAAGAACGTGAGACTCGAAGGGCCAACAATGATAGGTTCCAACTGTGAAATCTGCGAGGGGGTCGATCTCAGCAACGTCTTTGTTGGAGACTACACGAGGATAAAGACGGGATTCAAAGGTAAAAACATACTCATCACTCCCGACTTTTTCATAAGGTCGGACGGCTCAACCGGCTCGATTTCGGAAGGTCCTTACGCGGAATTCATTTCCGATACCAGAAATGTGGATATCCGTTGATCTCTTCGAAAAAACGCTCCAGTACGCAGTGTGTTAGAATCTGAAAGTGTTGCCAGTCTTTAAATTGGAGTGTCGATCGATGTTGAAGATATCCAGATTATCCAGTACCAGAGACGTTAAGGATTTCATTTCTCTGCCCACGAAGATTTACAAGGACTACCCCCTGTGGGTGCCACCGTTCAGGCATGAGATGAAAGCTATCATGAGAGGCAAGGGATCGGCCCTGTTTGCGAACGGCCCACACGAATTTTTCCTTGCAAGAGAAAACGGGAGTGTTGTCGGCAGGATCGCCGTTGGCATAGAACAGACGATGAACAGAGAAAAGAGTGTAGATCACGCTTATTTTACACTCTTCGAGTCGATAGACTCTAAACCAGTGGCCGATGCGCTTTTGAAAACGGCAGAAAGCTGGGCAAAGAACAGAGGAATGAAGTTCCTCAAGGGTCCTGTATCACCAACCAACGGTGACGACTTTCGGGGGTTACTGGTCGATAACTTCGAAGATACACCGGCGATATTGATGCCTTACAATCCGCCTTATTATATAGATATCTTCAAAGAGTACAAAGTGTATCTCAAGTATCTCGCTTTCAACTACAATCTTGAAAACGTGATTTCCGAAAGAGAAATCAAGGGAACCGAGATAGCCATGCGACGTTACAACTTCTATGTGGAAGAGGCCAACTTCAGACACATCAAAGATCTTGCGCGGGATATTCACAGGGTAACAGTCGAGGCAATGCCGGACTGGGAGGAAGACGTAATCAAGCCCACATTCGAGGAAATATATCAGGCGGCCAGGACGCTTAAGCTAGTTGCCGACAGTAGAATGGTTATCATCGCAAGATCTGAAGGCCGACCGATAGGTTATTTCGTAGCGTTTCCTGACTTCAGCCCGATAGTGAGAGAGATCGGTGGTAAACTATTTCCCTTCGGCTGGTACAAATTCCTTACAAAGAGAAAGACCATAGAACGGGTGCGTGCGGCCATACTCTTTGTCGTTCCCGAGTTCAGGAACAGGGGAGTTCCTTCTGCGATGTTCGTGAAGGCTTACAACAACGTGAGAGAGATGGGGTACAAAAAAATAGAAGGTTCATCGGTTAGCTGGATGAACTCGACGATGATCGCCAACGCCCTCAGGGCCGGTGGAGACGAGTATAAGCATTATATAGTCTTCGGAAAAAGCCTGATCAAAAGGCCGCTGAGTCTCAGAGAGATATACGGTTACGCCGCGGATCGTTTCATTTCGAAAGAGCGAGTCTTCGCCTGAACTTTTCCAAAAACTCCGTGAAATCAGGCGACTCGACACCGCTGTATGGAGATTTCTCGGACACATAGGCAACTAAAAGAAGTAGTTTCCGGTATTTTGTGAGGAACTGGATGGATCGCTCCTCTATGTAGAGAGGCGGATCCCAGGAGCGCTTCACTTCCTCCAGGATCAACCCTGGCGTGTAAGGCCACAATCTATCGATCCCGAGAAAACCGGCCAGCACCTCAAGTATCTTCATAACGGTCAGCGAGGGGGATGTTAACTCGCACCCCATAACCGTCTCCAGCCAGGGAATTAACTGCCGATAATAATGATACTCTGCCGGAGCCTTTTCTACCGCTTCAAGACCGACGAGCGCCAGCGCTTCGCACCTTGACACAAGATCAAGGCATAAAAAACGATCGGCAAGCGGATCACCGTCTCCAAAAATGAAGTATCTATCGCCTACAAGCTTTCCGAAGGTTTTCATAGCGTCAAGATAACCACAGATCGCGTACTTCACGGAGATTTCACCGTCGAAAGTCATAACGGTGCCGTACTGCTGTGACGGTTCCAGGAGAGTCACTTCCATTCCCTCGTTGAAGAGATTGACGTATGCAAGAGAATCACCGATTCTCAATCCCATCACATCGACGGCCACGACCTCTTTGAAACCCCTCTCTCTGGCCATGAAAAGCGGAATGTTCGAATATACGCCGCCATCTATGAAGAGCTCATTACCGATCTCCTCTCTCTTGAAAGCCGGAAAGTTAGCGCTGGCAAGAACATAATCCACAAGAAGGCCTTTGGGACAGTTTTCTTTGTAGATTACAAATGGCCTGACATCGCTCAACGAGTAAGCGACCACACCGAAGTCCATTCGGCTTTTTCGTATTTTCTCCTCGCTTATTAGTTTTTGGAGCTTTTCCCGCAAAGGCGAGACGTCTATCCCCCCCTTAGCCGTAAGTAATCTCAACGCTGAGGCCAACTCTAAAGTATTAAGGGAGAAAAACTTTCCCTGGAGAAGATCGTAGAGCTCCGGAGAGGCTTTCATCAGCTGCGTATAGTCCATACCGTACCAAAAATCCCTGGTTGCTTCATAGCCTTCGCTGATTATACCCGCGGCGTTTATCGCTCCCACTGATGCACCGAAGATCCCCTCAATCTCTATATCCAGATCCAGGAGAGCTCCGTAAACACCGACCTGATAGGCTCCACGTCCCCCGCCTCCGGAGAAAACAACCGCTACAGTCAAAAGGCTTGAAAGGAACAGGGTACAGAATATCGCGAGCAATAAAGACCTTTTCAACCGGATACACCTGCCAATGTCTGTTTGATCGAATCCGTTGATGATATTATAATACATTGAAGAAAATGACCGACAGTTGATCGGGAGAATGTTAATCTTTCCATCACCAGTGGAAGAGGCTTATCTCTTATGATTGATAACGTCAGTTAAGCTAACTTGTGGAGTGGTGCAGTTGATAAGGTATTTCTTGAAGCAAAACTGGTACAGATACCTAATCGGTATCCTTTTTTTGATCTCCGTCGATACACTCATGCTTATAACACCCAGAATCATGGGAAGTATAGTCGATGAACTAAGGAGCGGCGTCCAGGATATGGAATACATTGGGCTCCTTATACTGGCAGTTATAGGTGTCGCCTTCGGGTTGTTCATAACACGTCTCTTCTGGCGTGTATTCATAATGGGATCGGCCAGGAGATTCGAATACTACGCCAGGAAGACGCTTTTTCAAAAACTGCTGGACATGCCCCCAACTTTCTACGACAAGACGAGGGTGGGAGATCTGATGGCCAGATTCACCAACGACGTCAACGCCGTGAGGATGGCGATGGGGCCGGCGATAGTCATGACGATAGATTCGATCTTCCTCATATCCGTCACGATAATAGCAATGGGCTCCTTCACCAGCTGGGAGCTCACATGGATTGCGATCATCCCCCTGCCCCTTCTAGCGGTGGTATCGACATTTTTCGGCAGAATCATTCACAAGAGGTTCAAAAAAGTCCAGGCTGCCTTTTCAAACCTGACCGACACGGTCGAGGAATCTGTCTCCGGCGCCAGGTTGATAAAGAGTTACGGTATAGAAGGATTGAGAAACGATACATTGAGCGAGAAATCCGACAGCTACGTTCAGGAGAATATAAAGTTGATAAAAGTGTGGGGAATGTTCTTTCCCCTAATACAGATGCTATCCATGCTCGGTTCGGTGCTGGCAACGCTTTTTGGAGGGCAGATGGTGGTTCTTGGCCAGCTCACACTCGGAGAATATGTCACCTTCACATCATATCTGGGAATGCTTATCTGGCCGATGACGGCCTTCGGGTGGGTAATTAACATGGTTCAGCGAGGACGTGCTTCTTATAAAAGGTTGCTGGAGGTACTTGAAGAGAAGAACAACATAGTTGTCGAAGATCCAGTATCGCTCGAGGATTTCAACGGCCATATTTCACTGAAAAGACTCACGTTCACATATCCTACCGGAAATCGTCCAGTTCTCCATGATATAGATTTCGAAGTGATCCCCGGTTCAAAGGTCGCGATAGTTGGAACCACCGGATCTGGCAAATCTACACTGGCGAAATTGATCGCCCGTCTCTACCCGGTGGAAAAGGGAATGCTTTTCATCGATGGATACGATATAAACCGTCTTCCACCTGAGGTCATAAGAGAGAGGATTGCCTACGTTCCGCAGGAGACCTTTCTCTTTTCGGAAACGATAAGGAACAACATAAGGTTCGGTAATATGAAACTCACCGATAGCGAGGTGGAAAAGTACGCGGCCATAGCATCGATTCATGAGGATATACTGGGCTTTCCCAAAGGTTACGACACACTTGTTGGAGAAAGGGGAGTGACGCTTTCCGGTGGCCAGAAGCAGAGAGTGGCCATCGCCCGAGCTCTTATCAAACAGACGCCCATTATTGTTCTGGACGATTGCCTCTCAGCCGTCGATACGGAGACCGAGAAGAAGATACTCGACTCCCTGAAAGACTCACAGGGGAAACGTTCGATAGTGGTTGTCTCCCACAGGCTCAAGGCCGTAGTAGATGCCGATACGATTTATGTCATGCACGAAGGAAAGATCGTTGAGAGAGGTACGCATCACGAGCTGGTCGAGAATGGAGGCCTGTACCAGCGTATGTACGAACGTCAGATGATAGAGGAAAAGCTCAAGGAGGATTAGCGATGGCCCAAAATGTATATAGCGAAGCGGAAGAAAAACTGAAAGTCGAAGATTGGAAAGTGATCTTCAGGCTTTGGAAATACACCAAGCCTTACCTCCCGATACTCATTCTGGCACTCGTTCTCATCGGTGCCTCCACGGGATTGGATCTTCTCCCACCTCTCCTGTCGAAGATGGTGATAGACGATTACATGAACAATGAATACACGCTCGTTGTGATTCACGAGGGAGATTCGGTCAGGTTCATCGATACTGAAGAGGGAACCTTCTCGCTGAAACAGTCAGAAAGCGGTGATTACGTCGTCACTGACGGAGTTCTACAATACCCTATCACTCGGGAGCAACTACGTGAACTGAGGACTGAAGATCTGAACGGAATAGGGCAACTGGCATTTTATATGGTGATGATACTTATATCCCTCTTTTTCATAAACTACGGACAGGTCTTCGCCACATCTTACATGGGGCAGAAGATCACCCACGGCATAAGAGTCGATCTCTTCAGTCACATTCTCAGAGTACCGATGAGGTTTTTCGATACCAACCCGAGCGGCAGACTGGCCACCAGAATAGCCAACGACACCGAAAACATGGCCGAGTTCTTCACGAGTGTCATTACTTCTATAGTGAAAGATGTGCTGCTTCTGGGTGGAATCATAATAATCATGCTGAACCTCTCTTTCAGACTGGGGTTGATTACGCTGCTAATACTGCCGGTGATAGCAGCAGCCATCTTCCTTTTCAGATATTTCGACAGGCTCGCATATAGAAAAGTCAGGACGAGACTGGCCATAATAAACGCCTTCCTGGCCGAGCACATTTCCGGTATGTCGATCACTCAGCTCTTCAATCAGGAGAGACGCAAGAGGGACGAGTTTGACGGAGTAAATAAAAACCATTTCAAAAGTCTATTGGAACAGCTCTGGGTATTCGCCATTTTCAGACCGTTGCTGGATCTGCTTTACTACATCACGATAGCCGTAGTCGTTTGGTTCGGAGTTAAGGGAATAGTTGGCAACGTACTTGAATTTGGCGTACTGGTAGCCTTTGTCTCTTACATAGATATGTTCTTCAGACCTTTGAACGATATTGCCGAAAAATACGATATCGTTCAGAACGCTCTGGCATCGGCCGAGAAAATCTTCAAACTGATGGACGAAAAAGAGGAAATCTATCACCCGGAAAAGGCCGTTCCCTCTAGTTTCGAGGGTTCTGTGGAATTCGAAAACGTTACTTTCGCTTACGATGGTGAGCATAACGTCTTGAAAGACATTTCGTTCTCCGTGAAACCGAAGGAGAAAATCGCCTTCGTTGGAGAGACGGGAGCCGGAAAGACTTCAATAATAAGCATATTGACAGGTTTGTACAGGATACAATACGGAACGATACGAATCGATGGGAAAGATATATACGACTACAACCTTCAAGGTTTGAGAAAAAAAGTCGGTGTGGTGTTGCAGGATGTCTTTCTGTTTTCCGGAAGCATTTTGGATAATATAAGGCTCTTCGACAGTTCTATATCCAGGGAAAAGGTCATATCGGCGGCCAAGTACGTCTATGCCCACAGCTTCATAGAAAAGCTCTCCAACGGGTACGACACAATGATACTCGAGAGGGGAGGAACTCTTTCGGCAGGCGAAAGACAGCTTATAGCGCTGGCAAGAGCCGTGGTCTTCGATACGGACATCCTGGTTCTCGATGAGGCCACGGCTAATGTCGATACCGAGACCGAAGCGCTTATCCAGAAGGCAATGGAGAGGATATCATCGGAAAAGACTATGATAACGATCGCCCACAGACTTTCAACGATCAGAAACGCCGATAGGATAATGGTTATTCACAAAGGCTCACTTGTTGAATCGGGTAACCATGAAGAGCTTCTTGCAAAGGGAGGTATCTACACCGACCTGTACAGGCTCCAGTACGAACTCGGCGACACTGCCTGATCACTCGTGTGGTTCCAGGCCACTCCTATCCTCGGGATCGGCTCCGGTCGAAGGCTCAACAACTATATCGTCACCCGGTTCTTTCAGAGACTCGGGAAGGTCTAGCGGGAGATGTTCCTTTTCGCTTTTCTTCCTTCCTGCACCCATCAGGAGCATCGGATACTCGTAAGGCCTGGTGGCCATTCTTCTTCCCACGGTTGACATGACATTGAAAAACAGCTGCGAGACACTTTTGATCTTGGGAGTTTGAACCTTTCTCAGCATGAAGAAAGCGTTCAGCCTCAACATACTTCCCAATAGAAAGATAGCCTGAATACCGTGAAACTCCATACCCAGCAGATAAATTACCTTCCCCTTCAGGAAAGAGGCTATTACACCGCCCAGCAATGAGCCTCCGAGCGCTCCCAGCCCGTTGAGAAAGGCCTGGACCGCAAAATACGGTTCAACCGACAAACCTTTCATCATTCCCATCATCATGGTGAAGATACAGAGGTTTATGGCACTCCAGACCATTCCAGTGACGATTGCGTCAACCGGTAGCAGAATAGAATAGGATTGGGGTGTCACGAAAGTCCACATCAACGCCAGACAGGTGGCTCCGAGAATGCCGAATTCGGCTACAGATTGGTGGCCTATCTGGTCGGAGATCTTCCCCCACAGGATGTACATGACCATGGAAGTGAGAGAAGCGACTATACTAAGTACACTGAGATAGGAGTAACTAACCTTGAGGTTGACCAGCTGATGATAAGAATAGAAGGGGCCTGAAACGGTGATGGCGAAGTTCCAGAGCATAGAGAATTTCAAATACTGTCTGAATTTCAGATTCGAGAAGACTTCTTTGAACATGCGTCCGCTACCGTAAGTTCTCACAGGCGGGTTATAGTGATTCATCAACAGGATGATGGTTAACATGGCGAAACAGGTGGCAATAACCGTCACTATTATGAATCCCATATCGCCCTCGAAAGTGTCCAGTATGAGTGAATAGAGAGGGGTGATAAGCATCGAAGAAAGTGAGAGAATCAGGTTTCTTCTTCCGTAGTATTTTCCCGTGCTGGACGGTTCGATCACATCTCTCATTATGGATGCCCAGAAAGTGCCAACAAGAGAATTGCCTAAAGATACCATGGCTAGGATCACGAGAAGCAACGATTGAACTTTTATACCCAGCGCTAGAGTAAGCGGTATGAAGGCCAGAGGCACCCTTCCTATAATGGCCGCGAAGACCATCGATTTTTTTCTGCTTTTGAAGAGTCTAAAAAAGATCGGCGAAATTAGCTGGGTCAACTGCGCCAGGGTCGGCAATACTCCGATTATGGCTATCAGAAACTCCGATACTCCATACTCCAGCGCCAGACCTGTAACAATGAAACCCTGTGTGACCAGGAAGGCCATGTTGTAAAAAGAACCTTCGAGGATCGCAAGTTTCCTGGTTTTTTTGTATTCAGGTCTTGTGAAGTCAACGTATTCTTGCATCTTTACTCCCAACCGCGGATAATAAATGAATCTCTCACTGAGAGTTTATCATTCTCCAACGGTATAATGTCACGATACTTTGAATGGTGTTTTACTTTAACAAACCAAGGACTAACCTCGAATACAGCTCACACTTAAAAGAGCAAAAAATCACAAAACCATTATCCACGGCCTGTGAACCCTGAAACTTTCTAACCTAACCTTTATCTTCGGAAAGTCTTCGCTGAGGGTAACGAATTCGGCCGTCCCACCGTCGCTTACGAGTATCGTATCTTCACTGAATATTCCGCCCACTCTCGGGCTCAATACATATGCAGCCGGGCTTCTTACCGGAAGACTGGAGTTCTGGGACATCTCAAACTTCTCTCCCGAATATCCCAGAGAGGTCCCCGGTGGACAGCCGTTGAAATCTGGAGTTATCTTCAACTCCGAGTAAGCTCTCTGAATTTCCTCGTAAATCTCTCCCATACTCCTGGCCTTCATCATAGCCACTGCGGCTTTTGCAAAGACACCCGAGGCACGCTCGTGGTTCTGTTCAATTTCTGAAGGGATCTCTCCAAAATGGAAGTAACGCGTGAAAGCTATTCTCAAACCTTGCTTTCTTACAACGGCTCTCATAACTATGTACTTCTGTACCTTCTTTCCAGTTGAAACCGGATAGACATATCTGGCTACTCGCTCGTCTGAACCCACGCATAGGACCGGAACCTCTAAACCAGACTCTATAAGGAGTGCCCTCAGCACTTTCTCTATTTCCAGTTCTGTCATGCCGGGCTGCAGTTCCGGAGCGAACTCGCAGAGAATGCTCTCGCTCAATTTCCCCATGATACGCAATCTCATTATCTCTCTGTCGTTCAATTCCTGCATATTAAGATAGAACTCTTCGTCAAGGAGTGAAAACCTTTCGTCATACATTCTCCGGTTATCGGTGGAGACTTTTTCGAATGATCTGCAGAATCTTTTCACGGCGTGATCGAACTCCTCACCTCTGCCACAGGAAATCGCATCCACCTCCGGCGGGAGGACCTCGTCCTTCAGCCTTTCGTAATCATATTCCGGACAAATCGCTATTGTTTTGTTGCCTGTAATCAAGATTGAGAAAGATCCCCGCTCGCGTGTCTGATCGATCCTGGAATCAACTTCTCCTTCGAAGTACCAGCAGATACTGTCGGGAGAGTCGAGCAAAACCGCGTCGATACATCTTTTATCCATGTATTTCTTGACGATCTCAAAGCGCACCAACACTACCCCTCCATATGAAAGCTCGTCCCCATTCTATCAGAAAGTCATTCTTGGTGATATTCTAGCCAGTCTGTTTTTTCGCGAACCCACCTAATTGCTCGATCGATTCAGGTTAATCTCGAAGCGGTGACTACTTCTTACCACTCCAAGGCTTTATAATACTTATGAAGATATTATCCGGAAAGATCTGTAAGTAGTCGATCGGACCGCGGTGTGGATCTTTGAAAAGGTATAGGTAGACCGATTCTATTGTGACTATAAATATTTCGACACTTCATCAAGAGGAGGGGTAACATGCGGAAAAACAAATTCGTTCTGATCTTAACTCTGGTCGCGTTCTGTGTAATATCTTTGGCAAGCCTGAAGGACGTATCTACCAGTCCATTTTCGACCGCTATCGAGAAGCTCTATGCTTCCGGGATCGTAGAGGTCGAAGATGGTCTTTTCAATCCTTCAGACACTCTTTCCAGAGCAGAGGCAGCCGAATGGATAGTGAAAACATTCAAACTTTCAACCATTCACCCGATGATTATCGAAGAAGAGGTGCAGAAAAAATTCGTTTACACCGACCCGCTTGGTGTAATCGACGAGGGCTTCGTGGTACCCTCCGCCAAAGACACTGTGGGAATAGACGGGGAGGAATACATCGAAGGGTTGATAAAGGTTCGAGCCGTAGAGGTAGTTGACGGTATGTACCGTCCCTACGAAGCGATCACCGGTGTCGAATTCGGTCAGGCGATAGCGAAAGTGGTCTTCGGTGTTGACGAAGAGATCGACTACGGGGCCAAACTCGCCGGGCTGGTCTATGCTCCCGCCGAGTTACTATCCCTGAAAAGGCCGCTGAGAAGGGAAGAGGCTGCACAAATACTCTCTAACTTCGTTGATAGCCCCGACTTCCAGGTTATCACCATACTCGCCACCGCCGACATTCACGGGCATATAGAGCCTTACACACCCAGTGGTGCGAAATACCCGATAGGTGCGATGGAGAAAATGGCTTACTATGTCAACACAGAACGTGCGATGCAGCCTAACCTTCTGCTTCTGGATGTAGGAGATGCGCCGTATAACACTAACGTTGCCAACCTCTTCGAGGGTGAACCGGTAATTAAGATAATGAACATGATGGGGTACGACGCAATGGCGATCGGAAATCACGACTTCGACTTCCCTTTCAACGTGATGGAGAGAAACAGCAAACTCGCTAGTTTTCCCTTCCTGAGTGCCAATACTCTCTTTATGGAAAAGTCTGTGGAATTTCTAAAGGAGTATGTTATCAAGGAGATTGGAGGTCTCAAAGTCGCCATAGTCGGGCTTACAGACGATAGCAGCGCCTGGTACACCCACCCAAGAAACGTCGCCGGAATAACCTTCGAGGAACAATATACGGCCGCCCAGAGAGTACTGGATGAAGTAGCTCCACAGGCCGATCTGGTGATCGCCCTGGCACATCTCCACACGGGGAACAGGATCCTTCCTGCAAAGGTTTCGGGTTACGATCTAATATTCGAAGGCGGTAGAGACGTCGTAGCCTTCCCCGAAAAGATTAACGGTAGCTGGGTCATTTCTTCTGGAAAACACGGAGAGCTTATTTCAAAGACAAATCTGAATATCTTCAACGGCGAAGTCATAGGTATCAACTTCGCACACGTCTTCATGAGCCAGAACCTTCCTCAGGACGAAGCCGTCGTTGAGGTCGTGAACGGCTATGTGGCACAGCTCGATGAAAAAATGGACACCGTCATTGGCAGAACGGAAGTTGACCTGGATGGAGAGAGAGGCACGGTGAGGCTCAAGGAATCTAATCTGGCCAACGCCATAGCCGATAGCTTAAGGGAGATGACCGGCACCGACTTCGCTATACAGAACGGTGGCGGGGTAAGGGCAAGTATACCTAAGGGCGATATAACGATTAAGGACGTTTATACCGTACTCCCGTTCGATAACCTGGTGGTTGCAGTCGAAATCACAGGTAAACAGATATGGGACGTTCTCGAACACGGTATTTCTACCTATCCGGCTGCCGCCGGCCAGTTCCTGCAGGTCTCGAACCTCGAATATACCTTCGATGGGTCGAAACCTCCATACAGCAGGCTGATCTCTGTAACTTCGAACGGGGTCCCTCTTGATATGGAGAAAACCTACACGCTAACGGCCAATGACTTTCTCACCGGGGGTGGAGACAAGTTCGTCATGTTCCTTGAAACGAAGAAAATAATAGTGACGAAGTCATTCCTCAGAGACGCCTTTGCCGAGTACGTAATAAGGCATGGAACCATAGCTCCGCAGTTCGAAGGGAGAATAACCATAATCAACCCTGCCAATTGAAGAGCGGGCTTTTCAACGAAGCGGAGAGGTTTACCTCTCCGCTTTTTCGATAACTGAGAACACAATCACATAAAAGTGTCATAATATATAAGTAATAAAATCTATTAGTAGCCATTCTTGTTGCCGGAACCGAAATCTCAGTGACGGATGTGATTTTTATGAGAGGAAACGGCTCTAATGGATTCATAAGTATCCTCAAGCCTGGAGGTGGACCTCTTATGTTCTTCGGTAAGAAAGAAATGGCCATAATACAGCTGTTTGAAGAGCATCTGGAATATATCGGAAGAACTCTCGAAAACCTCGAAAAAGTCTTTTTAGCCATCCTGCAAAACGACGAAACATCGATAGAAATCTACGCCGAAGAAGTTCACAAGATGGAATCGGCTGCGGACAGTAAGAGACGCGAAATGGAAAATGCGATGTACCAAGGTGCTTTTCTACCGAACTTCAGGGGAGATTTTCTGGGGCTGGCGGAGTCTTTCGATAAAGTTGCCAACGAAGCCGAGAACGTTGTCGATCAGATCGTTCTGCAGAATCTCATAATCTCGGACGATCTCAAAGGAGACCTGTTGAAACAGGTACAGCTTTCGGTGGAAACTTACAGAGTCTGCCGCGAAGCCGCTGTCAACCTTTTCCAGGAATTGGATGTCGCCGAGGAGAAGATCAAAGAAACCGAAAAACTGGAGAACATCGAAGACAGTCACGAGAGAGCACTCGTGAAAAAGATCTTCGAAAAAGACATCTCTCTGGCTGAAAAGCGACAGCTCAGAGAACTTGTCATCTCTATAGGCAACATCGCAAACCTCTCCGAGGATTGTTCTGACAGGATGGAGATAATTGTTCTGAAGCGAAGAGTGTAGCCTTTTTACCTCTAAAGACTTTCAGGACATGCAACGTGTGACAGATATTAACTTCGCTACTTTT
This sequence comes from Kosmotogaceae bacterium UBA1373, assembly GCA_002305955.1. Classification (GTDB taxonomy): domain Bacteria; phylum Thermotogota; class Thermotogae; order Petrotogales; family Kosmotogaceae; genus Mesotoga. Next base: position 19,446 of record DBRH01000059.1, read on the forward strand.
GGAGCCTGTATTCGGCCTACGGTAGTATTCTTGAGAATCTGAAACAAACACCATCGAACTTCAGCTAAAATTGTGAATCCAAATAGATGAATTGAATCAAATACCACTTCCCACAGGTATTCATCACGAAATTGATTTCACGGAAATCCCCTCAACCGGGAAACCCGCTTCAGTTTTATTTCCAGAAAATCCGTATGTAAGGCTTGCAGAATCGTTTGAATGAATTCTCGCTCGGAAAAATACTTGGCATGAAATTGCACAGTTTGTCTTAAAGCCGGGAGGGGACCTGATTTGAAAAGCGTGCAGATCCGTTCAAGAGAAAAAGGCTTCTCGATGATTGAGCTACTTATAGTACTCTCAATAATAGCGGCACTTATCGCCCTTATCACACCGATAGCCATGAATGCCTCTCAGAAAGCAAGGGCAACCGAAATCGCAAAAAACATGAAAACTCTGGCCGATTCGATCGAGAGGATAGCTCTCACTGATGGTGTTGATAGCAGCGACAAGATAAAGGGTGTCAATTCTCTTTCCGATGTTGCCAGAGACGTCAATGGATCGACCTATCACATAATTTATTATGTAACCGACCAGGTAAAGACATACGATGCTTACATTGTGCATAAAGGTGATAAGTTACTGGAAAAGGTCAGGGAAGTGTTGAGTGATGCTTCATCTACGACGTGGTCCGATCTGGAGAGTCGGTGGAATTCCTACACGCCCGTCTATCTTGAAGATAGCCCGCTGGAGGAAAGCGACAATATTATTTATTACAAGATCAGTTTCTATATCTACCAGTAATCATAGCTCGATTATGACAAGCTCGGGAAGACTGGCGAACCTCCCCGGGAACCAGCCTCCGAGACCCCTTGTGACGTATATTTGTGTCTCACCCAGTTCGTATATACCTCTGAAATACCTGCCGCTGAACCCTCTTGTGCTCTTCAAAACCTGTTCGGTTAACCATGGCAGATAGAATTGACCTCCATGTGTGTGGCCTGCCAGAACAAGGTCGTACTTCTTCAATATATCAACCGAACCTTCCAGCATGTTGGGTGCGTGAACCATGAGTATCTTGAGATCGAATTCCTCTTCGGGCAAAAAACGTGTCCACGAGAAATAATGGTGAGAGGGGGCACCGGTTATTCCGATCTTCTTTCCGCGAACTTCGACTGTGGTTGAACGTGTGTGAAGAACCTGCACACCGGCCTGTTTGAAAATACGGTCAACGACCGCTGTCTCTGATTCCTCCCAGTTGCCATAGACAGCGTAAATAGGAGCGATAGAAGCAAGCTCCGTGAAAAGTTCGGCGAAATATTTCATGTCTGTGTAAGGCGAGAGCACATCTCCCCCAAAAAGTATTAGATCGACTTTTTCCTGCTTGAGCTCGTTAAGGAAAAGCGAGTGGAGGGGCTTCTTTATCCAAATATGAATATCGGCAAAGAAGGCTATTTTCAACGAGGGCGTATCGCTGAATTTCAACCTTTCGACCATCAGAGTATTCGGCTCCAGAACAAAAACATAAATCAAGAGCACAAATAATAATAAACAGAGCTTCCAGTGCTTCAAATAAACAATCCCCATTTCACAGAAATATTCTACTCAATTGTATATCAAAAAACCTCCAGGGAGACACAATCCTCCAAAAACCTCTTTACACTAAAATTGAGTCTTTCAATCTGCTGATGCGACCAAACAACTAAAAGTCGCTCTCAAAGCTGACCGTATTATTTTAGAAGCCAATAGTGTTAAAATATCCATTGGTATGAAAGGAGGTCGCAAATGCGCAGAAAATTTCTGTTTTTTGTCGTGCTACTCATTATCTCGCCAACTATCGCCGGGAATGTTAATCTGAGAGACGTCACGGCGAATGAGTGGAGAGAGGACATAGCTTTTCTAGAAAGGACTCTGGTGAAGCAACATCCCGATGCTTTCAACAAAGTCTATCAGGAGGAGTTCAACCGGGCTTTGCAGAAACTCCAGACCGGCCTTGAATCTCTACAGTGGTACGAAATATATACCTCTCTCACAGCGCTGGTTGCTATGATAGGGGACGGTCATACTGTAATATATCCAGACACCAAGCTGAGAGCTTTTCCAGTATATCCTTACGCCTTCAATAATGGGATATACATAATCGCTACCGATGAAAACAACCGCGAACTCCTTAACTCAAGGCTCGTTGGTGTAGATGAACTCGATGTGAAAGAACTTCTAGACGTGCTCAGGCCTGTTGTTTCTCACGATAACGAATGGGGCTTTATCTCAGCATTACCGAATTATTTTACCAGAGTCGAGATAATGAAGGCCCTAAATTTGACGGGAGAGGAAGATAGCCTGAAGCTGAAACTGGATAAGGACGGAGAGATTTTCGAAAGAATCGTCCTGCCAGCCGAAGGAGATTTCCAGTGGGTTCAGGAGCGTGCGCAGGAAACTTTTAGAAGCCAGACAAACGACAACTACTGGTACGAACTCTATCCCGATTCGAAACTTCTCCACTTTCACTACGACCGCTGCAAGAGCCAGGAAGGAAAACCTTTTATATTCTTCACCTGCGAGATGTTTTCGTACATGAGAAGGCAGAGTGCCGAAAAGCTTTTACTTGACCTCCGCTACAACGGGGGCGGTAATTCGCTGATTCTGGAGTTTTTCATGTTGAGGGTGCTGCTGGACTGCAAATACAACAGAGAAGGCAGGCTCTTCGTTGCAATCGGCAGAGAGACATTTTCCTCGGCGATCCTGAATGCAATATCGATGAAAAAGCGTACCAGGGCGATTTTTTTAGGTGAGCCTACCGGTGGCAGTCCCCGTCACTACGGAGCGCCCAGAAGTTTTACTCTCCCCAACAGTGGAATCATCGTTCACTGTTCGACGACTTTCTGGAGGACTACTTCCGATACTTCCGAGGCGATGCTGCCTGACGTCCTGATAGAGAGGAGTTTCGAAGATTATTATTACATGCGTGATCCGGTCGTTGAATATATAGAGTCACTTCCCATACCGGAATAACCGGGAGTAATATAGATGGCTATCAACACCGTTGTTCTTGTATTTGGTACGGCCGTTTCATTGTTTCTGCTTTTTTTCGCTTTCAAGGCTTTGAAAAAGAAGCGGCTGGTGGACGATACCCCCACCTCGAAGGCTCACGGAGTTTTTATTGGATTAGTTGAAGTTTCGGGAAAGGTCGAATGCCCCTCACCTCTTCGTAGTTATTTGACCGAAAGCGAATGTGTATATTACAGATGGAACGTATCCGAGCACTGGAGTAAAACAGTAACTGAAACCTACACCGATTCGCAGGGCAAGACAAAGACTAGAACAAGAACCGAAAGTGGCTGGAAGACAATCGCTTCCGATGAGCAGATGTCTCACTTCATGCTCAGAGACGAGAGCGGTGCAATACAGGTGAGACCGGAAGACTCAAAAGTAGATGGCGAGTGTATCCTCAACTACTACTGTGGCCCTTCTGATCCCATGTATTACGGAAAGGGTCCGGCCGGCTCGATAATGAACTCCGACTACAGGAGGTGTTTCACAGAGACGATAATACCCAACGGCTCTACGCTTTACGTTATGGGTCAGGCACGCGAGAGAGAGGATAAGGTTGCCGCTGAGATAGCCTACGATCGAGAAGCTCCCGTCTTTCTGATTTCAATGCGTGATGAAAAGAAGGTGAGTCGTTCCTACGGCTTCAATTACTGGCTCTTGGCGCTTGGTGGATTGGCTGTAGCTTTCTTTACGGTCTTCATATCTAATCGGACAGGATACGGCTGGATACCTTTTTCCTACATGAATCAAATCATAGCCGCTGGACTATACCTGGTCGCCTGGACGATTGGATGGTTCTGGACAGTTTTCAACGCTCTCAAATCTCTCAGAGAGAGAACCAGACAGGGTAAGTCCCAGATTGAAGTTCAGTTGAAGCGGAGGAAGGACTTGGTCCCCTCACTTGTCTCGACCGTCTTGGGGTTGATGCGGCATGAACAGGGAGTACAGGAGGCACTGGCTTCTTTGAGGAGTGAAGCATATAACGGTTTTGAGGGTGTTGGCGGCAGGTTGCTGGCCCTGATTGAGAAGTACCCTTCCCTCAAATCCAGCGAGGTAGTTTTGAAGCTCCAGAAGGAATTAGCAGACACTGAGACTAGGATAGAGCTTTCAAGAGCGTACTACAACGATATAGTTACTTTCTACAACACCAGGCTCGAAAGGATTCCAGATGTATTAGTGGCAAAGATCGCCAGGCTTACTCCGCAGGGACTTTTCAAAAACTAATTAAAAAGACCGGAAGGGCTCTCCCTTCCGGTCATTCCAGCATTCTGAATCGGTTTATCAGTAGATCCAGTTCTTGTTCGCGTTCTCCGGAGCGTGCTCGATCATGTAATTAGATAGCTGTTCCAGCCATTCTTCGTTTGCCAGCGCAACGTTCGGTTTGGTCGGGCTCCAGCCTTTCCAGCCGTGGCCCTGATTGGGACCGAAATCGAATGTCATATCTGACACGGGATTCTCCATCTTTTCCATTGCATTCTTGAGAAGATATACCGCTTCGTTCAGATAGTAGTTGTCCATATCGCCGACCGCCACGTGAACGTCTCCGGCAATCTTTGGTCCCAGTTCTTCCCAGTTCTCTTGAAGTATGTAGTTCAGATCGAAGTTTTCCTTCCAGTATTCGGCAACATTCTTGTTGATCTCGCCGGTTACCTGATCCCAGATCGGTTGAGGGAAGCCATCGACTCCCACCGGACCGTAGGTCGATTCCCACACAGACCATTGACCGCCGGACCTGTTGCTCGGACCGGCAGCCATTTCGAAGTAGTTTTCCTGCTTGACGGTGAATCGGATATTACCGTGTGTGTCTCTGGCACTGGGTCTCTCGGTTTTTAACCATCCAAAGTCACTGTAATAAGCGTTATCGTCGTTGTAGATGTTTATCAGCTGGTAGTAGTTGAAGTCAACGCCATCGGGATACCAGACATAGGTTCTACCGAAGATATCGGGGTAGAAGACTTTCATTGCAAGAGTTTCCCAGCCTCCGGTAGATCCGCCGGCCAGTATTCTGGCCCACTTTTCCGGTATCATTCGGAACTGGCTTTCGAGGTATGGAATCAGTTCTTCAGTTATAGCCGTCCCATAAGGCCCGGAGTTCACAGAGTCCACAGAATAAGAGGTATCGTAATAAGGCGTTGCATCCCTGAAGGAAACGGCTATGAAGTTGGCTATCCCTTCGGAAGTCCAGAACTTGTAAACATTGTTGTTGACCCTGAATCCGACTGGAGCGCTCGACCCGGGGAAGTGTCCCTGGTAATAGATAACCGGATAGTACACATCGGGGTTGTCGTAGTAACCTTTTGGAAGCAGTACATTGGCGCCGATGTACATATCCTTTCCCCAGAACTCCGAAACCGCTTCGCTCTTGATCTTTACGTATTTGACCCATTCCGTATCTTTGTAATTACCCTGCTGAAGTACCATTCCCGGTTCCAGTTCATAATCTGGTTTGAATACCTTTGAGAGTGTAAGCTTTATCGTTCCCCAGTTCATGGGATCGATGTAGGTTTTCTTCGCGACGCTATAGGCGTTTCCAATGGATTCCCAGAACCACTGTCCGTCACCTGTATCGTCGTGCATCAGCACCGTATGACCGTCGGCCCTGTTGAAGGTTGTATATACGTTCAAAAAGGCCTGAACGTAGTAATCGCCGGCCGGTAGTTCTTCGATCTTTATTGGATAGCCGATCACTTCAAGGTCGTCGGAAGATATACTAACCAGGTCGTCACTGGTGAATCCGAAGACATCCTTCCCCCAGAAGGGGACACCTCTGACATCCGTCTGGTACATCGGCTCGCTAGATGAGTCTTTGGTGACAATAACGAAAACTCTGCCGTTGATAGGTGTTTCGAGTCCAAGAGCGGCGATTTCACCAACTGTAGCTTCATCGATTGATATTTCAAAGCTGATGGATAGAGCCATCACGCTCAAGAAAGTAACCATAATTGCAATGATAAGGAGCTTTTTCCCTGCCATTTTCCACCTCCATGTAGCTGATATACAACTGGCTCATACCTTCGACCGAAGAATTCTCCGATCGGAAGAGCAGTTCGAAAATTACGGAATTTGAGAATGATGAATTAAAAAAACTAAAATGAATCAGAATGCTGGAAGTACTATAGATAGATTATCGGATAGTGTCAACGAAGACGAAGAGAGGATTCTCTGCGCGAAACGAAGAAGTGTGCGCCGCTAGCAGTATTAGCAAGAGCTTTTGGTGAAAGGAAAGCCTTTAAAAAATCTGACAATTCCATCTGCCTTACCCCCTCTTCACCGGTCGATACGATTCACCGGTTGTTATTGGCATTATACATCGCATCCTTTGGTTTTTGAACGCCGTGCGGACTTATTTACATTTTTGTTCGTATTCCGTATAGTTACGGACGGTCGCCGACCATGATTTTTATTGTCTTCGTCCGTGAGAGAAGCTCTCAAAATCCTTGAATTCTATATAGTCGCGCACCCGCTGGAGTGAAGCCCATATGAACTCTTCGAAGAGAAGAGCATCTTCCTCGCCCCGGAGATTTTCGATTACCATTTCCTCTTTCTGGCTCAGGGTAGCTATATAGCTTTTGCCTCTGGCGCCGTGATTCACAAAGAGTTCAAGGTTGAAAATTCCCCTATCTCTAGATCTGTAGAACAAAGAAACCACCTCCATAGTTTTTTACTGGTGTTTGGCAGTATTCAGTCGATCACATAGCAAGCAGCACAGTGGCCATTATCGTAATCCCTGAGCGGGGGATGTTTTTCTCTGGCACAGCTATCTATTCTCAGGGGGCAGCGATCGTAAAACCTGCAATAATCTGGAGGATCTATCGGCTTGGATATTTGCCCCAGTATATCTGGCTCACCCTTTTGAACTTCCGGGTCCGGAACGGGTACGGCCTGCAGTAGTGCTTTAGTGTATGGGTGAAGCGGGTTTGCAAGTATCTTCTCGGTCGGTCCGATCTCAACGATCTTTCCAAGATACATCACCGCTATTCTCTGAACCATGTACCTGGCGACGGCCAGATCGTGCGTAATATAAAGATAGGTAGCTCCTATTCTTTCGGTGAGATTTCTGAAAAGCTCCATAATTCCCGCTCTTACCGAAACATCAAGCATGGATGTAGGCTCATCGGCCACTATGAAGGCCGGGTTTAGTATAACGGCACGCGCTATCGCTATTCTCTGGCGCTGGCCTCCCGAAAGCTCGTGAGGGTACCGTTGCGTGTACGCTGAGGCCGGAGAGAGTCCGACAGCTTCCAGTGTCTCTTTCACTTTCACTGTCCTGTCTTTCGCCGTGCCTAACTGGTTAACCACTAGAGGTTCCGATACGATCTCGTCGATCGTCATTCTTGGGTTGAGCGAATCGTATGGATCCTGGAAAATCATCTGTATCTTTCGTCGTATTTCTCCGATATCAGATCTATCTACATTGTTAGCATGTTTACCGTCGGTGAGCCGGTCGGTTACCTCCTTTCCCTCGAAGAATATTCTCCCCCCGGAAGGTTTCTCAAGACCAACTATTAGTCTGCCTGTGGTTGTCTTACCGCAGCCGGACTCTCCCACTAGAGCCAGGGAGTCGTTGTCGGAGATTTCGAAGGTGACATCGTCCACGGCGTGAACATTTCTCAAGGTAGATCTTGAGGTTCTGAAAAACCTTCCAGGCAGTGGAAAAAGCTTTGTGAGATTCTTTATAGAGAGAACTTCAAGCATGGATTTCCACCTCCAGCGGAAAATGGCAGGCTGCCAGATGTTCTTCACCAATCTCAGCACATTCGGGTTCACTTTCAAAGCATATTTTTTCGGCCGCCCCGCATCTGGAAGCGAAACGGCAACCTACCGGAGGATTGACCAGATCAGGTGGCTCTCCCTCTATAGCTACAAGTTTTTTCTTTTGTCCGGTTATCGACGGAAAGGCTGCCATCAAAGCTGAAGTATAATGGTGAGCCGGTCTCTTGAGTATTGCTGCGGTTCCTGCCAGTTCCACTATCTTACCGGCGTACATGATCGCTATCCTGTCACAGACCTGGGCAATTGCCGCTATATCATGAGAGATGTAGATAATCGATGTTTTCGACTCTTCCTGAATATTCCTCAGCCTCTTCAATATCCTGCCCTGAACTATCACGTCTAGGGCCGTCGTCGGTTCATCTGCGATAACGACCGAAGGATTGCAGATCAGTGCCATAGCTATTATAGCCCGTTGTTTCATTCCTCCGCTGTATTCGTGTGGATAGCGATTCACTCTAGCAGGGTCAAGGCCCACAAGGCGGAAGAGGTACGAAATCCTGTCGGATATTTCTTCTTTCGAAATGCCTGGAAAATGTGTCCTCATGGCCTCGGCTATCTGATCTCCAACCCTGTAAACGGGATTCAGGGAGTTCATGGCGGCCTGAAAAATCATTGAGATCTCTTTCCACCTGTAACGACGCATTTCCTCTTCTCCCAACCTCACCAGATCTATTTTATCGCCGTCCTTCGAAAAGAAAATGCTTCCACTGACGAAGCTGGCATTTTCCGTGAGCAACCTGAGAATCGCCATCGCAAGCGAGGTCTTTCCGCATCCCGATTCGCCTACAACACCGAGCGCTTCTCCTTTTGCAAGACTGAAAGTCACTCCATCCACGGCCTTCACCGAGCCGCCTTTAATTGTGTAATGCATTTTGAGGTCTCTCACTTCCAGTACCGGATGGTTCAAGTCGGACCCCCCTCAAAGAGTTCATAGCCAACAGGCCAATTATATCATTCAAGCATTGCAGCCCTTCGTTACTGAGAACGATGGAGAGTGGAGCGAAATTTAATTGCAATTTTGTTACTATCTGTCTTTTCAGGTATTATATAT
>DBRH01000015.1:0-17046 GCA_002305955.1 Kosmotogaceae bacterium UBA1373
CATTTCTAGTTATTTGATCAGGTCGGTTTCATCTATATACTGCTGTTTGTAGCTCATCGGGATGAATCTGATGTTGCCCGAATCGAGATCGATCCTCTTGAGATCCACCATTCTTATGTTCATGTCTTTGTATGTTCTGTAGTAGTAGATCCTGTTGGTGAGATCTTTCACGCTCGACCAGTAAGCGATATGTCTGGTGACGACAAAGCCGAGCACTTCGTTAATCACCAGTCCTTCCGGGATGTCCAGCGCGTTGATGATGTGCCATCCTAGTGTAACCGCCTCTTCGCTGTTGGAAGGTCTAACGCTGCCGTTAGAATAGAAGGCGGCCCTCACGAACCTGCTCGGAGAGGTGTTGTCGCCAGGCAATCCCAGCAAGCCGGTGCCGCCGCTTATTGCCTTTATCTCGAACTGTCCCAGCTTCGAGCTCTTGATATTCGCGGAACTCAGATTGACGTAGTTGGAGAGGTTCTGGATATGCCAGTCGAAAGGCGGGCTGTTGGCTATAACGCCGATAGGGTTGTCGTGGAGATGGAGCTCACCGTCGATGTACTCTATGATCACACAGTCGCCTTTCGTGTCGTAAACTGCGTAGTGGAGGGGCATCTTCAGGATTTCGCTGTGGGCCACCGTGAAGCCATAGACGCGGACCTGCTTTATCGCTTCCTTCACCTCTTCGACGGTGGCGAAATTGCCCAGTATCCAGCCCACCAGATCGTACTGCGACAGGGTCTTCCTGCTCTGCGCTTTGTCCAATTCCTGATAACCGGCATACTGATCGAAATAGAAAGTCCCGGCCGACAGCCCGGCCTCGTTGAGTCCGTCCTCCAACAGATCCATCCCCAGGGCATCGATACCGACATAACCGTACTTCACGTTCCAGCTGAGCCCTTGCCAGCCTGTGGTCAGGGCGGTCATGTAGGTACCGCGCGGAACAACCGTTATCTCGCTCATCAGGTCGAAATCGAACTCGAGAGTCCTGGCCGTGACCACGGTTCCGTCTTTGGCGATCAATCTGAAGCCGGTGCAACCGAAAGAGACGGTTGCCGCAAGAGATAAAAGAAGAAATACCAGAAGTCTTTTCATAAGAATCCCCCTTTTCACTTTTTGAGGAAGCACCGTTTGAAGAGCTTCACAATCGGATTATACATGTTTACCGCTTCTGGATAGATTGAAAACGCGAAAAAAATCCACCCCTTGACAACTAACTGTACTATTTGATATAGTACAGATGTGATAGATGAAAAGGGAGTGATTCCGGTGTCTGCAAGAACGATAGAAATAGGCAACCTGAGAAAGTCGTATGGAAATTTTGAAGCGGTCAAAGGTATCGACCTGAAGATAGTTGCCGGAAAGGTCAACGCCCTCCTGGGGCCGAACGGCGCGGGAAAGACTACCACACTGAAATCGATCCTGGGTCTGGTCGAGTACAGCGGTGAGATAAAAATTCTGGGAAAGACCGTGGAAGAAGTGAGAAACAGTATATCCTTCGTACCGGAGGATAAGAGCTTCTACGAAAACCTCACTCCCGGGAAGGCCATCAAAATGTGCTCGATGGTTCTGGACAATTTTCTTCCCTCGAAGGCCGAAGAACTCATGAGACATTTCGATCTCCCGATGGGTAAAAAGATCTCCTCCTTCTCTCACGGAATGAGGACGGCGGCGTACCTTTCGATCGCGATGGCCCAATCGGCAGATATCTTCATATTCGACGAACCGACCTGGGGACTGGACCCCCTCAGAAGGGACGAAGTGCTGGAGATGATAAGCGGTTTGTCCGAGAGCGGAAAGACCGTTCTTTACACTTCCCACATAATACCGGAGATCGAAAAGATAGCCGACGTCTTCTCAATAATGTACAAAGGCGAGATACTGTACAGCGGAGAGTTGAAAGCTCTGGACGAAAGGTTCGCCCTCTTCTGCCTGCCGTCCGGGACTGAGCTGGAAAGAAATGAATACCTGGCCGTGGTCAAGGAAACGGGCGCGATCAAAGTTTTGACCGACGATAAGAACACAATGGAAAAGCTCGGAAAAATAGCAGGCGCAAAAGAAGAAAAGGTAGATCTCGAAGTCTTCTTCAGCCTTCTCGTAAGGGGGAATAAAAATGCTCTATAAGGAACTGAACGAAATGAAACTCAGGGTGATTCTTATCATCGCAGTGCTGGTAATTTCCCTTGTGGCAACGATCGTGATGAGACCGTACGCCTCCCAGATGATGTCTGAGATGGCCGGACAGCTCGAGGAATTGCCCGACTTTCTGAAGAAACTCATCGGCGACACTTCGAGCCTAACGAAACTCGACGACGATAACTACTATCTGCTCAGTCAGTGGCAGGGCAAGAACTTCGGACAGTTCTTACCCCTGGTTGTATTGTTGATAGCCTTTCCAATCTTCGCCAAAGAGTTCGACAAAAAGACTATCTACTTCCTTCTCTCGAGAAAAAACAGGAAAGACGTCTTTATGGCGAAGTATCTGATCGGACTTGGTGTGATCTTATTGGTTACTGCCGTTTTGTCCCTGCTCGGACCGATCGTGATGAACCTGGCCGGTTACGGAGTGAACTTCTCGGGAACGTTGAAGGCTCTTCTCCAGCAACTTGTGGGTGCCGCCTTCTTTTACTCCCTCTTCACGCTGATATCGGTGATGAGCAGGGACCAGGTGAAACCCGTGGTAATGGGTATCATAATAGTGATAGGACTGCCGATAATCGGAATAATCGAAGCGATTTCATGGCTGAACCCCTACCCGTTCATTCTGGCAACGACGGTCATTCAGAACGGAACGATAGACTGGATCTACCTGGTGGCGCTTCTGGCAGTGACGATCGTACTGACGGCCGTAGATTACATGGTCTTTAAAAAGAAAGAATTGTGATGATACTGGACCGGATAGACCCCTCTCTTGCGATACTTAATGCGGCGACGGGGGATAAATATAGAAAGATAGACGATCAACTTTTCGATCGATTTCATACGGGAGGTTTTGAAGTATGCAGAGGAAACTGGTTTTATTGCTTGTGATTCTCTTTTCCGTACTGGCCGTGGCTTCGGTAGATATCGCAAGCCAGTATATCAACGGCCTTTACGAAGGCAGGTTCGAAGAGATCTACCAGATGCAGGACGAGACGATGAAGAAGGCCCAGCCCGTCACGGTGCTGAAAAACCTGAAGACCCAGCTCGATGTCCAGCTCGGCAAACCGATAGCCACGCTGGATATTCAACAGGTTCAGCAGGGCGAGTATATGGTTTATGTTCTCGCCACCGAATTCAAGGTCGGTATCTTCGATTTCATAGTGACGCTGAACACCGAAGGAAAAGTGGCCGGTTTCTTCGTAAGACCTTCGAGCTACAAAAAGGCCGAAACGCAGCCCGTCGAAGTCCCTGAAGAGAGGCCACTGCCCGATTATGCAAATCCGGCGAACTACACCGAACAGAATATAACCGTGGGCAAGGAACCGTATTATCTGCCCGCCAGGCTCATGGTTCCCAACGGCCTGGAATCTTATCCCCTCGTGATAATCCTCCAGGGCTCGGGAACGCACGACATCGACGGCACGCTCGGCCCCAACAAGCCCTACAGGGATCTAGCGGCCGGTCTAGCCTCGAGGGGCATAGCCACCCTGAGATACCCCAAGAAGTACTATGTGTATCCCCAGCAGGCGGCCGAAATCGGAATAAACGCCGATGCGGAGTATATAGAAGATGCACTTACGATAATCGCTCAGATGAAGGGAATCCCCCAGTTCAGCTCCATTTATCTGGCCGGACACTCGATGGGCGGAATGGTGGCGCCCTGGATCGCGCAAGAGGCCGGCGTTGACGGAATGATATTGCTTGCCGGTTCACCGGTGAAATTCGCCCAGATCAGTCTCGATCAGAACCTCGACCTGGTTGGCGATCAGCTGTCCGAAGAGCAAAAGGCACAGGTAAAAGATTTTTTCACCAAGATGCTGAATCAGGAGATACCACCCGAGACAGACCTGGGACAGGGTATAACGGCCGGCTACTACTACAGCTTCGACGGGTACTTCTGCATGCCGGTGCTTGAAGAGACTGAGATGCCGGTGCTGGTAGTCAACGCCGAGCTAGATTTCCAGACTCCGAAGAAGTATTTCGACATCTTTGTCGAGAAGCTAGGCGACAGGCCGAACATAACTTTGAAGCTCCTGCCGGGCCTGAACCACATATTCAACGAAACCGACGGCACGATAAAGAGTGTAGAAGAATACGACAGACCGGGATACGTAGCCGTGGAGCTGATAGATCTTCTGGAGAGTTGGATAAAAGAAGCCGAACAGAGGTGAGAAGAGGCTTTCACCGTCTTCTCGCCTTTTTAGAAGGGCGCAGGATGGCTCTCAAGACGTAACTCACGATTGAAGGTGATAATGTGTGGCTAGATATCGACATGAGATCTCCCTCGCCAATTTACGACCAGATCAAGAGGGGTGTCAGAGAAGAGATCATCAAAGGGAAATTGAAAGAGGGTGACACTCTTCCTTCGATAAGAGAGATGGCCTCCCAGATAAGGGTCAACCCCAACACGGTCGCCAGGGCTTACAGAGAACTGGAAATGGAGGGGACCATTATGGCAAGACAGGGTCTGGGGTATATAGTAGTCAGTGATGGAGAAAAAGTGAGAGATTCCGTGTTCGATAATCTTTCCGAGGAGCTCAAAGAGCCAATACTTCGTCTGAAGAAGTCGGGCATCTCTCTGGATAAACTCCTGGAGGTGATTGAAAATATATGGAAACACCAGAGCTGACTCTCAAGATAAGTAACCTTAAAAAGACCTATCCAGGAGAGGTCCAGGCCGTCAGGGGTGTGTCTCTCGAGATGGAAAGCCAGCACATTTACGCGCTTCTCGGTCCAAACGGGGCCGGCAAGACGACCGTGCTGAAATCGGTCCTCGGCTTCATCGATTATTCAGGAAGTGTGGAGATTTTCGGAAACGGCGTTGACCAGATCAGAGATAGGATCTCTTTCGTCCCCGAGGAGAAGAGCTTCTATGAAAATCTCAACGTGGAGAAGGCCCTGAGGCTGGCCTCGAAAATTTCGGGCAGCCTCGACGGGAAACATGCGAGGGAGCTGATCAATCACTACAAACTGCCGTTCAACAAGAAGATCGGAACCTTCTCCAACGGCATGAAAACGGCCCTATACATAAGTCTGGCGCTCTCGACCGACAGCGATCTCTACATCCTGGACGAACCGACCTGGGGACTCGATCCGATTTTGAGGGAAGATACGCTGGAGTTCATAAGGGAGAAGGTGATCGTCGGCAAGACCGTTCTCTACACCTCCCATATAATACCCGAGGTCGAACGGATCGCCGACGAGTTCTTCATAATGGTCAATGGAAGGATTCGCTTCGCCGGCACTATGGACGGTATCAAAGAGAAGTACAGGATAATCCACATGCCTCTGAGGACGAAAGTCAATATAGAAAGCAAAGATTCCTTCGCTGTCGCTAAAGAGCTCAACAGACTTTCGGTTATTGTGGAAAACGACGAGAAGATAGAGGAGTTCTACAGGATCGACGATGCAACCATTTCCGTTCCGGATCTGGAAGAGTTTTTCCAGATTCTCGTAAGGAGCGACAACGGGAAATAAATCAAGGAGGAAAAAGATGATCGAGATCAGGCAACTTACGAAAATCTACAGCGGAAGCGTAAAGGCCGTTGACAGAGTGAACATGACTGTCAAGCGCGGGGAGATCTTCGGCTTTCTCGGTCCAAACGGCGCCGGAAAGACCACCACAATAAAGATGATTGTGGGGCTTCTCAAACCCACGGAAGGACAGATCATGATAGAAGACATCGACGTGATCTCTTCGCCGGTAGAAGCGAAGTTGAAGATGGGTTATGTGGCCGACGAACCTCTGGTGATGGAGAAAATAACAGGGGTGCAGTATTTAAATCTCATCTGCGATGTCTTTAAAATACCGCCGTCCGTACGCATCGAAAGGGCCGAAAGACTCTTGCAGAACTTCAAGCTCTCCGACGCCGTCAAGGACCCGGTTTCGACTTACTCTCACGGTATGCGCCAGAAGCTTTCACTCATCGCCGCGCTCATTCACAACCCCGATCTTTGGATACTCGACGAGCCGATCGTCGGCCTAGACCCGGAATCGGCCTTCATACTTAAGCAGATGATGAGGAACCACGTGAAGGCGGGAAACACCGTGTTCTTCTCGACCCATGTGATGGAAGTGGCCGAAAGGATCTGCGACCGGATAGGCATAATAAACAAGGGAAAACTTGAATTCGTGGGAACTGTGAAGGAACTGAGAGATCTGAGAGGGCAGGGAAGCCTTGAACAACTCTTCCTGGAGGTGACCGGTAGTGAGACTGAAAATGGTGATTTCTCTTACCTGGACGCTAATTAACTCCCATTACAACATCCCGAGATCTATCTACCATTTCAGGCGAAGAGAACGCCTCTGGGAGCCTGCGCTCATAGCCGGAGTGATAGTGCTCATGGTCGTCATGCTGGGTCCTCTCTACGGCATGCTTATGGACACTATGTACACCCAGTACGAAGCGGCCGGAATTATAGAGCTCTTTCTGGCCAATCCCTTCATCATGGCCAACCTTTTCGGTCTCGTATTTGGAGTCTTCCTCATGGTCAGCATCTTCTTCTTCGGGGAGGATATGCGCGTCCTCGTGTCGTTGCCGCTGAAATCGACCGAGGTCTTGCTGGCCAAATTCTTCGTCGTTCTGCTGGACTTGATGATAATTTCCCTGGTGATCGTGCTCCCGCCGTATATCTACTTCGGTATCAGGAGCGGCGCGGGATTCATGTACTGGCCCTTCATGATAGTCGCCTTTCTGCTCAGTCAGGTGTTGCCGCTACTGGTGAGCGCGATAATAATACTGCCGCTGTCGCGTGTTCTCAGATTCAACAGGCACAGGGATTCGCTAGTCTATTTCGTGAGTGTGGGCGTCGTCGTCGCGGCGCTGGCCTTCGTCTTCGTGAGCAGTCGGATGGACCCAAACATGAGCCCGGAAGATTTCGCCCGCATGTTCTCCGACAAAGACGCCTTACTCAACAAGACGGCCGGCGTATATCCGCCAACCATACTCGTTATGAGGGCGCTCACGAGACCCGTTGTGGAAGGTTTTCTGTGGCTTCTGGCTTTCGTAGGGCTCCACCTGGCGGCGCTGGGCGGTTTCCTGTGGCTGGGGAACAGGTTCTACTACTCCATATACTCGAGTCTCCAGGAAAACTACGCCAGGAGGAGCAAGCTCAACGAAGGCGAGGTAGCGGGACTCATGGGAAGACAGTCGACGCCCTTCGGTGCGCTGCTGAGACGTGAATGGTGGTACTTTCTGAAGGTTCCCGCCTTTACCTTCAATGGCTTCGGCAACGTGATCATCTTTCCGATACTCCTGGTGATAGCGGCCGTGGCCGGTCAGACCGACGAGCTGGGACAGATGATAAAAATTCTCGAGAATTACAGGGAGATATTCCTTCCGATGGGTATCCTGGTAGCAACGCTGGCCGGTGGAATAAACGGACTGGCAACGTCCATATTCAGTCGCGAAGGCAAGTTGATCGAAGAGTTGAAAACCCTGCCGGTTGGTGTTTCTGAGATAATGAAAGCGAAGTTCATCCACGTCGAAACACTCAGTATGATAGGACCGCTTTCGGCCGCGATCGCACTGGGAATAATAATGAAAATCTCATTGCTGGAGGGACTTCTGATCTTCGCCATAAGCGCTCTGGCGGTAACTTTCCTGAACATGATACAGATGCTGATCGATGTGGTGAGGCCATACCTGCACTGGGACAACCCCCAGAAGGCCATGAAGCAGAACCTGAACGTCGCCCTCTCGATACCGGTGGTCTTCGGTTTCGTCGGCGGCCTGGGTTACCTGACCTATCTGTTGAGAAACACCCTGTCCGGCTGGGTGATGGCTCTCATGATAGCCGCAATATGCGTCGCCGGAACGGTAGCGTTATGGCCAGTGCTCATGAGAAGGGCAAAGGCCCTTCTGGACAGAGATCTCTCGCTGTCATGAAGTGATAAACTTGTACCAAAGGGAATGTGCGCGGGAGGCCATATATATGGAAAATATGTACCAGTTCGAGAAAAAAGAAGCGATACGGAGGCTGAACTCCAGAGAAGAGGGGCTCTCTTCTGTAGAGGTCAGGGAGAGACTCGTAAAATTCGGCAGGAACGAACTGAGCGAGAAAAACAAGAGAAGCCCGTGGAAGATACTTCTCACCCAGTTATCATCGGTGATGATCATAATACTGATCGCCGCGGCCGTTATAACGGCCTTCATCGGCGAGGTCCGGGACACGATAGTTATACTGGCGATAGTTGCGCTCAACACTATACTCGGCTTCTCCCAGGAGTACAGGGCTGAAAAGGCCATGGCCGCCCTGAAAAAGCTTTCCGTTCCGAAAGTGAAGGTGAGACGCGAGGGCAAAACGGTCGAGATAAGCGCGGTCGAAGTCGTCCCGGGTGATATAGTGATCCTGGAGGCTGGCAACATAGTTCCCGCCGATATGCGCCTCATCGAAACCAGTAACCTCAAAATACAGGAATCGGCCCTGACGGGCGAATCGGAAGCGGTAGATAAACACAGCGAGATAATAGAGGATAAGAACCCGGCGCTGGGCGACAGGAAGAATATGGCCTACTCGAGCACCGTTGTCACTTACGGCAGGGGTACGGGAATCGTAACGGCGACCGGTATGAGCACGGAGATCGGTCGAATCGCCACTATGATACAGGATACCCGCGAAGGCCAGACGCCGCTCCAGAAAAACCTCGACCAGCTCGGCAGGGTTCTGGCGCTTCTGGCGATGGGCATCGTCGCCGTCATCTTCGTGATGGGGCTTCTCAGGGGAGAAGAGCTCGAGCTTATGTTCCTGACAGCCGTATCGTTCGCCGTAGCCGCCGTTCCGGAAGGACTTCCGACAGTAGTTACGATAGCGCTTGCCCTGGGCGCCCAGCGGATGCTCAAGAAAAATGCTCTAATACGCAAGCTCATGGCCGTCGAAACCCTCGGCTCAGTAACGGTGATATGCTCGGATAAAACCGGAACGATAACCGAGAACAGGATGCGCGTAACCCTCCTGGAGATGGCCGGGCAAAGACTCGATTTTGGAAAGGAAGACGAACCAGATCCCGATGCGCTCCCGGAGGATGATAACAGAGCGCTGGAGATAATGCTAACCGGAGGGGCGCTCTGCAACGACGCCACCATAAAGCCACCGGTTCACAAAAGACAACAGGTGGATATGATAGGCGACCCGACGGAAGGCGCGCTGGTCTATGCGGCCTACAGGGTCGGAATGGAAAAGAGCGATCTCGAACGGGCGATGCCCAGAGTTCTCGAAAAGCCTTTCGACTCCGAAAGAAAGAGGATGACTACGATACACGCCATCGAATCAGATCCGGCCGGTGCTGTCGCTGCAGATGTTCCCGAACACTTACGAGAACATGGAATAGAGAAATACGTCGCCTTCACCAAGGGGGCCGTCGATTCGCTCATGGAAGTGTGCGACAGAGTTCTGGAAGGCGACGAGATACACCCGCTAGACGAAGAGTGGAAGAGTAGAATCGTGGAGACCAACAACTCGATGGCCTCCAACGGCATGCGCGTGCTCGGCATGGCCTTCAGAGCGGTCGAAGAGAGCGAAGTCGGGCAGAAAACCGTGGAGGAGAGAGATCTGATCTTCATAGGGATGTTCGGTATGATGGACCCGGCAAGGGAGGGTGTCAAAGAGTCGGTCGTAACCGCCAAAGGGGCCGGGATACGCACTATAATGATCACCGGCGACCATCCCCTGACGGCCGGATATATCGCCGCCAGTCTGACGATGATAGACGACAAATCCCAGGTCAAAACCGGCCGGGATGTAGAGCTGCTGTCCAACGACGAACTCGACAGGGTCACGGCCTCAACTTCAGTGTACGCGAGGGTAGCCCCGGAACACAAATTGAAGATAGTCGGCTCGCTCCAGAGGCAGGGCAACGTAGTGGCCATGACCGGCGACGGCGTGAACGACGCGCCGGCCTTGAAACAGGCCGACATAGGCGTGGCGATGGGCATAACCGGAACGGATGTGACCAAAGAAGTAGCCGACATGGTGCTGACCGACGACAACTTCACCACTATCGTCTCGGCTGTACGCGAGGGAAGGACTATCTACGACAACATACAGAAGTTCATAAGATACATACTGGCCTCGAACTTCGGCGAGATCTGGGTAATGCTCCTCGGTCCGTTCATGGGCATATCTCTGCCGCTCGCACCACTCCAGATACTGTGGATAAACCTTGTGACCGACGGGTTTCCAGCGCTGGCTCTCGCTGTCGAACCGCCCGAAGACGACATAATGAAGCGGCCTCCCAACCCTTCGCAACAGCACGTCTTCGCCAACGGGGGCTGGATGGTGACGCTGATAGGTCTCATTCTGGCGGTCTTCTCGCTGGGTATAGGCTACATATACTGGCTTGGCGATAGCAACGGTCCGTGGAGAACGATGATCTTCTCGACGCTGGTCTTCTCGCAGCTCTTCCTGGTGATGGCGATAAGATCGAGAAAGAAATCGGTGTTCAGGACTAGCCTGCGCACCAACAAATTCTTCGTGCTGGCCGTGGCCGGAAGTTTCCTGCTGCAACTGAGCGTCATCTACGTTCCATTTATGCAGAGACTCTTCTCGACACAGCACCTGGGATTGATCGATCTGGTCATCTCGATCGCGCTGGGAAGCGCCATACTCTGGTTATACGAAATAAAGAAAGCCTTCTCTGCGAGA
The DNA here is from genome assembly GCA_002305955.1 of Kosmotogaceae bacterium UBA1373. GTDB lineage: Bacteria > Thermotogota > Thermotogae > Petrotogales > Kosmotogaceae > Mesotoga. Next base: position 10,777 of record DBRH01000015.1, read on the forward strand.
AGACGTTCCTGACGCTGACCGTAAAATGAGAAGAGCGAGAGGAAGAGAGAGGGAGAGACTGAAGAGATGAGATCCCGTTTAGTAATCCTGAATAGGATCATTTCAGGGCAGGCTTCACGGGATGACAGTGCATGAGCATTCGCGCGATGACAACCCCTTCGCGTCATCTGACAAGTTCCTAGTAAGGATCCCGGTCTTTCCTCCTCAGAAAGAACGGAACGAGATCCCGTACAGGGTGTTCCTGAACTGGATCTAGATATAACTAACAAAGAAAAAGCCCCGGTTATTCCGGGGTCTTTTTTCGTTTTGTTCAGTAACAATTGTACTAACATTACTGGTGGCGGCGGTCAGAATCGAACTGACGACTCTGCGGGTATGAACCGCATGCTCTAGCCAGCTGAGCTACACCGCCTGAAAATGGTAGCGGGGACAGGATTTGAACCTGTGACCTTTGGGTTATGAGCCCAACGAGCTGCCAGACTGCTCCACCCCGCACCGTATGTCAAAATCTCTTGTATATGAATGACCTGCTTTTCTGCTTGCATGGTGCCGGGGATGGGAATCGAACCCACACGGAGCCCTCGCCCCAACGGATTTTAAGTCCGTTGCGTCTGCCAGTTTCGCCACCCCGGCAACCGTAAACTATGATAACATCACCCCTAGACCTTGTCAAGCAATCTAGAGCTCCACAGTTTGAAGGTTTGCCGGTATCTCTATCTGGAATTCATACTGGAGTTCTTCCGCGAGGTTTTCGAGCGCGGCCTCATCACCGTGTACGTAGATTAATTTCTCAGGTTCGAGTCTTCTCGGTAATTCTAGAAGCTCCTGGTAATCGGCATGACCGGAGAAGTTGAATATATCTATGTTTTTGCATTTCATATCTATGGTTTCCTCTCCAAGGGTTATCTGTTTCTCGCCGCCCTTGTGAGCCTGCAGCACTCTGTAGCCGTCGGATTCAGGGCTCTGGTAACCCATGAAGAAGATACCGTCGTGCTCGCTCTGGAGCATTTCTCTGGCGAATATGTAGGACAGGGTCTCTTCCACTAACATCCCGGCCGAGAAGACGAAGATCGCCGGTTCGTTCGAGAAGAGGAGTCTTTCTATGTTCTTCGGCGCCACGGTGACCATTTTCTGGAAGTTTTGCATGAACCATTTCCTGTCTTTGTCGCTGATTCTTTCGTAGTTGCTCATGTACAGGTTGCTGATCGAGGCCACCATTCCGTTGGTGTAGATCGGCACGGTCGGGATCTTTCCTCTTTCCATGAGCCCCATGAGCATGTAGATCGTTTCCTGGCCCCTGCCCAGCGCGAAGACGGGAAGAAGAACCCGACCTTTGTTTTCGAGTACCCTCTTAACTGACTTGCTCAGTCTCTCGATTTCGCTGAAACGTGTGATTAGCTGGTTTTCCTTCGAGCCATAGGTACCTTCCGATATTAGAGTTTCGACCTTAAGCGGCGGCTGGGCCGGCGGTATAGTCAGCTGCTGTGAGAGGGAAAAGTCGCCCGAGTACAGTATCCTGTGCCCGTTGTGTTCGAGGTATATCGAAGCGGCTCCCATGACGTGACCGGCCGGGTAGAGCGCTACTTCTATGGTGTCGTCAATCGTGTATCTCTGGAAATACTCCATGGGGTAGATGCGGCGTTTGAGTTCGTTGACCTCCCCGTGGTTGTAGAGAACGGGCTGCTCGCCGTCTTTCTCGTTTTTCTTTTTCATCACTTCTACGGAGTTCTGAAGAATCCTCAGGGCCAGCCCCTTGTTCTCCTGGGCCATAAGGACGGGAGCTTTGGGCCATATGGTAGAGATATACGGCAATGAAGATATATGATCGTAGTGGGAATGAGAGATGATTATAACATCGATATCGTCTATTGTGTCGAGTTCGGGCAGCGAGTCGTAGCCTTCTTTCACAGGGTGCCTCCCCGCGTCGATAAGTATCTTCTTCCCGTTAAGGCTCAAGAGGTAAGAGTTTGCCCCTATCTCCCTGCCGCCACCCAGCGGTGTAAATGTCATTGCAAATTTCCTCCTTTTTTGTCAAGTCAATTCTAACAAAGAAGAGGGGAATTAACTTGAAGACAATTTGATAAAATAGCTTTGTTCCGAAAAAAGAAGGTGATTATATGGATCAGGATTGGACCGTCGTACTGGATTTTGCTTACCTGTCTATCCTGCTGGGAGTTGCTTCTGTCCTCAAAAGGATTCTCACGCCTCTGAGCAAGATTCTTATTCCGAATTCGGTTATAGCGGGCTTTCTGGGAATTCTCCTGGGACCGGAGGTTCTGAAACTGATACCTTTTTCTTACGACCGTCTTGGAAATCTCGTTTATCACCTGATGGCCGTCGGTTTCATCGCCATCGCGCTGAAGAAGACCAGGCGTTCGACGGCAAAGTCGTCCGTCAACACCGGCTTTTTGATAAGCATATCCTATGCCCTTCAGGGGTTCGTTGGATTCATAATCGGCATAGCGCTGGTGGGGCTCTTCTTCAAGGATCTCTTCCCGCCTTTTGGTCTGTTGCTGGCTCTCGGTTTCGCTCAGGGTCCCGGACAGGCTTATTCTCTCGGCAGTCAGTGGGAGGCTCTCGGATTCACCGGCGGCGGTGCGGTCGGGTTGAGCGTGGCCACCCTCGGTTTTCTCTGGTCGGCCTTCGGCGGTATCGTGATGCTCAACACGATGGTTTACAGAAAGAAACAGATAGGGATCCAGATAGAAAGACCTACCGTGAGGAAAAGGATCGAAGCGACGATAAGGGACTTCGAGTTCTCCGATATCGACGGCTTCACGATCCAGATTCTGGCGGTTGGCATCGTCTATCTGGCCACGTACCTTTTCCTGAAGTGGTTCACCGGCCTGATAGGAGGACTGGGTACTTTCGGGGAGACTTTCGCCCAGGTGTTGTGGGGCTTCCATTTCGTCATCGGGGTTCTATTTGCAATGGCCTTCAGGGCGATATACGAAAAATTCCGGAAGTCCGGGAAGTATGAAACCGAGTATATGAACGATTTTCTGCTTCAGAGAATCGGCGGCGGTGTCTTCGATTTCATGGTTGCGGCCTCGATCGCCGGAATCTCCTTCTCGGTCATTCAACACTACATCTGGCCGGTAATAATTCTCACCACCATCGGTGGTCTCTTCATCGCCGGCTACTCCATCTGGTTCGGCAAGAGGATATACGAGAAGGCTCCCCTGGAACACATAGTGACCTTTTTCGGAATGCACACCGGAACTCTATCGACCGGGATGGCTCTTCTGAGAGAGGTCGATCCCACGTTCGAAACGGGTACGGCCGAGGATATGGTTTTCGGGAGCGGATTGGCGCTTTTCCTCGGGATCCCGATGCTCATACTTTTGAACATTCCGATACTCGGTTACAGAGAAGGCAAACCAATATACTATCTGTACTTCCTGCTGGGTCTGGCAGCGTATATATTGGTGCTGTACTTCTTCTGGTTCAGGAAGGCCAGAATAAGAAAACGGGAAAAAGCTAATTGATGTTTCAAAACATTAACTGAAAGGGTGATTCGATGAGAAGGTTAGTAATTGTAGTTTTGTTCGCGCTTCTTGCGATCGCGGTCGTCGCGAGCGATTTAAGGCTGTTTTACGGCAACCCGCATTCACATACATCTTATTCCGACGGCACGGGTACGCCCGAAGAGGCCTACGAATACGGCTCAAAAGTTCCCGGACTCGACTTTCTGGCAGTTACCGATCACGGTTATTACTTCGTTCAGACTCTTCCCGACGGAAGGGACAAGCTGACCGCCACGATCGAAGCGGCGCAGAAAGCTACTACGGGGTCTTTTCTAGCCTTTGCCGGTTTCGAATGGACGGCGACCGGAACGGGCCATATAAACGTTTACGGAACGCAAGACTGGACCGACAGAGTCCAATCGGACCTGTGGCAGCTGTACGACTGGATTATCGAAAGGAAGGCCGTGGGACAGTTCAATCACCCTATCACGATGTTTGGAGATAATTTCAAGCAGTTCCATTACGTTCCTCAGGCCGATCTTTATGTGAATCTGATAGAGGTCGGAAACGGTAACTGGTGGCAAAACGAGACGATCTCGCAAGAGATGTTCCAGGCTTACCGGCTGGCCCTGCTAAAAGGCTGGCATCTCGGCGCCACTCTCGGACAGGATAACCATAAGCCCAACTGGGGCGGCGCGAACGATTCAAGAGCCGTCGTTTACGCTTCCGGTCTTACCCAAGAGGAGATCCTCAAAGCCTTCAGCGAGCGCAGAGTATATGCCAGCGAGGACAGAGATATCCTTCTCTCCTTCTCGGCTGACAGCGGCTTCATGGGCGATATCCTTCACGATCTGGAGGAGATCAACCTCAAAGTCTCGATAAAAGATGAAACCGGGGACGATCTGGAATTTGTCGAGATCTACTCGCGAACGGGTCTTCTCGCTCATTTCGACGTGAACGATTCGCTCTTCGAGATGGAGCTCCGTCTGGATATAGAGACCGGTTATGAATACTTCTTCGTGTACGCGAAGGCCAGGGACGGTGAAGAAGTGGTTTCCTCGCCCATCTGGGTTCAGAGAAGCGATCCCGTTCACCTTTACAATCCGGCCGTTCATCCCTCGAACGTCAAGCCGGGAGAGGAAGTGACCCTTTCCTTCCAGATCTCGAACACCTCCTCGCAGGAGGCCTCGACCACTCTAGAACTGCGCAATCTTCACGGCGTGATCCTTCAGGAGAGCTATTTGCTGACGGCCTACGAGTCCAGGGAGGTCACTCTCCCGCACACGACCGGAAACGGTGACGAAAGGATAGATTTCTACCTTGATAGCGTGCCTTATTCGAGCGTATCTCTCAAGTTGAGAGAGGCGACCTCGCTCAACGTTCTCCTGGACAGGAGCCACGTGAATTACGCCATGGACAGGCGAGAAAAGCTATCGACGACACTCCAGGAATTCGGCCACAAATACTCGACCGTCGAAAGGCTTCTCAAGACTGGAGAACTGGACAATATAAATGTCTTGATAATGCCGCTTCCGGGGACGGGCGGATCCTTCGAAAGGCTCAAAATGCTCATGTCTGCTCAGGCCGGTATCATCGCCGATTTCGTGCGGAAGGGCGGCACGCTAATAATAACCGGTACAGGTGAGACCGTGGGCCAGGATATCATAGACACGTACAACAAGTTTCTCGCGGATCTGGGCCTTCCCGTGACTTTTGGCGGGGTTCAGTCCGGCGAGATCGTGTCGGTAGAAGGAATTTCCTTCGATGGAATCTCCACGCTCGAGGGAGAAGCCGGAGAGTATCCAGTGGGCGATGGAACTGTAATAATATACCCGGGAGATCCTTTGACGGACAATGTGATAGAGATGAACGAAAAGCTCGTATGGAGGCTGTTCTAGCAAACACCGGTTTTTTGATAGAGCGTTAAGAGCCGTCCCTGCACAACCATGAACGGTTCTTAGCAGGAGCGTTTCAGGGCAGACTGTACAGGATGAATTTGAATCGTGCCTGCACGATACGAAGTATCTATTAGTTATATCATTATTTAGTAGTGACGGGTTTTCCGGAGCCGGTTTTTCCGTTTCCGGAAAATCCGTTTGTGGTGAGAATGGCTTTATTGAAGGCTTTGGCGATCTGTGCGAATCCAGGGCTTCAATTTTCTCGCAATCGGTTATCAGTGCTGCTTTACAGAAGATTCTACAAGGTCAATGTCCTCCCTGTTCAACCGGTATAGTTCATAAATTGCAAGGTTTATCTCCCGATCCAGCAGTTCTATCTTCTCTTCGAGTTCGTTCAGTTCTTCGCGCTTCTTCCTGAACCAGCCGTTGAGCTCTTCTTTCTGCCCCAGTGTCAGTCTGGCTTTCTGTTTTTCGAGCTCCCACACGAACTGGTTCCAGCCCAGGCGATAGAACTGTTGCAGGTTTTTGCCGGTTTTTTTGAGCCCGTACTCTGTGGAGATCAATTCCATGCAACTCGAGAGTCTGCCGGAAAGATCTGACTTCAGATCTATCAGTTCCTTCGTTTTCGCCTCTATCGATTTTCCGGTCGGGCTGTCCGGAACGACCACCGTAACGTTTTTCAGGTAAGTCCAGATGAGCTGGTAGCCGTTCTGAATCTCCGTGCAATGGCGCGAGATCAAGTACCAACCCAGAATGCTGTTCAGAGTGGCTAGCAGGACGTAATCTTCCATTCCGATGTTCCATACCGCATCGTTGGTCAGGAATTCGCCCCTGGCATCTATGGCGAAGGCCGGAGACACCTGGAATTTCTGGTAACTGATCTTCGGCCGTTCGAAGGCTTCGTA
>DBRH01000015.1:17133-28207 GCA_002305955.1 Kosmotogaceae bacterium UBA1373
TATCAAATACTTCCCTTCCCAGTCGATTGAGTAGCGTCTGACCTCTCTGCCAGTTATGTGAGGTTTGATTATCTCCGCCGATTTACTGTCTTTCTCGATCAGTTCCTTCCGCTTTTGTCCGTCTATAACGAAAGCCTCGTTCAGACCAGTGACAATTCCACGATAAATCTTCTCACCCACATACTCGCCCAGAGGAACTCCGAGTTCTTTTATCCTCTCCAGCAGGTTTCTGGATCTCCGGTTTTCGAGCGACCAACCGCCGGAATCGGGCGTTATAGTGACTTCGTAGCCCTTCTCTTCGAGTTCCGCTCTTAGATCGGCTACTTCGAGGGTTTCCAATCTCAGGTACTTGAAAGTCATCGGTCCTTCGGGAATGGTTTTCTTTATAGTTATTATGCAGGGATAGGTCGTTGCATCTTCGAAGACCTGCAGGTCTCCGAAATCCATCAGTTCCACAAGCGTGTAGTTCTTCTGTATATATCCTGTCAGCTTTTTTCCATAATTGGCCCTGAGAAATTTGTTGGATACTATGAAGCTCAGATAACCGCCCTCGCGAAGAAGCGCCAGACCCTTCTCAATGAAATAGACGTAGAGATCGGCCACGCCGCTGTAGGTTTCGAAATTGAGGGAGCAGTATTCCTTCAGTTCCGGTGAAAGGAGTTCCTGCCTGACGTAAGGGGGGTTGCCTATCACTATATCGAACCCACCTTCTTCGAAGACTTTTCCGAACTCTTTGCGATACTCGAAAGCCTTCTCGCCGGCTATTTCTCTAGATTGGACGAGCGAGTCACCACAACGAACGTTTCTGTCAAGATTTTCCAGCGGCTCATCACTTCTGGCAGTCTTCAACCAGAGTGAAAGTTTGGTGATCTCGACGCTCTCCTCGTTCAGATCTACACCGTACAGGTTGTTGAGGAGAATCGTTCTGTCGTTTTCCGCCGGGTTGTAATCGAAGAGAGTTCCATACCTGGCATCCTTGCTTTTGATTTCCCCCTGTTCGTAGGCGCTCTTCCAGGCCTTCTGAAGATAGGTATGCGCCTGGTTGAGGAAGGCGCCGCTGCCACAGGCGGGGTCGAGTATCCGTATGACGGGTAATCTATCGGGGTGTTCTTCCAGATATCTTCCCAGAGTGTTTTCCACGATGTAGTGAGTTATGTTTTCAGGAGTGTAGAAGATCCCCTGTTTCTTGCGGTTCGCCCTGCTCGTATGGAGTTCCAGCCCGTCGAATTCGCTTCGTAACTGTTCAAGATCGGAGATCGATTGCTCGAAGATGTGTCCCAGTATGTTGACGTTAAGATCGCTTTCGAAGTCGTACCCGGCCAGTTCCACTATTTCTTTCCAGATCGCGTCGCCTATACGCAGCGAATCGAGCAGACCGTCATAAGCGAAGAGTCCCCCGTCGTAGCCGTTGATCGGCGGCGACACTTTGTCGTTTCCTCTGTCTATGGCCTTGAAAAGACCCTTCATTTCGAGCCAGACTCTCTGGTCGGAGTCCAGGAAGGAGGAGACCCCTCGCTCGAAGGCCCTTTTGAGTATCTCCCTGGGTAGAAGTCCTTTGTCCTCGCAGAAGAGAATGAAGACGACCCGATCGAGTAATTTCTGGGCCTTTTCAAGAAGAATAGAACTGTCGTATCCGCCGTTGTTCTCCCTGAGATGCTTGAATAGCTTCAGACGGAGCTCCCTGTAAGCGCTGTAGAAATCCCCGCTTATGCTCTTTTCCTGCGCCTCGCTTGTCTGCAAAAGCTCGTCCAAAGGTGATAGCGCACCGTCTCCGAGCAGATTATCCTTCGACATGAGGAAATAGAAGCGCTTGAATTGCTCGTCTTCTTCGAGCTGGAGAACGTTGAAACTTTCGTAGTAGCTCTGGGTTTTCGATTTGTTGTAGAGCCTTATTTCGCGTATGTTGGATACTATTATCCAGTTGCAGCCGTCGTACTTGGTAGCGTAAAGGTAAGACTGTTCGATGGGAGTGAAGTTCTCTCTCCGGGCAGACTGTCTCCTGTCCAGAGAAGTCATGGCGTCTTTCAGCTCTATTACGGCTTTCGTTGCACTCTTATCGCTCGAGTAGAAACCCAGAGAACCATCGGGAATCCTGGCGTCTATGTCGTTGCCCGGGTGTTGCGTCAGGTTCCATTCCTTCTTTCCATCGGCCTGCGTTGTGTAGCCGAGTACCTCGCCGAAGAATTTAGAGAGAAACAGGCCCTGTATCGAAATCTCTTTTGTTTTACTCAAGTCGCTATCTCTCAAAGACTTTTGCCACTTGGCTATCACATTTATCTTTTTCTTAAACTCCCCGCCGGCGGGAAAGGAGAATCTTTGCATCCTCTCTCTGAGAAGCCTTGAGTTGAAAAGTTGCATTCAGTGCGCCCCCCGATTGAAACGTTCTCGAAAAAGTATAGCACGGATCGCTCTACCAAAAAAAACGGTCAACTGTCCGGAATTGTAGAGTCGGTGGCACTGTTTTGCATGTTTTTTGTGTAAAATGGAGCATAAACGAGAGAGTTCTCTTTTCACAGGAGTGGTTGAGGTGGATATAACTTCGAGCGATCTGGAATTAGCGTTTCTTTCAGCCAGTTATTCCAGAGTCAGAGAGCAGTTCGGCCTGATCGTGTCAGAACACGGTTTACAGGTGGCTGTTGACAGTTTCCTGGTAGATGCGCTGGATAGGATCGGCCGGTCCTGGGCAGACGGGAGCGCCTCGCTTTCGCAGGTCTATATCTCGGGCAAGATCTCCGAACGTCTTTTGGATGAGTTCGCCCGCGATAGGGAGCATAAGAAAGACGACAGCGCACGAATCGCGATTGTGACTCTGTACGATCGACACACTCTCGGGAAGAGGATAGTGAGGAGTTTCCTGAGATCTTCAGGCTATGAAATAGTGGATCTGGGATCGCTTTCAAGCAATGAAGAGCTACTTGGCGCCGTTAAAAAATACGACGTGGAGATTCTTCTAATCTCTGTTTTGATGCTCCACTCTGCCCTGAAGATCGAGAGCTTCATCACAGAGCTCAAAGGAAGGGGATTTCAAACAAGGGTGGTCGTCGGAGGTGCGCCTTTCAACGCCGACGAAACACTCTGGAGAAGAGTTAAAGCCGATAGATACGGAAAGACGGCAGCCGAAGCTATCGATATAATAAACGAGATCACGGGAGATTCGAGATGAGCGAAATAACTTCGATGGAGAGAGTCCTAAAATCCCTCAGCTTTCAGGAACCCGACAGGGTACCGCTATTCTTGCTTCTGACTATGCACGGCGCGAAGGAACTTGGCATGACCATACGTGAGTATTTTTCCAGCGCGGAGAATGTTGTCAGGGGTCAGATCTTACTGCGAAGAAAGTACGACAACGATTGTTATTTTCCCTTCTTCTACGCCGGGAGAGAGATAGAGGCGCTTGGCGGCGATGTAGTTTACAGCGAGGATGGACCTCCAAATGCAGGGGAGCCGATCATAAAGAAAGTCGAAGATATTGAAAGATTGGCGATGCCTGATCCGAGAACGGTCCGCCCTCTACAGAGTGTGTTGAAGGCGATAAACGCTCTCAAGGAGAAGGGAAGGGGTGGTGTTCCGGTCTTAGGTGTTGTCATTTCGCCCTTTTCGCTGCCGGTGATGCAGATGGGCTTCGAGAGATACCTGGATATCCTTTACGATGATAGGGCCTTTTTCGACAGACTGATGAGATTCAACAAGGAGTTCAGTGTGAGGTGGGCAAACGCTCAGATAGAGGCCGGAGCGACCGCGATCTGTTATTTCGATCCTCTTTCCTCGCCCAGCATAACGGACGTGGAAACTTTCAAAGCTACTGGATACCAGATCGCGAAGGAAGTTATCTCCAGAATAAAGGCACCCGTGGCGATGCATTTCGCTTCAGGTCTTTGTATGGATATTCTGGATTTGCTCCCGGCAACCGGAACCGTTGCGATTGGCTTCAGCGCTCTGGAGAACATACCGAAACTGAAGGAGAAAGCTTCGGGTCTGAAACTCTCGCTTATAGGCAATTTGAACGGTGTTGAGATGATATCCTGGGATCGAAAAAAAGCCGAAGAGACTGTCAGAAGAGCGATCGAGCAGGGGGCAAAGGGTGGAGGGTTTGTTCTGTCGGATAACCACGGCGAAATCCCTTTCCAGGTTTCCGACGAGGTTTTGAAGGCGATTTCCGAGGCCGTGCATAGATGGGGCGAGTACCCGCTCTCGGAAGGAATTACGCGATGAAGAAGATCGTGGTGGTAGCCTGCTCCAATTTCCAACAGGAGATGCTTAAGATAAGCACCCACAATGAGTTTCAGGGGATGAGTTTTTGCTTTTATCCGGCTTTGTGCGAAGTTTCGCCCCCGTCAGATACGCGCGAAATTCTCCACGATGTTTTGAGCTCTTCGGGCGAGAAGTTTCACTTCCTTTTCGCTCCCAGGTCCTGTCCGGTTTTAAAATACATGCGTGAAAGACCTGAAATAACGCACATTGCGTACGATTATTGCCAGGAGCTCGTGGCCTGCAAAGTCATTTTGCAGCAGCAGATAGAAAGGAATTCCTATTCAGTAACGGATGGCTGGCTTTCTCAATGGAGAGAGCATTTGAGAAACTGGGGCTTCGATCCTTCTAAGACCTTGGGCTTCATGGGAGAGTTCTCCTCATCGATCGTTCACCTTAAAACCGGGGTAATCGAAAACCCGGAACGTGAACTCGCCGATTTTGCCAAAGCCGTAAAGCTCCCGACGGATGTGATCGATATAGGGCTTGATTATGCGAAAAACCTCGTTCTGGCCTCTGTTTACGACAGAATGGCGCGGAAGATGGGCCTTTTCGAAGAGGCGCTCGATTTCGATCTCCACAGGCAGATAGCCGATTATGCGATGATCAACGAAGTCCTCATGGAGATAGCCAGTCTGAATTCTGTGAACGAGGTCCTGGAGAAAATATCCACACTCGCCGAAGCGCTTTTCGCTCCAGAGGAAGTCCTTTTCTTCGAAAAGTTTCGGGACGGCTGGAGAGAGATTTACTCATCTGCAAGAGGCTCGACAGGCGCCGAAGAGGTTCTACAGATCCCGGAAAATCCCGAAGATATCTTCTCGCTCGAAGGCGGCAGAGACCTCTGGATGAAGATCCGGCATGACGATAAATTGCTCGGAGCGTTGAAGATCTCGAAAATCGCCTTTCCAGAGTATGTTGATCGCTATCTCGCCGTACTGGGAAATATCAGGAGCGTTCTGGGTTTATCGCTCAGCAACGTTGAACTCCACGAAGAGTTGAAAACGATCGCCCTTACAGATCCTCTGACAGGAATTTACAACAGGAGAGGCTTCTTCGACAAGACAAAAGTCGAGTTTCTTAAAGCATCCAGAGAAAGCAAAAGCCTTTCTCTGGCGATCTACGATCTCGACAACTTCAAGGCGATAAACGATTCCTGCGGCCACGAAGTGGGTGATTTAGTTCTCAAAGAGGTCACTAAAATCGTCAAGGATAATATAAGAGAGTCCGATGTGTTTGGCAGGTTCGGAGGAGATGAATTCATAATACTCTTCCCCGGTTGCGATTTAAAATCCACGCTGAGAGTGCTAGATAGGATAAGAGTGGCTGTAGGAAAGATTAAAGAACCTTCGCTGAAGGGACGGGAGTTATCGCTCAGCTTCGGACTCACTACCACAAGGGACGGCACAGGCTCCTTCGAGGAACTAGTCGCTCTTGCCGACAGCGCTCTGTACGAGGCGAAGAACTCTGGAAGAAACACCATAAAATCTATATGATCTTATTGTGTTCGATCTGCAAGTTTCGCTCTAGCGTATTTCCGCCCCCCTGACTCCTTCTATTCTTGTCAGATCGATCATCATTTGTTTGGCCTTAATCACGTCGCCCTTGCTTATCTCGACGAGTATGCTTACGTTGTCCTCGTCCTCTTCGACGTCGATCGACTCGACGGTGATGGCGTTGTCTTTGAACCAGTTAGTGATGTTGCCGAGCAGGTCTTTGTTCTCTCTGGCGGTTATTATTATCCTCGGGAGGTTTCTGCCTCCCAGGAGGAGTTCGATTCTCTTCAGGAAGAGGACAATCGTGAGGGCGAAAACCGTCACGACCGAAGAGAGCAGATACTCTCCCGCGCCGAAACCCATTCCGACGGCGGCCGTTACCCAGAGTGTGGCGGCTGTGGTCAGTCCCTTCACCGAGAAGCCCTTTTTCAATATCGTTCCGGCGCCCAGAAAACCTATTCCCGAAACGATCTGCGCTGCGACTCTCCCGGGGTCGCCATGGTCGTCCGTTATAAATACCGTGGTCGATAGTACCGTTATGAAGGCCGCCCCGACACAGATGAGGGCGTGTGTCCTCAATCCGGCCGGTTTATGAATCCTCTCTCTGGTGACTCCGATCAGCGCTCCGGCCAACAGCGCGCTGAAGAGCCTCAGTGTCATGTCCAGATAGAACAAGTTCCTCCCTCCCTTTGAAGCTAGATTATAACCCATTTTACCCGGCGCGTGGCAATTCGATACACTCTCAAGTTGTCTTCTGAACCGATAGACTGTATAATTCTACGGCGTCTGGTTTTAGGAGGCACTCATGAAAGAATTCACACGGCGGATGCTTTCTATTGCGATCCCCATAACACTACAAAATCTTATATCCACAGGTCTCAACCTGGTTGATAACCTGATGGTCGGACAGCTTGGCACAACGGCGATCGCGGCCGTCGGACTGGTTAACCAGGTAGTCTTTATTTTGAACCTCTTCACTTTCGGGGCATCCAGCGGCGCCGGGATCTTCGTTTCCCAGTACTGGGGCAAGCGCGACGAAAAGAGTATAGAGAGAACGCTGGGACATATAATATACATCACCATGGGTGCGGCAACGGTCTTCTTCGTGCTCCTATACGTCTTTCCCGAGGGGATTTTGAAGATCTTCACCTCCGACACCGAAGTGATAAGGCTCGGTACGGAATACGCACGTCCCGTGGCCTTCTCGACTTTTCTGACGTCTTTCTCCTTCATTATGGCGATGGCTCTGAGAACGGTCGAAAAGGCGCGGATACCGCTGTACATAAGTCTGGTGGCCCTTTCAATAAACACCGTGGGCAACTACATACTGATCTTCGGTCTCGGTTCGATTCCGGCCATGGGAGTTTTCGGCGCTTCCGTCGCCACACTGGTGGCCAGAATTGCCGAGTTTTTCATCTTTTTGTATATCGCCCTGAGAAGATTAACACCCATAAGGTTCACCCTGTGGGCCTTCAGGTTCGACGGCCCATTTTTCAGGCGGCTAATGAAGTACGCGACGCCCGTGATCTTCAACGAGTTTCTCTGGAGCCTTGGAGTCACAGTCTATTCGCTGGTGATGGCCAGGATGGGGACTGAGTTCATCGCCGCCAGAAACATTTCCAGCACGATAGAAAACTTCGGGTTCGTTATCTTTGGAGGACTGGCATCGGCCACGGTGGTGATGGTGGGCTCAGAGCTGGGAAGAAACAATTTCACGCAGGCCAGGTTCAATGCGCGAAAGCTGATTCAGCTTACCGTGATCACGGCTGTCGCCACGGGGCTGATGATAATCTTCCTCTCGCGTTTCATCGTACAACTCTATAACATCGATCAGACTCTCAAGGATATCGTGCTGACAGTAGTAGTCATAGTGGGACTTGCCCAACCGATAAAGATGTTCAACGCCGTCAACATCGTGGGGATATTGCGGAGCGGCGGCGATACGAAGGCCGCCATGCTAATGGAGATCTTCTCTCTCTGGGGTGTCGGAATCCCCCTAGTCGCGATCGCCGGGCTGGTTCTGAAGTGGTCTCTTCCGGCCGTTTATATCGTGATGATGGTCGAGGAGCTGGTCAAGGCGATACTGGGCATCTGGAGAACGAAGACCGGGAAGTGGGTACGGAACGTGGTCGATTGAGGCCGCAGATTTTCAAATAAAGCGGGCGCACCGGCCGGTGCGCCCGTTGTTAGGCTTGATTTACTCTCTCACTTCAAGATTGCAGGAACCTGAGGAAGAGCTGAGCGTAAATCCTGGCGACCATCAGTATATCGTCTATGGAAACTCTCTCGTTCGGCTGGTGAGCCCTCTCGATACCCCCTGGAAACAGAGCCCCGAAGGCCGCGGCGTTCGGCACCGCCCTTGCGTAAGTTCCGCCGCCGATGGCTATCGGGTCTTCGTCGTGGTCGGTCATCTCTCTGTACACTTGCCTGCACATTTTGACCAGATCGGAGTCGGGCGAGACGTATAGAGGGTTCTTGTTGTTGTGCATCTCAACCCTGCACCCTTTGAAGGCTTCTTCGATCTGGGTCCTTACCATGGCTTCGTTGAAGAAGACCGGATAGCGTATGTTGATGACCAGCTTTATCTCGCCGCCGCCGAGCTTCATGGTTCCGAGGTTGAGTGTCAATTCGCCCGACATCGAGTCCCTTCCGGCTATCCCCAGAGATTCGCCGAAGAATTCGTAGCCGATCTTCGACCTCACCAGATGCAGGAAATTGCCCAGCTCTCGATCGGAGAAGGGTAGATCGGCCAGTAGATCTACCAGAGCGGCTAGAGCGCTGTGACCCTTGTAAGGTGTCGAACCGTGGGCCGATACGCCCGTGAAAGAGACTTCCACCTTTCCGGCCGATTCCCTGACCTCGATTCTTGCCTCGTTCGAGGGCTTGAAGTTCTTTATTTTGTCGAAAACGTCCGGTGTTACGCCCTTCAAAACGGCCCTGGCGATCGATGCCACCATGTTGGCCGCCTCTCCGGCCTGGAGCGACTCTATCACCAGTCCCTCGCCGTCGTTGCCCGCGCGGGAGGATATCGTATAACTGACGATTCCCTTTTCGGCGAAGATGACGGGAAATTCGGCGTCGGGAGTGACCGACATGTCGGGTATCTCTTCGTGCTTGACGTAGTACTTCATGCACTCCCAGCCCGACTCTTCGTTGGTTCCGAAGATAAGCCTGATTCTCTTTGAGGGGTTTGGACAGTGCTCTTTGATGGCTTTGAGAGCGTAGAGGGCCGCTATCATTGGGCCCTTGTCGTCCTGAGTGCCTCTCCCCCATATCTCTCCATCCTTAACCAGGCCGCTGTATGGAGGCACTTCCCAGCCTTCGCCTTCCGGCACGACATCCAGATGGCCCAGAACTCCGAAGGTCTTTCCCGAGCCGAAATCGACTATCCCGACGTAACCTTCGGCGTTTCTGGCCTGAAAGCCCAGTTTTCCGGCCAGTTCCACGGTATGTTCGAGCGATTTCTTAATGCCCTCGCCGAAAGGTCCTCCCTCCACCGGATTCTCCCTAACCGATTTGATTTTGATGGATTCGGAAATCGAATTCACCATTTCGTCTTTCAATGAAAGTACCAGATCGTCCAGCTTCTTGTCCATCGTTCATCCCCCTTGCTGTTTTATGATCTCTTTTATAGTCTGCGACTCGCCCCTTCTGCATACCAGCGTACCTTCGCCCGACATAACGACGATGTAGCCCTCGATGCTCGAGATACCGACTCTGGTCTGCGTATAGTTGACCAGAAGGCAGTTCTTCACGTCGTGCGTCGAGAACTTCCCGATGACGGCGTTTCCATTTCCATCTTTGTGGAGAAGTTCGTACACCGCGTCCCAGGAGCCTATATCGTTCCAGTAGAAGCTCGCGGGGACCGTGGCGACGTTCGAGGTTTTCTCCATCAGGCCGTAATCTATCGATATGCGCGGGACCTTTTCGTAGATCTCTTCGATTCTCGACGGATTGTTTTTCAACTCCAGCATCGCTTCGTACAGCTCCGGCAGGTGTTTCGAAAGCTCCCTGTCGAAGACTCTTTTCTTCCAGACGAACATACCGGAATTCCAGTAAAACTTACCCGACTGGAAGTATTGCTGGGCCGTCTCGTAATCCGGTTTTTCATGGAACTTCCTGACGGCGAAAACCTCTTCGTGCTCGCTCAGGCAGGCTCCCCTCTCTATGTAACCGTAGCCCGTGTTGGGTGAGGTGGGAGTGATTCCGATAGTTACCAGCGCTTCGTGTTCACCGGCGTATTCTATGGCCGTCTTAATGGTCCGCAGGAAGGTTTCTTCATCCCTGATTATGTGGTCCGACGGGACTATGACCATTATGTCGTCGTCCTCGAACCTGGTGCTCCCGAGGGCGATCGCGGGTGCAGTGTTTCTTCCGGCCGGTTCGAATATGACGTTATCTCCCTTGAATAGAGGGGTGTAGTACTGGATCAAGGGGAACTGCTCTCTGGTAGTGATAATAAGCATTTCGCTCGTCAGTTTTTCCATTCTTTCGATGGTCTCTTCAATCATGGTTTTGGCCGATCCGAAATGGTGGAACTGCTTAGGTCTCTTCTCGCTGCTCACGGGCCAGAGTCGCTCGCCGATACCTCCCGCCATGATGAGGGTCTTAACCATAAATTCTCCCCCTTTTTCTCGATTCGCTGTTAATAGCATACCAGAAAATGGCTGCTTTCCACGGAGGTTACGGGGAGTTATAGCGGTAAATGACGCATGACCGTAAAGAAAGAAGGACATAGAGTACAATATTGAGTTCCACATGCCTCTAACCGGTGTTGGTCAACTTTGCCAGGGCAGACTCGAAAAGGCAAAATTGTATAAAGGGGGTATGCAAAGTGAACAAAGTGATTCTCAGGATCAGAATGAGCCTTCACGACGCTCACTACGGAGGCAATCTAGTCGATGGGGCGAAGCTCCTGCAGCTGTTCGGCGATGTTGCGACCGAGCTGCTTATAAGAAACGATGGCGACGAGGGACTGTTCAGGGCCTACGACAGTATCGAATTCCTCTCTCCCGTGTACGCCGGCGATTATATAGAGGTCACGGGCGAGATAGTTTCCAGGGGCAGGACATCGCGAAAGATGGTTTTCACGGCTACAAAGGTTATACAGGCCAGACCTGATATAAGCGATTCGGCGGCCGAGGTGCTGGACGAGCCGGTAGTCGTTTGCAGGGCGAGCGGTACATGTGTGGTTCCGCTGGATAAGCAGAGGCAAAAAGATGAATAAACTCATAATAACGGCGGCCCTGACTGGGGCCGAGGTGACCAGAGAGCAACAACCGGCCCTGCCGATAACGCCCGGGGAGATCGCGCAGGCGGCCTACGACTGTTAC